>CAZOFD010000049.1:0-1711 GCA_964579135.1 uncultured Ruminococcus sp. | reverse complement strand
TATACGTACGACCTGCCGGAGAGCGGGTCGCGGATAGCGCCGCCGATACACGTTGCGGCACCGCCGAAAGGTTCGATTTCCGTCGGGTGATTGTGCGTTTCGTTCTTAAAAAGCAGGAGCCAATCCTCTTTTTCGCCGTCTACGGTTATCTCGATCTTAACGGTGCAGGCGTTTATCTCCTCCGATTCGTCGAGTTTGTCGAGCTTGCCCTCGGACTTTAGATATTTTGCCGCAACGGTCGCAACGTCCATAAGATTTACGGGCTTTTTGCGACCGAGCTTTTCGCGAACGGCAAGGTAATCGGCATACGCTGCCTCGATTGCGGGGTCTGCGAAACTTACTTTGTCTATCGTTGTCAAAAAGGTGGTGTGCCTGCAGTGATCCGACCAGTAAGTATCGATCATTTTGATCTCGGTTATTGTGGGATCGCGCTTTTCGGAAGCGAAATAATCGCGACAAAATCTTATATCGTCCGGATCCATAGCAAGCCCGTTTTGCGCGATAAAGTCGCCGAGACCCGCGTCGTCGAGTTCGGTAAATCCGCAGAGGGTCTTGACCTCGGTCGGAATATCGTAGGTCGCGTTCAGCGTTTTCGGTACATCGAGCGAAGCCTCGCGCGCCTCAACGGGGTTTATAACGTATTTTTTGATCTCGCGTATCTCCGCATCCGAAACGTTTCCGTTTATAACGTAAACTTTTGCCGAGCGCACGGTGGGGCGCTCGCCGCAGGAGGCTATCTGTATGCACTGTGCCGCGGAGTCCGCCCTTTGATCGAACTGACCGGGCAGATATTCAACGGCAAAGACCTTGCCGTCGCACTCGAGTTCCTCGAAGGTGTCGTCGAGTTGCGGCTCGGAAAACACGTTTTTTACAGCCTCGTCGAAAAGCTCGCGAGAGATGTTTTCCGCGTCGTATCTGTTGATCAGTCTGACGGATTCAACCGAACGAATACCCAAAAGATCTTTGAATTCCGAGCAGAGAGCGGCGGCTTCGTTTGCCAGCGGCGCCTTTTTTTCAACGTATATTCTGTATACCATCAGTTTTCTCCTTTGATCGCGCCGAGTGCGCGTGCTCCGATGTCGCTGCGGTGGTATTCGTTTTCGAAACTTATGCGAGCAACCTTTTCGTATGCCGCATTCACCGCGCCTTGCGTCGTTTCGGCGACCGAGGTCACTCCGAGGACTCTGCCGCCCGAGGTAACGAGTTCGCCGTTTTCGTTAAGCGCGGCACCGGCGACGTAAACGTCGTCCGACAACTCCGCGGGGATCGATATGCGGTAGCCTTTGTCGTATTTTGCGGGATATCCGCGCGACGCCATTATAACGCAGCACGCGCTTTTTTCGGAAAATCTTACGTCCGCCCTGTCAAGCGTGCCGCTTGTCACTGCCATCATAATATCGAGCAGATCGCTCTCGAGAAGGGGGAGCACCACCTGCGTTTCGGGGTCGCCGAAACGGCAATTGTATTCGATAACGCGCGGTCCGTCCGCGGTAAGCATAAGACCGAAATACAGGCAGCCCTTAAATGTTCTGCCCTCCTCACGCATAGCCTCGACGGTGGGCATAAAGATCTCGCGCATACATCTTTCGGCGATCTGTGCGGTATAAAAGGGGTTGGGCGCTATCGTGCCCATTCCGCCCGTATTCAGCCCACGGTCACCGTCGAGCGCGCGCTTGTGATCCATTGACGAGATCATCGGAACGAGAGTTTT
>CAZOFD010000048.1:0-2115 GCA_964579135.1 uncultured Ruminococcus sp. | reverse complement strand
CAGAGCACCGGATGCGAGAGAGCCGTGAACGGCGCCCGCAGCGCCCGCCTCGGACTGCATCTCCATGACCTTAACGCGCTCGCCGAAAATATTGCGGGCGGGTTTGCCCAAAATATTTTTGTCTGTCGCAGACCACGTGTCCGTGCTTTCTGCCATAGGGCTCGAAGGTGTAATGGGATAGATTGCGGCAACTTCCGTGAACGCATAAGAAACGTGCGCCGCGGCGGTGTTACCGTCCATGGAAAGCTTTTGACGCTTAATTGCCATGTGGATATTCCTCCGTAAACGATTAAATATTTTGCAAATAATGCTTGGTTTTACCTCTCTATATAATAACACTTTTCGCTGCGATTGTAAAGGGATTTGCCGAAATTTGTCCCTCAAAATATTTCCCACGCAAGGCTTGCGCGGCGCGAAAAAAGGCGAGGCGGCGAAACGAAATCTCTCACGTTCGCGCCGTTCTTGACAAATCAAACGTTTTTTAGTATCATTATCGCAGGCGCACCCGCGCGACCGCGGCGGGTACGATAAAAAACGATCGAAGCCTTTTCGGCAGGTATATTATGCACCAAAAGACCACCCCTCCACCAAAAAACGAAACCTTATATCGCAGATACGTCAAGCGTGCGCTCGACGTGCTGCTGTCACTCTTTTTGTTGCTCACACTCTCCCCCGTTATGCTTTTGTGCGCCGTTCTTGTCCGACTCAACCTCGGCTCGCCCGTGCTTTTCGTGCAAAACAGATGCGGCAAGGACGGGAGGAGCTTTCGACTTTACAAATTTCGAACGATGACGGAAAGGCGCGACGGCAGCGGCGAGCCGTTGCCCGACGGCGAAAGAATGACAAGATTCGGCAAGCTGCTTCGCAGCTCGTCTCTCGACGAATTGCCGGAACTTATAAACATACTTCGGGGGGATATGTCGCTCGTGGGGCCGCGTCCCTTGCTCGAAAAATATCTGCCGCTTTACAGCGAGCGGCAGTATCACAGGCACGACGTTGCCGCAGGGCTTACCGGCTGGGCGCAGGTAAACGGCAGAAACTCGCTCTCTTGGGAACAAAAGTTCGAATACGACCTTTATTATTCGGAAAACGTTTCTTTTCTTTTCGACCTCAAGATCCTTTTTATGACCGTGCGCGCCGTTCTTCGCCGCGACGGGATATCGGCTGCCGATTGCGCCACCGTCTCCGAGTTCGAGGGCAATCCCACGCCCGCCGAGAATGCCGGCGGCAACGCAAACCGCGCTTGCGCCCCGGACACGCGGCAAGGAGCGGCAACGAACGACGAGCCGCACGCCAAACCGAGCAGCGGCAAAAACGCCGCTGAGCAAAATTCGGCCCGTTCGTCGGCGGAAAAACGCAAATACCCTTGACAACTTCGGGCAGCTGTGATAAAATTTAACCGTTATAATATTTATCATACAAGGAGATCACGTTATGACAAGAATAAAAACCGTAAAAACGCGCGACATCGCTTGCTCGGCAAAGAACGGCGGTTGCGGCGAGTGCCAAACTTCCTGCCAGTCTGCCTGCAAAACTTCCTGCGGCGTTGCCAACCAGAAGTGCGAAAACAAAAACAGCAAGTAAGTTTTTAAGGCGCCGGCTCACCGTTCGTGAGCCGGCTCTTTTCTTGAAAGGACCGAAATGATACACCAATATAAACTGAACGGTATAAACGTCGTCCTCGACACCTCCAGCGGCTCCGTGCACACCGTCGACGACGTCGCATACGATATCATCGCGCTCGTAGACCAGGGCAAAGAGCAGGGAGAGATCGTGCGCGAGGTGTGCGAAAAGTATGCCGAGAGCGAAAAGCTGACGCCAGCAGACGTTGAAGAATGCCTTGCCGATATCGACGAACTTCGTCGTGCGGGCAAGCTCTTTTCCGAGGATACGTACGAGGATTTGGCGACGGATTACAAAAACAACTCAAACGTCGTTAAAGCACTTTGCCTGCACGTCGCCCACACCTGCAACCTGAACTGCTCCTACTGCTTTGCCGCACAAGGCAAATACAGCGGCGAACGCGCGGTGATGAGCATAGACGTCGCAAAACGCGCGATGGACTTCCTTGTCGAAAACTCCGGGGGCAGACACAACCTCGAGGTCGACTTTTTC
>CAZOFD010000047.1:0-2500 GCA_964579135.1 uncultured Ruminococcus sp. | reverse complement strand
GGTACGAAGCACGCGGGCTTCGGTCTCGGATTCGAGAGGATGATAATGTACGTTACGGGTATGTCGAATATTCGCGACGTCGAGGCATTCCCGCGTACGACGGGAAGCGCGGATTTTTGATATTTAACGATCCAAGTGAGCGGGAGCGCGGAGCAGAGACGCCGCGTTTTGCCCCCGCAACGGAAAGGTACGTAATATAGTATGCTTTATACAGCTATGAACAAGCGCGCGCTTGAAAGTGAAAAGGCGGCGCTGTGTGCGGAGTATGACGCGGTCGTCGCGCAAAAATTCGATCTCGATCTGTCTCGCGGCAAACCGAATATGGAGCAGCTCAGTATGATTACGGGGATGCTCGACTGTATCTCCACCGCCGAGGACTGCTGGAGCGACGGCGGTTTCGATTGCCGAAATTACGGTGTGCTTGACGGTATCCCCGAGGCGAAAAAACTGTTTTCCGATCTTCTCGGCATTGCCGAAACGAATATATTCGTTGCCGGCAACTCGTCGCTCAATTTGATGTACGATACGGTGGCAAGATGTATGCTGTACGGCAACGTCGATTCCGAAAAGCCGTGGAGCAAACTCGAAAACGTTAAATTCCTTTGCCCCTCGCCCGGATACGACAGACACTTCGCTATTTGCGAATCTCTCGGTATCGAAATGATAAGCGTGCCGATGTTGCCGAGCGGACCCGATATGGATATGGTGGAGGAACTTATAAAGGACGACAGCGTAAAGGGAATCTGGTGCTGTCCGAAATATTCCAACCCCGACGGAATAACTTATTCCGACGAGACGGTGCGCCGCTTTGCGAACCTTGCTCCCGCCGCTGCCGATTTTCGCATTTTTTGGGACGCGGCATATGCCGTGCACGATCTTTACGACGACCACGACGAGCTGCTTAACATATTCGACGAATGTCTTAAAGCGGGTACGCAGGACAGAGTGTTTTATTTCGCTTCCACCTCAAAGATCTCTTTTCCCGGCTCGGGTGTTGCGATCTTTGCGGCGTCTCAACGCAATTGGGAGCAAATCAAGCCTATCCTTGCCGTGCAAACGATCGGATTCGATAAGATCAATCAGATACGTCACGTTAAATATTTCCAAAACGCGGAGGGGATACGCCGCCGTATGAAAGATCTGGCGGAACTTATCAGACCCAAGTTCGAGATAGTCCTTGCGTCGCTCGAAAGCGACCTTGCAGACAAGGGGATAGCCCACTGGACAAAGCCGACGGGGGGGTATTTCATCAGCCTTTACACCTTGCCCGGTACCGCGCGCCGCACCTACGATCTTTGTTTGGCTGCGGGGGTAAAGCTCACGCCTGCCGGCGCTACCTATCCGTACGGCAAGGATCCCGACGATTCGAATATAAGGATCGCTCCGACTTTTCCGACGAATACGGATCTCGAAAAGGCGATGCGGGTGCTCACGCTATGCACGCGTTTGTCGGCAGTCGAAAAATTACTCGAAGCGTAAATAAAGATGCGGGCTCCGCTTTGGCGGAGCCCACAAATTTTATAATGCGCGGATTTTTCGCTTCTTTTGGCGCTTTTTTGAGATTGCCGTCTTCGACTGCGAGCAATAATCGAATATTACCTTTTTGCATTTTTCGCAAATATTTGCCGCGACGTTTGTGCGCCGACCCGCCTTGAGCGGCGTTATCGCAGTAAAGCCGTCTGCTCTTTTGGCGTTGGCAAAAATCCCGGGCACTTCGCTTGCGAAACCGAAGGCGCCGTCTTTGCTGCAAAACAAATATCCGCCACTCATTTCTCCCCCGCAATATGGACATTTCATAACGATACCTCCTTATTTATCGCTCCGCATCTCTGCGCCCGAGCGCGAGTGCGGTATGCATTTTCTTTTCGAAGTCTACGGCTTTCACGAGTGCGATACCCTCGCTTTCGTCCACGAGAACCACAAGTTTGTCGCCCTCGTGTAGCTCGAACGTTTCTCTTGCGGCTTTGGGTATTACTATCTGTCCTTTGGCTCCGAGCGCGACCGTGCCGAAAAGATGTTTGCCGGCGGGCGCGGGCGCAAGGCGCGTGTTCCCCACCTTGTTTTTGCCACGAATAAGTTCGTCAAGCGTTACCCCGTAAAAAGAAGCCAAAAGATCGCATTTTTCGGCATCCGGCACAACCTCGCCGGACTCGTATTTCGCGTAAGATTGGCGCGAAGTTCCGATTTTTTCGGCAATATCTTCTTGCGTAAGTCCTCGTACCGTGCGAAGCAGGAGCAAATTGTCGGCAAGCATGCGTTTCACCTCTCTTTGCTTGTATTATACTACGGTGCGACGCGTTTTTCCACCGCGCAAACTTGTCGTATTTGTCGAATTATTGTTAAGCAAACTTAACTTTTCGCCTTTGCCCGAATTCGTATGCGTCACGTCGGGGCAGGCGGCGGATTTTGTTCGCATTCGGTTCCCGCGGAGGCTGCGGATTACGGCGAGAACGAAAAAATCCCGCGAATTCGTTTCCGAAAAAACAAATTCGCGGGATTT
>CAZOFD010000046.1:0-2729 GCA_964579135.1 uncultured Ruminococcus sp. | reverse complement strand
AAAAGTCCAACCCCAACGCGCTCCACACCTGCCTGCGCGATACGATCTTTACCAACGTTTGCCACGACCTCGACAACAACACCGTTTGGTGGGAGGGTCTCAACGATCAGCCTCCTCACAACGCGCTCAACTGGAAGGGCGAAACTTGGGATTATACCAAGTACGACAAGGCGGACAAGGTCAACACCTCCGGTGCTCACCCCAACAGCCGCTTTACCGCTATGGCAACGAATTGCCCCTGCCTCTCCTCCGAGTTTAACAATCCCGCAGGCGTTCCCGTCAGCGCGATCGTATTCGGCGGTCGCCGCGCACGCACCGCTCCGCTGGTATATCAGTCCACAAGCTGGCAGAACGGTACTTTCGTCGGCTCCATTATGGCTTCCGAAACGACGGCTGCCGCAGCGGGTGCCGTCGGCGTAGTTCGTCGCGATCCTATGGCTATGCGTCCCTTTGTAGGTTACGATATGGGCGACTATTGGCACCATTGGCTCGATATGGGCAAAGTTATCCCCAACGCGCCCAAGATCTTCCACGTTAACTGGTTCCGCACCGATGACGAAGGTCACTTCATTTGGCCCGGCTTCGGAGACAACCTTCGCGTGCTCGAATGGATCCTTGCTCGTTGCGAGGACAAGGTCGGCGCGGTCGAAACGCCTATCGGCTTCGTTCCGAACGCAGAGGACATCAATATCGAGGGACTTGACGGCGTGACCGTCGACACCATACGCGATCTGCTCAGCGTTGACGCGGGTGCATGGCTCGAAGATATCGAAAATATCAAGAATTTCTATAAGTTGGTCGGCGAACGCGTTCCCGCCGAACTTTACGACGAGCTTGCCGCTCTCGAGGCAAGACTCAACGCATCCGTATAACAAACGATATTCGGCGCGGCTCCCACGGAGCCGCGCCGATTTTGTAAAAAAGTGTTGACAAGCGCGCGCACGCGGCGTATAATATAGCAAAACCGATGCGACAGAGAAAAATCGGAGAGCCGTCTGCAGCGACCGAGGGGTGGTGTGAGCCTCGGGAGGGGTGCCGAATAATATGGGCTGTCAAGGGCGAACGGAAATCCGAGGCGCTCCGTTTGGCGTGGTCTTCGCGCTTGCGGGCGAAAAGGGGAGTATGGGAGTCGGAGTTCGGTCTCCGTTATCAAAGCCGAGTGCGTAATTGCGCATAAATAGCAGGGTGGCACAGCAGGAGTTCTCTCTTGTCCCGTTATTTAAGGGGCAGGAGATTTTTTTCTTTCCCCGGAAAAAACGAAAAGGAGCTTGAAACTATGAACAAAACGCAGATCCCTTACAAAATCTATCTTTCCGAGGATGAAATCCCGCGCCGTTGGTATAACGTGCGAGCGGATATGAAAAAAAAGCCCGCTCCGCTCTTGAATTCGGAAACGCGCGAACCTATCACGATCGACGAGCTTTCAAAGGTGTTTTGCGGCGAACTTGCACGCCAAGAACTTGACGATACGACGCGCTTTTTCGATATTCCCGAGCCGATCGTCGATTTTTACAAGATGTATCGCCCGTCCCCGCTCGTTCGGGCATATTGCCTTGAGAAAATGCTCGACACCCCCGCGCATATTTACTATAAGTTCGAGGGCAACAACACGAGCGGAAGCCACAAGCTGAATTCAGCCGTGGCGCAGGCTTACTATGCAAAGGAGCAGGGGCTTGCGGGCGTTACGACGGAGACGGGCGCGGGGCAATGGGGTACCGCTATGGCGATGGCAAGCGCTTATTTCGGACTGGATTGCCACGTTTATATGGTCAAATGTTCGTACGAACAAAAGCCCCACCGCCGCGAGGTTATGCGCACGTACGGCGCGAGCGTTACGCCCTCGCCCTCGCTCGAGACGGAGGTCGGCAAAAAGATACTTGCCGAGCACCCCGGAACGAACGGCAGCCTCGGGTGCGCGATATCCGAAGCGGTCGAGACCGCGGTAAATTCGGACGGTAAATATCGCTACGTTCTCGGCAGCGTACTGAATCAGGTGCTTTTGCACCAAACTGTCATCGGGCTCGAGGCGAAGACCGCGCTTGACAAATACGGAGTTAAGCCCGATATAATCGTCGGCTGTGCCGGCGGCGGGTCGAATCTCGGCGGCTTGATAGCGCCGTTTGTCGGCGAGCAGTTGCGCGGTGAGAACGAGTATCGCTTTATCGCCGTAGAGCCGGCTTCGTGCCCGACGTTGACGCGCGGTGTGTACGCTTACGACTACTGCGACACGGGGATGATATGCCCGTTGGCAAAGATGTATACGCTCGGCTCGTCCTTTATCCCCGCGCCGACGCACGCCGGCGGACTTCGCTATCACGGGATGACCCCGGTTTTGTCGGAGCTTTACGACAGCGGCATAATGGAAGCTACGGCGGTGAAACAAACGGACGTTTTTGCGGCGGCAAGAGATTTTGCGAGAGTCGAGGGTATATTGCCAGCGCCCGAATCGTCGCACGCGATACTTGTCGCGATGAACGAGGCGAAAAAATGCCGCGAAACCGGAGAGGCGAAAAATATTCTTTTCGGTCTCACGGGTACGGGGTACTTTGATATGATGTCGTACGAGCGCTTTAATAACGGTCAAATGAGCGACTATATACCGAGCGACGACGAGATCGCGGCGGCGATCGCCAAATTGCCGAAAACGTAAAAATAAGATCGGTCTTTTCCTTGCCCGCTTGCACGGGAGAGAGACCGATCTTTGTTTTTGTTCGGATATGAGCAGTGCG
>CAZOFD010000045.1:0-3087 GCA_964579135.1 uncultured Ruminococcus sp. | reverse complement strand
CCGCTTGCACGGGAGAGAGACCGATCTTTGTTTTTGTTCGGATATGAGCAGTGCGTGTCGAAAGTGCGCCGTTTGGGTTATTTTTCGGCTTTTGACGGGGCGAACAGGTCTTTTACCGCATTCCAAACGGCTGCGGCAACGTCGTCTATGCTTTGCGAAGCGTCAACGGTACAAAACCGCGTCGGCTCGCCGCTTTCGCGCAGCATTTCTATCGCACGGCGAAAGTTGTTCGCTACGGCGAGCTGCTTTTCCGTCGCGTCGTATATCTCCGTGTCGCTTCGAGCCGCTTCGCGCCTTGCGCGTGTAACGGCTTCGGGAACGTCGAGATAGATTACGGCGTCGGGCGCAAGTCGCGCGATACAAGGGCGATTCAGCTCGTAGATGTCGCGCATAGAGAGGGCGTCGGTGGCGTTGTATGCCATATTCGATATATAATATCTGTCGCAAACGATATTTTTGCCGCTGTTTAGCAGCCCGAGCATATGTTCGACGTGCTCGAAGCGATCGGCGACGTGGAGATATGCCATACTTTCCGGCAAGATCTTAACTCCGCCGTAAAGTGCTGTGCGAATCACCGCGCCGACGATGTTGCGCGAGTCGGGCTCACGTTCCGCAAGGCAGGGACCGACGAGCGACTCGATCTTGCGCCGCAGAAGTTCGACTTGCGTCGTTTTTCCGCAACCGTCCGTGCCTTCGAAAACGATAAACTTTCCCTTTTTGTCGGCGGCGGTCGCTTGCAAGGCGTGATTTGAGGCGGCTGTTCGGCGCGTATTGTTTGTCATATCGTTTTCCTCCGTTGTTGGCTTTTGGCGGTATTGGCTTTGGGCGCTTACTTAACGACGTCCGCTTCAAGCGCTCCGTATGCGGCGAGAATTTCCGCCGTTTCGTCGTCGATCGTTTCGCCGCACATAACGGGCGGCACTGCGGGGGGGCACCCTATCAGCGGAGCGGCGCAGATTCTGCCGCGTGCGTTTGATATGCATACCCTTTCGTGCGGCGCGAAAAGCGCGTCTCGCGGGGATAGCGACGTTTGCGGCAGGTGGGTTTGGCGAGGGAACGAGAACTTTAAGGGGGGGCGCGGCGCGACGGAGCGCAAGGCGTGCCGCAAACGCGATATCTCTTCGTCGGTGTTCGACGCAGACAGCATAAAAACCGCAAATTCGTCGTCCGAAAACTCGGGTGTCACACCGCACGCGCACGCTATGGCGGCAAGTTCGTTGCCGGTATACCCGATGGCGGCGGGCGACACGGAGATCTTCAGCGGCTCGTCGCCGACGAGTGTGTAGCCGTGGCTTGCGAGTTCGCGCTTTATCTCGGCGCATTTTTCGGCGATCGATGCGACCTTTTCGCGAAAACCGTCGGAGACAAGGGAGTTGCAAAGGTCAAGCGACTGCAAAGTGAGATACGAGGGACTGGTCGACGAAAACAGAGCCAGCGCACCTCGCGCTTCGGCGAGCACGTGAGGGGGGGCGCTTTTCGAAACGTGTAGATATGCCCCTCCCGTTAATACGGGCAAGGTCTTGTGCGCCGAGTCTGCGCACATATCCGCCCCGAGAGATATCGGGTGGCGGTCTTCGGGAAGAAATTTCAGATACGCTCCGTGCGCGTTGTCAACGAGCAAAAGCGTCGAGTGCTCGCGGCATATCTTCGATATCGCCGCAACGTCGAGTGTATTGCCGAGATAATCGGGCGAGGTCAGATAAACGGCGGCGTAATGCTTTTTGTCGAGTTCCGAGGCGATATCCTCGGGGGCGACGGGGCAGGCGCAAAGGTGGTGCGGCTCGCGCGGTGCGAGCCACGTCGGGGTGACGTCGAGCAGCGCGGCGGCGTATATAAACGATTTGTGTACGTTTCGCGCGGCGAGCACCGCGCGGTCGTCGCGTCCGCGCACAGCCAAGGCGAGCATAGCTTTTACGGCTGTCGAGGAGCCTTCCGTCGTGTAAAAGCTGTGTGCGGTGCCGTATACGTCCGAAAGTATATCCTCGCTTTGCCCGATTATCCCCGCAGCCTCGGAGAGTACGTCGGCACCGTGGATCTCGGTTATGTCGGCGTCCTCAAATCCGAGGTATGCCCGTCCTTTGTGCCCCGGCATATGGAATCTGGCGCATCGGCTCGCACGATAGTCTCGCACGAAGTCGCATATCGGTGTTGGTCGGCTCATTTTCGTCTCCGTTTTGCTTTGGCTTGAGTTTATTCTCCGTCTTCTTGCTCCGCTATTTTGAGCATTATTGCGCACTCTATGCGCTTTTTAAACAGTTTGCAACCGTATTCGTATATTCCGCTTACGCTGCCCGTGGCGTTATATGCGTTTGCGGCACAGCCGCCCGAGCAATAAAGACGAGCCCAACATTCGCGACATTCCGGGCGTGCGTATGCGTTGCAAGCGCGGAATTCGTCTTGCGCGGCTTTGTTTTTGACTCCGTCGTAAACGTTGCCGAGACTGTACTTTTCGTTGCCGACGAATTGGTGGCAGGGGAAGAGCTCGCCCCAAGGCGTTACCGCCATATACTCCGTGCCGGAGCCGCAACCGGTTATGCGCTTGTATATGCAGGGACCGTTTTCAAGGTCGAGCATATAGTGGTAAAAAGTAAAAGGTCTGCCTTCCTTTTTTCTGCGAAGCATTTCCTTGGCGAGCTTTTCGTATTGATCGTAGATAACGGGCAGATCTTCTTCCGTCAGCGCATACGGGTCGCCGGGGGGACAAACGACCGGCTCCATACTGAGCTCGGTAAAGCCGAGATCTGCCATATGGAGTATATCGTTCAGAAAATCCGTGTTATTGTGCGTGAAAGTGCCGCGCATATAGTAATTTTTGCCGCCGCGCGCTTCGACGAGCTTTTTGAATTTGGGTACGACCTTGTCGTAACTGCCGTTGCCGGCATAATCGACGCGAAAACGATCGTGCACCTCGCGCCGTCCGTCAAGGCTCAAAACCACGTTGCTCATTTCGCGGTTGGCAAAATCTATCACGTCGTCGTCTATCAAAACACCATTTGTGGTCAAGGTGAAGCGAAAGTTTTTGTCGTGCTTTTTTTCGAGTTCGCGTGCGTAAGCCACGGTCTTTTTAACGACGTCGAAATTCATAAG
>CAZOFD010000044.1:0-3632 GCA_964579135.1 uncultured Ruminococcus sp. | reverse complement strand
CCCCCACTAGAACCTGAATCTAGCGCGTCTGCCAATTCCGCCATACCCGCATATTATAACGGCGCACGAGCGCAAACGCATTGCCGAGACCTATGCGCTAACAGCCCGAAGACCGTATAAACCGTATATAATATTAAAGCAGTCTTTCGACTGCTTTAATATGGTGCGAGAAACGGGACTTGAACCCGTACGGTGTAAACCACACGCCCCTCAAACGTGCGCGTCTGCCAGTTCCGCCACTCTCGCATTGCCTTGTGACAACGATGATATTATACTCTTTTCATTGCCGTTTGTCAATAGTTTTTTCGCACTTTTTTGAGAAAAAAGAAATTTATTTCGCATTGCTTTTTTATCGGCTTTGTGATATACTTTTGGCAAAAGATCAAGGAGAGACGTATGTCTAAAGTTCAAATATACACGGACGGCGCCTGCCGTGGGAATCCGGGTCCCGGAGGATGGGGCGCGATACTGGTTTGCGGCGAAAACAAGCGCGAAATGTTCGGCGGCGAAAAAATGACTACAAACAACAGAATGGAACTCACCGCGGCTATCGAGGCGCTATCGGCGCTGAAATATCCTTGCGACGTGGTACTGACGTCGGACTCGAAATATTTGTGCGACGGTATCGGCAAAGGCTGGGCAAAATCTTGGAAAAAACGCGGATGGAAAAAATCCGACGGCAAGCCGGCGCTGAATCCCGACCTTTGGGAAAAACTTTTGACCCTTATGGACGTTCACAGCGTAGAACTCATCTGGGTAAAAGGTCACGCGGGGCACCCCTATAACGAACGTTGCGACGAGCTTGCAACGTCATACGCCGACAGCCTTAAATAAGAGTCGGCTCGCCCGAGTTCCGTCAGCGATGCGGAAGCAAACGACAAAAAACGCAAAAAGACCGTGAATTTCACGGTCTTTTTGCGTTTTTGCATCGCTGAAAAGCGATCGTTATATTCGCGCTTTTACGCCGCAATACGCAAAACTCGCAACAATACCGTTGCGTTTTATCGGCTTCGCAGCGCCGTACGACGGCACAAACGACACTCGCCGACGATAATCGACAGCGAAGAACGGAGTTTCGCTCAATGTCAGCGCATTTTCACAAGCGTGGTGCAAGCCGCGTGCAACGCCTCGCAAAACGCATCCACCTCGCTTGCGGTATTTTCGCAAGACAGACTGACGCGCACCGTGGCGTCCGCCTCGCGCGGAGAAAGCCCGAATGCGAGCAATGCCGCACTCAGTTTTTTATCCTTTGAGGAACAAGCAGATCCGCTTGAAACGCATATCCCCCGTGCAGAAAAGAAATTCAACGCCGTTTGGCTCTTTATCCCCGGCAAAGTAACGCTGACGATATGGTGCGCACGTCGCAGCGGCTCGTTTACTCTGCCGCCCGCCTCGCCTATCTTTTGCACGGCATAGGCGCAAAGTTCCTTGAGCGCGGCTGCGTTTTTCGAGGCGTTTTCGGTTTGCTCCCGCACAGCCTCGGCAAAACCGGCGATACATATCGTGTTTTCGGTGCCCGCGCGAAGCCCGCCCTCTTGCGAGCCGCCGCGAATTAGGGGACTAAGCGCACGGCGGCGCAGCACGTCGCGAGAAACGGCAAGAGCGCCCACTCCTTTCGGTCCGTGGATCTTATGAGCGGAAACCGTGATCATATCGACCCCGTCACTACCTATGGGCGGCAACGGCACACGACAAAAGCCCTGCACCGCGTCGCAATGCAAAAGCGCCGACGGGCAACTCTCGCGAACGAGACGTGCCGCCGCATCAATATCGTAATACGCCCCCGTTTCATTGTTAACGAGCATAAGCGAGACCGCAAACGCGCCGCGGCGCACTTCCCTCTCGAGCATATCGAGATCTATCTTACCGCCGCGTGTCGATATCTTTACCGTTTCAAACCCCGAGGAAGCGAGAAAATCCGCGCATTTCGCAACCGACGGATGCTCGGAGTCGGTCGTGATTATCCTTTTGGAATCAAAATGTTTTTTTGCAAACGCCGCACCGGCGAGAGCTAAATTGTTCGCCTCGCTGCCGCTCCCCGTAAATATAAGCTCGCACCCTTGCGGCATTGCGCAAAGCACCGTACTGCGCGCCTCGGCAAGAGCTTTCGCCGCCTCACGCCCCGCCGTATGCAAAGACGAAGGGTTGGCATACGTAAGAGCCGCCCGCGACATTGCTTCCGCGACGCGCGGAGACAGCGACGTCGTCGCACTGTTGTCAAAATATATCATTTTTCGGTGTTATTTAAAAGAGATATTGCTCAGTATGAGTTCGAGATCCTCGGCGTGCGAATCGAAATTCTCGGGAGACGAGGTGTAAGTAAAAACGTAAAAATGGCTGCCGTTTACCGTTACTCTCATCATATACTTATACGTATTTTTGCCATCGTTTGCGGTATACGTGATCTCCATAGCCTGCTTGCCGCCGAGCGTGGTCTCCCTCGGCTCGCCGATCTCGCAAAACTCGGGCAAGACCGCAAGTTCCTCGCGGCATTTTTCGAGATATTCGTTTATCGTCGTAACTCCGTCCTCTGGCAACGTACAACTCATACTGACGTTCGTTTTGTCTGCAAGACTGTAATATGCGTACGGCGTACCGTCGAAATTCGAGCTTGTCCATCCGGCAGGCACGAAAAACTTGAAAGAATCGCTCGTTTTCGAAAGCGCCTGCATCCCGTCGGGAGCCTCGTCAAGTTCGCTGCTTGAGCACGACGCGGCGAAAAGCGCAAAAGCGCAGCAGATAAGCAGGAGCGCCGCAATTTTTGTTATCGACTTTTTTTTATTCATCATACGATCTTTCCGCACGCGCGTCACGGCGGAGCCCTTTCATATTATTTCGAAGATCGAACACGCGTCCGTTCTCTCGCCCGTAAAATCCCGGCGTATGCGCACCGTAAAATCGGCGATTTCGGTTTTCGAGCGGGCAAACGCCGTGTACGCTAATTATAACACAGTTTGCACATTTTTGCAACAACGGCGCACACGACTTTTGCCGCGGTAGCCGAAAACGAAAAGGGGGCGACTCGCAAGTCGCCCCGAAAAGGTCAAAAACTATCAGTTGAGTTCTGCGAAGTACTTAATCGTACGAACCATCTGGCTGGTGTAGGAGTTCTCGTTGTCATACCAAGAAACTACCTGTACCTGATAGGTGTCGTCGTCGATCTTTGCGACCATAGTCTGAGTTGCGTCGAACAGAGAACCGTAACGCATACCGATAACGTCGGAAGAAACGATCTGGTCGGTGTTGTAACCGAAGGACTCGGTTGCCGCAGCCTTCATTGCCGCGTTGATACCGTCAACGGTAACGTCCTTGCCCTTAACGACAGCAACGAGTATGGTGGTAGAACCCGTGCAGGTGGGAACTCTCTGAGCGGAGCCGATGAGCTTGCCGTTGAGTTCGGGGATAACGAGACCGATTGCCTTAGCGGCGCCGGTGGAATTGGGGACGATGTTCTGTGCGCCTGCGCGTGCACGGCGGAGATCACCCTTTCTGTGAGGACCGTCAAGGATCATCTGGTCGCCGGTGTATGCGTGAACGGTGGTCATAATACCGGACTGGATGGGTGCATACTCGTTGAGTGCCTTAGCCATAGGAGCCAAGCAGTTGGTGGTGCAGGATGCAGCGGAAATAAT
>CAZOFD010000043.1:0-4407 GCA_964579135.1 uncultured Ruminococcus sp. | reverse complement strand
ACGCCGCGAAAGCGCACGGCGACGCAGCCTTTTTGATAAACACGACTCCGGTCGGGATGTTCCCGAATTGCGAGGGGGAACTTTCGCTTTTGCGTTTCGAGGATTTTAAAGGTCTTCGCGGTGTGGCGGATGCGGTGTTTAACCCGCTTAGGACGAACACGGTGCTTCGCGCGAGGGAAAACGGTATTCCAGCGGAGGGCGGGCTCTATATGCTCGTCGTACAAGCCGTGCGCGCGTCCGAACTCTTTTTCGGCGTTTCTCACTCGCCCGACGTTGCGGACAAGATATATTGCGATCTCGTTTGCGAAAAAGAGAACGTCGTACTTACGGGAATGCCCGGCAGCGGCAAGAGCACCGTCGGCAAACTCGTCGCCGAGCTGCTCGGCAGGCGATTCGTCGACACCGACCGCGAGATAGTCGCCCGCACGGGGCGTGAGATATCCGACGTCTTTGCCGAAAAGGGCGAGGGCGAATTCCGCCGCATAGAGAGCGAGGTTATTCGCGACGTTGCGGCTGCCTCGGGCACGGTCATCGCGACCGGCGGCGGCGCGGTACTGTCCGCGGACAACGTTCGCGCGCTTCGCCGCAACGGAAAGATCTGTTTTTTGGATCGTTCGCTGTGTCGCCTGTTGCCCACCGCCGACCGACCGCTCGCTTCGAGCGCGGAGTCTATCCGGCGTCTTTACGGCGAGAGGATAGGCATCTATAACGAAACGGCGGACGTGCGCGTCTCTTCCGACGCGAGCGTGCGTCGTGTAGCCGACGAGATCGTGCGTATTGCCGGCCTTTCGCGCAGGGCGTAAATCCGAGAATAACGATTGAAAGAAAGACGATTATAATGAGGATATTGATACTTAACGGTCCGAATCTTAATTTTTTGGGTATTCGCGCCCCCGAACATTACGGGCGCGAAACGTACGCCGCGCTTTGTCGGCGCATAGCGGAACATTGCGAAAAAAAGCGAGTGAGTGCGGAGTTTTATCAGTCGAATTCCGAGGGCGCTTTGATAGATCGCATACAAAAGGCGTATTTTGACGGAGTCGACGGAATCGTTTTCAATCCCGGCGGATATACGCACACGAGCATAGCTTTGCGCGACGCTCTGGAGTCCGTCGGCATACCGACGGCGGAGGTTCACGTCTCGAAAGTGAACGAACGCGAAGATTTTCGCCGTACGAGTTACGTGCGCGAAGTGTGTGTTTTTTCCGTTATCGGGCACGGCACGGACGGATATATAGAGGCGATCGATAAATTGTCGGAGATGCTCGGATGAAGATAAAAATAGAAAAAAGCACGCCGAGCGGTATCGTTTGCGCGCCGCCGTCGAAAAGTATGGCGCATCGTTTGCTCATATGCGCCGCACTGGCAAAGGGGGAGAGCACCGTATGCGGCGTTTCGGATTGCGACGACGTAAAAGCGACCCTCGATTGCCTGACGTCTCTCGGCGTTCCCTACGAGGTTGACGGGGATAACGTAACGGTGCACGGCATAGATATGCGCAACGCGGTGCCCCGAAGAGAACTCGATTGCCGCGAAAGCGGAAGCACTTTGCGTTTTTTTATTCCGATATGCCTTGCTTGCGGAAAAAGCACCGTTATGCGCGGCGCGCCGTCGCTTATGCGCCGACCGATGGACGTGTATTCGTCGCTTGCCGAGGAGGGAAAGTACGATTTTGCGCAGGATGGGAACGGGATTTTTTTAAAGGGCCCGTTGCGCGCCGGAAACTATAAGGTAGCCGGCGGCGTCAGCAGTCAGTTTATAAGCGGGTTGTTGTTCGCCTTGCCGCTTGCCGAGTCGGACAGTACGATCAATATAATCCCGCCCGTCGTCAGCAGACCGTATATAAATATGACGGTTTCCGCGCTTGCCGAGTTCGGCGTATCCGTCGAATGGCGGGACGACCACACCCTTTTCGTGCGCGGCGGTCAGAGCTATCGCCCGTGTCGCGCCACCGTTGAGGGGGATTATTCGGGGGCTGCGTTTTTCGCCGCGCTGCAAAGGCTCGGCGGCGATATCGAGATACGCGGCTTGCGCAAGGACAGCTTGCAAGCAGACAAGGCTTACGAAATGTATTTCGATATGCTCGATCGAGGCATCCCGACGGTGCATATCGGGGATTGCCCGGATCTCGGGCCCGTCCTTTTCGCGCTTGCCGCGGCAAAATACGGCGGAGTTTTTACGGGGACGTCCCGTCTTAAGATAAAGGAGAGCGACCGCGCCGCGGCTATGGCGGAGGAACTTGCGAAATTCGGCGTTTCGGTCTCCGTCGGAGACGACAGCGTATCGGTGTTGCCGCTCGAGCTGCATCCGCCGGCAGAGCCACTCTCGGGGCACGGAGATCACCGTATCGTTATGTCGCTCGCGGTTCTGTTGACATTTGTCGGCGGCGAGATCGACGGAGCGGAGGCGGTATCCAAAAGTTACCCTTCGTTTTTCGAGTCGCTTGCGTCGCTCGGCGTTAAGATGTCGCGCGTCGGATGAGACGTGCGACGAGGCAAAGACGCGAAGATCGTCAAAAATGCCCTTGTTTGCGTTTGGGAGGCAAAATGAAATATGAAATAAACGAAAAAACGAAATTTCTTATAGTCGGTCTCGGGCTTATGGGCGGAAGCTATGCGATGGCGCTGTCAAAACGAGGGTATGACGTCAGCGCGATAACGCTCGAGGGGCGCGATATCGATTACGCCCTCGCTCGCGGGATGATAGCGCGCGGCAGCACGGAGCCGGACGCGGAACTTATCGGCTCGGCAGACGTTGTGATATCCGCGCTTTATCCCGAGATATTCGTGCGTTGGGTGAGCGAAAACCAGCAAAAAATGCGCCCCGGCGCTTTGCTGACGGACGTAACGGGCGTTAAGAGCACGGTTGTGGCGAGAATCGGGGAGATCCTGAGGGACGACGTTGAATTCATCGCGGCACATCCTATGGCGGGGCGCGAGAGGAGCGGCGTGGAGCATAGTGACGACAGCGTTTTCAAGGGCGCCAACTATATCGTCACGCCTACGGAAAAAAACACGCCCGAGGCGATCGCCGCCTGCCGACGTCTCGGTGAGGTGCTCGGGTTTGCCGGAATATCCGAGCTCGGCGTCGCCGAGCACGACGAAACGATAGCTTTTCTCTCTCAGTTAACGCATTGTATCGCCGTAACGCTTATGACGTGCAGCGCCGAAAAAGACGGGATAGAAAAATACACCGGCGACTCTTTTCGCGACCTGACGCGTATAGCCAAGATCAACGATCTTATGTGGAGCGAACTGTTTTTGATGAACAAAGACGCGCTTTTGGCGCAGATGGATTCGTTTGCGGCGGAATTCGGCAGATTTCGCTACTGCCTTGCACGCGGCGACAAGGAGGAATTGCGCCGCACTATGCGTCTTGCGAGCGAAAGAAGATCGCATTTTGACAAAAGCAACTGAAATCCGATGAAAACGAGGTGAAAATATTATGAATATGGAATTTGTGAGAAAATTGCCGATCCCGATGGAGATAAAAAAGGCATACCCTCTGACAGACAATCTTGCGTCAATGAAAGCCGCGCGCGACGCCGAGATACGCGAGGTCTTTACGGGGGTATCGGGCAAAATGATTCTCGTTATAGGTCCGTGCTCGGCTGATAGGGAGGACGCGGTGCTCGATTACGTCTCCCGCCTGCGACGTGTACAGGAAAAGGTCGCGGATAAACTGATTTTGATCCCGCGCATATACACAAACAAGCCGCGTACCACGGGCGACGGATATAAGGGGATGCTGCACCAACCCGACCCGAACGCGGAGCCCGATATGCTGAAGGGCGTTATAGCCATAAGGCAACTGCACCTGCGCGCTATGAGCGAAACGGGTATGTGCTGTGCCGACGAGATGCTTTATCCCGACAATCATCGCTATCTTAACGATCTTTTGTCTTACGTTGCCGTCGGCGCGCGCTCGGTGGAGAATCAAAGTCATCGTCTTACGGCAAGCGGGCTCGATATCCCGGTGGGGATGAAGAACCCCACGGGTGGAGATATTTCCGTTATGATGAATTCGATCACCGCCGCTCAGCATAAGCATACTTTTATATACAGAGGTTGGGAGGTGCGCTCGCAGGGCAATCCTTTGGCGCACGCCATTCTGCGCGGCTACGTCAACAAGCACGGGCAGTCGTTGCCGAACTATCATTACGAGGATCTGATCTCTCTTTGCGAGACCTATGCCGCGTCCGGGCTGCAAAACCCCGCGGTCATAATAGACACGAACCACGCGAACTCCGGCAAAAAGTACCTCGAGCAGCCTCGCATAGCCAAAGAGGTGCTCCATTCCTGCAGGTACGACCCCGCGGTTCGTCGCCTTGTAAAGGGCTTTATGATAGAGAGCTATATAGAGGACGGCAACCAAAAGATCTGCGACGACGACGTATACGGCAAGTCC
>CAZOFD010000042.1:0-4591 GCA_964579135.1 uncultured Ruminococcus sp. | reverse complement strand
CCGATGTCAAGACCCATCCAACCGTCGGGAATGTTGTCGGAGTCGACGGGCATATATTCCGTGTTCTCGTCGTACTCTTTACCCACGATATTGTCCACGGGAAGCAGGAAATTAACTCCCTTGTTCTTTGCCTTTTCAAGCATTTCTTTCGCGAGGTCGATCTTGTCGTTTTCGCAAATGGAGGTACCGATCTCGTAGCCCATAGCCTTAAAGAACGTGTACGCCATACCGCCGCCGATGATAAGCGTGTCGACCTTTTCGATCAAGTTGTTGATAACGCCGATCTTGTCGGACACCTTTGCTCCGCCGAGGATTGCCACGAACGGACGTGCGGGATCCTCGAGCGCTTTACCCATAATGGAGATCTCTTTTCTGATAAGATATCCGCATACGGCGGGCAGTCCGCCGAACATAGCGACTCCGGCGGTGGAAGCGTGAGCACGGTGAGCCGCACCGAATGCGTCGTTTACGAAGATCTCAGCCATCGAAGCGAGTTCCTTGGCGAATTCGGGGTCGTTCTTTTCTTCTCTCTTGTCAAAGCGGGTGTTCTCGAGAAGCATTGCCTCGCCGTGGCGCAGAGCGGCAGCCATAGCCTTTGCTTCGTCGCCGATCGTGTTGGGTGCGAGAGGTACGTTTATACCGAGCAGCTCGCTGAGACGAGCGGCAACGGGAGCGAGGGAATATTTGGGATTTACCTCGCCCTTGGGCTTGCCCATATGCGAGCAAAGGATAACGGCAGCTCCCTCATTGAGCAAATATTTGATCGTCGGCAGCGCTTCGACTATGCGCTTGTCCGAAGTGATAACGCCGTCCTTAAGCGGAACGTTAAAATCGCAACGAACGAGGACTTTTTTACCGGAAACGTTAACGTCTTCGATAGTCTTTTTATTGTAGGTCATATTCAAACCCGTCCTTTCATTATTTTACCAAACCTTAGTGTATCACAAACGAAAAATTTTATCAAGAGTATTTTTGCTTTTTTGCGAACGCGGGCGTGAGTTTTTGCCGTTTTGCCGCTCGACGTGCGGCATCCTCGACCTTATCGCCCCGTACGAAAGCCAAAACCCGACATCGGCAAAATCGCGCGCACCGGTGCGAAGCGTACCTCGAGCAGCGAGCTCGCCGCAAAAAAACGATACGGTGCCGCCGCTACCCGAGTGATCGCTCGCGCTCGGCAAGGATCGCGCGCAGGGTAAAAAACGAATCGTTGTCTCGCAAAAAAATCCGAACGGCACCCTCGGCATATCTGTCGTTCAGCCATTCCCCGCCCGCAGCGTCCATAGCAAGCAACACAAGCCCCGCTCCCTCGAGGCGCACGGTATTGGCTGCAACGCAGATCACGGGGCGAGACTCGATCTCGACGACGCACGGCACGACGTCCTCGTCACAGGGCAGTGGCAAAAGCCCCATATCCGTTCCGAAAAGCTCGCTTGCTCTGCCGTCCGAAAGGGTCGACATAAAAAACAGAGCCTTGCCCTCTCCGAAGAGTTCTTTGCCGCTTTTTTCTTTTGTCGAAGCGTAAAGCCCCGCACCGCTTATCTGCGCGGAATAAGCAGCCGCCGTGCGCGAGCTCCGGCTCCTCGCCGCAAGCACGCGCCCGAGTGCGGTCTTTTCGCCGTTTCCGATCGCAAGGGAAATATCGCCGTTTGCGGAATATTCGCGCAATACCGCGATAAACGCTTCCCACGTCCACTTTCCGTTCAGTACGCGGGAGTAAAGGCTCTCGGTAAGTTCGCTCCCCGCCAACGCTTTGTTAAAGAACAAAACGTACGTTCCGTCGGCATAATCCGCCGCGGAAGAGGAATCGGCATACGCCGTCCCCGTCTCGCCGTAAAAAGGCAGTTGAGAAAGCGGTTTTAAAAGCCCCTCGGCATAAAAGTTCTTCGCGTCCGCATCCGAAAGCACGAGCAGATCGGCATAATAATCGCCTTTTTTCACAGCTTCAGAAAGCTCGCGACGAATTGTCTCCGCCTCGGCAAAAGTATAGTATATATCGCAGCCGAACGCCTCTTTGATCATTTTATCGCGTTCTTCCGTTACGGAATACATCGGTGAGGTGTCGCTCGAGCACACAACGCATTCCGCGTTCGTCGCGGCAACCACCGTTATCGCGGTATCGGAAAGATCTATATCGTATTTTTTTCGCAAAGCCTCAAGTCGCGCCTCCGCCTCATACTTGCGCGAGGTCGGCTCGTACACGTCCGGCGCGGGCGTGCTCTCGGGCGCGCCCGAAGCGGCGGTGCCGCCCTGCGGCTCGGTCGTCTCAAAATCCGGCAACGCAGTAACTTGCGAAGAAGAGGGGGCGCCCGTTGTCTGCGCCCCCCCTCGGTCTATCGTGATCACCCCGCACCCGCCGAGAGCGGCAAGTGCCACGGGAAAGATCAGGCACAAACAAATCAGCCTCGATCTGTAAATTCGGTCCATTTGCTTTCCTTGATCGTTCTCGAAACAAGAGAATGATACTTGATTTTACTTTTTAACGGTAACTATATATCCGCTGTAATTATCGCCGGATATCTCGTAATTCGCGCCTATCGGCACCTTTATCTCGGCATTGCCGTCCTTGTCGGCGGCAACGTAATATATCTCGTAGGAATTGGTCCCGTCCGCCCACTCGAGATGCGAGCCCTCGAAAGTAAAGTTTTGCAGGTACACGAGATATTCCTCAAGGCAATAGTTGTTTGCCGCCATTATCTTTGCGTGGGGATACCCGACGTAACGGAAATGCCAAGCGTCCGAGGTCGACGAAACGCCCGTAACGGACGACTTTTCGGGCGGGTAACGACGAACGAAACCGTAATCCGCCGCGTTGGCGGTTATCCACGTTCTCGCAGCGGTTATGATCGCGTTCCTTTCGGTAACGCTCGACTGCTCGTCAAACGAAAAAATCCATGAATCTATAAACAAATCGAGATTAACTCCGTAGCCGGTATGGTGGTCGGTATATCCGACCTCCGCAGCGGAGTCCTTATATTTTTCGTACAGCGCGGCTTGCGTTTCGTACGAACGGTATCCGCCGTTCGTTTGAACGATAAGATACTTCGCGTTGCCCGTTTGCTTGCCCAGCTCGAGCGCCAAAGCGTTAAGTTTTTCAAACGCGACGCCGTTGAGCAAACAATACGTGTTATCCGCAACCGAGCCCGCAAAATTGCCATAGAGGTTGACAACGTTTTTGATCTCGGATGGCGGGAATTTGTATACGTGCAAAGCGTCTACGAGAACGAGAGTGCCCGCGCCGAGATCGCTGCCCGTCTTATTTATAACGTTATATTGCTTTTCCGGCTCGACGGTGCTCGCGTCGCCCGTGCCGGCGGAAGAGCCCGAGCCGGCGGATATCATCGCGCTGTCTATCGATACGGTTTTGCCCGATGCGGAGTAGACCGTCAGTTCGTTAACGACCCACGCGGCATCCGCGTCGGACGTCAAAACGATACGAACGTATTTTGCCGCGACCGTTGTCTCAAGCGATATCTTTTGCTCCGACGAGTCGTTCGTACTTGCTATAAACGTACCGATCTTCGTCCATTCCGTGCCGTCCGGTGAAAGCTCGACGTCCGCGCTTCTGATATAGTCGCTTGTATGAGCGGAAACAATACCCACGCCGCCGATATCGACGTTTTCGCCGAGGGTGAATATCATATACGCTCCGGCACGCTGTTCCTTACCGCAAACGGCATACGTCTTCGCGTCGCCGTCGTATGCGTGGGCGATCTCGTGCTTTTCTTCGGGGGTTGCGCCCGATCCGCCGAGATCCGTCGTCTCGTCCCCGAAGCCGAGGTTTATCGCCACCATAACGAGAGCCAAAACGAGGAGAACGGCAAGCAATGCGCAAACGCACACGAGAACGAGCTGTTTTTGTTTGCGACGGCGCAGGATCTCGCTGCGGGAGAGGTGGGTGCCGGTTTGGTAATTGCGTGTTTTCGAATCGCGTTCGTTCATTTTGCACATTCCTTTCTTAACTTACGTTTTCGCTCGCCGAAACCGAGCGAAATACGGCTTGCCGCGCGTTTCGAGCCGCCCGCGGCGGCTCAAAACGATTTCGTCCTGCTTTTATTCGGCGTCTTTTATGGAGAAGTCGGGTCTGCCCTTTTTATCGAGACCCATATATTTTACCTTAACGGTATCTCCGAGCGAGAGAACCTCCTCGACCTTGTCGAGTCTGCGAGAGCATATCTTCGAGATGTGAACCATTCCCTCTTTGCCGGGAGCATACTCGACAAAGCAACCGAACTCCTTGATTCCGGTAACTTTGCCCGTATATACCGAGCCGACTTCGGGCTCGAAGCATATAGCGTCGATAACGGCTTTTGCAGCGTCCGCGGAAGCGCGGTTTACAGCTGCGATATATACGGTTCCGTCGTCCTCGATGTCGATCTTCGCACCGGTGTCGGCGGTAATCTTTTGGATAACGGAACCGCCCTTGCCTATTACCTCGCGGATCTTGTCGGGATCTATCTTAACGGTCATCATCTTCGGTGCGCAAGCGTTGACCTCCGCTCTGGGCGCGGATATCGCCTTAAGGATAACGTTGTCGATAATATAATCTCTGCCGGCGTGAGTTTGCTCGAATGCCTGCTTGATTATCTCGGGG
>CAZOFD010000041.1:1694-4600 GCA_964579135.1 uncultured Ruminococcus sp. | reverse complement strand
TTTCGGGAGCGGTAAGCGAGGTCTTGGTGAGCGACATATTCTTAAAGGTAACGTCACACTTAACCTTGCTGGTGTCTCTCTGCTTGAACAGGAAATATACGCCTACGGCAAGGGTATCGGCTTCCTTAACGTTTGCGGAGATACGGGTTACCCAACCGTCGTTGGTAAGATAAGCCATACTGTAGACGATCTTGTCGGTATCCTTGTTGTACGCAAGGGTAATCTTTACGTCGACAAAGCCCTCGCTGTCATACTTAAGGGTTGAAAGATCAATCTTGTCAACGGTGTCGGTGTCGTTGATGCCGGAATGACCCCAGCCTACGGTAACGTTTTTACCGTTCTCAAGCGTCGAACCGTTCGAAGAGTTTCTGAGGCAGAAGTCGCGGCAATCCTTGCCGAACGAGCCGAAGAAAAATTCGACGCTGTTTTTATATCTGACGCCTTCGGATACCCAGTATTTGTCGTTGCCGTGGTCTTTTTGATTGGTGGTGTACTTGACAGAAGTGTCGTAAACGATACCTACGCCGACTTCGCTGAGGTCGTTGTTGGCTTTTACCTTGTAAGTAAGGGTGTAGGCATAATCCTTGTCGTAGTTCTCAAGGTCAACGCCCCAGATCTCGGACTTATCCTTCGCAACGTCATCGTTGCCCTTGAAGTTGATGCTCGTGCCGCTTATCGTAGCGACAGTGTCGTCGTGAGCGTTGTTGCCCTCGGTAACACGGTGGATTAGCCCTCTTAAACTTAAAATCGGTGAGCTTGAAATCGAGATTTGCAGCGCTTGCGGGGATGAGAGCCATCGCGAAGACGGAAGCTATCATCACAACCGAAAGAATTGCGGAAATAATCTTTTTCATTGCATTTTTCCTTTCAAAAAAATAAAATGATTCTTGTAAGGTTATTATACAGGCAAATCACAAACTTGTCAACATTGCGGCTGATCTTCGTCACTTTTACTTCAATTTGCGTCGTTTTGTTTGTGCAATTTTGCCAAATAAAAATCGAGATGCGCTATAATCGCGCACCTCGAAATATATTCTCACGCGGCAAAGCCGCTTTGCATCCTCGGGAGCTTTATATAAATATATATGAAGATTCCTTTCGGTACCGTTTGATGAGAAGTTTTGCGCATTGCGGCGCGAGAAACGTAGGAGCCAATTGAGCGTAGCTCCTCGGGCGCAGCTCGTCGAGCAGAGCCCATCGGGAAAGACGTGAGACGCCGCCTTACTTGGCGTAGTCGACGGCACGCGACTCCCTGATAAGATGAACTTTGATCTGACCGGGGTACTTGACTTCCTCTTTGATCTTTTGTGCCATATCGCGGGCAACGATCTTCATTCCGTCGTCGGTAACGTCCTCGGGCTTGACCATAACGCGCAGCTCGCGACCGGCTTGGATAGCGAAAGCCTTGTCTACGCCGGCAAAGGACACCGCGATCTCCTCGAGCTTTTGGAGCCGCTTGATGTAATTTTCGAGATCCTCGCGCCTTGCGCCGGGACGGGCTGCGGATATCGCGTCCGCCGCCTGAACGAGCACCGCGATAACGGTCTGCGGCTCGACGTCGTTATGATGCGCCTCCACGGCGTGCACAACCTCGCGACTTTCGCGATATTTTTTGAGCGCGTTTACGCCTATCTGAACGTGAGTGCCCTCAACGTCGTGCGGGAAAGCCTTACCGATATCGTGCAGCAGACCCGCGCGGCGCGCGGTTGCGGCGTCGACTCCGAGCTCCTCCGCCATCATACCGGCGAGGAAAGCGACCTCGACTGAGTGCTTGAGCACGTTTTGCCCGTAACTCGTTCTGTAACGAAGTCTGCCGAGAAGTTTAAGCAGTTCGGGATTGAGACCGTGAACGCCGACCTCGAACGTCGCGCGCTCGCCCGCCTGCTTGATGCCCGCCTCGACCTCGCGCCTTGCCTTTTCGACCATTTCCTCGATACGGGCGGGGTGTATCCTGCCGTCGGCGATAAGTTTTTCGAGTGCGAGACGCGCTATCTCTCGGCGAACGGGATCGAAGCCCGAAAGGGTTATCGCGTCGGGCGTGTCGTCGATTATCAGCTCGACGCCGGTGAGAGTCTCGAGTTTTTGTATATTTCTGCCCTCTCTGCCTATGATGCGCCCTTTCATATCCTCGCTCGGGATCTGAACTGCCGTTACCGTCGTCTCCGCGACGTGATCGGCGGCGCATCGCTGGATCGCCATAGTGATTATCTCGCGGGCGCGATCGTCCGCTTCGTCCTTGAACTCAGCCTCAAGCTCTGCGAGCCGTTGTGCAAAATCGAATTTTGCGGACGACTCGAGGTTGGCGACGAGCTCCGCTTTCGCCTCCTCGGCGGTAAGACCGGATATCTGCTCGAGCGTTTTTTGCTGCTCGGCAAGGGTATTCTCTATCTTTTCCCTTATCGCGTCGTTTTCGCGCAGTTTGGCGTCGAGCTGGTCGTTTTTGCGCTCGAGCTGGTCGGTCTTTTTGTCGAGATTTTCCTCTTTTTGCACGAGCCTGCGCTCCGAACGCGAGACCTCAGTGCGGCGCTCCTTGAGTTCGCGCTCCGTTTCGCTGCGCAGACGGTTGATATCCTTTTGCGCCTCCACGATCATACGGTTCGACTCGATCTCCGCTTTGACTTTTGCGTCTTCCTCTATCTTTTTCGCGCGTTCTTCGGCGACGCCGAGAACCTTTTCGGCTGTTTTTTTGCGAATTGCGATACCGACGAAAATGCCGATAACGGCGCCGCATATCAGCCCGCCGGCGCAAAAGATGAGGATCTTAAGCCATTCATTCATTTCGTTTGCACCTCCTTTTCTGTTTTTTTGCAATAATTTACATATTATTTCAAGGGCGGATATATCAACAAACATATATCCATTTGATATTTTAGCATAAACGCTTCGTTTTGTCAAGAAAAAATGCG
>CAZOFD010000041.1:0-1594 GCA_964579135.1 uncultured Ruminococcus sp. | reverse complement strand
GGCACGGGGCGAGGCGCAGCGCGAAAATCGGGACGAAAAAATCCCCGCCGCGAAATGCGGCGGGGAAAAATCGTTTTTAAGGATTGAGCCTGTCGGGTCCGCGGAAGATAAACATCGCCTCTTTAATCGGGATACCGAGGAAAAGCATCGTCATACGGTCCACGCCGATACCGAAGCCGCCGTGCGGAGGGCAACCGTATCTGAAGAACTGCGTATAGAACTTGACGTCCTCGTCAAGACCCTTTTCGGCTGCGTTGGCGCAAAGCCGGTCGTACCTGTGCTCGCGCTGCGCGCCCGAGGTGATCTCGACGCCGCGCCAAATAAGGTCGTAGCCTTGGGGCACGCCGTTTTCGTCGCGCATATGATAGAACGGGCGCTTGTCGGCGGCGAAATCCGTTACGAACATAAACTCGTGACCGAACATCTCCTGCGCCAGACGATACGTCATCCTCTCGGCGTCGGTGGTAAGGTCGCCTTTTTCGGATTCGGGGACGATATATCCGTACCGCTCCTCAAGCAGGCGATATATCTCGACGACGCTGAGCACGGGGAAAGGCGCGGTGGGCACGGGCGTATCGAGCCCGAAAAGACGCTTGATATCGTCGCCGAACTTTTCCGCAACGCGGCGCACGGTGTACGTAAGCATCTCCTCTTCGAGTTTCATAACGTCGCGGAACGAATCTATATAGCTGAACTCGAGATCGAATCCGGTGAACTCGGTAGTGTGCTTGTTCGTGTGCGACTTCTCGGCGCGAAATACGGGTGCGCACTCGAAAACACGCTCAAAGCCCGCCGCCATAGCCATTTGCTTGTAAAACTGCGGCGACTGCGCGAGATACGCGTCACGATCGAAGTAATCGAGTTTGAACACCTCGGAGCCGGACTCGGAAGCGGCGCCTATGATTTTCGGCGAATGGAACTCGAGGAAGTTGCGCTCGAGAAGAAAATCGCGCATTGCCGCCGTCATCTCCGTTTGCACGCGGAAGATGAGCGTGTTGCGCTCGCTGCGGAGGTCCACCCAACGGTAATCGAGGCGCGAATCTATCGCGGAATCCTCTTTTATCGGCAAAGCGTCCGCTATCGACTCTATACGAATACTGCTCGGCAAGATCTCCATACCGCGCAATTTAACGTATTCGCTGGCTACACACTCGCCCTCGACGGTGACGACGGAGTCGAGCGTGAGCGCGTCCACAACCTCAACGAGTTCGGGGTGTGCGCCCTTGTCGAGCGTTACCTGTATCTTGCCCGAAATATCCCTTATAACTATAAACGCCATAGTGCGCTTGTTGCGCAAATTTTCCACAAATCCCGCGATCTTTACCCGACCGGGCTCGACAGCGGAGATCATCGTTCTTTCCATACCGACATACCTCGCATAGTATGATTTTTTATAATAAGTATAATATATCATACGCAATAAAAAAAGTCAAGCACAATCGACGAGAATCGGCTCCGCACGCCTCTTTTGCGTGCGGAGCCGAAATCTGTCAGAGCACCTCGGCGATATCGGATATCAGCCTTTCGCTCTTTTCCCGGCCGAGGCAGGGGTCGGGTATGGGCTTGGCGGATGCGTCGTCGTCGGGGATCTGTG
>CAZOFD010000040.1:0-5044 GCA_964579135.1 uncultured Ruminococcus sp. | reverse complement strand
CTCCACCAATTTAACCACCCGTCGAACCCCGGAGCGGTTCGACGGGTGAAACGTCGGCTCCGCCAAAGCCAAACCCCAAACGAGCTTCTTTTGTAATAAAGAGCGTTTTTGGGGGGATACAGCTTGCCCGATTAAAATAATCCGAACCTCGTCAACAACGGCGATGAGTTCGGATTATTTGCTTTTAAAAGTGATTTTGCAGTCGTATAAGCAACGAGGGCGGAGTGTATGAAAACGCTCCGCCCTCGCGCACGTATTTAGCCGTTTTTTCGGCTATCGATTTTTTGTACGGCTTTAATTTCGGCGCTTTGCACGTCTTCGGTTATACTCGGAATCAAATAAATACCGGCGAGACAAAACAGCACGATACCGACCGTTTTTAAAGATTTCCCGTTTTTACGGTAAGAAAACTTCTCACTTATAAGTTTTTGATCATAAAAACTATGCCTACGGGAAAGAAAAATATTAACAAAAGCGTTATTGCAACCCACGACGTAGATTGTTTTGTATTTTGCGTTCCCTCCGATTTCGAGGCGGAAATATCAGAACCGATTATTTTTCGGCGAAGTCGGCGAACAAAAATTTAAAACAAACCGATTATCTTGCCGTTGTCGTCAACGTCGATACGCTCTGCGGCGGGCGATTTTGGCAGCCCCGGCATAGTCAGAATGTCGCCCGTAAGAGCGACGATAAAGCCTGCGCCTGCCGAGACTTTGACAGTCCTTACGTTTACTTTGAACCCGCAAGGCGCGCCGAGACGCGACGGATCGTCGGAAAAGCTGTATTGCGTTTTTGCCATACATACCGGCAAGTGCCCGAAACCGAGCGCGGTGAGGCGATCCATATCCTTTTTTGCCGTCGGAGAAACGACTACGTCGTCTCCGCCGTAGATCTTCTGAACAACGGCGCGGATCTTGTCCTCTATCGAGGCGTTGCAATCGTATGCAAACGAAAAATTGTTTTCCGCTTCGCAAAGGCGAACTACCTCGCGAGCTAACTCGATGCCGCCCTTGCCGCCGTCCGCCCATACCGTGGAGAGCGCGACGTTAACTCCGAGTTCCCTACACTTCTCGATAACAAGCGCTATTTCCGCGTCGGTATCCGTGGGAAAACGGTTGACGGCGACAACGCAAGGCAAACCGAAAACGTTTTTGATGTTGGAAACGTGACGCAAAAGGTTGCCGATACCGCCGGAAAGTGCTGCAAGGTCTTCTCTGCCGAGGTCGTTTTTCGCAACGCCACCATGCATCTTGAGCGCTCTTACCGTTGCCACGACCACCGCGGCGTCGGGGCGCAAACCTGCGACGCGGCATTTGATATCGAGGAACTTTTCGGCGCCGAGATCTGCGCCGAAGCCGGCCTCGGTGATCGTATAATCCGCGAGTTTCATCGCCATTTTCGTCGCTATCACCGAGTTGCACCCGTGCGCGATGTTTGCGAACGGCCCGCCGTGAACCAATGCGGGCGTGCCCTCGAGCGTTTGCACGAGATTGGGCTTAAGGGCGTCCTTAAGCAAGGCAGCCATTGCGCCGACGGCACCGAGGTCGCCCGCGGTCACGGGCTCGTTATCGTACGTGTAGCCTATGATAACGGCGGCAAGCCGCTTTTTAAGATCTGACAAAGATTCGGCAAGGCAGAATATCGCCATAATCTCGGAGGCGACCGTGATATCGTATCCGTCCTCGCGCGGCATACCGTTAAGGCGCCCGCCGAGTCCGTCGGTAACGTATCTCAGTTGCCTGTCGTTCATATCCACGCATCTTTTCCAAGTAATGCGTCGCGGATCGATGTTGAGCTTGTTGCCGTGGAAGACGTGGTTGTCTATCATTGCGGCAAGCAGATTGTTTGCCGCGCCGATCGCGTGAAAATCGCCCGTAAAATGAAGATTTATGTCCTCCATCGGGACGACCTGCGCATATCCGCCGCCGGCAGCGCCGCCCTTGACGCCGAATACGGGACCGAGCGACGGCTCGCGCATAGCGACTACGGCATTTTTTCCTATTTTTCGCAAACCGTCGGCAAGACCGATGGTAGTCGTTGTTTTTCCTTCGCCAGCGGGGGTGGGGGTGATAGCGGTTACGAGAACGAGCTTGCCGTTGCTCCTTTTGCTTTCGTTCATCAGTGAAAGGTCGATCTTCGCCTTGAAATTCCCGTATTGCTCAAGGTACGTGTCGTCGATACCCGCCGTTGCGGCTATCTCTTTGATGTGGCGCAGCTTACTTTCCTGAGCTATCTCGATATCCGTTTTATATCCCATTCTTTGTGTTCCTCCGTAAAATCGGTAATAGTCGGTGTCATGCGTCGGCTCCGTGGCGTATTTTTCGGGAGCGGGTTATCAGAGCTTTTTGAAATACTCCACCGCGGAGGCGAACATCTTTATATCGTATTCGCCGTAAACGTTTTTATACAGTCCGTTGCCTATGCGCTCGCTGTGCCCCATCTTGCCGAGCACGCGCCCGTCGGGCGAGGTTATGCCCTCTATCGCAAATGCGGAGCCGTTGGGGTTATAGCGTATATCGGACGTGGGCTCGCCGTTCGGATCGACGTATTGCGTTGCTATCTGTCCGCCGGCGGCAAGGGACGCCACGAGTTTGTCGGAGGCGATAAACTTTCCTTCGCCGTGAGATATCGCAACGGTATAAATATCGCCGACCTCTGTCTTCGCGAGCCAAGGAGACTTGTTTGATGCGATGCGCGTTCTGACGAGTTTCGACTGGTGGCGCGCGATATTGTTAAAGGTTAGCGTCGGGCAATCGGCGTCGGTATCGGTGATGTGACCGTAAGGCACGAGCCCGAGCTTTATGAGAGCTTGGAAGCCGTTGCAGATACCGCCCCTAAGACCGCCGCGATCGTCAAGCAACGAATGGACGGCGTTTTTGACCTCGCCGTTGCGGAAAAACGCCATAATGAATTTGCCCGAGCCGTCGGGCTCGTCACCGCCGGAAAAGCCGCCGGGGATAAATATTATCTGCGACTGCGCGATCTTTGCCGCAAAGCGCTCGACGCTATGCGCGATACCGTTTTGCGTGAGGTTGTTTATGACGAACACTTCCGCCTCGGCTCCGGCATCCTCAACGGCTTTTGCCGAATCCATTTCGCAGTTCGTTCCCGGGAATACGGGGATAACTACTTTGGGGCGCGCAACGTTTATAACTCCGGGAGCGCGCTTGGCTGAAAAGTACTCGAATTTTTCGTACGTGCGAGCTTTTTCGCCCTCGCGGCACGGGAATACGCTCTCGAGCTTGCCCTCGTACAGTGCGGAGAGGGCGGCAAGAGACACGCTTTCGTCGGCGTATCTCATAACTCCGCTGTCCGTAAAGTATCCGACGGTCTCGCCGGGCGTCTCCTTTTCAACCTCAAGGAGAAATGCGCCGTAATTGTAAGCGAACAGCTCGTCCGTGCCGAGGTGCGTGTCGAAATCGAACGACAGAGCGTTGCCTATACACATCTTGTATACCGCCTCGGCTATGCCGCCGACGGTTGGCGTGTATGCCGCGTATACCTTGCCCTCGCGCATAAGTTTCGTTACCGTATCGAAGCATTCTTTAAGCGACGCGGGGTCGGGCAAAGAGTCGGCGGTATATTTCGGGCGAACGAGTATCAGTTTGTGCCCCGCCTTTTTTGCGTCGTTTGATATAACGTCGTCGGTTTTGCCCGTCGTGACCGCGAAAGAAACGAGCGTGGGCGGAACGTCGAGCCCCTCGAACGAGCCGCTCATAGAGTCCTTGCCGCCGATAGACGCGATTCCGAGATCCGTCTGCGCTTTAAAAGCGCCGAGAAGCGCGGCAAGAGGCTTGCCCCAACGGTGAGGGTCGCGCCCGAGCTTTTCGAAATATTCTTGGAAGGTCAGATAAACGTCCTCAAACGCCGCGCCGGTGGCTATCAGCTTGCAAACGCTTTCGACAACGGCAAGATAAGCGCCGTGATACGGGCTTTTTTCGCTTATAAAAGGGTTGTACCCCCACGCCATAAACGAGCAGTCGTCCGTATGCTTTTTTTCGACCGAGATCTTGTGCACCATCGCTTGGATGGGGGTGAGCTGATGCTTGCCGCCGAAAGGCATAAGCACGGTGCCGGCGCCGATAGTCGAATCGAAGCGCTCGCCGAGCCCGCGCTTTGAGCAAACGTTGAGGTCGGATACGAGAGCGCGATATTCGTCGCCGAACGTGCCGCACGCTTTTTTCGCATACGGCAAGGGCGCGTCGACTGCGACGTCAATATGCTTTTCGGCGCCGTTCGAGTTCAAAAACTCGCGCGAAAGGTCGATTATCGCCTTGCCGTTCCAAAAAGCACGAAGCCGCCCTTTGTCGGTAACGGTGGCTATAACGGTTGCTTCGAGGTTTTCGGAATCGGCGATTCGAGCGAAGCGCTCGACGTCACTTGCCGCGACGACGACAGCCATTCTCTCTTGTGATTCGCTTATGGCGATTTCGGTGCCGTCAAGTCCCTCGTATTTTTTCGGAACTGCGCCGAGATCGATATCGAGTCCGTCTGCAAGTTCGCCGACGGCGACCGAAACGCCGCCCGCGCCGAAATCGTTGCAACGCTTTATCATACGGCAAGCCTCGGCGTTACGGAACAAGCGCTGGAGTTTGCGCTCCTCGGGGGCGTTGCCTTTTTGAACTTCCGCACCGCAATTTTCTACCGAGCGAGAGTCGTGAGCCTTGGAGGAGCCGGTCGCGCCGCCGATACCGTCGCGTCCGGTTCTGCCGCCGAGCAGTATCACCGCGTCGCCTGCCTCGGGGCGTTCGCGGCGAACGTTTTGCGCGGGAGCAGCGGCTATTACCGCACCGATCTCCATTCTTTTTGCGGCATATCCGCTATGGTATATCTCGTCGACCATACCCGTGGCAAGACCGATCTGGTTGCCGTACGAGGAGTATCCGGCTGCCGCCGTGGTAACGATCTTTCTTTGCGGCAGCTTGCCGACGAGCGTTTCGGAAACGGGTTTTGTCGGGTCTGCGGCACCGGTAACGCGCATAGCGGCGTATACGTACGACCTGCCGGAGAGCGGGTCGCGGATAGCGCCGCCGATACAGGTCGC
>CAZOFD010000039.1:0-6590 GCA_964579135.1 uncultured Ruminococcus sp. | reverse complement strand
ACCGAGCGTCATTTTTAAGGAGAAGTTTACTTGTATCTTCCCGTTTCGGTGACGCTATGCGCATAACGCAGGACAGACTTGACGGAAAGAATTTTTACGCTTTCAACCCCGCTTTCGACGTGAGTGCCGTGCGCTGAGGTCGGTACGAAAAAGCGGAACAAAAAAGCGACCTGTCGGCGGATTTTTCGCCGACAGGTCGCTTTCGGAGCTCAAAACTTAAAAATTCGATTTTATCGCGTCAAGACAATCCGAGCAGATCCTCTTTCCGTTATAATAAACAACGTTGTCCGCATTACCGCAAAAAATGCACGCAGGGCAATATTTTTGCAGAACAATGCGCTCGTTATCTACAAATATCTCAACGGGATCCTTAACGTTTATATCGAGAGATTTGCGCAGCTCGATCGGAAGCACTATTCTGCCGAGTTCGTCAACTTTTCGAACGACACCTGTGGACTTCATATCGCATTTCCTTTCTTGTGAGGTGTGATAAATATAACACAAAATCGGCGCGATGTCAACAGCCTTCGACAAATTTAGAATTTTTTTACTTTTTTGGCGGCGAGCAAGTCATTTTGTGCGCAAAGCAAGCTCTTTTCGGCAAAATTCGCGCTTCAGCCGCCTTGGCTTACCGCTTTGCAAGGTACGTAAAAACTTCGGAAGCGAAAAAAGTGAATTTCTCGGCACATCCGCGGCAAATAATCTTAGCACAACGACCGCCGCCCCGAAAGGAGGCAAAAATGCAACGCAAAAAAGTCCGCGAAAAGCAAGCCTGCGCCGAGAGAAAAGGAAGACAACGCCCGCCTCTCGACGGTGAAACACTCCTGCGCGAAGCGGAGCGGATAGTATCCCACGCCCCCGGCTCGAATATCGGCTCTCGCGCACCGCACAAGCGGGACGCGTTGCTATTTTCCCTCGGATTTGCCGCATCTGCACTCGCCGCGTTGTGCTTCGAGATAGCACGCGCGTGGCTTTGATTGCCGCGTCGCGGCATACGTTGCGACGTATTTTATCTTTATCTTGACAAATCCCGACCGTTCGTGTATAATAACGAGAGGTAAATATCCGCGGTAGACAAATCCGCGGGCTGCATATATTTAATAACGCTATCGACAACCCTCCCGTCGGGGGGCTGTTGTCGCACGGATTTTTTTAATCAAAAGGAGACTAAATGCCAAGAAAAAACGCAAACGGCACCGCGCCGGTAACCGAGGCGACGATAACGGTCGCCTCCCAACCCGCGCAGAACACGGCGGAAAACAACGCCGAACGCCCCAAAAAGAAGAGACAGCCGCGCAAACGCGGAACGAACGAAGAGCGCACGGAACGACAAACCGCGGCAGCAAACGTTGCCGAAGAGACCGCCGCACCCGCGCGCAAAAAAAGTCAAAAACGCTCGGTTCGCGCCGACGCGACAACCGAACGGGGCGAAAAGCGCGGGGACGGCACCGCGCACACGCGCCAAAAAAACGCAAAACAAGCAAAAAACGAGAAAAAAGTGTGCGTTATTCCGCTCGGCGGACTTGACGAGATCGGAAAAAATATCACCGTTATCGAATACGACAACGATATGCTGATCGTAGACTGCGGCATCGGCTTTCCCGACGACGATATGTTCGGAGTCGATCTCGTTATCCCCGATTTCACGTATCTCGAGGCAAACCGCGAAAAGATACGCGGCGTCGTACTGACGCACGGTCACGAGGACCACGTCGGCGCCGTGCCCTACCTTCTTCGCAGTTTCAACGTTCCCGTTTACGGCACCGCGCTTACGCTCGGCATCGTAAAAAACAAACTTGTCGAGCACAGGCTCGGCTACACACCGAAACTGAACACGGTCAAGGCGGGCAGCAAAGTCAAGCTCGGCGCGTTCGAGGTGGAATTTATCCACGTCAACCACTCCATAGCCGACGCGTGCGCTCTCGCGATATCGACGCCTTGCGGCACCATCCTGCACACGGGCGACTTTAAACTCGACGTTACCCCCATCGATGGGGATATGATGGATATCACAAGGCTCGGCGAGATAGGCAGACGCGGAGTAAAACTCTTGCTGTGCGAATCGACGAACGCCGAGCACGGCGGCTTTACCCCCTCCGAGCGAAGCGTCGGCGGAACGCTCGAGGATATCTTTACCGCCAATGCGGATCGTCGCATCATAATAGCGACTTTCTCCTCAAACGTTCACCGCGTCAAGCAGATTGTCGACATCTCGCTGCGCCACGGAAGAAAGGTAGCCGTCACGGGGCGCAGTATGACGAACATCGTCTCCGCGGCTACGGACCTCGGCTATATGTCGTTCCCCGTCGGCTCGATGGTCGACGTCTCCGATATAAAAAGATACAAACCGGGTGAGATCACCCTCATAACCACCGGCAGCCAAGGCGAGCCGATGTCGGCGCTTTACAGAATGGCTTTCTCCGAGCATTCGCAAGTCAAACTCGGAGCGCGAGACCTCGTCGTCCTCTCCTCCAGCGCCATCCCCGGCAACGAAAAGCTGATCGGACGCATTATAAACGAACTTGCACGCAGCGGTATCAAGGTAATATACGACGGCGTTCACGCCTCGGGACACGCGTGCGCCGAGGAACTCAAGCTTATGCAGCAGCTTACGAAGCCGAAATTCTTTATGCCGGTGCACGGCGAGGCGCGTCATCTTGCCGCAAACCGCGAACTTGCGATGTCCACGGGCATACCCGAAAACCGCATATTCGTCGGTTCGATAGGTCAGGTTCTCGAGTTCGGCACAAGGGGCGCCGCTTGGAACGGCTCCGTTCCCGCCGGACGCACGCTCGTAGACGGCTACGGCATCGGAGACGTCGGCAACTCCGTTTTGCGAGACCGCAAACACCTCTCCGAGGACGGCATAGTCATCGTCGCCGCAAGCATTGACCCGACGGCGCGACTTATGCTCATCCCGCCCGAAATTATCTCGAAAGGCTTCGTATACGCGCCCGAGTCCGAGGAGCTGCTTGCCGAAGCGCGCGGTATCGCCTCGCGCGAGATTGCCTCTGCCGTGGAGTCGCGCAGAAATCGCTACGACCCCGACGCCCTTAACGAAAGGATACGCCGCGAACTTTCCCGCTTCTTCTCTCAGCGCACGGGGCGCAACCCGATGATAATCCCCGTTATAACGGAGCTGTAAGCGCTTATCGGCGAAAAACGGCAACTTTACCTTTTTTCGTATCCGACGCCGCACCGACGTCTTTTGAAAAAGTTTATATTCTGTTAACATTCATTTCATACTTCGGCGTATGCGAATAAGGTATAATAAACAAACGTAAGCTCGTCGTATTTTGCGCTCCGAGCCGAAAAACGCACTTGTCGCAAGGATGTTTTATGCGGCAGCGCAAAGATATGCACAAAATAACGGGCGCGGCAGCGCGCCCCCGAAAAAGGAAGGACCGAACATATTATGGGAAAAGGAACCAGATCCAGAAAACAGCGTGCCAATGCAACCATTGCCGCTTCGCTCGGTACGCAAACTTCAAAAAAATCTAAAACGACCTTGTATACGACCGTCGCCACCGCGGTCGTCGCCGTCATCTTGCTCGCTTGCATACTTTTGACGGCGATATTCTCCACCGGATTCAATTACCGCGTCAAAACGGTAGCGCAGACCGAGCACTTCAAGGTCACGGCGCCTATGATGTCGTATTTTATATATTCGCAGTATGAATATTACAGCCAATATATCACCTATTTTGACAGCGATTTCGATTCGAGCAAGTCGCTCAAATCGCAGTATTACGACGAAAGCTCCAAGACGACTTGGTACGACTTCTTCCTTTCGCAGGCAAAATCGTACGTAGAGCAGATACTTATCGCCTGCGAGGTAGCGTATACGAACGGTATCGAACTCAGCAAAGAGCAAAAGAAATCTGTCGAATCCGACCTTGACGATCTTTACTCTTCCGCAAAAGAATACGTAGCCACATACTCGCAGCTCGGATATTCTACGTCGGTAAACCAATACATCCAAACGCTGTACGGCACGAAAATCAACAAATCCGACCTGCGCAAAGCGTTCCGTCTCGAAACGCTCGCGTCTTACTATCTCGAGCAAAAAACGTCCGAGATAGAGGGTAATATCACCGAAGAGATGATCAACAAATACTACGACGAAAACCCCTCCGTCTTTTTGACCGCGGACATCTCCTCTTTCGAGCTCGAAGCCGAGCTTGAAAAAACAGGCGAAGGCGACACTGCAACCGCAGAGGATATCGCAAAGTACGAGGCGAAGAAGGCAGAGCTCCTCGAAGCGGCGAACAAGATCGCCGGCGCGACATCGTACGATCAGTTCAGAGAATACGTTGCGGAATACGTGATAAGCACAATTCCCGCGCAGTTTCGCGAGCTTTACGATGAAAAAGCCAAGGATCTCGAAGACAGCAAAAAGCCCACCGACGAAAAACTCAACGAGGATATAACCGCCGTCACGGAATATATCTCGAAACTTATCAAAGACGAAGAAGTAACGGAGCCGGAAGCGGCAAGCGACGACTACGGCAAGATCGTGGACAAGATCCGCGACAAACTCGCCGAAACCTGCCAAAAGCAATATGCCACATCCGAAAAAGCCGAAGAGATCTACGCCGATCCCAAAGACGAAAAGACCTCCGCACTCGACAAATGGGTATTTGACGACGAAAGAAAGGTCGGAGATATAACCGTTATCTACGACAAGACCGAAGACGATACCGCCACCGAAGCCGACGGCGACGAGAGCGAAAGCAAGCAAGAGGAAGAGTTCGTATACACCGTTTGTATGATCCACGAGACCACGCATCGCGACGAAGCGGACTATATGAGGAACGTTTCGCACATACTCTTCGCTTATGCCGACCTCGACTCTTCCGCAAGCAACTACAAAGAACTCAAAGAGGCTGACGCAGCCGAGAAGAAGCTCAACGCGGAAAAAGCGCTTGAGGACTTTAAAAAGCTCGAAAACACCCAAACCGCTTTCGAAGAATTCGGCAAAGACCTTACCGACGACAACGCCGTCACCTACACCGACGTATATCGCGGTCAGATGGTAGAGGAATTCGAAGATTGGCTCTTCGACGAGTCTCGCGAGATCGGCGACCTCGGCATCGTAGAGTCCGATTACGGTTTCCACGTAATGCGATACAACGGCAAGACCGACGACAGCGTTAAAAACCAAAACTGGTACGTTACCGCGAAGAGCAACATCGCCAACGACGACTACTCCGCTTGGTACAAAACTCAGCAGCAAACGTATAATATCAAGTTCAACGAAGATGCTCTCGGCGTAATCACCGGCAGATAAATCTTAACTTAATACTCGGGGAGGGTCGGCGTCAGCGATCGTTTTTCGGCAAGTTTCTTGCACAAAAACAGACGATCCTCCCCCGCGCATTTTATTTTCGCCGTGGCGTATGGCAAACCCGAGCCGCCGCCATATACTTATACGGGCACCCCACTCATATCGGAAAGGAATTCGGCACACCCTATGATAATATCCCCTCAAAAAACGACCGTGGCTTACCGTTGTCCCGAATGCGGATCGGGCGTGATGAGCGCCGTCGGAATATTTTCGATCTCCGCAGATCGCTTAAGATTGCGCTGCACAAACCCCGATTGCCCTTCGGCTGCCAAAGGCAAAAACGCCGCCCTCGGCGGGAACGACGTGCTCGACGTCGTTTACGTCAAGCCGAGTGCCGCGGGCGACGACGCAAAAATTCGCCTCAGCGTTCCGTGTATTTTTTGCGGCAAGCCGCACACGTTCACCGTCGGTGCCTCGGTGTTTTTCGGCAAGGATATATTCGTTCTTCCCTGCCCTTATTCCGGAATAAACGTAGGATTTTTGGGCGAAGAGAATCACGTCAAGGCTGAACTTGCGCGCTCCGAGCTCGAATTGCTCGATATGCTCGAGGAGAACGGTGTCAAAGATTTTCATGCGCTGAACGACGACGAAAGCGTGTTACCCGACCCACAGATCCTTGATATCGTTACGTTCGTTATAAAAGATCTCGACAGCGAGGGCAAGATCTTTTGCCGTTGCAACAGCACGGTAGACGCAAACGGTATCGTTGTCCCGAAATCTCCCGACGAGTCGACCGACGGCGATCTTATCGTCGATATAGCCGACGGCGGCGTCCACGTAAAATGCAAAAAATGCGGTGCCGAGGCATTTGTTCCCACGGATTCGCTTTTAGGTGCGCACGATTTTCTCAACTGCGACGATCTGAAGCTCTTTTAACGTTCTCTCAAGGCAACGCCTATCTCCGAGCGAGCTTTTTGCCGCCGGCACCTCACCCGCTCGGCTCTCGCGAAGTCTTACGTCAACGACCGCACGGCGCACCGCTCCGGGGCAAAAATCGCCCGCTCGGTGCGCCGCAAAATTGCCATCGGCAATCGTCGCTTCGGGGTATTGAAATTTCTCGAAATTTATGATATAATACGTTCACGCGCAACTCGGGGTGTGGCGCAGTTGGTAGCGCGAGTGGTTTGGGAGCAGGACACCGCCTCCAAGTTATCTCGAAATAAAAAACGCCGAAAAGCCTTGTAAACACTGACTTTTTCGGCACTATACTCTTTCGCAAACTTCCCATAATAAGTGGCTTGAC
>CAZOFD010000038.1:0-7608 GCA_964579135.1 uncultured Ruminococcus sp. | reverse complement strand
CGCGATAAAGGGCGCGGGCACCGTCGTTTGGAACGGACCTATGGGCGTTTCCGAATGGGCGCATTTTGCCGGCGGTACTAACGCCGTTGCCAATGCCGTTGCGGAAAGCGGCGCTATCTCCATCATCGGCGGCGGCGACTCTGCGGCTGCGGTTGAAAAACTCGGATATGCCGACAAGATGACGCACGTTTCCACGGGCGGCGGCGCTTCGCTCGAATTCCTCGAGGGTCTCGAGCTCCCCGGAATCGCTTGCCTCGAAGATAAATAAGATCTCGTTTACCGGCTGAAGCGGCGATTTGTCGGGCGAGACGTCCGCTTGGGCGAGAGGCAAGGCGCGTGCGCCCTGTCCTCGTTTCGTCCTCGTCGCGGTTCGCTTCGGTCGACCGCGTTTACAAACTCAATTATGAAAGGAAGTCCCCGTGCCGGGGGCAAGGCGTGAATAATGAATCCCGCAAAGAGAAGAACCGTTATCGCAGGGAACTGGAAGATGAACTTTACCCCTGCGCAGGCGAAAGTATTTATAGAGAACGTAAAGCCTCTCGTAGAAGGCAAGGATAAGTGCGACGTTATCTTTTGCGCACCGTACGTTACCATTGCGTCCGCAATGGAGGCTGCCGCGGGCTCGAAGATAAGCATAGGTGCGGAGAACGTGCATTTTGCGGAGAAAGGCGCCTACACGGGCGAGGTTTCCGCCCAAATGCTCACTTCTTGCGGAGTCGAATACGTTATTATCGGTCACAGCGAGCGCCGTCAGTATTTCGGAGAGACGGACGAGACCGTTAATCTGCGCACGAAAGCCGCGCTCGCGGCGGGGATGAAAGTCATCCTTTGCCTCGGTGAAGTAAAAGAGCAGCGCCTCGGCGGCATAACCGACGAGATCGTGGGTATGCAGACGAAACTCGACCTTGCGGGAGTTTCCGCGGAGCAGATGAAGAACGTTATTATCGCGTACGAGCCCGTTTGGGCGATCGGCACGGGTCTCACCGCGACCCCCGAGCAGGCTCAGCAGACTTGCCGCACCATTCGCGGCGTTATCGCCGAACTTTACGGCGACGACGTTGCCGAGGCGACGACGATCCAGTACGGCGGGTCGATGAACGAGAAAAACGCCGCGGAGTTGCTCGCTCAACCCGACGTTGACGGCGGACTTATCGGCGGAGCGTCGCTTGTGCCCGAAAAGTTTGCGGCGATAGTCGACGCGGCAAACGCGTAAGTGCGAAAAATAAAGACCGACGTCATACGGTGCCGAAAGCAGCCGTGTGACGTCGGTCTTTGCTTTGTTTTATCGGGGGAGGTGACGCTTTTTGCGGTCACCCGAATTTTGCTTGATCGTGCCGGATATAAAGCAGGGCGTGAATTGCGTTTTTCGCAGCGCGGCGACGCGCCGCTTATTGCGAAACGCCCATCATCCCCATAACGCGCTTGTTGAATTCTTCGGCGGTGTTGTAGCCCATCTTTTTTTGGCGGTTGTTCATTGCCGCGATCTCGATGATTATCGCGAGGTTTCGCCCGGGGCTGACGGGGATGGTAAGGCTTGGCAATTCGATCCCGAGAATGTCGATGGTGTGCTCCTCAAGCCCCAAGCGGTCGTACATCTTGCCTTGCTGCCAAAGCTCGAGATTTATAACGAAATCGATCTTTTCCGTTTCTTTGACGGCGGACATACCGAAAAGTCGGCGTACGTCCACGATGCCGATACCGCGCAGTTCGACGTAGTGCTTTATTATCTCGGGAGCAGATCCGACGAGAGATTTTGCCGAAACGCGCTTGATCTCAACCGCGTCGTCCGCGATAAGACGATGCCCTCGTTTTACGAGCTCGATCGCGGTCTCGCTTTTGCCGACGCCGCTGTCGCCGAGCAGCAGTATGCCCTCGCCGTATACCTCGACAAGTACGCCGTGCCTTGTAACTCGCGGTGCGAGAACCACGTTGAGGTAAGCTATGAGCGCCGCCATAAATGCGGAGGTGGATTCTCCCGTTTTAAGCAGCGGTACGCCGAATTTGCGGCATTGCAACAAAAGCTCGTTAAAAGGCTCGTAGCCGCGCGTGAGTATTACCGCTGCGGGCTTGCGACCTATAAAGTTGTCGATGTGGCGGTCGCGCTCCTCGGGCGAGAGCCCCTCGAGATACTTGTGCTCGGCATTGCCTATGAGCTGTATCCTCTCGGGCTTAAACATCTCGAAAAAGCCCGTAAGAGCGAGCCCCGGTCTGTCCACTTCGGCGGACGTGATCTCCAAGTTGACGGATTCGCAAGGCAAAAACGCCGTGCCGAGCGAAAATTCTTCGATCAGCGCCTTGAGAGATATGCTGTATTCTTCCATTTTAATTTCCTGCTTTCCTTGCGAAAATTTTCTTTACCGACGGAACACGCCCGTGCATTGCGCCGCGCTTTTCTTACAAAAAAGACGAGCACGTGCGGCATACGTTGCCTCTCTCGGCAAAGCGCCGTCCCCAAAAACGCACGAGGTGGGACGGATACAGTATAACATAAATTTAAATGAAAATAAACGCTTTTTTGAAATTTTCGTTTTTTCGCGTGAAACGTGCGGCAAAATATTATTTTCGCGTAATTTAGTTCACACAAAAGACACAATGTTATGGTAAAATCAAATCTGCGGCGCGCGGCTCTGCGGCGTGCCGACGAATGGATCGCGGGAGGAATGATATGCCGCCGAAAAACGTTGATACGCAACAAAAACGCGGATTTGTTTACAGATATATCTTTATTGCGGTCTTTTTCGTTTTGGTTTGCGTTTTTTATGCGATCGCTATCGGAAAGATAAATTCCGAAGCGCCGTCCATACTTAAAAAGTCCGATAACGAAGAAAAATATACCACGAGAACGGTGTCGGTTTGCGCGGTGCGCGGCGAGATATTCGACAGGAACGGAAAGGCTCTCGTAAGCAACGAGTATTCGTACTCCGTAACGTTCGATTATTCCGCGATGTCGTATTCCCGCGTCGAACAAAACGGCGCGATACTCGAAGTGATAAAAACTCTTCGCGATTGCGGCAAGGAGCTAGGGGCGGATATGCTTGAGAGCGCGTTTTCCGGCGTTTACCCTTATATGGGGTACGACGACGGAGTTCTGGAGGGCGGCACCGCCGCAGCACGCCACGAAAGAATACTTTCGAACAACGGTCTCGAGGTCGGTGCGAGCGCCGACGCGCTTGCCGATGCGCTTGCGAAGAAATATTCGATGACGGACAAAGACGGCGCACCGCTTTACACCGACGCGGAGATGACTGATCTTTTGAACGTTAGGTACGCTATGGAGGCTATCAGATTTTCCGCAGTGGAGCCGTTCGTATTTGCCGAGGACGCCGATCTTTCGGCGGTCACGGCGATCTCGGAGAAAAATATTCGCGGAGCGGCAATCAAACTTTCTTACACGAGGGTATACAATTATCCGGGATATGCGTCGCACATCCTCGGCAGGATAGGTAAGATACAAGCCGAAAACGCGGATTATTACACGTCGCAGGGGTATGAGATAACCGCGACCGTCGGGCTTGACGGGTGCGAATATGCCTTTGAACAATATTTGCGCGGTATCGACGGCGAGATGCTTATAACCGAGGACGCTTACGGCAACGTCGTAAATCGGGAGATCGTGAGGGAGCCCGTTGCGGGCAAAGACGTGTATCTGACGATAGACATTGACCTGCAGGTCAAAGCCGAAGATTCTCTTGCCAAAAATATTGAGGATATAAAGGCAGCCGCCGTGAATAAAAAAGGCGAGCTTAACGGCGAGGACGCGGACGCCGGCGCGCTTGTCGTACAAAGCGCGGACGGCGGAGAGATATTGGCGATAGCGTCGTATCCGACGTACGATCTTTCTACGTTCGGGCGGGATTACTCGGATCTTGTGTCCGACGAAAAAAATCCTCTTTTCAATCGCGCGCTGCAAGGCACGTATGCACCCGGTTCGACTTTCAAGGTCGGCATAGCGCTTGCCGGGCTGCTTGAGCGACCGACGACTTTTTCGGGTGATATATTCGGCGCGAGTACGATAATCTCCACAAACGGGTATTACAACAAAAATTCTATGTCCGGCGTTTCCGTCGAGGACGCGCCGAAATGCTGGATATATCCGTATTATGCGCATAAACACGGAAACATAGACGTAAAAACCGCGCTCAGAGTCTCGTGCAACTGCTTTTTTTACGAGCTCGGAGATATGCTCGGCATAGACAACATAAATAAGTATTGCAAACTTTACGGGCTCGGCGAAAAAACGGGCGTGGAGTTGCCCGAATCTTCGGGAATATTGGCGTCGCCGGAGTATAAATTATCTTTTTCGGACCCCAACGACCGAGTTTGGACTGCGGGAAATACCGTTGCGACCGCGATAGGTCAGGGGTATAACGCTTTTACGCCGCTGCAAATATCTAACTACGTCGCCACGATTGTAAACGGCGGCAAAAGATATTCCGCACACTTGCTCGGCGAGGTAAAAACGTTCGGCGGGCAAACCGTCGTCAAATATTCGCCGAACGTCGTTTCGAGTTTCGATATGGCGGAGCATTATTCGACGATAATATCCGCTATGAGCTCCGTTATAGAGGAGGGCTCCGCCTCCACGGCGTTCGACGGCTTTCCGATAAAGATAGGCGGAAAAACGGGAACGGCTCAGGTCAACAAAACGCAAAGCGACAACGCCGTTTTCGTCGGCTTCGCGCCGCTCGACGACCCGGAGATAGTTGTGTCCTGTGTTATCGAAAAAGGCGCGAAGGGGTTAAACGCAGCACAGTCCGTGCGCGCGGTTATGGCGAAATATTTCGGTATCGAAGAATAAATGACGTGAGTGCGGCGACGTTGCCGCCGCACCGGTGGGGGCTGCCGATATGGGTGGATTTTTTAAATTTTTCAAAAGCAAATTTTTCATAATTTCTCTCACCGCGGCTTTTTTGCTGTCGATAGTGCCGGGCGTCCTTTTTGCTATGGGCAAAGGCGCATACGTCAGAGAGGCGGTCGAGGTTGCGGCATATCCCTTTCGTTGGTGCTTTTCCAAGATAGGCGAGGGGTTGGCGGGCTATTCTTCGTATTTTGCGACGTCTTCGGATTTGCGTGCCGAAAACGAGCGATTGCGCGCCGAGCTTGCCGAGTGCGAGGGGAAAGTGTACGACAGCTCTCTTTTGGAGGAAGAAAACGCATATTTGCGCTCGTTCCTCGGGCTGAAAACGCTTGACCGTACGCTTACTTTCGAGTCGGTCTCCGTTATAGGTCGCGAGAGTACCAATTACAGGACCGTGCTCACACTTTCCAAGGGGGCGGCGTACGGTCTTGCCGTCAATATGCCCGTTATCACGAGCGACGGTCTTGTCGGGCATATAATCGAGGTGGGGGCGACGTATTCCGTTGCCGTGGCTTTTACGGAGAGCAGTGAATCAGTCGGCGCGATCTCCGAGCGCTCCGGTGCCGCGGGGATGGTCGTCGGCACGTACGAGCTTAGGTCCGACGGGGTGTGTCGAATGGAATACTTGACCGCCGATGCCGATATTCGCGTCGGAGATAAGATAATGACGTCCGGCGTCGGCAGCGTATATCCTGCGGGACTTTGCATAGGCGAGGTGACGGAGGTCGCGTACGATGAAACGACGAGGACGAAAAAAGCACTGATAAAACCTTATGCCGATATCGGCGGAACGACGAAACTTATGGTTATAACGAGTTTTTCGGAAAGCACGGTCGCTTCGGGGCAGTAATAATGCCGCACTGCCGCGTATCGTTTCCCCGCCCTCCGTCATATACTGTTATCGGCGGCGTTGCCCGCCGAGGGGGAGGTGTGGACGGTGCGAGATTTTTGCAAATGCCGAAAGACCGTCGGCGTGCTCGTTTTGTGTTTCGGGGCGGGGATCCTTTTGTCGTTCCTTTTGCCGGGGCGTGTGCTTGCTTTTATCGAGGCCGGGGTGCTTCTTGCGGCGGGGCTTTTGCTGCTGAAATAAGCGTTGGGGAGAGCTGCCGTGAAGATTGTAGTGATGCGTTCGCCCGCGATATTGGCGCCCGTACTGCGCAGATTTTTCGGTATAAAAAAGAGGAGAAAATAAATCCGGCGTGTTACGGCTTGCGGGGCTTGCAAACGGCACGTCGCCGCACTGCGGCGAAAGCCCCGACACGCCGTTAATTAAATTAAAAGAAAGATTGAGGCACGAAATGAATACGACTCCGTTGGCTGAGATCGTGCGCCCGCGTTCGTTCGACGACATCGTAGGGCAGCAACATCTGTTCGGAAAGAACGGCGTCATACGCCGTATGTGCGACGGCGGCAGGATGACGAATATGATATTTTGGGGACCTCCCGGTACCGGCAAAACCACGGCGGCGTCCGTTGTTGCCGAGCGCTCGGGGATGCGCTTTTGCCGTCTCAACGCAACGACCGCCTCGCTTGCGGACGTAAAAGAGGTGCTTTCGTCGTCGAACGGCGTTTTCGGCGTGGGCGGGGTACTGCTGTATATCGACGAGATACAATATTTTAATCGAAAGCAACAGCAATCTCTGCTCGAATATATAGAGGACGGCAGGGTTACCTTGATCGCGTCGACCACGGAGAATCCGCATTTTTACGTATATAACGCTTTGATATCGCGTTCCGCGCTCTTTGAGTTTAAACCCGTGCCTGCGGAGGAGACGGTGCGCGCACTCGCTCGCGCCCTTGAATTTTTGAACAAAGAGACGAATCGCTCGGTGGTTGCCGACGACAAGGTCTTGCTTGCCGTCGGTGCGGCGTCGGGGGGAGACGTGCGACGTGCGATCGGATTTCTCGAGAACGGATTCTACAATTGCACGACGGAAGAACTTGGTATTTCGGATATCGAGCCGTTTTTCAGCGGCGTCGGCAACTATTCGGAGGACAGCAGGTACGACCTTTTGTCCGCGCTTCAAAAATCCGTCAGGGGTTCCGACCCAGACGCGGCGGTGTTCTATCTTATGCGCTTGCTTGAGGCGGGTGAACTTATATACGCTTGTCGCAGGCTCCAGGTGATTGCGAGCGAGGACGTGGGGGCGGCATATCCTCTCGCTGCGGCTATCACTCGTGCTTGCTGCGAGTCCGCCAAAGAGCTCGGTATGCCGGAGGCGCGCATACCGCTTGCAAACGCCGTGATAATGCTCGCCACGGCGCCGAAGTCGAACTCGACCTATCTTGCGGCGGCGGCGGCTCTTGCCGACATCGAGGCGGGCAGGGGCGCCGTGCCTCCGACGCCTTTGCAGAGCCCCCTTTACAAGGGATACGTTTATCCCCACGATTACCCCAACCATTACGTTCGGTGCCGCTACCTACCCGACGATCTTAAGGATCGCGTGTACTATAAGTTCGGGGAAAATAAGTCCGAATCAGCCGCGCGGACGTATGCGGAAAAGATAGGGAGCATAAAGGGGTGGAAGAAAGGCGGCTCGTAAGTTGAACGCTGCCGGTCGAGAGTATAATCGTCGGGTGCGCAGGTGCTTCTGCCGCTTCCGCCGCTTCCGCCTCTTCCGCCTCTTCTGCCGCTTCTGCCGCTTCCGCCGCTTCCGCCGCTTCCGCCGCTTCCGCCGCTTCCGCCGCTTCCGCCGCTTCCGCCGCTTCTGCCTCTTCTGCCACTTCTGCCGCATTCGCCTCTTTCGCCG
>CAZOFD010000037.1:9085-10203 GCA_964579135.1 uncultured Ruminococcus sp. | reverse complement strand
GACGTTTCACCCGTCGAACCGCTCCGGGGTTCGACGGGTGGTTAAATTGGTGGAGGCGAGGGGAATCGAACCCCTGTCCGAAGATCTGTCGACACGGCTTTCTTCGAGTACAGTCGGTATTTTAAACGTCCCTCGGTCGACGGCTGCCGACAGCCTTCGAACTCGGTAATCCTTTTTCTGCATGACTTCCTCAAAGGAAAAAGGGAAGTGCACGTTCACCGCTGAAATGACGCTCGGATCTTGAACCGCGATACTTTCAAGCCGAACGGGCGGCTCCTCGGAGCCGCGTCACTGCCGTTTAGGCAGCAAGTGCAAGATTATTATCTGCGTTTAATTTTAAGTTTGAGCCGTTTTGAGAGTTGCTCGGCTCTACTCGCTTACCGTGCTTCAAAACCCCCGTCGAAACCTTTACGCCCCCGTAAAAGAGGAGAACGTCGTCGAAGCGGCGCAGACCCGACTCCGAAAAGGGCGATCAATATTTTTCCGCGTTTTTTTCGTACCTTTCCATCGTTCTTTCGGCTTGACGTTTTGCGTCGCTTTCGCGTTTGTCGTATAGCTTTTTACCGCGGCACAAACCGAGTTCCACCTTGACTTTCGAGTTACTGAAGTAAAGGCTTAAGGGGATAAGAGTATACCCCTTTTGAGAAACGGCGCCGAATAGCCTTAATATCTCTCTGCGGTGCATCAAAAGTTTGCGCGTTCGCACGGGGTCGCGATTGAAAATATTGCCTTTTTCATAAGGGCTGATATGCATCCCGTATATAAAAAGCTCGCCGTTTTCCACCGCGCAATACGAATCTTTGAGATTTACGTGCCCGGCTCTGATACTTTTGACCTCGGTACCGCAAAGTGAAATGCCCGCTTCCGCCTTTTCGTCGATAAAGTATTCGTGATATGCCTTTCGATTGGACGTTATTAATTTGATACCATTCGTTGCAGCCATTTTCAACTCCCGCACATTGTTTTATTATTATATTACAAAAACAAAAAATAATCAATAGGAAAAGCGAAAGAATTTGCGCGCGTGCATACGCACCTCACGTCCCGAGTTAAACTCGAGCCGCGGTCTCGGCGATTGCTTACGGCAGCTTTATGCGCTACGGCGGCGCTTACCGTTA
>CAZOFD010000037.1:0-8985 GCA_964579135.1 uncultured Ruminococcus sp. | reverse complement strand
AATTTTGCGCAATTAAGGGGAGAAAATAACGTTGCCGAATACGGGGCACGCGCTCACTTTAGTTGTTTCGGTTGTTTCGCTCGCTCTTAGAGTTACGTTAGTCGCCGTCAGTCCCGACTTTTTTGCATTTGGCAACGCACTGTTATTTTTGGCGAGTTCTATAACCGATATTATAAGCGGCGTGCTTATTATCTCGCTCAGAATGTGCGAATTCGCACACGCGAATTTAACCGTCATACGATACGAACGATACGAATCGCAAATTTTTCGCGATATTCGTATCTCGATATCTTTTACACCCGTGCACAGATGATTTTTTCGCCGCGCCGACGCAACGAGCGATTGCTACGCTATATTTTCTCTCACCGTTTTAGCAATGGTTTCCCGTGCGAGCTACGCGTGTGCGCGGTGCGGCAAATCTCGCAATCGGCTGTAAATCTCGGAGGCTTTTTACGTACGGCAAACATCGCATAGGCGATCAGCGGTGACCCGCGTGCGTTTTCCACGCCGGGCGAATCTGCTGTGCGTACTTTGGTCGCGCAAACGTTTGCACCTGCACGTAGGAGTCGTTGCGTTGCGATACGTTGCTCAACGTCCGAAGTTCCGCTTCGTAAGGTGTCTCGGCAGCACAGTTTCCGTTTGCGCACGATACCACCGAGGTCTTACGCACATCAGACGGTCGCCGCCTTACCGAAGTTGCCGTTTTATATCGAACGGCGAGCTTAGTCAAAGGCACAATTGCGCAAAATTTTAATTTCTGCGCGCCTCACACATTGCTTTATTTTGACGCATATTTTTTGGCACCGCCAACACAAATACGTGATCTCGAAAATACAGCCATACGCTCAAACTCGGCTCCAAATTATAAAACGCATATTTTTTAAAGCAAAAAAACTCTAATTTAATCAAAAAAAACGCAAAAACACTTGAAATAATCTATCAACTGTGGTATAATTCTACTGTTATATGCAATTTGGGTAAGTTTTGCCCTAAGGAGGTGTTCTGAAATGGCAAAATGCAATGTTTGCGGCAAGGGCGTCGTATTCGGAAATTCGATATCTCACTCGCACCGTAAGACGAACAGAACTTGGAAGCCTAACATCCGTAAGGTAAAGGTTTCCGTTAACGGAACTGTTAAAACGGTTAGCATTTGTGCGCGTTGCCTGCGCACCATGAAAAAGGCTGAAAACGCCTGAATTTGACAAGCAGTTCCCTTGCGGGGCTGCTTGTTTGCTTTTTATTCGATTTTTACCTATGATAACGAAAACGAAAAGCTTGAGCCTTAATATCTGTTTTGCCGACGAAAGATTGTCGCCGATCTGCCGCCGCGCACTGCAAAGCTATGGTTTCGAGGTGCATCCCGTCCCCGAATGCCAAGAGCTTGGGCAAAGCGTGCGCTCGCACCCAGATCTGTTGTTGCATCTTATCGGCGAAGAATTGCTTGTAGCGTCGAATTACCTTAAGACGTTCGAAAGCATGCCAACAGCCGCCCGAATCCGACGAAAGTATACGCCCGTCGCCACGGCGAGCCCAACGGAATCCGTCTATCCGCAAGACGTTGCGCTTTGTGCGTGTCAAACGGGCAAATATTTGATATGCAACGAAAAATGCACCGACGAAACGCTGCTCTCACGCGCTGCTCGGCTCGGACTTAAGATCATAAACGTAAAACAGGGCTATGCAAAATGCTCTTGCGCCGTTTTGTCCGACGGCGCCGTTATAACAGCCGACCGCGGAATAGCAAGCGCTCTGCGCAAGTACGAAATACCGCATTTGACCGTTGAAGCGGGGCACGTTTCGCTCCCGGGTCATCCCTACGGCTTTATCGGCGGCGCCTGCGGTCTCGTCGGCGACCGACTCTATTTTGCCGGCGACTACCGCCGCCACCCCGACGCTGCGGATATAGAGAATTTTTGTCGCTTGCACGCCACCGAGCCGGTATCGCTCTCAAGCGAGCCGCTCGCCGACGTGGGCTCATTGATTTTTTTGTGAACAACGCCTCGCGCTCTTGATTTTGACGCGATTTGGTGATATAATAACGTTGATATCTTACGGTTTTAAGGAGGAATCAACAGATATGACCGAAAAGACCCGCAAAGCCCCGTGGCTTTTGATCCTTTTATTGATTTCCTTGTTGTTTATTATAAACGTTGTCGCGATCCCCGCCGTCGCCGAACCGCGCGACGCGGCGATCACGGGTATTACGATAAGCGCCGAGAACGGAGCGGTTACTTCCTACTACGAGGGAGACTCTTTTGACCCAACGGGTTGGATCGCAACCGTTACCTATTCAAACGGCGACACGAAGAGGCTGCCGGCTTCGAATTTCGAATATTCTCCGTCCGGAGCTCTCAAAGCCTCCGACAAGACCATCGTCTTCAGAACGGACAACGGCTACAGTTCGGGGCACCCCATATCGGTAACCGCCATATCGTCCTTTGAGGTGAGTGCCGTCAAAAAGTTCTACGTCGGAGATAAATTCGACCCGTCAGCCATCACCGTTAAGGCGAAATTTGCCGACAGAACCGAAAAAGACGTATCTTCGCGAGTTGCATACAGCCTAAAGAAAGACGCCGTTATCACCTCGGATACGAAAAGCATATCCGCCGCTTTCGGTGAGAAAACGATTACGTCCGACGCACTATCGGTAATCGGCGGAAAGCTGAAATGGGCGACCGACGGCGATTTCGTATCCGTATACAACGTAGGCGATTCGTTTAACAAAAAAGGTGTTACCGTCAGGATCGTTTACGACGACGAAACCGAGGTCATCGTAACGAATAAGGTTGCCGTTTCGGTCTCGGATCCGCTTACGGAAAACGATAAATCCGTTACGTTTACATATGCGGGTTTGCAATGCGAACTCCCCATAACCGTAAAGCCCGACAGAGTTTATCACCACATCGAGATATCCCGTTTGCCCGATAAATTAAAGTACGTCGCGGGTCAGAGCCCCGACATATCCGGCATCTCTATTCTGCTTTACAAAACGGAAAACGACCCCGCGCCCACTTCCCTGCCCGAGGCGCAGTTTGCCTCGCTCATACTGTCGCCCTCGCGCGACGCGAAACTCAAGGTGACCGATACTCAGATCAAGATAACCTACAAAGTCAACGAATTCGAATCTCACGAAGCCACTTTCAGCATAACCGTCGAAAAGAAAACGGCGCAAGAACTTATCATCGACACTGCGCCGAACAAGACCGTATACAACGAGGGCGAGATATTCGACCCGACGGGTATAAAGATACTTGTAAAGAGCAACGACGGCAGCGCCGACGAAGAAGCGGTCGGATTTTCTTGGACGCCGCTGAAGCCTTTCGTTTTGAAGAGCAACGCAGAAGAAGAGATCGAGATCACCATCAGTTACGCCGGTTTGACCGTCGTACAAAAGATCACGGTAAAACCTCTCGAGATATCCTCCGTCACGATCAAAACAAAGCCCACCAAACTCGATTATAAAGCGGGCGACTTTTTCGACGTAACCGGGCTTGTCGCCGAGGTGGTATTTTCCGATACGTCCAAAGCAGAAATTCCCGCCGAATACTTTACTTTTTCGAGCGAGGGATTCGTCGGCAACGAAAGCTCTGTCGAGATCGAATATCGCGGCAAAAAGTTTACGATCGATATAACCGTAACGGGTGGCGAAACAACGAATCCACTGCCGCCGGAAAGCACGCCTTCGAACACTTCGAACGGCGGCACGTCAGCCACTGCGCCCGACGCCACGACTCCGCAAAATCCGCCGGCATCGGATACCGACGCGCCCACCGGCGATCCGTCTCAATCGCCCGAGCCCGACAACACGACCGCGTCGAACGTGTCCGGCGCAAAATCCAAAGGCAACACGATGCTTGTGCTTTGGGTTGTCATTTTGGTCGTTATCGCCGCCGCGCTTGTCGGTTTGATCATTTATTATAAAAAGAACTTTATGTAAATCGGCGTTCGCATACGTCTGCCGATATTAAAACGACCTCCCGGTCGGATCTAAATCCGACCGGGAGGTCGTTTTTTGATTTAATTGCTTTACAGTCGCAGCGTTTTTGCGCACTGCCGTGCTACCCGATTATTTTCCAGCCACTCTGTTTTTTGCCGCTTCCATAGTGTTGCGCATAAGCATCGTAACCGTCATAGGTCCGACGCCGCCGGGAACGGGAGTTATATACGAAGCTACCTTTGCAACTCCATCAAAATCCACGTCTCCGCAAAGTTTGCCCTCGGAATTGCGATTCATACCGACGTCTACGACCACCGCGCCCGGTTTTACCATATCCGCGGTTATAAGCCCTGCCCTGCCGACTGCGCTGACGAGAATATCCGCGCGACGAGTTACGCTCGCCAAATCCGCGGTGCGACTGTGAGCGACGGTCACGGTGCCGTCCGCTTCGAGCAACAGCGCCGCCATAGGTCGCCCGACGATGGACGATCTACCGACCACAACGCACTCCTTTCCGCGGACAGAAATGCCGTAATAATCGAGCATTGCCATTATTCCCGCAGGAGTACAGGGCAAGATATTACCGGGTGCAAGCGCAAGGTGCCCGGCATCGAGCGTGTGAAAAGCGTCCGCGTCTTTTTCGTGCGCAACCGCCGAAACGACAGCCGCTTCGTCAAGATGGCGCGGCAACGGCAATTGAACAAGCACGCCGTCGATATTGTCGTCCGCGTTGAGTTTGCTTATCTCACCGAGCAACTCATTCATTTCCGTATTCTCTGGCATAATGTGTTGCTCGGAATAAAATCCGACTTCCTCGCAGGCTTTCAGTTTGTTTTTAACGTACACACGAGACGCAGGATCCTCACCTACGCGTATAACCGCAAGCCCGGGGGCGCGACCGTTGGCAGCTTTGAAATTCTCAGCCTCGACGCGAATCTCCGCACGTATCTTGGCGGATACCTCCTTGCCGTCTATTATTTTAGCGATACTTTGTTCCATAATTCCCCCGTCTCACTCGACGTCGTCTGTTTTTGCGGTCAAATCGTTCATTTTGTCGCTTGTTTCGTGCCGTTCGGATTCGCTCGTCGCCTTGGACTCTTCGCCGTTCTGCGCGGCGGCAGGGCGAGCGAGTTCCGTATCTTGTTTCGCGTCACCGCCGATACAATTCTCGTCCCCGATTTCTTCGCAAGCGCACGCGTTGCTTTGCGCAAGAGTGTCTGCGGCACCGAGCCTCTCGCCGCCGAGCGGCGCGAGCTTGCCTTTGGCGATCGCGATAAACGCCGCTGCCATTACGGCTACGGAGGCAACGAAACAAACGAACGCAACTATACGAGATATCCTGAAGCTACCTACCATCAAACTGTCCGTACGCAAACTCTCGATAAAAAATCTGCCGAATCCGTACCAAGCAAAATAACTTGCCGTTATCTGACCGTCGAACTTTTTCTTTTTGTAAAAGGCGTTTATAACAAGAAATCCGCAAAGGTTCCACACGGACTCGTACAAAAACGTGGGCTGAACGATCTTGCCGTTGAGCTCCATTCGCAAAAAATACAGCGGATTCGACTCGTCGGGCGCGACCCCGTATGCCTCGCCGTTAAAGAAGTTCCCCCATCTGCCGACGATCTGACCTATCATAACGGCAAGAGCTGTCATATCGAGCGCCTTTGTAATCTTGATCTTTTTCTTCAAACTGACGAGGATGATAGCCGCCGCTCCGCCGATTATGGCACCGTAAATGGCTATTCCGCCCTCCCAGATCTTAAAATAATCCCAAAAAGTTTTGTAATTTCCGCTGTCGAGCGTTGTCAGGACGTAATACGCCCTTGCTCCCACAATACCGAAAAATATCGCAAAAAGCGCATAATCCAAAAGATCGTCAAGCGATATCTTTTCAAATTTCGAACGATAATAAGCGTACGACATTGCAAGCAATATACCGCATACGATTATAATGCCGTACCATCGCACCTCTATCTTGCCGATCGAAAAGGCTATTTTGTTAAATGACAAAGGGCCTATACCGAGCCCCGGAAACGATACCGTTACCATTATCTACTCGTCCGACCTCCGAGTTTCGTTAATTTAAAGAAGCACCGCAAGTGCCGTGCAAGCCTTACTCTTCAAGACCGATCTTGCGCGCGATGATCTTTGCCGCTTCGTCAAGATAATCGTTGTCCATAAGCTCGAGCATACCCTTGTCGCACAAAGCGGCTATCTTTTGATCGAGCGGTATGCGAGCGAGCAGATCGTAACCGAATTCGTTCGCAATATCGCCGATATGGCTGTCACCGAAAACGTTGATCTCTTTTCCGCAATCGGGGCAACGAACGCAACTCATATTTTCGACCAATCCGAGCACCGGAATATCCATCATTTGCGCCATATTCGCAGCCTTGCTTACGATAACGGAGACGAGCTCCTGCGGGCTGCTGACGATAACTATTCCGTCAAGCGGAATGGTTTGGAATACGGTAAGTGGAACGTCGCCCGTTCCCGGAGGGCAGTCAATCAACAAAACGTCGATATCGTTCCATATCGTATCTTTCCAAAACTGCTTTACCGTGCCGGCGATAACGGGACCGCGCCAAATAACGGGGCGCTTTTCGTCCTCAAGCATAAGATTAAGCGACATTACGTCGATTCCGGTCGTCGTGCGGGGCGGGATCATACCGTTCTCCGTACCCGTTACCTCTTCCCTAAGGCCGAACACCTTTGGCACCGAGGGACCGGTTATGTCCGCGTCGAGGATTCCGACGTTATAGCCGCGCCGTCTCAGTAGCACGGCAAGCATACAAGTTACGAGAGATTTGCCGACGCCGCCTTTGCCGCTGACAATACCGACGACGTGCTTTATATTGCTGAGTTCGTTCGGCGCCTCGTGAAGATCGACCGGTGCGCTCCCCCTCGAGGGGCAATCCGCTCCGCACGACGAACAATCGTGATTACATTCCGACATATCCGAAATACCGTCCTTTTTATATAATGTTATAAAAATTATTATACCCCAAAGCGACGCAAAAATCAAGCCGTAAAGGGCATTATTTGCATCAAGGCTCTTAAAATCAACAAATTTTGTCCGAGGGACTTGAATTTTTTTTAAAAAAGGGTATACTATATTCGGTAAACTATATCGAAAGGACAACGATTATGAAAAAACTCACAAGATCCGAATACGGCGGCGTCAAAGGTCCCGTATTGACGATAGTTATGGACGGCGTCGGCATAGCCCCCGCTGGCCCCACAAACGCCGTAAGCCGAGCTTATACGCCCACGCTCGACGGGCTCCTTGCTTCTCGCCCGACGGTAGCTCTTAAGGCTCACGGCACGGCGGTCGGTCTGCCGTCCGACGACGATATGGGCAACAGCGAAGTCGGTCACAACGCTCTCGGCGCGGGGCAAGTTTTTGCACAAGGCGCAAAACTCGTTACCCAATCCATAGAAAGCGGAAAGATCTTCGAAAGCAAAACTTGGCGTGATCTCATCGCAAACGTAAAATCTAACGGCTCTACCCTGCACTTCCTCGGCCTTTTTTCCGACGGCAACGTTCACTCGCATATAGACCATCTCAAGGCGATGATAATCAAAGCCAAGAGCGAGGGCATATCAAAAGTTCGCATCCACGTTTTGCTCGACGGCAGAGACGTCGGCGAGACCTCGGCACTTGATTACGTCGTTCCTTTCGAGGCGTTTTTGGCTGATCTGCGCGATGAATCGTTCGATATCGCAATAGCAAGCGGCGGCGGACGTATGAAGATAACGATGGACAGATACGAAGCGGATTGGTCGATGGTCGAGCGCGGCTGGAAAACGCACGTTCTCGGCGAAGGCAGAACGTTCTCTTCCGCGGAAGAGGCGATAACTGCCTATCGCGCTGAATCCGGGGTGATAGACCAAGATCTCCCGCCTTTCGTTATCGCAAAGGACGGCGCCCCCGTCGGCACGATCGAGGACGGCGACAGCGTAATCTTCTTCAACTTCCGCGGCGACCGCTCCATAGAGATCTCCCGAGCCTTTGACAGCGAAAACTTCGACAAATTCGACAGAGTAAGATTCCCCCGCGTCATCTACGCCGGAATGCTCGAATACGACGGTGACCTGCACATCCCGTCGCGCTATCTCGTCTCTCCCCCCGAGATAACGAATACGCTCGGCGAGTATCTCGCGGGAACGGGGATAAAGCAGCTTGCGATATCGGAAACTCAAAAATACGGTCACGTTACGTATTTTTGGAACGGAAATAAATCCGAAAAGTTCTCCGAGGAGCTCGAAACCTATATAGAAATCCCGTCCGACGTCGTACCTTTCGAGCAAAGACCGTGGATGAAATGCGCAGAGATCACGGATAAACTGATAGAGTGCCTTGAGAGCGGCGAATACAAGTATTTGCGCGTAAACTTCCCGAACGGCGATATGGTGGGTCATACGGGCTCTCTTGAGGCTACCATATGCTCTATGGAAGCACTCGATCTGCAATTGGCAAGGATCTTGCGCGTCGTAGACAAGCTCGGCGGCGTCGCAATCATCACAGCCGACCACGGAAACGCCGACGAAATGGCGGAGCTCGACAAAAAAACGAAAGCTCCCAAACTCAACGCCGACGGCAGCTACAAAGCGAAAACGTCGCACACGCTTAACAAAGTCCCTTGCATTCTTTACGACGCCACCGGCGAGGGCAAGATCAAACTCAAAGCGGACAACGGCGAATTCGGGCTCTCTAACGTCGCGGCGACCGTCGTAAATCTTTTGGGTTACGAAGCACCGCAGATGTGGGACGCGTCGCTCGTTGAAATAGCCGAGTGATCACCCGATATCCAAAAACGTTTATATAAATAAAAAACGTCGCATAGGGCAAACGTCCTATGCGACGGTTTTTTATATAGTTAAAGCGAAGCGGCGGCACGCCGTGCGGCAACGCCTGAGCTTCGCTCCATGCTCGCTCGGGCAAACATAGTTCAAAAGAACTCGCTCCGAAAAGTTTGTTCCGAAAAGCCGCTTTAAAAAGTCGCTTTAAACTCCGCTTAAAAAGCCACTCGAGCACAAACCGC
>CAZOFD010000036.1:0-11106 GCA_964579135.1 uncultured Ruminococcus sp. | reverse complement strand
TCAAGGCTCTTACCGAGGCGGAAGCGTACAACGGTCCTTCGCTTATTATCGGTTACGCACCTTGCGAGATGCACGGCGTTAAGGGCGGTATGCAGAACTGCCAGTTCGAGATGAAGAAAGCGGTAGACGCAGGATATTGGCAGATGTTCCGCTACAATCCCGCGCTTAAGGCAGAGGGCAAGAATCCTCTTACCGTGGATTCCAAAGAGCCGACGGCTTCCTACCGTGAGTTTATCACGGGCGAGACTCGTTACAGCCGTTTGGCACAGCAGTTCCCCGAGCGTGCCGAAAAACTCTTTGCAAAAGCAGAGGATGCGGCAAAGGCGAAATACGAAAGACTTATCAAGTACGGCAAACTCTTTGATTGATCGTATAAACGGATAAAAAATATCCGCACGGCGCAAGCCGTGCGGATATTTTTGTTTTAGATCCGATCGGAAATGAGGTATCAAGTCGCTCTTCGGAGAGAGAGATGAAAATTACGTCAAAATTTTTCTCCGTCGCCGCGTTTTCTGAAGCGACGTATGAGTTTGCGCAAAATGTCCGCGGGGAAAACGGTAAGCGCGGGCATAAGCGAAAAAATCAGTTCGGAGGCGGTCAACGGAACCGTGCGCAAAACTTTGCCGCCGAGGTATACGAAGGCGATTTGCACGCACAGAACCGCAAGCATAATGGCGATAAAGGCGTGATTTTTTCTTATGCCGGACAAAACGGATATCCTGTCGTTCCTGCAATTAAAACAGTTGAAAACGCCTGCAAATATGAAAAAAGCAAAGAATCCGGTGAGGTGACAAATATCGCCGGGCGCAACTCTGAAGTGAGCGATAAACGACGGATGCTTTAAAAACATAATGCTTAGGATAACGGTGAACAAGCCCAAAAACGATATTTGCGAGACCATATATCCGTTTAGTATCGGTTCGTCGCGGCGTTTCGGCTTTTCGCGCATATAGGAGGCAAGCGGTGCTTCGCCGGCAAAGGCGAGTCCGCCGAGGGTATCCATTATTACGTTGATCCAAAGCATTTGAACGACGGTGACGGGAGCGTCGATTCCTATAAAAGGTCCTATCATAGAGACGGCGCAGGCGCAAAGATTCATAGTCAATTGCAAAGTTATAAATTTTCTTATGCTTTTAAATACGTTTCTGCCGTATAAAACGGCGCGAGATATGCTTTTTATATTATCGTCGAGAATAACGACGTCGGAGGCTTCTTTGGCGACGTCGCTTCCGCTTCCCATAGAAAAGCCGACATCGGCGCTGCGCAATGCCGGCGAATCGTTTATTCCGTCGCCCGTCATTCCGACGACGAGCCCGCTTGATTGGGCCGCGGCGACAAGTCGGCTTTTGTCGCTCGGCATCGCGCGTGAAACGACGGCAAGGCGCGGCAGCAACGCCCGAAGACGCGCATCGTCGAGCTCGGCAAGTTCCGAGGAGTCCATAACGAGGTCTGCGCCGCTTTTTATTATTCCACACTCGCGAGCCACCGCTGAAGCTGTCTCTTTGCCGTCTCCCGTCAGCATAACGACTCGGATCCCCGCGCCTTGCAGCTCTTGCACGGAGGCACTCGCTTCGCGTCTTGTTTTGTCGCGAAGAATGACCGCGCATATAAGGCAGAGCTCGGGAAGCGCTGCGCCCGGGTCTTTCGCGTCGGTACGGGAGCGCGCAAGGATCAACGCGCGCGCTCCGCCCGAACAAAGGGTTGACAGCTTTTTTGCGAAAGAGAAGCGATCTATCGGCACATCGCCCTTTTCACTTGCCGCGCAGGTTATTCGATTTATCAAAACGTCCGGAGCCCCTTTGACGAGAGTTACGTCGCCGCTTCGACCGGCGACCTTCGCGACCGAATATTTTCTTTCGCTTGCGAAAGGAATTTTCGATACGATACGTGCCGACGGTGCGTGCTCTTTTAGGACGGCGGCAAGCAATGCCCGCTCGGTGGCATTGCCGCCGATAGGGCGCAGCTTACCCGTCTCGTCAGTTCCGAGGACCGCGGAGGTGTTGCAGTGCACGGATAGCAAAAAGTCGCTTGCCGCTTGCGGCAGAGATCTGTGGAACGAGGCGAAGTCGCCAAACGTATTGTCGGGGGTTACTATCGAGCAAAGCGACATATTCCCCTCGGTAAGCGTACCTGTTTTGTCGGTAAAAAGAATATTCATACTGCCCGCCGCTTCGATACCGACAGGCTTTTTTACAAGCACTCCCGCTCGCACCATACGCTTCATATTTGACGAGAGTATAACGGCGATCATCATCGGCAACCCCTCGGGAACCGCGACTACGATAACGGTAAGCCCGAGCGTAAACGCGTCGAGAGCGAGTGAGAGCATATATTGCGGATTCGTTAATTTATAGATTATGACCGAAGCGAGAGTACCGCTGTCGAGAACAAGCGCGTTAAAAATATATGCCGCGGCAACGAGAAAGGCGGCGGCGTAGCCGAGTAGGCTGATCTGGCGAGCCAATTTCGAAAGGCGAATTTTAAGCGGACTGTCGCGCACGTCAAGGTTAACTTCGCGCGATATTCCGCCGATGACCGTATTTGCGCCTACCGCCGTCACGACCATTTCGCCCTCGCCCGAGGTAACAAGGCAACCTCGGAGCAGGGAAGACGGCGAGGCGGGCGATAGCGAACTGTCGTTCGACGGCTTTTTTTCGACGTCGCGGCTCTCGCCGGTCATAGCGGACATATCGAGTCGTAGTTTGCCCTCAATCAAAAGCCCGTCGGCGCAAACGCTCTCTCCCGCGCCGAGGAGGATAATGTCCCCCACGACTACGCGTTCCGCGCGCAGGGCGAATATTCCGCGTGCCCTTTTTACGCGACAGGTGCGTTCGGTTTCGCCGTCTGCGAGTTTGGCGAACGCGGCGTCGCCGCCGCATTCGGATAGCGTGGATATAAACGCCGCCGCAAAAACGGATACCGCGATTCCGATAGTTTCGATAAGATCTCCGTTTTTAAAAGTCAAGATCAAGTTTACCGCGAGCGCGACAAGCAGTATCCTTATTATCGGATCGTTCAGATTTTTTACAAATTTGGATAAGAAAGATTTCTTTTTTCGTATCGGCAGAACGTTTGAGCCGAATTTTGCCCGCGAACGCTCGACGGCGGCGTCGTCAAGCGGCACGATTCGTTGTCTCCTCTGATTTTTTTGCACTGTTTGCCCCTATCCGAAATGCTTTTTGTGCAAGTATATTCATATGCCCGAGGTTTTAGAATTCGCAGGAGCGTTTGCGAGGGCAAAACGCGAACGGATCTTCTCGTAAATTTGCCGCTTGAGGTGCGATGGCGATACCGCAGGGGCAGGGCATTTGCCTTAAGAAAAAGAACGAGGTCGCACGACCTCGCTCGGAAATTATATCGATATTTACGGCTTTTAACAGTAAAAAACAAATCCGAACCGATTTCGACTTGCGAAACAGTTCGGATTTGTTACGTTTGGTGACCCGTACGGGAATCGAACCCATGTTCCCAGCGTGAGAGGCTAGTGTCTTAACCGCTTGACCAACGGGCCTTGTTGCGCTCACAAGCAACAAGCATATTATAGCACGATCAAAACGAAAATGCAATAGTTTTTTGAAAAAATTTTAATCTTGACAAAATTTATTTATCAAAATATTCGCTATCGAGCGCGAAGCGTTACCGTTGCCGTAGACGTCGTGCCCGTTTTGTTCGATATTCGCCAAGGTATTCCCTTTAAAAAGCGCGCGATATTTCGGCAACAGTAAGCTGCCGTCGCCACCCACAAGGTGCAGTATACCTGCCGCAACGCCTTCGGGGCGTTCGGTTACGTCGCGCAGCACAAGCGCGGGCTTGCCGAGACAAGCTGATTCCTCCTGTATTCCGCCCGAGTCGGTAAGGATAACGTGCGCACGAGCCAATATATTATGGAACGTAACGACGTCGAGCGGCTCCGTTAATCGTATACGCGGGTGATCGCCGAGGATCTCGTGTGCCGTAGCGGAGACTTTCGGATTCGGGTGCACGGGGTAGATGATCTTGATATCCTCGTTTTCCTCGACTAAGCGCCGTATCTCGCCGAAACACGCGAGCATCGGAGCTCCGATGCTTTCGCGGCGGTGCGACGTAAGCAAAACGAGGCGCGCACCTTTCGCCCAATCGAGAAGAGGATGGCAAAAATCGGGTGCAACCGTAAAGCGCAGGGCGTCAACGACGGTGTTTCCGGTTATATAAACGGATTTTTCGCTTTTTCCCTCGCGGATAAGATTGTTTCGCGCCTCGACTGTCGGCGCAAAGCATATGCTTGCGATAAGATCGATCGTGCGGCGGTTGAACTCTTCGGGGAAAGGCGAACGTACGTCGGGCGTTCGCAAACCGGCTTCAACGTGTGCGACCGGAACTCCGCGATAAAATGCCGCAAGAGCGGCGGAAAAAGCGGACGCCGTGTCTCCGTGGACCAAAACCGCATCCGGTTTTTCGCGTTCGATGACGCAGTCGACGCCCGTTATCGTTGCAGAGGTAACTTCGGCGAGCGTTTGCGCGTTTTTCATAATATCGAGATCGTATTGCGGGCGCACGCCGAAGATCTCGAGCACGTCGTCAAGCAGGGCTCGATGTTGCCCGGTTACGCACAACACGGTCTTGATTTCGGCGCGTGACGAAAGCTCTTTTACAAGCGGGCACATTTTGACGGCTTCGGGGCGCGTGCCGAAAACTATAAGAAATTTTTTCATATCGTGCTGCTCCGTTATAGTATTTTTTAGCGGCAAGGTCGCGAGCGGTGCGACAAAGCGACGGGGGACTGCGTTTTAACGCCGATCGGCGCGATCTCGCAGGGCGCAAAAGGCGGCAAAGTCCGTGGCGAGCGGTGCTGAAGTGCCAATACGGCGCAGTGCCAATACGGCACTCGGAAAAAGACGGCGCGAGAATTTCGTCGCGCCGTCTGTATTTTAATTATTCGCCGGTCGGTTGTTTCTCTTTGCGCTGTTTTTCGCCGTGATCTTTTTCTCCGCTGCGCCGACGGCAAAATATGCCGCAAAGGCAAATCCCGTGCCGAGGAGGGCGCCGATTGCAACGTCGGTAAAATAGTGAACGTACAGATAAAGGCGCGAAAAAGCCACCGCAAAAGCTATTACGAGTGCGCCTATACCGAAAGCGCGGTGCTTTTTGTCGGTGCAAAGGAGAATGGCGACAGCCCCCTCGAACGAAGCGAGCGTGTGCCCCGAGGGGAAAGAATAGTCCGACGGTGCCTTTATCAAAAGATCTGTGACGCCGAGCAAATGCGCATAGTTCTCGTTTGCATAAGGACGTACGCGGGCAATCAGCGGCTTTAACGTTACGTTGCAAACAAGCACGCCGATTACAAGTGCCAAGCCCATAACGACGCCGGTTTTGCGCGTTTTTTTGTTTATAAGACAAACTGCGGCGATGGCTATCCAAAACAATCCGCCGTCCCCGAGATGGGTGATGATGCGCATAAAGAAATCCGCAAAATCGCAAGAGAAAACGTTTTGGATAAAATCAAGCACGGCGTAGTCCAAAGAATATATTGCGTCAAGCACTGTTTTTACCTCTTTTCACGTAACGTCAGTCGGCGGTGCGGTTTGCCATTTCCGCTATCTTGCATCCGCTTTGAGTCGAGACGTTGAGACGGATGGTCTTGTCGTGGTGAACGGTTACGGTTTCCGTCGTGCCGTTCTTTTTGGACGTCAGGCGTTCCGTTATACGCAAGCGGCAAGTGATATAGGTCCCGTCCTGTGCGACGGTGCAGTCGGACAACTCTATATCCGAGTATTCGACCGATGCGCTGTAATCCTCGAGCCACTGCGAACGGTTGATTTTGTACCCGCTTACAAAATATGCGGCTGCGGCGTTTTTGGTCGCACCTTTAACGCCGTCCATATAGTTCGAGTAGGCTTTAAAACCGGAAACGATAAAGTTGCCGTATAGCGCGGCGATCGCTTCGTCGGCGCCCTCGGCTTTTATCTTTTCGCGCTCCTCTGCCGCTGCCAGATCGTCGGCATATTGCTCGGCAAGATACTTGAGGTATGAGACCTCTGCGCTGTAAGCGTGTTTTTCTTTGTCGTATTCGAGCTCGAGCGCAACGTCGGGATCGGTACGGCTGACCACCGTGACCTGCGGGTCGTCAAAAAGACCGTCGATATAATAGTTCTGCATAGAGCGCGAAGTTTCGTCATCCGGGAGAAAGTCGTATCCGTCAAGCAGAGACGGGGCGCCGGAACGGTAATTTTCGCTCACCGCGACACCGTTTACGAGTACGGTAAAGTTCAGCGGCGCGTATACGTTCACCCCCGTGTGCGGTTTAAGCACGAATTGCACGCTTCCGAGTTTATAGTAATTCAGCTTCAGTTTGTCCGTCACGCTGTCGCCTTTAACGAGCGTGAACTCCGCGATCTTATCTTCGCCTGCCAAAACGATATATCGGAGCTCGTCCGTAACCGTGGAGATCGCCGGGCTGTAAGACCAATCCCTGTCGGAATACGTGCGCGACACGTATTCCGCGAGCATATCGCGGTCTTCGAACTCGGAGAGCTTGCCTTTTGAGTAACCGGCAAGCACGTCGACGCGTTTCGAGGCAAAATGCTCCTCGAAAACCCTTTGCGCAACGTATTGCGGTTGTACGCTGTCGTGTTCGGCAAGCAAGCCGTTGACGGCGAAAAGCACGATTGCCCATACTATCGCGACGCCGAGCGCCACAAAGCCCCAAACGCGCCAAAAACGCCGCCAATGCGAAAAGGTGCGACCGCCTTTTGTTTTGCGGTATTCGTTTTGCGTGATTTCAGGTCTCGTCATTGCGCACTCCTTCCGACGACAAAATACGTCGGTATACGTCGCGGCTCGCCGAAGAGGACGTATTTGTTTATAACTCCCATTTTTTGATACTCGTCAAGAGACGAGACGTCGGGAACGTCGTTTTTGTAAACGTTGAACCAATCACGGTAATAAAGCACCGCGGAGGAGCCGCCGTCGAGCATACCGGCGTTGACGGCACCGTATTGCAGCATAATTTGGGTCATATCGTCGTAGGTCGCGCCCGCGCTCTCGGAAGAGCGCCCGTCGGTAACGAGCATTATCACGGCGCCGTCCTCGCGCTGACCGATAGCCGAGCGCTGAGCCCTGCCGGTGTTGCCGGCGAAGCTCGAGGCAACTATCTTGCCGTCGGAATTCTTTTTTACGAGAATACCGGAGGTGTTGCCGAGGCTGAAGCAGACCCCGTCGCGCACCCCGAGCGCTTCGGCGCGCGCTTCGCTCATATAGTTCTCTATAACCATATTGTTGTTTTTGTCAAAGCCAATGAACGTTTTCCACGAGGAATAGCTGTCGTTCCACAGTCTTTTTCCCTGCGAATAGGTAAGCCCCAGCGGTCTGCCGCCGTTACCCACGCCGCCTATGTCCTGGAATTCTCCTCCGTTGATAAGAGCGACAGCGTCGTATTTATTCGCCATATCGTAAAATCTGTATCCCGGTACGGAAGTGTCCGAAAAATCGCCCGAGGTGCCCACGAAAACGCGCGAGGGATCTTTGACTATCAGCATATATGCCAAGAAATCCGGTTTGACTATTTTTATGTATTGTATGCCGTCTACGGCGAAATCCCATTCGTCGTAAGTTTCGCCGTTGGGTCCCGTGACGGAGCCGCCGGTGCTCGGCAGCGCGATCTCGTGCTTGACCCCGTTCGAATCCACGATAATGCGGTATATCGTGTCTTTTTGTATGTCGTCCGTATCAAGCACTTCCTGCATTGCCTGCTCGGAGGATTTGACTATCGCGTCTATCTCAGCGGAGGAGAGCACAAGGTGCGGTACCCATTTGGTCGCGCTTGCCTGTTTTGCCGCGATAACGAGGGAGTCGCGCAGTGCGGGGCTTGCGCCGTGCGCCACGGCAAAAGCGAGCGACCAGATAAGGATGAGGAGCATCGCTGCGACGAGAAGCAAGGACACCGCCGTTTTTGCCACGGCGTGACGCAATTTTACGTTTTTCGGTTTGCGGGTTTTAGGGCGTTTGGAGGCATTTTCGATATCTTCGCACTCCGAAACGATTGTGTGTTCGCCCTCGGCGCGCTCCTTTTTTAACGGAAAACGCATAATAATCCTTTCTCAAACGGCAAAACCGCTTGACGCCGCAAGGAAGCTATCCGCTGCGGCGTTTGATCTTATTATTTTCTTTTTGCGGAAAAGACCCATTCGCGTTGGATCCTGAAATTTACGAAATACAAAACGGTGTCCACAACGATCTTTATAAGGGTTAACCCGATCGCATTGTCTATGCCGAGTGCAAATCCCGCGAATTTTACGCCGTATGCCGATATCAAAGCGACCGGAACGGCGAGTGCGTAATATTTGAGCAAAGTTTTGCCCACGCCGAGCTCGGAGCGAAAAACGACGCTGCGATTTATCAAAAAGTTGGAGCACGAGGATACGGCGCGCGCGGCTGCGGTGGCGATTACGACGGAGTTTGCGCCGACTCCCGCCGACGTCGCGATACGCGAGAAAACGTAAAACGCCGCAAGATCGATAAGGGTGGAGGCGAAAGAACTGAATACGAATTTCAGTATAAGCGAATATATCCGCAAGGAGTCGCGTACGGGCCGAAAATGCGAGGTTTGGTTTTCGTTTATGTATACGGTCTCTATCTTTTGCTCGCAATACGGTATGCCGAGATTTTTCATAGCAAGCAGGGCGTTTGTCTCGTACTCGTATCGCTCTCCGTCTATGCGGCAAAGGTCTGCGAGATATTGCGACGGAATGGCGCGAAGTCCCGTTTGGGTGTCGGATATCTTGAGCCCGCAAAGCACGCGAAAGGTGAGCGAGGTTATCCTGTTGCCTCGGCGACTGCGAGTGGGGACGCTCGGCAGGGAAAAATCACGCACCCCGAGTACGAGCTTATCGCCGTTTTGCAACATTTTTTCGCCGCAGGCGAATATATCGCTCGCACGGTGTTGGGCGTCTCCGTCGGCGGTTATCACGCCGAAGCGGTCGGGGCGCTCGTTCGTTACGTATCGAAACGCCGTTTTCAGCGCCGCGCCTTTGCCGCGATTTACGTCGTGCGTAAGCAGGGTGACGGACGTATGCTCGGCTACCGAGCGAAAAACGTCGTCGTAGTCGCTCCCGCTGCCGTCGTTGACGACCACTATATCGCAAAATCCGACTTTTTCGAGTTCCGATACTATAAACTCCAATTTTTCATCGGGTTTAAAAGAGGGGATGATCACGGTCAGATCTCTCGTAACGCTTTCACGGGTAACTGCGGGGAGCTCCTCTTTGGTAGTCGTGGGGACTCTTTTTGCTTTGCTTTTTCGCATACCGATGCCTCTCAAACGTTGTTTTATCTGTCGTTTTTCGCCTTGCCGCTTTTATCGCAGGGCGATACTGTGTCACGCGACGGTCTTGCGGGGAAAATCGGAGACGTTGGCGAGCGGTGGGGGCGCTCTTGCCAAGCGACGTTCTTACCGCTGTGCCGGTCGGTCAGTTTATGCCGAAAAGCAGGTCGCCGTACGTCGGAAAAGGCCAAAACTCGGTGGCTACGAGTTCTTCGGCTTCGGTGACAGCCGAGCAGAGCTCCTCTTCGGCTGAAAGTACGCTGTCGCGATACAGTACGGCAAGTTCGGCGGGGTCTTTTGACGTTGAGGCGTGTGCCGCGCGCAGCGCATCCTCAAGCGCGGCAAGACGGTGCACCAATTTGTCGGAAATTGCCGAAAGGCGACGCACCGTATCCGTTTCGAACAGGGTTCCGACCTCGGCGCAGAAAGCGGTCTTGGCGTTTGCCGTCGCAGCCAAACTGCCGGTATAACGGCTTACGGCGGGAAGCACGTCTTTTTTGACCATATCTATGGCTGTGAGCGCCTCTATATTTATTATCTTGCAATAATTGTCGAGTATAATGTCGCGACGCGACCTCGCTTCGGTCTCGGTGTATATTTTGTGCCTTGCGAAGAGTTCGACGTTCTTTTTCGCCGTCATATAAGGCAGGCAGTCGGGGGTGGAGGGGAGGTTCAGCAACCCGCGTTTTTCGGTCGCTTCGCGTATCCATTCTTCGCCGTAACCGTTGCCGTTAAAGATTATTCGTTTGTGCTCGCGTATCGTGCGGCGGATAAGGGAGGAGAGCGCCTCGTTAAAGTCTTCGCGGCGTACCTGCTCGAGTTCGTCGGCGAAAACGCGCAAAGATTCCGCAACGGCGGTGTTTATCATAATGTTGGTGCACGCGATGCTTGCCGAGGAACCGAGCATACGGAACTCGAACTTGTTGCCGGTAAAGGCAAAGGGCGACGTGCGGTTGCGGTCGGATGTGTCCTTGGGGAGCTTTGGCAAAACGTGAACGCCGAGGCGCAGAGTTTGCCCTCTGTCGGCGGTGTAGGCGCTGTCGTTTTCGATAGAGTCGAGGATAGCCGTCAATTCGTCGCCGAGGAAGACGGAGATTATCGCGGGCGGCGCCTCTCTTTCGCCGAGGCGGCGGTCGTTGGAGGCAGACGCGGTGGAAAGGCGCAAAAGATCCTGGTGCTCGTCAACCGCTTTTATAACGGCGCAAAGGAACAGCAGAAATTGCGCGTTTTCGCGCGGGGTATCCCCGGGGGAGAAGAGGTTGACACCGGTGTCGGTCTGGATAGACCAGTTGTTGTGCTTGCCCGAGCCGTTTATTCCGTGGAACGGCTTTTCGTGCAAAAGGCAGACCATACCGTGTTTTTTCGCCGTTTTTTGCATAACTTCCATCGTCAACTGATTGTGGTCGGCTGCGATATTGGTCGTTGTAAAGATCGGCGCGAGCTCGTGCTGTGCCGGCGCCGCCTCATTGTGCTCGGTCTTGGCAAGCACGCCGAGTTTCCACAGTTCTTCGTCCACCTCGCGCATAAACGCGGCTACGCGCGGTTTAAGCGAGCCGAAATAGTGGTCGCTGAGCTCCTGCCCTTTAGGCGGCATTGCGCCGAAAAGGGTGCGACCGGTGTATATAAGGTCGCGGCGGCGATGAAACATCTCCGCGTCCACGAGGAAGTATTCCTGTTCGGGACCGACCGTGGTTTTTACCGAAGATACGTTTTCGTTGCCGAAAAGTCGCAAAACGCGCATAGTTTGGCGGTTAAGTGCCTCCATAGAGCGCAAAAGCGGCGTTTTTTTGTCCAGCGCTTCGCCGCCG
>CAZOFD010000035.1:7232-12243 GCA_964579135.1 uncultured Ruminococcus sp. | reverse complement strand
AGGGTACGAGTTCGTTTCTCTCGGTAAGATGACGGATTTCATAAAGAAGGGCATGGAGCCCAACGAGGCATACGCCAAGGCTATGGGACACTACGGCAGATTCGCTCCCGAAGACGGTGCCGTTAAGTACGTAGATCCCCGCAAGGAATAACGAGAGGAGTTAGAAATGGCTACATTTGAAGGTTACGAAAGACGCGAGGCGAAGATCCTCGCCGCGCTCAACGAATACGGGATCTCCTCCATCGACGAGTGCAAGGCTATCTGCGACGAAAAGGGTATCGACCCCTATACCATCGTCGGCGAAACGCAGCCTATATGCTTTGAAAACGCTAAGTGGGCATATACCGTCGGCGCGGCTATCGCAATAAAGAAAGGCGACAAAAAAGCGGCTGACGCGGCAGCGGATATCGGTATCGGTCTGCAGGCGTTTTGCATTCCCGGCTCCGTTGCGGAAAACCGCAAGGTAGGTCTCGGTCACGGCAACCTCGGAAAGATGCTCCTTTCCGACGAGACGGAGTGCTTCTGCTTCCTCGCGGGTCACGAGTCGTTCGCGGCTGCCGAGGGCGCTATCAAGATCGCGCTCAATGCAAACAAAGTTCGCACCAAACCCCTCAGAGTTATCCTCAACGGTTTGGGCAAAGATGCGGCTTACATCATAGCAAGGATCAACGGCTTTACTTATTGCCGTACCGAGTTCGATCCTTACACCGAGACCGTTAAGGTCACCGAGGAGATTCCTTTCTCCAAGGGTGCGCGTGCGGCTGTTCGCTGCTACGGCTCGGACAACGTGCCCGAGGGCGTTGCGATTATGAAGCTCGAGAACGTCGGCGTTTCCATCACCGGTAACTCCACCAACCCCACGAGATTCCAGCACCCCGTTGCCGGCACGTACAAGAAGTGGTGCGTTGAGAACGGCGTTAAGTATTTCTCCGTTGCTTCGGGTGGCGGAACCGGTCGTACTTTGCACCCCGATAATATGGGCGCAGGTCCTTCCAGCTACGGTATGACCGACACGATGGGCAGAATGCACTCCGACGCGCAGTTCGCAGGTTCCTCCTCCGTTCCCGCGCACGTTGAGATGATGGGTCTTATCGGAATGGGCAACAACCCGATGGTCGGTGCGACCGTTGCGGTTGCCGTTGCCGTTGAGGAAGCGATGAAATAATCGCCCCATAAAAAACGTCCCGTATCCCGCCGATATTCGGCATGGATACGGGACGTTTTTATATATCGAGATATTCAAAGACGAAATATACCGTAATCTCCGCGTTTGAAGCGCGAAACGAAATCCTCCTCGCTTTCGAGCGGCGTGGTAAATTCGAGCCCCGCGAGGTTCGATCTTTCGGCGGCGTGATGATTGTCGGAGCCCGCAAAGGGCGCCAGACCGTATCGCTCGGCGTAAAGTCGCGCCATTTCGTTTTCGGATTCGGGGCAGCTCGTGTTCACTATTTCCGCACCGTAAACGTATCTCGGATAAAGGCGGATGTGGTCGATATACTTTGCCTCGCGAAACGGGTGGGCTTGTATGACCAAAGCGCCGGTCTCGGCAAGCAAGGGCAGGGATTCGCTCTTTTTCATTCCCAAAAGTTCGGGGTGAGCGTAGAGCCAATCGCGGTCGACACCGTAAACGAGAAAGTCGGTGCCGTGATGCGACATTTCGATCCCGCAAAATACTTTTATGCCGATCTCGCCCGAGAGGGCTTTCGCCTCGTCGACGTCGGAAAAGTAAAAGTCGAGCTTTTCTTTGAAAGGTTTGCTTTTGTCGATGCCTATATTGCCGTCGAGAAAGTGGTTGGTTATAAACACTCCGTCGTAGCCGAGCGACTTGTAATACTCAAGGTTTTGCCTTACCGTAAAGCGTGCGCAATGGCTTACGGGAGAGGTGTGCAAGTGTGTTTCGTATCTGTACATAATAGCCTCGGAATTCGTTTTTCGTATCGCAATAAGTATACCACAAAACGCGGAAAAAATCAACGCCGACGGAAAGTTTATTCTTTCGCCGCCGCTTTTTGTTTTTCGCCGACAATGCTCGTTTTGCGTGCCTATAAAAAGCATACGCCGCGTGCGATCGCACGCGGCGTGTGTTTATTCGGTATCTCCGCCCTCGACGGGGAGAGAAGAGAGCCTTTCGAATATAAGGTCCGCTATCGCTTCCGCACCGTAGTTGCCCGAGATCTTGTCGAGGTTGGCACGATATCTTGCGGTAAGCGCGGGGTCGGCGGCAAGGCGGCGGATAGTCTTTGCCGCGCGCCGTGCGGAGGGGACGTACATCGCTCCGCCGACCGTTTTGACATAGTAGTTTTTGATGCCGCGTTCGATATACGTTATGCATTTCGTAACCATTATCGGAACGCCGAAAAACGCGGGCTCTGCCATAGAGTTTGCACCGCTTTTGCCGCAAAAAAGGTCGGATGCGGCGATATATTCGAGGATTCTGTCGGTAAAGGGCACGGCTACTATGCGAACGTTCGGCGCACTCTTTATTGCCGCGAGTTTCGCGGGGAGCTTTTCGTTTGTTCCGCAAAGGGCAAAAAGCACGAGCTTTTCGTCGGCGTCGGCAAGATGCCGTACTGTCGCCTCGAGATTCGCCATTCCGTAACCGCCGTCGCTCAGAGTTACGGCGAATTCGTCGTCCGCTATCCCGAGCTTGCGTCGCAACTCGTCTCGCTTGCCGCGCAATGCAAACGCTTCTTCGCGGATAGGGAACGGTACGTATGAGACGTTGCCGCCAGCGTACATCCTGCGAGAGGAGAGGGCGGCGGCACCCTCTCGCGTCGGCATAAGAAAGTCGTTGACGTCTATATTGAACATCCCGTTGGAATACGTGTCGGGGCACAGACAAACGGTGTACGGGCGCGGGGCGTCGACGGCGTTGGCATAGCAAGCGGTAGCCCAATGCGCGGTGAATATGATATCCGCATCGAGTTCGCGCAGGTGGCGCAGCGCCTCTTTTCGCGAGCACAGCCCCTGCGGCGAAGCGAGCATAAGCCAATTCGTCGCGCACGCGTCGCCGAAGAAAGAGTTGCCGATTTTGCAAAGGACGCTCATAATACGGGTGCGGTTTTGTATTTTTACCGTTTTGGAAAACAGGATCTCGAGAGATTCAAGCGATGCGCTGCCGGTCTCGGTATAAAAAGCCGAATCCACGACCTCCGCTTTGTCGCCGTATTTTGCGCGAAAAGCGTTGCTTACCGCGCGGGTGGGCACTATGTGCCCCTTTCCCGCTTCGACGTAAGTGAATACGACTCGCGGCTTTTTGCCGACGCAGAGGGGCTTTAGCTCGGAGAGGCGGTTCTTTCTCGCCTGCTCAAGCTCTATCTCGGCGAAAGCCAAAAACAGCCCGTAAAAGATCTGAAAGTTAAGGTAGAAGAAGAAGTTGTCGAAAAAAGACAACGCAACGATCATTATCGGGACCATAAGGACAAGGGTCTTTTGACCGTTTCTGCGACGGACGAAGAGCTCGAGCAGATCTTTCAGATGATAGATGAAAAGGATAAGCCCGACGATCCCCGCGGCGGCAAGAAACTGGATAAAGACGTTGTGGTACATATAACTGTATATGTTGTCGTAACGAATGGGGATGGACGAGTTTTCGTACGCGCCGTTTGAAAATCCGACGCCGAATATCGGCTGCGACAAAAAGTCCTCGATACCGTTTTGCCAAAGGATAAATCTGCCGCTGCTGCTCATATCGTCGCCAAAGCGCAAGAATTGCAGCGCCCGGTTTATAAAATTCGCGGGAGAGCCGAAAGTATATACGGTTACCGCGGCTGCGAGCGCGATCAGCACCGCAAGCACGGCGGTAAGGATACGGCAGCGAGTTTTGTTTTTTCCGCCGATGCAACAAACGACAATGCAGATAAGAAGTGCGATACCGCCGATGAGTATCGCGCCGCGCGAATCGACGGCGATCGCCGCGCAATAGAACGCGACCGCGGAAAAGTAGTACAGTGCGGGGCATTTTTCGCTTCGCGCGAGGTACATTGCCGCCGGTATACCGAGGACAATAACGGCGCTGATTATGGTCACAAGCCCCCAAGAGAGGGTAAGTACGTCACGGTCGATGCCGATAAGTTGCCCCGCGGAGCCGAAAATAAAGAGTTTGCCGGCGGAGTACGTGCCTAAGACTCTTGCGGCAAGCTCGAACACGACCGCCCAAGAGGTGCAAAAAACGGTAAAACAGGCGTATTTTACGGGTGTGTGCGATCTGTCCGCCACGGCAAGTCCCAAAACGTAGAAAAAGATGAGACCGAAAGCGGAGAAGATGCCGAAAGCAAGGTCTTTTACGTTATACGGTTCGGCGAGTGCGCCGTTCAGCACGAGCGCGACGGAAAGTAAGACGAGTCCGCGAAACGCGATGCCGCGTTTCGCAAAAGCGCGCGCAAGCGTTCCGTCGGCGATAAATCTGATAAGAACGACTGCCGCCATAACGGCGAAGATTATTATCGTCTGTTGCAGACCGTGCGGGTGAAAACTGTCGAATACGTCGGTCTCGCTGCCGACGGGCGGCGCGGAATAATCGCATCCGAGCGAATAGTACGCGCTTATAAGCGGAGGGAAAAAAACTTTCGGATCGTCGGCGAAAAACGCGGAGAATACGACGCAAACGCACATTACGCGCATTATCGGGACGTATATATCCATTCCGTTGACCGCGGACAACGCGCACAACAGCGCGAAAACGAGAGGATAGCCGAGCGAGTTTTGCCATTTTACGAGAAAATCTATCATACGACTGCGTTCTCGAATTTTTTCGAAGACTGTCATAATTTTAAAAGTTTACGGCACTTGCCGCACCCGATTCCTTTCAACATCATTGACCGTTTTTTGCCGTGCGGGCAGGCGTTTGTCGCCGCCGCGTGGATGATCAAGTCATTATATCACTTTTTTTCGTTCTTTTCAAGTGCCGAGAGGCAAAAAGGCGCGTCGGCAGCAAAATAAGACGCCGTTATGCCGCAGGCGGCGCTTTTTCGAACGGAAAAACACCGCGTCAGCCCGCTCCGCGCGTCGC
>CAZOFD010000035.1:0-7132 GCA_964579135.1 uncultured Ruminococcus sp. | reverse complement strand
CGCGGTAAATCCGCCGTGACGCAAAAGCGCACGAAAAAGCAAAAAAGAGGTGCCCGAGAAGTTCGGGCACCGAAAGATCGTGATTTTTCGTTTTCCGAATATTTATTGCCGCGCGTTAATTCGCGACGTGCGTTTGGGGCGAGGCGTTGACGTAAACGGCAAAACGAACGACGTATCCGTTGGTCTCGACCGGCTCGCTTTCCGATTCGAGCGACCACCCCTCGAGCGTGCGAAAATCGGGGATAAACGTGTCGGCACCCTCCGCTTCCGCGTCCACCCACGTAACGTAAGCGCGCCGGCACGCGGGGTAAAGCGCACCGTAAAGGCTTCCGCCGCCGATGAGCATAACTTCGCTCGGCGGATATTTCGCTATCTCGCGAAAAAGCTCGTCGAGCGAACGTACGACCGTTGCGCCCTCGGGGTGCAGATCGCGCGACGAGGAAAGGACGATGTTCGTCCTGTTGGGCAAGGGTTTGCCGCCGGGGAATGATTCAAGGGTCTTTCGCCCCATAACGACGACCTTGCCCGTTGTCATACGGCGAAAATATTTCATATCTTCGGGTATGGAAAAGAGTAGCTTTCCGTTCGCTCCGACGGCGCAATTTTTGTCTGCGGCAACTATCAGGTCCATAAACGCTCCTTATATCGCCACGGGGATTTTAAATCCCGTGGGGTTGGCTTTGTAATCTTCGAAGACAACGTCGTCCGGAGTAAAGGCGTAAAAATCGTCGATCTCGGGGTTGAGACGGAAGCGAGGCGCGTCGAATTGCGGGCGCTCGAGCATCTCCTTAACAAGGGGAATGTGCCTGTCGTATATATGCGCGTCCGCTATAACGTGAACGAATTCACCCGCTTCGAGCCCGGAGACCTGCGCAAGCATCGAGAGGAGAACAGCGTATTGCACGACGTTCCAGTTGTTTGCCGTGAGCATATCCTGCGAGCGCTGATTCAATATGCCGTTGAGGTATTTGCCCGTAACGTTGAAAGTCATCGAATACGCGCAGGGGTAAAGATTCATCTCGTGCAGATCGGAGTGCACGTATATATTCGTCATTATCCTGCGTGAGGCGGGGTTGTGCTTGAGGTCGTATATAACGCGGTCGACCTGATCCATCTCGCCCTCGGGATAGCTGTGCTTAACGCCGAGCTGGTAGCCGTACGCCTTGCCTATGGTGCCGTCCTCGCCCGCCCAAGCGTCCCAAATGTGCGAGGAAAGGTCGCATATGCGGTTGGATTTTTTTTGCCAGATCCAAAGCAACTCGTCGACGCAGTTGCGTACGCCCGTTTTGCGCAGCGTCATTATCGGAAATTCGCGCCGCAGATCGTATCTGTTGCAGATGCAAAACTTTTTTACGGTGTGAGCCGGCGTGCCGTCGTCCCAATGCGGGCGCACGTCAAGATCCGTGTCGTAAAAACCGTTTTCGAGGATATCGCGACAGTTTTCGATATAAACTTTGTCGGCATAACTCATTCGTTCACCCTCCTCGTGCCCGTGTCAGATCTCGCAGTCGACCGTGGCGCGCGCCGTACGCACTTTTTTTACGTAGGCTGATATCGCCGCGTGGTCGGGGTGTACTTTGTATGCTTCGAGTGCGTCGAGACTGTCGAATTCCGTTATGAGCACCATATCGTACGACATATCCGTTCCTCCGACGTCGCGTGCGACGAAAAGATCGCGCAGACCCGATATCTTGCCGCTCTTAAATAGCGCCGTGAGGGAAGACGCTACGTACTCGATATTCTCCTCACGCGTGCGCCCCTCTCCGCTTGTGAATTTCCACATAACGACGTGTTTTATCATTTTTATCCTCCGTATCCGCCGCGCCAAACGCGGCAGGTGATCGTTTCTTTAGCCGCAATACGCGACGGTTGTCCGTTTTTCGTGTTCGACGGCGTTTTTGCAAGCCGCCCGCGGCTATTAAAGTTTATCATATCGGACTTCTTCTGTCAACAAATATTTCTTGACAAAAGCGGCTCGTTGATGTATGATAAAATAAATTATTGTTTGTAAACGAAAGTCGAAAGCGAGCGCTTGCGCGACGCGACCGACTTGAGAGGTAATACGGTATGGAATACAGAATATCCGATAAATTGGCTTGTATGAAGCCGTCGGCAATCCGCGAAATATTCAAAGCTACGGCGGACCCGTCGGTGATACCTTTTTCCGCGGGGAACCCCGCGGCGGAGACATTCCCCGTTTCCGCGCTTGCGGAGATATCCGCGGAGATATTCGAAAGTGCGCCGACCGCCGCGCTGCAATACGGTCAGACCGAGGGATACCCCCCCTTGCGCGAAGCGGTGGCGAAACGTATGCGCGAAAAGTTCGGCATAGGCAAGTCGATCTCGCGCGGCGACGCTTTTAACGACGTTACGTGTATCGTAAGCGGCGGAAATCAGGGGCTCGAACTCGCGGCAAAGGTAATGTGCAACGAGGGCGACGTCGTTCTTGCCGAGGAGCCGTCGTTTATCGGCGCGCTCAACGCGTTTCGCTCCAACGGCGCGCGTGTGGTCGGTGTTAAAATGGAGGGCGACGGGGTGGATCTCGCGGCACTCGAGGCTGCGCTGAAGTCGGAGAGCCGCGCCAAACTCTTTTACACGATACCCACGTTCCACAATCCGCTCGGAATAACCGAGCCGTGGGAAAAACGCGTTCGCGTTTACGAGCTGTGCCGCAAATACGGGGTCTTGATCCTCGAGGATAATCCTTACGGCGAGCTCCGCTTTGCCGGCGAGGACGTGCCGACGATAAAAAGCATCGACGACGACGGTATCGTGATATATTGCTCGTCTTTTTCCAAGATACTTTCCGCTGGAATGCGCGTGGGCTTTGTCGTTGCGCCCGAGCCCGTGATGCAAAAGATGGTCGTCGCAAAGCAGGTGGAGGACGTTCAAACGAACGGATTTTTCCAGATACTGTGCCACAAATTTATGACGGAGCGCGATATCGACGGGCATATCGCGAACGTGCGGGCGGTTTACCGCCGCAAGTGCGGTATAATGCTTTCTTCGCTTGAGAAATACTTGCCCAAAACCTATTCTTATACCAGACCCGAGGGCGGGTTGTTCGTTTGGGTAACGCTACCCGAGGGCGTAGACGTTTCCGCGTTCGTTGCGGCGTGTTTGGCTCGCAAGCTTGCGGTGGTGCCGGGCGACGCGTTTTCCGCCTCGGCGGGCGCGCACCATAACGCGATCCGCATATCCTACTCCACGGCGACCGACGAGCAGATAGTCGAAGGCTGTCGCATACTCGGCGAGGTGGCATCGACGTTTTGACCCCCGTGCGGGCGTCGACGCGACGGTATACGTATAAGATGTTGAAAGGAAAGGACCATTCGATATGATAAACGACAGACCCGTCTGCTTTTCGGGCGTTCAGCCGAGCGGAAATCTGACGATAGGAAATTATCTCGGGGCAATAAAAAATTTTCCCGAATATTCGAAAAAATACAAATGCTTTTACTGCGTGGTGGATCAGCACGCGATAACGGTGCGCCAAGTCCCCGCGGACCTGAGACGCCGCACTTACGAAACGCTTGCGCTTTATATCGCCTGCGGACTTTCTCCCGAGGAGAACACACTGTACGTGCAATCCCACGTCCCCGCTCATACGGAGCTCGCGTGGATGCTCGATTGCTTTACGATGTTCGGCGAACTCTCGCGAATGACGCAATTTAAGGACAAGAGCGCGCGACACGCGGATAATATAAACGCGGGGCTTTTTACCTACCCCGTGCTTATGGCATCGGATATCCTGCTTTACCAAACGGACGTCGTGCCGACGGGAGTGGACCAAAAACAGCACGTTGAGTTGACTCGCAATATCGCGGAAAGATTCAATCAGATACATCCGGGCACCTTTACCGTGCCGCAACCGATGATATCCGACACGGGAGCGAAGATCAATTCGCTTGTCGACCCGACCAAGAAAATGAGCAAATCCGACCCGAATGAGAACGCCGTCGTTCGTATACTCGACGACAAGGATACGATCGTAAGAAAGTTTCGCCGTGCCGTTACGGATTCCGGCAACGAGGTGCGTCGCGCCGAGGATAAGCCCGGCGTGTCCAATCTGATGACGATATATTCCTGCTTTACCGGAAAGACGGACGAGGAGATCGAGCGCGAGTTCGACGGTCGCGGTTACGGCGATTTCAAGAGCGCCGTCGGCGAGGCTTGCGCCGCACACCTTGTGCCCGTGCAAGAAGAATATCGCCGCTTGCTCGCGGACAAGTCTTATATCGAGGGCATTATGAAGAGCGGCGCCGAAGAAGCGGCGTATTACGCGCGTAAAACGCTTTTAAAGGTGCGCAAAAAGCTCGGATTCGTAAATCTCTGAGTTCGGCAAAAGATAACTTAATTTAAGGAAAAACGAAACGAATGAAAATAGGCTTTATTTCTCTCGGTTGCCCCAAAAATCAACTTGACACCGAGGTTATGCTTCACGAGCTGGCGAGCGCGGGGTACGAGATCACTCCGGACGAGACCGAGGCTGACGTGATCGTCGTAAACACGTGCGCTTTTATAGAAGCGGCGAAAAAAGAGGCGATCGACAATATTCTCGACGTGGCTTGGCTTAAAGAGAACAGAAATCTGCGCGGTATAGTCGTTGCGGGGTGCCTTGCCGAGCGCTATCGTGAGGAGATCCTCAAGGAGCTGCCCGAGGTCGACGCCGTTATAGGAACGGGTTCGGTGCACGACGTCGTCGCCGCCGTCGGCGCGGTCGGGCGCGGAGAGCGCGGATATTGCTCGTTCGGCGACGCTTCGCTCGTTGCGCTCGGCGGCGACCGCGTGCTCACCACCCCGGCGTTTTCGACGTATCTCAAGATCGCCGAGGGGTGCGACAACCGTTGCGCATACTGCGTTATTCCTTTCTTGCGCGGCAAGTTCCGCAGCAGACCCGTCGAGGAGCTCGTTGCGGAGGCAAAACAGCTCGAGGCGCTCGGAGCGCTCGAGATCAACGTGATAGCGCAGGATATAACTCGCTACGGGCAAGATCTTTACGGCGAATATTCCTTGGCAAGGTTGCTTCGCGAACTGAGTGCGGCGACCGAAAAGCCCCGGTTCCGCCTGCTGTATTGCTACCCCGACAAGGTTACGGACGAGCTTATCCGCGAAATAGCGACGAACGACAGAATTATAAAATATATCGATCTTCCGCTCCAACATATATCCGACAATATGCTGCGGGCAATGAATCGCCACGGCGACGGCAAGATGATACGCACCCTTATCGAAAAGCTGCGTCGCGAGATCCCCGAGATAGTTATAAGGACGACTTTTATAACGGGCTTCCCCGGAGAGACCGAAGAGGATTTTTGCGAGCTGTACGACTTTGTCAACGAGGTCGAGTTCGATCGCCTCGGCGTCTTTCCGTATTCGCGCGAAGAGGGCACCGCGGCATACGATATGCCGTGCCAAATAGACGAGCAAACAAAGCAGGATCGCGCCGACGTTATTATGCGCCGCCAGACCGAGATCGCGGACGAGAAGAATCGAAAAAAGATCGGCAAACGCATAAAAGTGCTTGCGGAGGACTATGACCCCGTGCTCCGTATGTATTTCGGGCGAAGCGAGGCGGACGCCCCCGATATCGACGGAAAAGTGTACTTTACCGCCTCCTCCCGCGTGGAGCCGGGCGAGATAGTCACCGTTGAGGTGACGGAGGTGGTCGACTACGACCTGTGCGGAAAGGTGTGTGAGGAATAATGAGCGGAAAGATGAATCTGCCGAACAAGTTGAGCCTTATAAGGCTTTGTATGGTGCCTTTTTGCATATTCGCGGTCGTGATACCGGAAGCGTGGCTTCCCGCCGACGTTTCCGCCGTGATAGCCGCAATTATATTTATCGCGGCGTCGCTGACGGATATGCTCGACGGCAAAATTGCGCGAAAGTACGGTCTTATTACCGATTTCGGCAAGTTTATAGATCCGCTTGCGGATAAGTTTATGGTTATAGGCACTATGCTTGCCGTGGTTTACCGATATGACGAGATAAGAGCTTGGTTCTTTTGGGGCGTTCTTATCGTTATATTTCGCGAGTTTGCCGTTACTTCGATCCGCCTTGTGGCAAGCACGACGGGCGGAGTCGTCGTTGCGGCAAGCAAGATCGGCAAGATAAAGACGGTCACGCAGATCGTATGCGTCGTCTCCTCGCTCACGGAGCCCGTTATATACCGCTGTATAGCGCGTTTTGCGCCCGGATTCGATATGGGCACCGCTCTGCCGCTGACGGTGGCGTCCTGTGTGCTGATGTCGTTCTTTACGCTGTGGTCGGGGATCGATTATATAAAAACATATTGGAAGTATTTGGATACCACAAAATAAAATGCGATAATATCTTCCGAAAAAACACCGTTTTTTCATCCGAAATTCAAAAAATATGTTGCAAAAACACAAAAATATGATATACTTAAATTGCAGGAATATTTAAGGAGGGGCAGATAATGTTCGTATTTAAAAAAGAAGAAAAGAAATCCGGCGTAGGCAAGGCTGTTGCCGTTACTCTCGGTGTTATCGCGGCAATTGCAGCCGTTGCGGGTATCGTTTGCGTTATCGTTAAGAAAAAGCGCGACGCTCTTTGCTGCTGCGAGGACTGCTGCGATTGCCACGAGTGCGACGACCTTTTCCTTGACGACGAGGACGAAGACGACGTTGATGTTGAGGTCGAGGGCGAGGCTGAATAATTTTTCGCCTTGCGAAACGATGCTCGCGGGGGGACCGTCACGTTTCGTGCCGCCCCCCCGCCGCTGTTTTTTACCGATGATTCCGCACCGACCGCGCTTTTTCGTGCGGCGGCTGTTATATTATAAATTTTAACAACGTGAAAGGAAGCCTCATTAGCTGAGGCTTTGACTTAAAAATGACGGTTTATGAAGAACTTAAGGCTCGCGGTCTTGTAGCACAGGTAACGGACGAGCCGCTTATCAGCGATCTTATAAACAACGGCAAGGCGACTTTTTACATAGGATTCGACCCCACTGCAGACAGCCTGCACGTAGGTCATTTTATGGCGCTTTGCCTTATGAAGCGTCTGCAAATGGCGGGAAACAAACCTATCGCGCTCATCGGCGGCGGCACGGGTATGATAGGCGACCCCTCGGGCAGGAGCGATATGCGCACGATGATGACGAGGG
>CAZOFD010000034.1:0-12792 GCA_964579135.1 uncultured Ruminococcus sp. | reverse complement strand
CCATTTACATCACCTCTAACGGGTATGCTGTCTGCATCTAAAACAAGATTTTGCTAAATATACAAAAAAACAAAAAAACAGTGGACATTTTTGTTGAATTGGTGTATAATTGTGTGGTATGCAGTGGCGCTCACGAAAGAGCGGCAACAAAAACACGGAGGATTAACTTATGAAGAAAAAGTTGACCACAGTCGAGTTTCGCGGCACACCCGAGCAGGAAAAAAAGTTGCTCGATGTGATCGCAAAATACGAGGGCGTTAAGGGTAAGATGATGCCGATACTTCAGGAGGCACAGGAGATATACGGATATCTGCCGATCGAAGTTCAAAAGATCATTGCCGAAAAGACCGACACTCCGCTTGAAGAGATATACGGTATCGTAACTTTTTATTCGCAGTTTAAATTAAATCCGAACGGCGAGGTGTCGATCGCCGTATGCCTCGGCACGGCTTGCTATGTTAAAGGTTCGGGAGACATCCTCGAGGAGATATCCGCTCAGCTCGGTATCGAAGAGGGCGGCACGAGCGCCGACGGCAGATTTTCGCTTGAGGCGACAAGATGCATCGGAGCTTGCGGTCTGGCACCCGTGCTTACCGTAAACGGCGACGTTTACGGGCGGATTACCAAAGCGGACGTTAAAACGATCCTTGCCAAATATATGAACTGATCTTGCGGTAAAAGGAGCCATAAACGATGAATACGATTATTAAAACCGTCCAACAGCTTGATGAGATCAAAGCCGCAAACAAAGCGAAACTCGCTATGTTGACGGGCGGAGATTACACCGGGTGCGAATATAAAAGGCAGATCCTCGTTTGCGGCGGCACGGGCTGTACCTCCTCGGGCTCGCCGAAACTGATAGATTATTTGCACGAGCATCTTGCCGCCCGCGGAATAGCGGACAGCGTTGAAGTGACTATGACCGGTTGCTTCGGCCTTTGCGCGCTCGGTCCCATTATGATAGTTTATCCCGAGGGAACGTTTTACAGCAGGGTATTGCCCGAATATCTCGACGAGATCATCGAATCGCATATAATCGGCAACGTTCCCGTCGAAAAATATATGTATCACGAAAAAGCGGACGGCGATAAACTCGTGCCGAAACTTTCAGGTACGCGCTTTTTCCAAAAGCAGCATAGGGTCGCCCTGCGCAACTGCGGGCTCGTAAACCCCGAACGAATCGAGGATTACGTAGCTCGCGACGGATATCGCGCACTGGCGAAAACGTTGACGGAAATGTCACCCGACGAGGTGATATCTCTCGTTCTCGATTCCGGGCTGCGCGGACGCGGAGGCGCCGGCTTCCCGACGGGACTGAAGTGGAAGTTTGCCTCCGGCAACCGCGGCAACGTGCAAAAATACGTTGCCTGCAACGCCGACGAGGGCGACCCCGGCGCGTTTATGGATCGTTCCGTGCTCGAGGGCGACCCCCACGCGGTTATAGAGGCTATGGCGATCGCGGGATACGCTATCGGCGCGAGCGAAGGCTTCGTGTACGTTCGCGCGGAATATCCGATAGCCATCCATCGTCTTGAGATAGCACTCGAGCAGGCGCGCGCGGCGGGGCTGCTCGGCAAGGATATATTCGGTACGGGATTCGATTTCGATATATCTTTGCGTTTCGGCGCGGGCGCTTTCGTCTGCGGCGAGGAGACCGCTCTTATGACGTCGATAGAGGGGCAACGCGGCGAGCCGCGTCCGCGCCCGCCGTTCCCGGCTGTAAAAGGACTTTTCGGTCAGCCGACTGTGCTTAACAACGTCGAGACCTATGCGAATATTCCGCAGATCGTTTTGAACGGCGCAGAGTGGTTTGCCTCTATGGGCACGGAAAAATCTCACGGCACCAAGGTCTTTGCGCTCGGCGGAAAGATCGAGCACACGGGTCTTGTCGAGGTGCCTATGGGCACGACTCTTCGCGAGGTTATAGAAGAGATAGGCGGCGGTATCCCCAACGGCAAAAAGTTCAAAGCCGCGCAAACCGGGGGTCCCTCGGGCGGATGTATCCCGGCGCATCTCATCGACACCCCGATAGACTACGATAACCTTACCGCGATAGGCTCTATGATGGGCTCGGGCGGGCTTATCGTTATGGACGAAGATAACTGTATGGTGGATATTGCCAAATTCTTCTTGCAGTTTACCGTCGACGAATCTTGCGGAAAGTGTACGGCTTGCCGTATCGGGACGAAACGTTTGCTCGAGATCCTCGATAAGATAATTTCCGGCAACGGAGAGATGGAAGACCTTGACAAACTCGAAGAGCTTTCGAATTACATAAAAGCAAATTCTCTTTGCGGTCTGGGGCAAACGGCGCCCAACCCCGTTCTTTCGACCCTTAGGTATTTCCGCGACGAGTACGTCGCGCATATCGTGGACAAAAAGTGCCCCGCGGGAGTCTGCAAAAAGCTGCTCAGTTATAAGATAGTAGCCGATCAATGCCGCGGATGCACGGCTTGCGCCCGCGTTTGCCCCGTCGGAGCTATAAGCGGCGCGGTCAAAAATCCGCACGTGATCGATAACGGCAAGTGCATAAAGTGCGGCGCCTGCATGAGCAAGTGCAAGTTCGGAGCGATCGTTAAGGAATAAGAAAGGAATTTGTCCCAATGGAAAAGGTTAACGTCACAATCAACGGCAGAGAATACTCCGTGGATCGCGGTATGACGGTGCTTGAGGCGGCTCACGCAGCGAAAGTCCGCATCCCGACTCTTTGCTATCTAAAGGATATAAACGCTATCGGCGCGTGCCGCATTTGCCTTGTCGAAGTTTCCGAGGGTGGCAAACCGTACCGTATGGTAACGGCTTGCGTTTACCCCGTGAGCGACGGTATGTCCGTTTTGACGGACACGCCCAAGATACACGCGGCAAGAAAGACCAATCTCGAGCTCGTTCTTTCCAATCATGAAAAGAAGTGCCTTTCCTGCATTCGCTCGGGCTCTTGCGAGCTGCAAAAATTGTGCGCCGAATACGGGGTCGACGAGGATCATTTCAAGGGTGAGCGAACGAAATACGCCGTTGACAGGTCTGCGCCCATAATAAGAGATAACAACAAATGCATACTTTGCCGCCGTTGCGTCGCCGCTTGCAAAACGATGCAAGGCGTGGGCGTTATCGGTGCGAACGACCGCGGATTCGATACCCATATCGGTTGTGCTTTCGAGTCGGAGCTCGGCAGCGTGAACTGCATCAACTGCGGTCAGTGCATCGTCGCCTGCCCCACGGGTGCGCTTTACGAGCGCGACGATACGGATAAGGTGCGTGAGGCGATTGCCGACCCCGACAAAAAGGTTTATATTTGCACGGCGCCGTCCGTTCGCGCCCAGATCGGCGAATGCTTCGGCTACGCTCCCGGCACCGACGTCGAGGGGAAAATGGTAGCGGCGATAAAACGTCTCGGATTCGACGGCGTTTTCGATATGAATCTCACCGCGGACCTGACGATAATAGAGGAGGCGACCGAACTTTTCGCAAGATTGCAAAACGGCGGCAAGTTGCCTATAATCACGTCGTGCTCGCCCGGTTGGATCAAATATTGTGAGCATTATTTCCCGAATATGACCGAAAATCTCTCGACTTGCAAGTCTCCGCAACAGATGTTCGGCGCGGTAATGAAGACGTATTTCGCCGAAAAAGAGGGGATCGATCCGAAAGACATCGTTTTCGTTTCGGCAATACCGTGCACCGCAAAGAAATTCGAGGTCGGACGCGAAGGTCAGTCCGCGTCGGGATATCCCGACGTTGACGTTGCCGTTACGACGCGCGAGCTTGCGAGAATGATAGAAAGGGCGGGTATAGATCTTCGCGAGCTCGACGACGAGCCCTTCGACAAGCCGTTTGACGTCGGCTCCGGCGCGGGTGCTATCTTCGGCGCAACGGGCGGAGTTATGGAGGCGGCGCTGCGCTATGCGGCTGAAATAATTATCGGTAAGCCTCTCGAGTCGCCGCTTGAGACGCCCGAGGTGCGTCGCGGTAACAGCGACGACGGCTATCGTTTGGCTGCGTACAAGATAGGCGAGACCGAAATAAACGTTGCGGTAGCTTCCGGAACGAAAAACGCAAAAGCGCTTTTGCGCGACGTTGAGAGCGGAAAGGTAAACGTTCAGTTTATCGAGATTATGGGCTGCCCCGGCGGATGCGTTAACGGCGGCGGTCAACCGATCCAGCCTGCGGTCGTGCGCAACAACGTGGACCTGCGCGCGCTTCGCGCAGCCGTGCTTTATCGCGACGATAAGGAAAGCGATTTGCGAGAGTCTCAGCGTAACGCCGCGGTTATGAAGCTCTACGAAGAATATTTCGGCGAGCCGAACAGCCATCGGGCACACGAGGTCCTGCATACGCATTACGTAAAGCGCGGGCTTTGATATAATCTTTCGCGGTTGCCGCAAATGCGGCAACCGCGCGTTTGTGTGTATGGCAGCGACGCGCACGCGTTTTTCCGAGCGTGGGACCGCGGCGCTCACGCTCCGAGCCGGGGGACCATGCCGCGCCTTGATAAAGCGGCGTGCACCCGAGCGCTTGTAACGTCGCGCGTGCATTATAGTGGGTGCTGCGAGCGACGGCGGGCGCGGGGAGTGGCGGCGGAAAAGTTTGCTGATATAAAATTATAAAAAATTGCGAAAAGGTATTGACTTTTCGCAAAAACGGATGTATAATAGCAAAGTCGGATACGGGGCATTAGCTCAGTTGGTCAGAGCTACCGGCTCATAACCGGTTGGTCCGGGGTTCGAGTCCCTGATGCCCCACCAGATAAAACCACTTGCTTTTGCAAGTGGTTTTTCTGTTTTATATCGGTTTCGCAAGTGAGCTGCGATTTGCTCTGCGATACGCGAACGGAGGAAAAATGGAGATACTGTATAGCCGAGGCGGTATTATCGTGTGCGAAAAGCCGGTCGGCGCGGATTCGGAGCACGAGTTTCCCGCAATGCTTGCCGAGGCGGTCGGGCACGAGGTCTTTCCGATTCACAGACTGGACAAAAACGTCGGCGGGCTTATGCTTTTTGCCGACGATCGCAAAAGCGCGGCACGACTTTCAGATGCGGTCGTGAACGGCGAGGTTAAAAAAGAATACGTTGCGTGCGTTCACGGAACGGTGCCCGAGACGGGGGCGTTTCGCGACCTGCTTTTTAAAGACGGAAAAAAGAACAAGGTCTTCGTCGTCAAAAAAATGCGCCGCGGAGTTAAGGAGGCACGCCTTGATTTTGTCCGAACGGCTTGCGAAAATTCGCTTTCGCTCGTTCGTATCCGTCTCCATACCGGGCGTTCGCACCAGATACGCGTGCAATTCGCGAGCCGCGGCTTTCCGCTCGTCGGCGACGGACGTTACGGTGCGCGTGACGGCGTTGCCGCACCGATGCTTTATTCTTGCCGCATCACTTTCCCCGTCGGGGACAAAACGCTCACCTTCGAAAAAATGCCGAGTTGGGCAAACGAGCCGTTGCCGTTATTGACAAGGTCTCGGGATTAATATATAATTATACGTATCAAGCGGAACTTCGGTTTCGTTAAATAGCGGCGGGGCGAGCGTGCAATATCGGTCGCGCCGTCGGTCTCGGAGGAATTATGTACCCATATGAGATAATATTCGGTATGACGCTTTACGACATATTTCTTGCCTCGGGCATTGTTGCCGCCATTGCGATATTTGCGTTTTTTTCGCGAAAATTCGCTTTCTCGGCAAAACTGCACAACTTTATATTGCTCGCCGCGGTTTTGGCGATAGTTCTTGGTTACGGCTCCGCAGTGCTTTTTCAATCGTTTTATAATTGGCTCGGCGGTGCGGAATACGAGCTTTCAAAAACAACGGGAGCGACGTTCCTCGGCGGTCTCGTCGGCGGAGCGGCGGTTTTTTTGAGTTTTTATTTCGGTATCGGGCACTTTTATTTTAAAGACGGGGAACACGTGCGCAAATTCGGCGCGCTTACTGACGTTGCCGCGGCTGCAATCCCCGCGGCGCACGCTCTCGGTCGCATAGGCTGCCTTGCGGCGGGGTGCTGTCACGGCGGTAGAACTGAAGCGTGGTACGGCATATATCACGTGCTCCTCGGTTACAAGGTCGTGCCGGTGCAACTTTTCGAGGCGATATTTTTGGCGTTGCTTTGTGCCGCTGTATGTTTGCGGATCAAACGCGAAAAAAGGCTGAATTTGCCGATTTATATGATAGCGTACGGTTTTTGGCGCTTTTTTGCGGAATATCTGCGCGCCGACGACAGGGGCGGAACGATCGTGTCGTTTTTTACCCCGTCGCAGTTAACGTCGCTCGTTTTGATAGTCGGGGGAGTCGCGGCTCTCTTGATCTGCGGCAAATATAAAAAAAGGCGCTCCGAAACCGCGAAAGCGGCGGAATAATGCAATGCGCGCCTAACGTCGTGTGAGCGGAGGTAACGCTTTATGAAGATAAAAAAAGGCGGCAAAGCAGACCGTGCGCTTTTGCTTGTTTCCGCCACTGCCGCGATAGCTATGGTCGTGCTCGAGGCGACCTCGCCCCGTTACCTCGCCGATCCTTTGATGAGCGGTATCTGCGAGGCGATAGTAACGCGAGCTCTCGGCACTTTCGTTTTTTTGCCGCTTATTTTGCGTTACGGCTATAACGTGTTCGGCTTTGCGAAAAAAGGCAGGGGCGGAGCACTCCTTACCGTTTTCGTCGCTTTTGCCGTTGTCCTCAACAATTTCCCGATAAGGCAGTTTTTGCTCGGCAACGTGTACACCGTAAGGGGGGCGGAGTACGTTTTTGCGTTTGCGCTGCAATGCCTTGCCGTCGGCATTTTCGAAGAAACGGCGTTTCGCGGACTCTTGTTTATGGTGCTGCTCGAAAAGCACAGGCAAAGCAAAAAGCAGATAGTTTCCGTCGTTATCGCGTCGTCCGCTATCTTCGGGCTCGTGCATCTTTTTAATCTTTTAGGCGGTGCGTCTTTCGGCGCGGTCGCGTTGCAGGTCGGGTATTCGTTTTTGATAGGTGCGATGCTATCGGTCGTGCTTTTGAGGACAAAGTGCGTTTGGATATGCGCTTTGCTTCACGCGATATTTAATTTCGGCGGTTATCTTATGCCGACGCTCGGCAACTCGTCCGCTCAGTGGGATAGCGTTACGGTAATGGTCACGGTTGCTTTGGCGCTTGTGGCTTGCGCGTATATGGCGTCGGTCTGCTTTTCCGTCGAGCCGAAAGAGGCGGCAACTTTTTTTGCGTCGCGGAACGACGTGAACGACGAAAAAAACGGCGGAAGAGCGGCTGATACAAACGACAAATTGTGCTAAACCGTCGCGCGGGCGGCAAGATTCGGCAAAGTGCAAAAACGCGCAAGGCGATCTTGCCCCGCGCGAGAGCGTGAAGCGCTACAAGGCAACGCCGGCGTGATACGGCAGAGGCAACCTCGCCGGTAAAACGGCAAAGGCGGTTTTGCATTTCGGGGGGCGTAAGGTGGAAAAAGAATATTATATGCGTGAGGCGCTCGCTCTTGCGAGGCGCGCGGGCGAGGCGGGGGACGTGCCCGTCGGCGCCGTTGTGGTAAGGAACGGCGAGATCATAGGCAGGGGAGAGAATCGACGCGAGCGTGGCGGAGGCGCCTCCGCGCACGCGGAGATCGAAGCGATAAACGAGGCGTGCGCAGCTCTCGGAACGTGGCGGCTCGTCGGGTGCGAGCTTTACGTGACCCTCGAACCCTGCGCGATGTGTGCGGGTGCCGTGGCGAACGCTCGCTTGTCCAGGGTGGTGTTCGGCGCTTCGGATACGGTCGGCGGAGCTTTCGGCGGGCTGTTTGATATAAGGGATTCTTTGCCGTTGCCGAGCCTTGCGCTTGAGGGCGAAGTGCTCGCGGACGAATGCGCGGCGATTTTGCGATCGTTTTTCGCTTTAAAACGTGCCGGCAAGCCGAAAAGCAAAAGACTCGGCAGAGAATTTTTTGCCGGACCCGCACTTGAGGTCGCGCCGGAGCTTTTGGGTAAGGTGCTTTGTCGCAAAACGGAAAACGGAGACGTGATACGCGCCGTTATCACCGAGACCGAATGTTACCTGGGCGAGAATGACAGCGCAAGTCACGCGCGCTGCGGCAAAACGGAGCGCAACCGTATGATGTACGGCAGGGGCGGACTTTTGTACGTTTATCTTTGCTACGGGATACATTCTATTTTGAACGTTGTGACTGGCGAAAAGGACGATCCGCAGTGCGTTTTGATACGCGCCGTCGAGGGGAGCTCGGGTCCCGGCAGAGTTACCAAAAAATTCGCGATCGACAGGCGACAAAACGGAGCCGACGTCGTTTTGTCGGACGAGGTATGGATAGAGGACGAAAAAACGTCGCCGCGGGAGATACGCCGCTTGCCGAGAGTCGGCATAGATTTTGCCGACGAGGCGGACAGAGCGCGTCTTTGGCGCTTTTGCCTTTGATGACCTTGAAAAAATCGGAGTGCCGTAATAAAAACGGCACTCCGATCGTTTTATTGTTCCAATAATTCGTAGCCTGCGCCGGAAAGCAACGCCTCGGCTTTTTCGTTGTCGGCAACTCGCAGCACGACGTTGGCGTGCTCGCGCGAGTCTGCGAGAAATGCGTACATATATTCGACGTCGATATCGTTGTCGTTTAATACGTGCAGTACGCCGACAAGTCCGCCCGGGCGATCCGCGACCTGAACGCAAACGACCTTGTTGACGGTTACCGCGCGTCCCGTGGCACGTATGACCTCAAGCGCTTTGTCGGTGTCGCTGACTATCATTCGCACAAGACCGTAGTCGTGTGTGTCGGCAAGAGACATAGCTCGTACGTCGATATTTGCCGCAGACAGTGCGTCGGCAACTCCCGTCAACATTCCGCGCCGGTTTTCGATAAAGACGGATAATTGTTTTACAGACATAAATATTCCTCCGATTCGAAAGTCAGTCGAGCAGTTTGCGGTTGTCTATCACGCGCTTGGCTTTGCCCGTGGAGCGCTCGATCGAGTGCGGGTTGACGAGCTTGACTTTTGCCGAGACGCCGAGGAGAGACTTGATATCGTCGGTCAGTTTGCGCTCGAGCGTTACGAGCCCGGCAAGCGTGTCGTCAAGCGACGACTCGTTCATCTCCACGTGTATCTCCATAGTGTCGAGATTGTTTACGCGGTCGACGATTATGAGGTAATTCGGCGAATAGCCGTTGTTGATAAGTACGGTCTCTATTTGCGAGGGGAAAACGTTTACTCCCCTTATTATCAGCATATCGTCGGTTCTGCCGCGCGGTTTGGACATCCTCACGAACGTTCTGCCGCACTCGCACCTCTCGTGCGTTATCGTGCCGATGTCGCGCGTTCTGTAACGAATAACGGGAAACGCCTCTTTATTTACGGAGGTGAAAACGAGTTCTCCCGGTGTGCCGTCGGGCACGGGCAGCTCCGTCTCGGGGTCGATGACCTCAATGATGAACGAATCCTCGTTGACGTGCATACCGTTTTGACAGGAGCATTCGTACGCCACGCCGGGTCCCATAGTTTCGGTAAGACCGTAAATGTCGTAGGCTTTGACGTTCAGCATCTCTTCGATCTTGTGCCGCATCTCCTCGGTCCACGGCTCCGCACCGAAGATGCCTGCCTTGAGGTTAAGCGTTTTCGGGTCTATCCCCGCAGCGTGCACGGATTCGGCAAGGTACATAGCGTAAGACGGCGTGCACGCAAGTACGGACGAGCGCAGGTCTTGCATTATCGTTATCTGCCGCGCGGTGTTGCCGGAGGAAACGGGAAGTACGGCTGCGCCGAGCAGTTCGGCACCTCCGTGCAGACCGAGTCCGCCGGTAAAAAGCCCGTATCCGTATGCGACGTGAACGAAATCGTTTTCGTCGGCGCCCGCCGCAACGAGCTGGCGAGCGACCATATTGTTCCACACCTCAAGGTCGCGGCGGGTGTACCCCACGACGATTTGTTTGCCCGTGGTACCCGAGGAAGCGTGCAGGCGAACGACGTCCTTCATAGGAACGGCAAACATCCCGTAGGGATACGTGTCTCGCAGATCTTGTTTGCAGGTAAAGGGGAGTTTTCTCAGATCGTCAAGCGATTTTATATCGTCGGGAGAAACTCCCGACGCTTTCATTCTTTCGCGATAGATCTCCACGTTGTCGAACGTGTGGCGCACGGTCTTTTTCAGCCTTTCGAGCTGCAGTGCCTCGAGCTTTTCTCTCGGGCAGGTCTCAATCTCTTTTTGCCAATATCTTTCGCTCATTTTTGCGTATTACGCTCCGTTTCGTATCCCAAAGTAAAAGCCTTGCGATTCATTTGCACCAAAGCCGGCTTGACGGATTTTTCGATAGCGTCGAGCCACTCTTCTTTCGTCATACCGAGGTGCTTGGCAAGCTTGCCCATAAGTACTATGTTTACGCATTTCGGCGAGCCCGCCTCTACCGCGAGGGAGAGCGCGTCAAGCGCATCGACGTCGAGCCCCGCTTCGCAAAGCTCGTCAAGAATCCCACTCGGATACTCCGCCAAACCCGAGGTTACGGGCATAGGATCGATCTGCTGCGTGTTTACGATGATCTTGCCGCCTTTTTTGAGGCATTTTGCCCAACGTGCCGCTTCGAGCTTTTCGAACGATACGATATAGTCCGCCTCGCCCTCTTCTATCAGGGGGGAGAAGACCCGATCGCCGTATTTTACGTACGTAACGACGCTGCCGCCTCGTTGGCTCATACCGTGGAGCTCCGCGACCTTAACGTCGTATCCGCGCTCTATTAATATTTTTCCGAGCAATTTGCTCGCCAAAAGCGTACCCTGACCGCCGACGCCGACTATCATTATTTTTACAGTCATCATATTACCCCCGTTGTGTCGCATATCGCGCCGCAAGAGCAAAGCTCGGCGCAAACTCCGCAACCCGTGCAAAGGGTAGAGTCTATCGTGGCTTTCCTGCCTTTAAAAGACAGCGAGGGACAGCCGAGCTTCATACATTTGCGGCAGGATTTGCATTTGTCGTCGTTAACGGAAAGCGGTTTGCCGATCTTTGCGGTCTTCAGCAGTACGCAAGGACGGCGCGAGATGATAACGGACGGCGCCTCGGCGGCAAGTTCTTCTTTTATCACCGTCTCGCAAGAGGCGAGATCGTACGGGTCGACAACGCGAACGCGATCTATGCCGAGTGCTCGGCACAGCGCCTCGAGATCTATCTTGGTCGCGGGCTCGCCGCGAAGGTCGTAGCCCGTGGTCGGGTTTTGCTGGTGCCCCGTCATCCCGGTAATGGAGTTGTCGAGTATTATCACGGTAGAGTTCGTTCCGTTGTACGCAACGTTGCAAAGCCCGGTCATGCCGGAGTGCATAAAGGTCGAATCTCCGATAACGGCGACGGTGCGGCGGGCGTTTTTGGGGTCGGCTTTGTTAAATCCGTGCAGCCCCGAGACGGACGCTCCCATACAAAGGGTAGAGTCGAGTGCGTTAAGCGGTCTTTGCGCTCCGAGCGTGTAGCAACCGATGTCCCCGAGTACGGTGATCTTGTTTTTCGACAAAACGTAGAACAGACCGCGGTGCGGGCAGCCGGAGCACATAATGGGCGGGCGCGCGGGGATATCCGTTTTCGCTTTGTCGAATTCGGGTGTGCGAATTCCGAAAGCGTGCGCTACCGTTTGCTGAGAATATTCGCCGATCGGAGAGAAGAGATTGCGGCCTTCGACCGGCAGACCGAGAACTCGGCAGCGATCCTCGATAACGGAGTCGAGTTCTTCGACGACGACGGCGCGCTTAACGCCGGCGACGAATTCGCCGAGGAGCGCGTCGGGCAGGGGATTGTGCATACCGATGCGCAGTATCTTAACGTCTTCTATGCCGTCAAATGCTTCACGAACGTATTGATAGCACATTCCGCACGTTATTATACCGAGAGATGGCGACGTTCCCTCGACTCTGTTCAGTGCGGCTTTGTTTGCGTATTCGCGCAGCGCAACCGTTCTTGCCTCGACGACGGGATGCTTGAGCTTTGCGTATGCCGGCATCATTACGTATTTTTCGGGGTGTTTTTCGTATTTGACGGGCTCCGGTTTTTCGCGCCCTGCAAGCTCGACGATGCTTTGCGCGTGAGCGGTGCGAGTGCATATTCTGAAAAGCACGGGAGTGTCGAATTTTTCGGATATCTCAAACGCGAGTTTGACGTACTCTTTGGCTTCGCTCGAATCCGACGGCTCTATCATCGGGAGCTTTGCCGCTATCGCATAGTTGCGTGAGTCCTGCTCGTTTTGCGAAGAATGCATAGCCGGGTCGTCGGCAACGAAGATGACAAGACCCGCGCAAACCCCGGTGTACGACATAGTAAAAAGGGGGTCCGCCGCGACGTTAAGTCCGACGTGCTTCATAGCGCAGGCGCTGCGGTGACCCGCGAGCGACGCGCCGAAAGCGGTCTCGAGCGCGACCTTTTCATTCGGCGCCCATTCGCACGCGATTTCGTCGTATTTTGCGGCGAATTCCGTTATTTCCGTGGAGGGGGTGCCGGGATACGAGGATATAACGTCACAGCCGGCTTCGTAAAGCCCGCGTGCTATCGCCTCGTTTCCGAGCATTAATTTTTTTGTGTTCATTGAGATCGTATCCTTTCAAGAGAGAGAGGGGGAACCGGCGAAAAAACTTATGCCTATTATACCATTTGCGGCGGATCATTTCAATAAAAACGAATAAAAAACTGTCGTTTTTAATGTTTTTTTCGCGTTGGGGTTGAAATATATCCCGCTTTGTGGTATAATAGGAGAAAACGAGCGACCTTGCGTGTCCGCCATATGCCTGTATAGTTAAATGGATATAACAAGCCCCTCCTAAGGGTTAGTTGTAGGTTCGATTCCTACTGCGGGTGCCATAGGAAAGCAC
>CAZOFD010000033.1:0-12802 GCA_964579135.1 uncultured Ruminococcus sp. | reverse complement strand
TTTTGCCGACGCGGAAGCGAACGATCCGATAAGCTACGTTGCTAAGGGATATTGCGTTTTACGATACCGGTCGAGGCAAATACGCTCATTGACAAATTGCACAAAAATAATTTGCGCGGCTAATAAAAGCAGATACAACTTGACATTTCGAAAAAATTGTGATATATTCAATTAAAACAAGAGGCTCCTTCGGTTCGATTCGGTGTAATCAGTCGTTTCGGAGTTTTTTGTGTGTTTGTTTTGTTCTTGCCGAAAGAACCTTATCACGAAAATATAAAAATATTATTATAGGAGAAAAATGATGAAAACAAAAAAGCTCATCAGTATGCTTCTGGCGCTTATGATGCTCGCGGCGTGCTTTGTGGGTTGCGCGAACACCGGCGACGGTGACAGCACGACTAAAACTCCCGCCACCGGCAGCAGCAACAAAGGCGATACCGTGTTGGCAAAAGACGTTCACGACGTTCCCGAGATGAACTATGATGACGAGCTCATTCTTATCTATTCGCGCGGACACGAGTGGTTTGACGACGACGTTTGCGTTGAGGCGGATATGGGTGACAAGATCACCAAAGCGGTTTGGCAGCGTCAGGCGAACGTTGAGAATCACCTCGGTGTACAGCTTAAGAACACCGTCACTTACGACGCAAGCGGTTGGGGAAATATCGGCGACGACGTTCAGAGTATGCGCGACGCAGGCAGAAACGACTATTCGATAGTCGTCGACGCTCTCTACCATTCCGGCACCAACGCCTGCAACAACCTGTACCTCAATCTCAGCGGTCTGCAGTACCTCAACCTCGAAAAGGATTACTGGTCTCAGCTCATTAACGCTTCTTCGAGCTACAAGGGCAAGCAGTTCTTCGTTACCGGCTCTATCTCGCTCTCTACTTATCGTTTGGTTTACACGACGTTTATCAACGAGACTATGTTTAAGAACAAGGGCTATGACGATCCTTATGCTTGGGTAGACAGCGGCGAGTGGACCATCTCCAAGATGTACACGCTTGCAGAGGAGTTCTACGATGATTCAACGGGTACCGTCGCCGGTGAAAAGGACGACGGAGATACCTACGGCGTTCTCCTTTCGAGAATGACCGGTCTCGATCCTTTCGTTGCTTCTTGCGAGATCAAACTTCTCGATAAGACGGCAGACGATACTTACAAGTTCGTTTTCGATACCAAAAAGGCGGCTCAGGTAACCGAAGCTGTCGGCAACCTTTACTGGGTCTGCGAGGGCAGCAACCCTTACGAGCATATGTCTACCGATACCGAGTTTGACGCTATGGCTGAGAAATTCGGTCAAGGCACGGCTGCTATGGCTGTTCTCAGACTTATCGAAGCGGAGAAGTCCTACGTTGCGGGCGTAACTTTCGGTCTCGGCGTTCTTCCCGTTCCGAAGTATGAGGAGGGTGCGGGCACCTACTATGGTTGCGTACACGACACCGCTTCCGCATTCGCTATCCCCAACCTTGAGGGCAAAACCGATGCCGAAATGCAAATGCTCGGCGCGGTACTCGAGGTTATGGCTTCCGAGGGCGCGAACACCGTCGTTCCCGAATATTACGAGGTTACTCTTAAAGAGAGAACCATCGCTCAGACCAAGCCTATGGAAATGGTCGACCGTATAGTTCTTAATCTTACTTACGACGCTGCGGTTTATTATCCCACTCAGCTCGGTCAGACCGAGGACAGCGGATATAACGCACCTCATCAGTTCCTGCGCGACCTCGTCGGCAGAGCGAGTTCGAGATATAAGTCCGCACAAAGACGTCTCGGAATACTGTATAACAATACTTCCGGCTATATTGACGATCTTAACGAGGCTCTCGATAACATCGACGGAAATCTTGCATAAGTTTGTAACTCGTACGATATAAAGACGAAATAAATTTTACCGTCTTATAAATAAAAGCCCTTCTCCCGCGGGAGAAGGGCTTTTTACCGTTTTTGCGTTAAGTGTGAGAGCAGGGGTGGTCGAAAAATCCGCGAAGGTCGGCAAACGGTTTGCCGGTCTCGTCAGGCTTAAAGCCGATGGCGGAAACAAGTGCGGGAGGAACGTTGTCTGCGGCGAAATACGCCGCTTCGGCGCCGCACATCTCCATAAAGGACATCGCCGTTCTGCCCATTACGAAAAGAACGTTTGCCTCGCCGGTTTGCGTGGCGTTAAGAGTGCGGATAACGCCGCCGTCGACGGATAGCGAGAACTGGCAAACGCCTGCGGTCACGCCGTCAACGTAGGCGGCATAAGCCAAAGCGTCGGGCAAATATTCCGCACCGCAGAGTTCGCAAGCCTTTTTTTGTTCGTCTTTCGTTTGCAAGGGGAGTACTTCAAGCATTTTCAGATCTCCTCGTCGTTTGATAAGTAATACGATACGTCGTATTGCGACGTTTGCTCGTTCGGGGCGCTTTTGGCGATACGTTTGAGTTCGGCAACCTCGTCGTCGCGCAATTTGCGCCATTTGCCGGGGGCGATGCCGCTGACGCCGACGTTTCCGATGCGAAGACGGCGCAGTCGCGTAACGGGGCAGCCGACGGCGTCGCACATTCTGCGAATCTGGCGGTTTTTACCCTCGTGCAGTACCACGTCGATCCTTGTCGACGCGTCGCGAACGTCAACGCGGTAAACTTCGACGGGCATAATCGCTTCGCCGTCGAGCTCCCGCATAGAGCGCAATTTGTCGAGGACGTCGTCGCCGGGGGTGCCCTCGAGCGTGACCCTGTAAAGTTTCGGTACGTGGTGGCGCGGGTGCGTTAAAAGATTGGCAAGTTCGCCGTCGTTGGTCAGAAGCAAAAGCCCCTCCGACGCCATATCGAGCCGACCGACGGGGAAGAGGCGAGAGTCGACGTCGGCGGTAAGGTCGCTGACTTTTTTGCGACCGCGCTCGTCGTTCAGCGTGCAAACGTATCCGCGCGGTTTGTTCAGCGCGATAACGATCTTTTCCGTATTCGGTCTGTAAACGATGCCTTTGCCGTTCCAAACCACGCGGTCTTTCCCGGGCGTTACTTTGTCGCCGATCTCTGCCTTTTTGCCGTTTACGGTTACGGTGCCTTTTGATATCTCTGCCTCGCACGCGCGGCGTGACATTACCCCGCAAAGTGTAAAGTATTTTTGAAGTCGTATTTTTTCGCTGTTAGCCATTTTTGTCAAGTGATATTGAGCTTGCGGATTTTTTGACCGCTATTGAGTGCACGATCGTAAAAAATGCGCAAATGTTTTTTTCGATCGCCGTTTTGCGGCGGAAAAAGCAACTTTGACGTCGCTTGAAGCGATAGCCTCGCCGTCGCAATACCACGTTATTTTGCCGACTTTCGTTCCTTTTTCGATGGGAGCGAAGCCGTAGCGTTGCATTTCGATGGTGTACGTTAAAACGGCACCGCTTGTCGGCACGACGGCATATGCGTCGTCAACTCGGCAAACGAGGCTCGTTTGCTCGCCCCCGATAACGGCGAGGGCGGGAATCTCGTGCTCGAGCGTTGTGGCGACGACCTTGCCGTCCTTTGCCAAAGCGACGCGTTCGTACGAAGAAAAGCCGCTGTCGAGCATCGTTTTGTGATCTTGCCAATCGTCGGGGGCGGAAAGCGTTACGCAAACGAGGCGCAGACCGTCCCTCTCCGCGGCGCTGACAAGGCAACGTCCGCCGGCTTTGGTGTATCCCGTCTTTACGCCGACGGCGCCGCGGTACGAGAGCAGAAGTCTGTTGTGATTAACGAGACGGCGCTCCTTTGCCTCAACGCCTTTTACGACGATCTTATAGGTGGAAACGATCTTTAAAAGTACGTCGTTCTCAAGCGCGTACGCCGCGATTAGCGCGAGATCTTTTGCACTTGTGTAGTGCGCTTCGTCGTCGAGCCCGTGAGGATTCGCGAAATGTGAGGATTCAAGCCCGAGCATACTTGCCTTATCGTTCATCATATCGGCAAAAGCCGCGATCGAGCCGCCGACGGCGACGGCGATCGTAGCGGCGGCGTCGTTGGCGGATGCAAGCAGCATACAGTAGAGCAGCTCTTCAAGCGTAAACTTTTCGCCCTCGGTGAGATAAACGCTCGATCCCTCAGTACCAACCGCCTCGGCGGGTACCGTGATGACGCTCGAGAGCGGCATCGCTTCGATCGCCACGATTGCTGTCATTATTTTCGTCGTGCTTGCGGGGCGCATTCGTCGATCGGCGTTTTTTTGCCAAAGGATCTGCCTTTTGCCGTCCGAAACGTTCATAAGTACGGCACACTGCGCCGAAACGTCGCCTATTTTTTGCGAGATCGCGTCGCGTGCTCGGCTCGAGGTCGTTGAAATACCGCTTGCCGCCGTCGATACCGCACCTTTGGTCCTTTCGCTTTCGCACAGAGCGCACGCGGCGGCATAGGTGCGGATATTCGCGTCCGTTCCGATGGGAAATAACAGCACCAGTGCAAGCGCGAGCGCGGCGATACGGTATATACGAAACATATTTAACTCCGATACTTTTTTTAAAAATATATTGGAGTTCGTTCGGTTTTATGAGGAGATGAGGAAAGATCGCGCGCGGCGGAGCGGCATACTTACGCGGTTTCGCTTGGCGGAGTGCGCCGGAATCAGGCTTTTTCTTCTTCCGTTTCCGTTTTTTCGTCGTTTTCAGCCGTTTTTTTGTCTTTCTTGGGGAAGAGTGCGGTGATTTTTGCGATGATGCTCGGCGAGCGCTCGATAAGGTCGGCGATCTGTTCGATCGTGCCGGAGGGCTCCTCGCTGCCTACGTTTATCATATCGACCCTGCCGTCGGCGGATACGACGAGAAATCCGAGCGGAACAACGGAAAGCCCCGTGCCTCCGCCGCCGCCGAAGTTTTGCAGTTTGGTGCGTAGAGCCTCGTCGCTTTTTCCCGTGTAATCGAGACCGCCCGAGGCGATTCCCATAGATATTTTGGAGACGGGGATGATCGTCGTGCCCTGAGGAGTGGTTATCGGCGTGCCGATAACGGTGTTGGCGTCCACCATAGAGCGGATGTTCTCGAGAGAGGCGGAGATGATCTCCTGGATTTTGTTTTCGCTTGCCATAATAAATTCCTTTCCGCGATCGTAAACGTCAAGATCGCTTGACCTTGCTTTTGCTTTGTAACTTTGTAACGTATAATCGTTTTATAATTTTTTTATAAGCGTTATGCCCGTTCGTAAAAGTACGTCGAGCATTTGCCAAAGGCGCAAAGAGAACCCGATCTCGACGTCTGCGTGAGTTTTTTCGGATAGGTAGTCCGCGCATATCATCACGTCGGCTTTTGCGGGAGCGTCGAGTTTATTCGCGCGATCGAGAAGCGCGGCGAGATACGAGGCGGATTGAACGATAGCTCCGTAAGCGACGGCTGTCGATGCCGCGTCGCCGGTCGCCACCGAAACGTGAAGTTTGGCGACCCGTATGCGCAAATGCTTTGCAAAACGCCCTACGGCGACTTTTAAAAGCGCGCATACGAGGTTTATCGTTTCCTTTAAACTCTTTTTCGACTCTTTTTTCGGTTTTGTTTTTTCTTTTTTGCGTTTATCGGCTTTTTTTTGCCGTTTTTTTTCGAGTTTTTTTCGTTCCTCGGCTTCTTTTTTCTTTCGTTTGCGCTCCGAATATGCGGATAATTTGACCTTTTTCTTTTTACGCGGCGTTATCCGAATGGGAATGGCGCCTATCCTCAAAACGACGGCGACGTCCTCGGCGTACGATACGACTATCACAGCCTTGAGCGAGAGCAAAAGTGCGATAAATGCGGCTATTGCAAGTATAACGATCACACCCGTCAAATTATTCACCTCGCTCCTGTGCGTTGCGCTTTGCAACGCAATAATATTTTCGGCAGAGCGCCGAAAGATGCGCCGAGCCCGTCATATCCGTTTTTACGGATATCGCGATTTTTGCGCGGGCAAAGGCGGCGCAGTGTTGGGTCACTCTGCGACGACGTCGTCGCCGTTACCGCTATCGTCGTTTTCTCCGCCGCTCTCGCCCTCCGTTTTGTCGCTCGAGTCGGAACTTGAGCCGTCGGATTGCCCGTTTGCTATGGCGTCCACCGCGGCGGTAACCGAGTCGCTTTCGGGCAGCTCGGAAAGCGACGACAGTCCGAACACTCGCAAAAATTTTTCGGTAGTGCCGTACAGCATAGGACGCCCGGGGGCGTCGAGACGACCGCAGGCGACGATCAGCCCCTTGTCGAGCAACGAGCCGACGGCGTAAGCGGAATCCACTCCGCGTATGAGATCTATAAATGCGCGAGTGACCGGCTGATTGTAGGCGACGATGGAGAGCACCTCCATCGAGGACGCCGAGAGGTTTCCGCCGCGGCGTATGCCGAGCGCCTCCCTGATATACGGGGCATAATCCTCGCGTGTGCAAAGCTGGCAGGAGTCGTCGAACAGCAGCATTATTATACCGCCGTTTTCGTTGCCGTTAACCGACTCTGCCAAATGCTCCGCCATACGCTTGGCATCACGCGGCGTAAGGGACAGCGCCGCGCCGATCTTTTCGTAAGTTACGGGGTGCCCCGCGGCGAAGAGAATGGCTTCGAGCGCACCCTCGAGCTTTTTTATTTCACTTAATTTTGACAGTGCTTCCGTTTGCATAACGTACCGTGGCTCTCGCTTGTCGAAAGCCGCCTTTCGGATAGATTATCGTTATATACTTTGCTATCGTTTTGTTGCGGTTCGGCTTTTACCCCGAATAAGCGGTGGGGTCGAAGTCGTATACTTCGTCGCCGTGATAATCGGGATTTGAGATGAATTTCGTTTCGGTGCCGCGCAGGTCGGCGAATTCCTCGGGCGCCTCGACGATAAGCAAACGCTTCATTCTGACGAGCTCGAGTACGCCTATAAAAATAGCGACAAGGTCGGGGCGAGATACGGCATCGTCAAGCAGAGCTCCGAGAGTGGGTTCCGCGTCGGGGGACGAAAAATGCTTCATTATCCCGACGATTTTGAGCTGTACGGGGACTATCGGAGTCGATACTATGGGGCGAACGAGTTTGTCCGCGATCGTTTCCGCGGCGCTCGAGGCGTACGTCAGAATTTTGCGCATAGCGGCGTACAGCAGCGCGGGGTCGGAATCGGCGACGTAGGTTTTGTCGACCGAGATCTCGTCGGTGTCCTTTTCCGTTCTTCCGCCGTATCTCTCGTAAAGCAGAGCGAGCTTTGCCGCGTTCTTTTTTACGGCGGCAAGTTTGGCTATCGCATCCGCAAGATCTGCTCGCGGGTCTGCCTCGTCGGGCGAGGAGCGCGGCAGAAGCATTTTGCTCTTGATAAGCATAAGTTCCGACGCCATAGTCAAAAACTCGACGGCAAGCTCCATATCGAGCTGTTCCGCACGGGCGACGTACTCAAGGTATTGGTCGCATATAAGCGATATCGGGATATCTTCCGCGCTGACTTTGTTTTTGTGTATCAGCGAAAGCAAAAGATCGAGGGGACCCTCGAATTTTTCGAGTTTGTAAGTCGGTGCCGCTTCGCTCATTTTGACCTCATCTGAAAATGGGGATAAGTTCCGCGAGCCAAACGAAGAAAGAATATATCTTGCTTGAAAGCCAGCTCAACGGAGTCGTCAAAAATCCCGTATACAAAAGGACCAAGATCACGATCATGATCACTTTTTCGTATTTCATTATCTTAAAATAGTATTTTTGAGGCAGGAAGATGAAAAATATTCGCGATCCGTCGAAGGGCGGTATCGGCAGGAGATTGAACACGGCAAGCGAGACGTTCATCACGGCGCCGAGATAAAAGAAGTATGAGATCAGTAAAAGCAGATAATAATTTTGGCTCGTTACGGTTATAAATCCCATAACGAAATCGAATATTTCTCCGAAAATGACAAACACGAATCCGAGGAAAAGATTCATCAGCGGACCTGCGGCTGCGGAGATCGCCATTCCGCGACGCGGGTCTTTGAAGTTGCGTGCGTTTATGGGAACGGGCGACGCCCAGCCGAATCCGAAAAGGAGCATACAAAGAAAGCCTATGGGGTGCAGATGCTTTATCGGATTGAGGGTCAGTCGACCGAGATTACGCGCTGTCGGATCCCCGAGCTTCAGCGCGGCGTATCCGTGCGCGTATTCGTGTGCGGACAGCGAAAACAGTATGATCGGCAACGAGAGCAGGGTAAGGGCAAGATAGAACTTAAACTCTTGCGCGTTGCCCATACTTTTTAATAGATCTAACAGCATTGGAGCGACCTCGTGAATTTAGTGATATCGGCGTTCGGCGCGTAAGACGGGCGCTTTGCGACGCGTTTTAAACTTGTGCGCCGTCGCAAATCGCGCGCCACACGTCGTCGCGCCCCTCTCCGGTCTTGGAGGAAAATGGGATTATCAGCGTGCCCTCGGGTATGGCGGGGTGCGCCCTAAGGCGGGCTTCCGCGGCGGCACGCTCGGTTTTGTTCGGCTTGTCGGCTTTCGAGGCAACGATAACGAACGGCAAGCCGAGAGCTTTCATATATTCGATCATCATAACGTCGTCGGCGGTGGGACCGACCGTGAGGTCTACGAGCTGGAGGGTCAGGCACAAAAGGTCGGCGTTCTTATTATCGGTAAAAAATCCGTCCGTCAACGCGGACCATCGCTTTTTGTCGTCGACGGCGCGCTTTGCAAAGCCGTACCCCGGCAGATCCACGAGTATGAGTTTTTTGTCGATGCCGTAAAAGTTTACGGTAACCGTTTTCCCCGGGGTGGAACTGACCCTTGCCAAGGATTTTCTGCCGAGGAGCGTGTTTATGAGCGAGCTTTTGCCGACGTTCGATCTGCCGGACATCGCCACCTGCGGCAGTACGACCGACGGAAACTGAGAAGTGCGCCCCGCGGATATCAGCAGCTCCGCATTGTGTACGTTAATTGCCATTTCTTTTACTCCGTATAACGGTTCTTGTGTTTGAGACGCTCGGGATCAGCACCGCGCCGAGCGTCGTTGCCTCGTTCGCATTCTCCTCGGTCTCGGTCGAGGGGGTGCGCACGAGAGCCGCTGCGAGCACGTCGGCGGCTTTTTTTGCGAAAACGAAATTGAGACCGTTTCGTACCTCGGGGTCGAGTTTCGAGAGATCGACGCGGTTGGCTTCGGGGATTATAACCGTCTTTATCCCCGCGGCATACGCCGCCATCGTTTTCTCGCGCAAACCGCCGATCGCCAATACGCGCCCGGTAAGCGTGACCTCGCCCGTCATCGCGACGTTGTGCGAAACGGGTATGCCCGCAAGCGCGCTGACGAGCGCCGTCGTCATAGTAACGCCGGCGGAGGGACCGTCTTTCGGAACGGCACCCGCGGGAACGTGTACGTGTACGTCTTTGGTCTTGTAAAAATCGGCGGGAATGCCGAATTCGGATGCGATCGAGCGAACGAAAGTCACAGCCGTACGTGCCGACTCTTTCATAACGTCGCCGAGCGAACCCGTGAGTTCGAGCTTGCCGCTGCCCTCGAGTACGGCGACTTCGATCTTCAAAAGATCGCCGCCCGCCTCGGTGTACGCAAGCCCGTTGACGACACCGACCTCGTCGTCGGCGCCCGTCGTCTCGGGGATTATCTTTCGTCCGCCGAGATACGCCTCGACGTCGGCGACGTCTATCTTCAGCATGCGCACGCTCCCGTCCGATTCGATAATGCGGCGCGCGGCTTTGCGGCAAAGGTCGGCAATGGTTCGCTCGAGATTGCGCACGCCCGCCTCGCGCGTATAGCAGTCGATGATCTCGAGTATGGCTCCGTCGCTTATTTTGAGAGTCCTTTTGCCGAGACCGTGGCGCTTGAGTTGCTTTGGTAAAAGGTGATTTTTCGCGATGGACAGCTTTTCGTTTCTTGTGTAGGACGAAAGCTCTATCACTTCCATTCTGTCGAGGAGCGGGCGGGGAACGGTGTCGAGCGAATTTGCCGTCGCTATAAACAGACAATCCGACAGGTCGAACGGCAGTTCGACGAAGTGGTCGCGGAAAGTCTTGTTTTGCTCTCCGTCAAGCACCTCGAGCATAGCGGAGGCGGGGTCGCCCCGCGAATCCGAAGCCATTTTGTCGATCTCGTCGAGCAGCATAAGAGGATTGTTGACGCCGACTTGCGAGAGCGCCGATATGATCCTGCCGGGCATAGAGGCGACGTAGGTCTTGCGATGCCCGCGAATGTCGGATTCGTCGTGAACGCCGCCGAGCGATACTCTGACGTATTTTCTGTTCAACGCGCGGGCGACGGAAGCGGCAATCGACGTTTTGCCCGTTCCGGGAGGTCCGACAAGGCAAAGGATCTGGTTGTTGAGGCTCGGATTTAATTGCTTTACCGCTATAAATTCGAGTATGCGTTCTTTGACCTTTTCCATCCCGTCGTGGTCTGCGTCGAGTATTTTCTTCGCGGCGGCAACGCTTGCTCGGTCTTTCGTGCGTTTGTTCCACGGGAGCTCGAGCACGACGTCTATGTAATTGCGCAGTACGGTTGCTTCGGCGGAGCCGAAAGGCGTGTGCGCGAGGCGCTCGTTTTCTTTGAGCAGCTTTTCGCGCACCTCGCTCGGCAGATCCGCTTCCGCTATGCGCGCGGTGCAGTCGTCGGGGTCTTCGTCCTCGCCGAGCTCTTCGCGAATCACCTTTATTTGCTCCCGCAGATAGTATTCGCGTTGGTTGCGATTTATGCAGTCGCGCGTTTTGCCGCGTATTTCTTCTTCACATTCAAGCAGTTCACATTCCGCATCGATAAGCTGCAAAAGCAGTGCCGCGCGAGCGAGCGGTTCGAATTCGGCAAGGACGGCTTGCTTGTCGGTGTTGCGCACGAGTACGATCGAGGCAATAAGGTCGGACAATAGCCCGGGGTCGTCAATGCCGTTTACGGCGAGTTTGGCAGACGAAGAAAGTTCGCTTTGGAAGCGGGCGATCTTTTCGAAAGCGCGCCTCAGCTCGAGAACGCAAGCCTCGGCGTATATTTCGTTTTTGTTTATCCTAACGTCTTTTGCGATAACCCTCGCCGTTATAAGGTCGCCGACTTGCATATATTCGGATACTGCGGCGCGGGAGGAACATTCGCATATCAGGCGCTTGCCGTTCGGCGTTGCGACGCTTTGCCTTATTTTTACGACGGTGCCGACCGAATAAAGGTCTGCGGCTTTTATCTCGTCCTCGGGTTGCTCTTTGACGGAGACGAGGAGCGCCGTCATCCCGCCGGATTCGGCTTGCTTTATCGCGGCGAGCCCCTCGCCGTCGTCGGTCTCGAAATCTATGGGCATCCCCGGGAACGCGACCGCGTCGCGCAGGGGAACGACGGGTAATATCAAGGTTTCTGCTTTTTCTTTGTATTGCGACATTATGTTTTCCTTACGTATTGTGGTTTTCCAATTATTATAACATATTTTCGATAGAAAATCTACATTAATATAAAAATAATAAAGTCAATTTTTATTGACTTGTCCCGTTCTCGGGACGTTCGGGCGAAAGAGAACGGTCGACACCGCCCGCCTCCGACGGCGGCGCCTGCGAAAATCGCCGCGAGACCGATGTAAGGAAAGCGACGCGGGCGAAAAACGGGTATAAAAAAAGCAACAACGGAGACCGTGCATTGCGTGTTGATATCATAAGCTTGATATTCCGCAAAAACAGGCGACCGTTGTGCATTCGAGGCCAGAGCGGCATAAGCCGCGACTGTGAGACAATTATACACCAAAGGCGAGGCTTTGTAAATTATGAATTGTGACGAATATTTTCGAAAAAATTCGTGCAAAAATTCCAAAAAGGTAAAACTTTGCTTTTTCGGCACCCTAATCGGGGATATCCGTCGAAAAAAGACGCGAAAAAATCAAAAAAAGCCTTGACATACAGCAAAAAGCGTGATATAATACGCGGGTAACAAAGAAGAATTTTCGTTCTCACCCAGCCGCACCGCGAGCCGGGTTAATATCCTGCGACCGTTTCGGTCGGAGTTTTGGGCACGGAAGTATTTCTGTGCTTATTTTGTTTTGGGGGTGAACCACAATAGCAACCAAGGAGACATTGCTCAACGAAAACATCCGTTTCAGAGAGGTTCGCGTTATCGACGAGGGCGGAAATCAGCTCGGTATTATGAGTTCGGATTCCGCATTGCGCACGGCTTACGACCGTGGGCTCGATCTCGTTCTTATTTCGCCGAACGCTCAACCTCCCGTTTGTCGAATCGTCGACTACGGAAAATACCGCTTTGAGCAGGACAAACGCGAAAAAGAAGCCAAAAAGAAGCAGAACGTCGTCGAAGTCAAAGAGGTGCAGCTTTCCTGCAGGATAGAAACGCACGATTTCGATACCAAAGTCAAGCGCGCCGTAAAGTTCCTTTCCGAAGGCAACAAGGTAAAGGTCGTTTTGCGTTTTCGCGGCAGAGAGATGAGTCACCAAGACATCGGTAAGGAGATCATCGAAAAGTTCCGCGCTTCCGTTGCCGAATACGGAAACGTCGACAAGGCTCCCGTTCTTGACGGCAGGCTGATGACGATGATAGTTTCGCCGATCAAAAAATAACAGCGGCACTTCGGTACACCCGAGGGTGCGCCGCCGAAAGATAAAACAGTATCAAGTTAAAGGAGATAAAATTATGGGAAAGATCAAGACACATAAGGCTTCGGCTAAGCGCTTTTCGCTTACCGGCAGCGGCAAGGTTAAAATGAACCACTCTCACCATCGTCACAAACTCGGCTTGAAAGATCAAAAGAGAAAGAGACACCTTCGTTCCGGCGCATACGTCGGCGGACAGGTAGCGGCAAACATCCGCTCTCTCATCACAAAGTAATTAAGTCAAGGAGGCAGATAAAATGGCAAGAGTTAAGGGCGCGATGATGACGCGCAAGAGAAGAAATAAAGTTCTTAAGGCCGCAAAGGGCTACTGG
>CAZOFD010000032.1:0-14366 GCA_964579135.1 uncultured Ruminococcus sp. | reverse complement strand
AGTGCCTCCATAGAGCGCAAAAGCGGCGTTTTTTTGTCCAGCGCTTCGCCGCCGTAGGAACAGAATGCCGTGGGGATGCAAAGAGTGCCGTCCTTTATAAACGCGTATGACGTCGGGTCCCAAGCGGTGTACCCGCGCGCCTCGAAAGTCGCGCGTATCCCGCCCGAGGGGAATGCGGAGGCGTCGGGCTCGCCTTTTATAAGCTCCTTGCCCGAAAATTCCATAATGACTTTCCCGTTTGCCGAGGGAGATATAAAACTGTCGTGTTTTTCGGCTGTAACTCCCGTCATCGGCTGGAACCAGTGCGTAAAATGCGTGGCTCCGCGCTCGATCGCCCAATTTTTCATCGCTTCCGCAACTGCGTTTGCAATGCTCGGGTCAAGCGAACGTCCGCCGTCTATCGTGCGTTTCATAAGTTCGTATTCTTTGGCTGAAAGGCGCGATTTCATCGCCATATCGTCAAAGACCATAGAGCCGAAATATTCGGGAATGTTCATCGTCAATCTCCGTTCTTTTTTGTGCGTTTTGCTTTGCGCCCCGGTACAATGCAAAACGAAGTGCTTTTATTTTTCGTCGTTCTCGTTTTTATCGTCGTCGGCATCGTTTTTGCCGTTGCCCGGCTCGGGTTTTGAGTCGTCTCTGAAATCGTGCTTTGGCGGCATCTCGTTTTGCGTCTCGTCGCAGGACGCCTCGGGCGAGACGTGCTTTTTGTGTTCGATCTTGTTTTTGATGGCGTTTTTCGTTTTTTTGCACGCGTTGCCGATGACGTCGGCTATCTTTCCGTCGTCGTCACTGCCGTCGCCGGTCGGCTCGGGCTTGTTATAAAATTTAACGAGCCCCGTGTCGTTAAGGTGCTGGCAGATATTTATACCGACGGGGAGCAGGATTATGCCCCAAGCGCCGTATATAAAGTTGCCTGCGAGCATAGCGAAAAGGGTCAGCAAAGGGTGCATGCCGACGTTCGAGCCGACTATCTTCGGCTCTATTATATTGCGGATAACGGTCAGCACGCACCAAAGAACGAGCAGACCGACGCCCACGCCGACGTTGCCGGTGATAAGCGAGATCAGCGCCCAAGGCACGAGGATCAACCCCGAGCCTATAACCGGCAGGATGTCGAGCACGGCTATGACGGCGGCAATCGAAACGGCGTGATTTATGCCGATTATCAAAAAGCCGACAAGCAACTCGACAAACGTTATCAGCATAATGAGGGCATACGAAAAAATGAATTTTTTAAAGAACCTGCCGGTGTGCGAGAGGCTGCTGCGGATGATCTCTCGCAAACGCGGCGAGCACTGTGCGCGTGCGAAATCCCTGATTTTTTCGTAATCGGAAAGAGCGAAAAGCGTTGAGATAACGGTTATGATAACGGAGAGCATTGCGCTCGGTATCGATATCGCGAAGTTCCCGACGTGTGAGGCGATCTTACCCGACATAGACACGAGAGCCGAGCCTATCTCGGAGATAAGGCGGTCGGCGTTGACGTATTGCGCGATCTGTTCGGCTTTTTCGGGAAACGCGTTTGAGAGAATGCGATTTAACGAGTCGGTGACCGACTGCAGTGTCGGCGCGACGGTGTCCTTGTAAAATTGCGGTACTATCTGTATGCCTTTGCCAAGCCACATACCCGCACGGATAACGAGGATGACGATAAGCACCCCGATCGTCGAGTAAAAAAGCACGACCGCCAAAACGGATACGAAACGGGTGTTAAAACGGCATTTTCGGTGCAAAAACAAAACCGCAGGTCGCAAAACGGTCGAGACAACAAACGCGATAAAGAAAGGCATAAGAGCCGGCAGGGCATACCGAACGACGAAAACGGATATCAAAAAAAATATTGCGAAATACAAAAATTTGGCAATAAAATTTCTGTGTTTAACGTATTTTTCGTTGTCCGAATTTTGAATATTGTTCATCGTTTTATATCCTTTCGGCAATGAATGCTCACCGATTTGCGCTCGAATTCGACGTCATTATATTGAAAGGTCTTCGGAAATATCAAAACAGTATATATATTAATAATGATATCACAACGAAAATAAAAAGTCAATAAAAAACGCACGCAAAGTGCCGACGTCGAGGTGCGGCGTTTTGCGTGCGTTATTTTCTGTAACAGAGGGATTTATTCGCTCTTTTTGCCCTTGCTTTCGCAGTATATGCAGCGGTAAACGTTCGGCGCAACGGGCTTGAAAACGTTATCCAGTTCCTGCTCCGTTTTCGTTATGCAGGCGGGGTTGGCGCAACGGATCTCGTTGACAAGGCAGCCCTCGGGGAGCTTAAACGGCTCGTCGTCGGCATCGCCGAGGAGCTTGAGCATAAGCGCCATACGCATCAGCTTGCCGTTTTTGACTTGCTTGAAGTAGCAGGCGCGCTCGTCCTTGTCCACCTTTACGCTTATCTCGTTTACGCGGGGGAGCGGATGCATAATTATCATATCTTTTTTCGCCCCGACAAGTTTTTCCTCGGTTAGGACGTAACTGTCTTTAAGGCGCTCGTACTGGTCGAAATCCGAAAATCTTTCGCGCTGGATCCTCGTCATATACAGCACGTCGAGCGAGGGGAGAGCCTCTTCGAGATCTGCGGTCTCGACGCATTCCATACCGCGCTCTTTTATAACGCCGTTTTTGACGTATCCGGGTATCGCAAGCTCCTCGGGGGAGATGAGCATGAGCTTTATGCCCGTGTATCTCGAAAGTGCGCTTATCAGCGAATGTACCGTTCTGCCGTATTTAAGGTCTCCGCAAAAACCGATCGTAATATCCGAAAGTCTGCCTTTTTCCCTGTATATGGTAAGAAGATCCGCAAGGGTCTGAGTGGGGTGGCAGTGACCGCCGTCGCCGGCGTTTATTACCGGGACGGAGGCGTTTGCCGCGGCGACGAGGGGCGCGCCCTCTTTCGGGTGGCGCATAGCGATTATATCCGCATAGCAACTTATGACCTTGACGGTGTCGGCAACGCTTTCGCCTTTGGAGGCGGAGGTGTTGTCGGCGTCGGAAAATCCTATTACGCTGCCGCCGAGTTCGAGCATTGCCGCCTCGAAACTCAGGCGAGTTCTTGTCGAGGGCTCGAAAAAGAGCGTTGCCAACTTTTTCCCTCGGCAGACGGAGGAATATTTTTCGGGGTGGTCGGAGATGTCGCACGCCGTTTTGATAAGGGCGTCTATCTCTTCGGTTGAAAGGTCAAGAGTGTCTATAATGCTTCTCATGGTTTGTGCGATCCTTCTTTCTTGACTCGGTACGAGATCCTTTAGGCGTTCTCGCCGTAAACGGCGAGATATTTTTCGATTCTTTCGACGTTTTCGGCATTGGCGGGATCTTCACGCAGATATTCTATGACGTCGTAAACGTCGACAACGGAGTATACGGGGAAGCCGAACTCGTCGCCGACCTCCGCCATAGCGGATTTGTTGCCGCGACCCTTTTCCTTGCGGTCGACCATAACGAAAGTCGCCGCAACGCGAGTTCCGGGCAGAGTCGAGAGCACGTTCATACTTTCGCGTATCGCCGTGCCTGCGGTGATAACGTCTTCGACGATAACTATCTCGTCGCCCTCTTGCGGTACGTAGCCTACGAATATACCGCCCTCGCCGTGATCTTTGGCTTCTTTTCTGTTAAAGAAGAAAGGCACGTCAAGTCCGTTTTCCCAAAGAGCGACCGACGCGGAGACCGCAATCGATATCCCCTTGTATGCGGGACCGAAAAGAACGGATCTTTTTGCGCCGATCTTGTCGAGATAGGCTTTTGCGTAAAACGAGCCGAGGCGCGATATTTGAGCGCCCGTTTTGATCTCGCCCGCGTTTATAAAGTAGGGGATCTTTCTGCCGCTTTTGGCGGTAAAGTCTCCGAACTTCAAAACGTTTGCGCTTTGAAGAAATTCGATAAATTCTCTTTTGTATGCTTCCATTTTTATATCCTTTCCGTCATCTGTCGTTTGTCTCGTACCGTGATTAAGGCAGGCGCGGCTCAGTCGACGAATTCTTCGACGCAACGCCTGTATGCCGCAACGGGGTCGGCGGCGGCGGTTATGGGTCTGCCGACGACGATGTAATCCGAGCCTATAGCCTTGGCGGCGGCGGGGGTCATAACGCGACATTGGTCGCCGAGGTCGCCGTCCGCAAAGCGTACGCCCGGAGTAACGGTGATAAAGTTCTTTCCGCAGCGTTGATGTACTTTTTCGGCTTCGAGCGGCGAGCAGACCACGCCGTCAAGTCCCGATTTTTCCGCGTTTTCCGCATAACGCATAACGACCTCGTCCATCGGGGCGTCGATAAGGAGCTCGTCCTTGAGGCTTTCGGGCGCGGTCGACGTGAGCTGAGTAACGGCTATGAGCAAGGGTCGTGTGCCGTCGGGGCGGGTGAGCCCCTCTATCGCGGCTTCCATCATACGAGAGGTGCCGGCTGCGTGGAGATTGGTCATATCCACGTCAAGGCGTGAGAGCACCGCCATTGATTTTTTGACGGTGTTCGGGATGTCGTGGAGTTTGAGGTCGAGGAAAATTTTGTGACCGCGTTTTTTGATCTCGCGAACGATCGCGGGACCCTCCGCGTAATAAAGCTCCATACCTATTTTTACGTAAGGCTTTGCGCCCTCGAATCTGTCGAGAAACGCAAACGTTTTTTCCGCACTGTCGAAGTCGCAGGCGATGATAACGTCCTTTCCCATTTTAAACAGCTCCTCCTATTATTTTTTCAAGTGAATCGATGCCGTATTTTTCCATAACTTTCGGCAAATCGCGAACTATCTTAAGCGAGGCGTAGGGGTCGACAAGGTTTGCGGCTCCGACCTCGACCGCGGTCGCGCCCGCGAGCATCATTTCTATCACGTCCTCCGCGGACGAAACGCCGCCCATCCCTATCACGGGGATCTTGACGGCTTGAGCGACCTGATAGACCATTCTGAGCGCAACGGGGAATATCGCGGGGCCGGAGAATCCCCCCGTTTTGTTTGCTATCACGGGGCGACGGTGCGCGATATCGATGCGCATACCGAGCATAGTGTTTATAAGGCTGATTCCGTCCGCACCCGCCGCCTCGCAAGCGCACGCGATCTCGCAAACGTCGGTCACGTTCGGCGACAGCTTTATTATTACGGGTTTTTTCGTTACTTTTTTGACAGCCGCCGTAACGCGAGCTGCATCTTCGGCATAGGTGCCGAAACTCATACCGCCGCCGTGAACGTTGGGGCAGCTGACGTTGACCTCGAGCCAACCCACTTGATCGATTTTGTCGAGCCGCTCGCAGGTGTACGCGTAATCCTCGACGGAAAAGCCGGATACGTTTGCCATAACGGGCTTGGAAAAGCATTTGGCAAGTTTAGGCAGTTCCTCGGATATGACCTTGTCGACTCCGGGGTTTTGCAGACCGACTGCGTTTATCATTCCCGCCGTACATTCGGCTATGCGCGGCGTGGGGTTGCCGAAACGCGCTTCGCGCGTCGTGCCTTTGAAGGAGAATGTGCCGAGCTCGTTTATGTCGTACAGTTCGGCAAACTCATATCCGTATCCGAACGTGCCGCTGGCGGGGATAACGGGGTTGGATATCACCGTTCCGCAAAGATCAACGCTCAACTTTCCCATAATATCTCTCCCTTTCGCATAACGGGACCGTCTTTGCAGATGCGTTTGTATCCCGTGAGTGTTTTGCAGCTGCAGCCCATACAAGCGCCGAAGCCGCACCCCATTCGTTCTTCGAAGCTGAGTTGCCCGTCGGTCGCGGATGCTCGCCATACGGCTTTCAGCATCGGCTCGGGCCCGCAGGTGTAAAAATGCGTGTATTCGAGCGACGTCATAGCGTTCGTTACGAATCCTTTGGTACCTACGGAGCCGTCGACGGTCGTTACCGTAACTTTCGCGCCGATCTGCTCGAATTCGCGAGCGAAAAAGACCTCGTCGGCGGTATTGAATCCGAGTATTATCGTAACGCGCTTTCCATCGGCGATAAGTTTTTTGGCAAGCATATAAAGCGGGGGAACGCCGACGCCGCCTCCGATAAGCAGGGGCGAATCTCCGGATACGGAGGTGTCGTAGCCGTTGCCGAGACCGGTCAGTACGTCAAGCGACGCTCCGACGGGCATTTCGCGCATTTTTTGCGTGCCCTTGCCCACGACTTTGTATATGAGTGTGATTTCGTTGCCCTCGCAGTCGCAAACGGATATCGGTCTGCGCAAAAACAGCCCGTCGATCAATATATTGACGAATTGCCCGGGGCACCGGACGGCAGAGGTGTCGCCTCGCAGTTTCATAAGCATAACCGAGCTTGTCAGCGGGCGATTTTCGGATATTTCGAATATGCTTTGTTTCATCGATTTATTTTCCGTTCTTTGTTTTTTTGCCGCGAACGGCAAGTCGCCGTCCGCGGCATATCTTGCGCGACGCGTGCGCGCTTTTAGGAGTCTATCGTGGAAATGCGAAGCGTTATCTCGTCAAGCACGTCGAGCAGCACGCGAACGGTGTCGAGCGAGGTCATAATGGTAACGTTGTTTTCCGTCGCATATTTGCGAATCTTGAAACCGTCGCTTTCTCCGCCTGCAGATCCTATGTTGCGGGTGTTGATAACGTAGGCTATATGCCCTTGGCGCAAAGCGTCGTGTATCTCGTCGGGGTCTTCTTCGATCTTTTTGAGCACGTGGGTGCGTATGCCGTTGGCTTTGAGCATCTCGGCGGTTCCGGCGGTGGCTTCGATATTAAAGCCGAGGCGATAGAATCGGCGGATAAGCGGCAGCGCTTCCTCTTTGTCTTTGTCTGCTATCGTGGCAAAAACGGTGCCGTAGTTTTGCAGGTTCATCCCCGAGGCTTGCATTGCCTTGTAGAGCGCGCGGTTGAGTTTGTCGTCGTAGCCGATGGCTTCGCCCGTGGACTTCATCTCGGGCGAGAGGTACGCGTCGAGACCGCGTATCTTGCTGAAAGAGAATACGGGAACCTTGACGTACCAACGTTTTTTCTCTTCGGGATAGATGTCGAATATGCCCTGTTCCTTAAGGCTCTTGCCGAGGATGACCTCCGTCGCGATGTCTGCGAGGCTGTATCCCGTCGCCTTGGAAAGGAAGGGAACGGTGCGCGACGAGCGCGGATTTACTTCGATAATGAAAACGTTTTCGTTCTCGTCAACGATGAACTGTATGTTGTAAAGCCCTACGATGCCGATGCCGAGCCCGAGCTTTTTCGCGTATTGCAGGATGGTGCCTTTGACCTTGTCGGAAATGCTGAAAGGCGGATAAACGCTTATGGAGTCGCCGCTGTGAACGCCGGTGCGCTCGACAAGTTCCATAATGCCGGGCACGAAAACGTTTATACCGTCGCAGATTGCGTCGACCTCGACCTCTTTGCCGCTGATATATTTGTCAACGAGAACGGGCTTGTCCTCGTCGATTTCGACCGCGGTCTTGAGGTAATGGCGCAGTTGCGCCTCGTCGCCTACGATCTGCATTGCGCGACCGCCGAGCACGAAACTCGGACGAACGAGCACGGGGTAGCCTATCTCGGCGGCGGTGTTCACTCCGTCCTCGATGTTCGTAACGGCGCGTCCGCGCGGTTGGGGAATATCGAGCTCCACGAGCAATTTTTCGAAAAGATCGCGGTTTTCGGCTTTGTCTATTGCGTCGCAATCGGTGCCTATTATCTTAACGCCGCGTGCGCGGAGAGGCTCCGCAAGATTGATGGCAGTCTGTCCGCCGAGCGAAGCGATAACCCCCTCGGGCTTTTCAAACTCTATGATGTTCATCACGTCCTCGGGCGTGAGAGGCTCGAAATAGAGCTTATCGGCTGTCGTATAGTCGGTGGAAACGGTCTCGGGGTTGTTGTTGATTATGATCGCTTCGTAACCGGACTTTTTGATTGTCGTAACGGCGTGCACCGTCGAATAGTCGAATTCGACGCCCTGTCCTATACGTATGGGACCCGCGCCGAGAACGATGATCTTCTTTTTGTCGGTCAGACGGTCGTTGCCCTCGCCGGAGTACGTAGAATAGAAGTAGGGGATATACGCGCCGGTGTGGCAGGTGTCGACCATTTTGTATGCGGGGAAGAGCTTCATCTCGCGGCGCATAGCGTATACGTCAAGCTCTTTTACGCCCCAAAGCTTGGCGATGAATTTGTCGGAGAAGCCGAGCTTTTTCGCCTCGGTAAGTAGTGCGCGATCCATAGGCGACGCAGCAAGGCGCTTTTCGGTGTCGACGATGTTCTTGATCGCGACAAGGAAGTATTCGGTTATCTTCGTGCGCTCGTGGAGCTCGGACGTGCTCATACCGCGGCGAAGCAGCTCGGCTACCGCGAAGATGCTGTCGTCGTGGAATTCCTCGATGTAAGCGCAGATATCTTCCGTTGCCGTTTTGTCGAATTTCGCAAGGTGGAAGTGGCAAGCGCCGATCTCAAGCGAGCGAACGGATTTGAGCAGACATTCTTCGAGGGTCGCGCCGATGCCCATAACCTCGCCCGTGGCTTTCATTTGCGTGCCGAGAGTGTTTGCTGCGGAGGCGAATTTGTCGAACGGGAAGCGGGGGAGCTTTGCGACGACGTAATCGAGTTGCGGTTCGAAAGCGGCGTTTGTGTTTGCTATCGCGATCTCCTCAAGCGACATGCCTACTGCGATCTTTGCCGTAACGCGTGCGATCGGGTAGCCCGACGCCTTGGAAGCGAGAGCCGACGAGCGGGAAACGCGCGGGTTTACCTCTATAAGATAATATTCGCTCGTTTCGGGGTTGAGCGCGAACTGCACGTTGCATCCGCCCTCGATCTTAAGCTCTTTTATTATCTTTATCGCGGAATCGTTGAGCATTTTAAGGTCGTGGTCGTTAAGCGTCATAATCGGAGCCACGACTATCGAGTCTCCGGTGTGTACGCCGACGGGGTCGACGTTCTCCATCCCGCAGATGGTTATCGCGTGGTCGGTGCCGTCGCGCATTACCTCAAACTCGATCTCTTTGTATCCCTTTACACTCTTTTCCACAAGGACCTGGTGAACGGGGGAGAGCTTAAAGGCGTTCGTTCCGATCTCCGTGAGTTCCGCTTCGTTGTACGCGAAGCCGCCTCCCGTGCCGCCGAGGGTAAAAGCGGGGCGGAGAACGACGGGGTAGCCGATCCTTTCGGCTGCCGCTTTGGCTTCATCGAGGCTGTAGGTGATCTCGGAGGGGATGGTGGGCTCGCCGATGGACTGGCAAAGCTCTTTAAAGAGCTCGCGGTCCTCCGCGCGCTCTATGCTCTCGGAGCTCGTACCGAGGAGCTCTACGCGGCACTCCTTAAGCACGCCCTTCTTCTCAAGCTGCATGGCAAGGTTGAGACCCGTTTGCCCGCCTATGCCGGGCACGATCGCGTCGGGACGCTCGTGACGCAGTATTTTCGCTATGTATTCGAGCGTCAGCGGCTCCATATATACTTTATCGGCGATCGTCGTGTCGGTCATTATCGTTGCGGGGTTGGAGTTGACGAGAACTACCTCGTACCCCTCCTCCTTCAGCGCAAGGCAGGCTTGGGTGCCGGCATAGTCGAATTCCGCCGCTTGTCCTATGACGATGGGGCCGGAGCCGATTATCAAGATCTTTTTTAGATCCGTTCTTTTTGCCATTTTTGTTTCCTCCGTGATTATATATCGGTCTTTCGATCGTTTTTGAAATTATTATATACGGTTTTTCCGTTTTTCAGCGTCAGGCGCGAGATCCCGTAAAGACGGTGCCCTACGAACGGCGTTGCTCTGCCTTTTGAGAGAAAATCGTCGGGATTAACGGTAAATTCCCCGTCAAGCTGCCAAATGCAGACGTCGTGCGGATCGCAAGGGATGCCGAAGCGCTTGCGCGGCGCATACGACATAAGGTCGATAAGCCGTTCGAGCGTTATCGTTTTGCGACGGACAAGGTGTGTGTAGCAAACGGGGAAAGCCGTTTCGAGCCCGACAATGCCGAACAGACTGCCCTCCAGCCCGCGCGATTTTTCTTCGAGCGAATGAGGAGCGTGGTCTGTGGCTATCATATCCACCGTACCGTCGCAGACACCCTCCACGAGTGCTTCGCGATCCGAGCGCGATCTGAGCGGCGGATTCATCTTAAAGTTACCGCTTTCGCACAGGTCGCCGTCGTCGAGCACAAGATAGTGCGGCGCGGTCTCGCAAGTAACGTTAAGTCCGCTTGCTTTGGCTTGGCGTATTAGGGCTACGCTCTCTTTTGCGGATATATGGCAAACGTGATACGCCGCGCCCGTTTCGGCAACGAGTTCGAGGTCTCGCGCGATTTGCGCGTATTCGCTCTCCGAGCAGATACCGCGGTGCCCGTGTGCGCGTGCGTATTCGCCGTCGTGAACGTACCCGCCGCGCAAAAGTTCGTTGACCTCGCAGTGCGCGACTATCATTTTCCCGAGAGACGCCGCAGTCCTCATAGCTTCGCGCATAGTGTCGGCGTTTTGCACTCCGCGCCCGTCGTCGGAGAAGGCGATGACCCTGCCCGTGGCGGCAAGAGCGGCGAGATCCGCCGTTTCCTCGCCCCTTTGCCCGATGGTAATGGCACCGTACGGGTGCACGCCTATCGTGGCGTCGCGGTCTATCGCTTCGGTCTCTACGACGAGATTTTCGGGGCAGTCCGGAACGGGCGAGAGGTTCGGCATAGTGCAAACGTCGGTAAAACCGCCGCGCGCAGCCGCCTTACAGCCGCTCGCTATCGTTTCTTTATATGAAAAACCCGGCTGGCGAAAATGCACGTGCACGTCGCAAAAGCCGGGAAAAACACGAAGACCGTCGCCGCTGACGTCGGAGGCGGATATATTTTGGGGCATATAATCGGGGAAAGCCGAAAAGAACTCCTTGGCGGTGGGAAACGAAGAACGGAATACGCTCGAGCCGAATTCGCTTTTGTCGAACATAGCGTTTCTCCTTTCGTTGTCGTTTACGGTTGTTTGCGGCTTTTCGGTTGGCACCGCACGTCGACGTGCTTAAAAAAAGCCTGTCGTATGCGACAGGACAAGACCCTTCGCACAGTCGAAGAGCACGTTTATAAAATCCCGTCAATCAATCCGCATTAACTTGATCTTTATCCTTGGCATTGTATCACAAACGCGACCGTTTGTCAATAGACAACAAGGCTTTTTTTGAATTTTGCCCCATAGCCGTGATAAAGTTTCGTCGCAACGCAAAAAAATTGCGAGGGTGCTTGACAAGAGAGGAAAAACGGGATATAATAGCGCTATACCGCACAAAAAGTCACGGGTGCTCTTAACGGGCTGAGACGGCGAAAGCCGAACCGCTAATACCTGACACGGATAATACCGGCGTAGGAAGATTTGTTTTTGTTTTTTGCGTTGCCGAGCGCGCAGGCACACGAGATATAAAAATTCATCCGACCGAGATTTTTCGTGCGGATGAATTTTTTGTTTTTCGGAGGTAAAAATGAAAAACACGGTCAAAAAAAAGATACTGTGCATAACCGAGGGCGCGGCGATGCTTGCGCTTGCCTCGGTTCTCGAGATCGTTTGCGAGTGGCTTAACGCCGCGACCGGGCTCGAGGCGCTTTTGCCGTTCGGCGGCACCGTAACGATAGGGATGCTGCCCGTAATTTATTATTCTTATCGTCACGGCTCCCTTTGGGGCGTCGGTGCGGGGCTCGTTTACGCGCTTTTGCAGATGCTCCTCGGATTTTACGTTCCGCCGGCAAATACCGCCCTGTCGATCGTGCTCTGCGTTTTGCTTGACTACGTCGTCGCTTTTTCCGTAGTCGGCTTGGCGGATACTTTCGCAAAGCTGTGCGGCAAGCACCGCCTTGTCGGATACGGTGTCGGTGCGGTATGCGTACAGGTCATACGCTTTATTTCGAGCGCTTTGTCCGGCGCGATACTGTGGGGCTCGTACGCTCCCGAAGGGATGAACGTTTGGGTATACACTCTCATATACAACGGTTCGTATATGTTGCCGAACATCATTCTTGCGGGGGTGTTTTCCGTTGTGCTTTGCCGTGCGCTGGATCCACGCACGCTCAAGCCGATGAAAAAGTCCTCGGCTGCCTGAGTGCCTTGTCGCTACCGTAAATTCGCCCCGAGAAACGAAAAAGCGTTCGTTTCTCGGGGCGTTGTTTTCGTTTGATACCGCGCGTTTGCCGGTTTTCGTCAGGTGTCCATCATTTTCGCGAGCCGCCGCGAAAACCTGCGTGTGGTGAGCCGCGTTATCAGCGAAAAGGCGTAGGTGATCTTCCCGTGGAATACGACGGCTTTGTTTTTCATAAGACCGTGATATCCGCGCCGCGCAACGGCACCGGGGGATTCAACGCCGAACAATTTGAACATTTTCGATTTTTCAAGTCCGGCGTTCTTTTCGAATCCGGTTGCCGTCGGAGCAAGGCACAATGCCGTAACGGATACGCCGCAGCCTTTGAGCTCGTCGTGTATCGCCTCGCTGAAAGATAATACGAATCCCTTTGAGGCGTAGTATACTGACATATACGGCCCTGCGGAAAACGCGGCGACGGAAGCGACGTTCAGTATCTTTCCGCATTTGCGTTCTTTCATACCGCTGCCGTAAAGGTGCGTCAGGTGCATAAGCGCGACGACGTTGAGGTCTACCATACTTTTTTGCCTGTTCCACGATGCGTCCAAATATGCGTTATTGTCTCCGAAGCCCGCGTTGTTTATCAAGGCGTCTACCGTAAGACCGTTGCTTTCGGTAAAATCAAACAGCGCAAGTCTTTCTTCTTCGCGCGAAAGGTCGGCGACGAAAGTGCGAACGTCGATTTTATAAGTTGCGTTCAGTTCTTCTTTGAGCGCCTCGAGTCTCTCAGCCTTGCGGGCGACTATAACGAGGTCGTGCCCGTGCTTTGCGAATTCGCGCGCGAATTCCGCACCGATTCCTCCGGAAGCGCCGGTTATTAAAGTATATGCCATTTTTTGTCCTCCGATACGTTCGAGTCGTTTTGCGGCGGGACGGTGTCCCGCCTGTTCCAAGATTATTATAACATTTGTTGTATCAATTTGCAACCGGCGATCGGCTTTTTGCCGTTTTCGGACGAACTGCTCGCTGCGAGGGGCTTTGCTTGAACGACGGTAACGGCTCGCTCGGCGTTCGCAGAGCACCGGCGGAGGGGCGCGATAGGTTAAACGCCGAAGCAGACGACGCCCGAACTTGTTCGAGCGTCGTCTGCTTTTGTGTTTATATAAGATCGGAGTCTTTGCGCTGCGCTTACGTTATATCTTTGGTGTCAAAGAGCGCAAGCTTACGTTGCCTTGCGACGCGAGCAGACGGGCACTGCCTGTAGTGCGCCGGAACGAAATGCATCACGCCAACGTCTGCGGATAATTTGCGAGGAGATATTTTTTAAAGTCGGAGGCTCTTGTCGCCACGTCTGTGGGAAGAGCCGCACCGTATTCGTCGCGTCCGTCGCAAATCGAGTAAAAGTGCGCAGTGTCTCCGTCGAAGTAAATGAGCGCGTAATAGGGTCCCTCGCCGCTCAGCACTTGCGTTTCGTCCGATATGCGCAGAGAGAATTTGCTTGCGCTTATAAACTCGTCGGGTATCTTATAAGTACCGTCGACAGCTTTGCTTTCTCCCGATTCGGTCTTGTGAAGCGCGCCGACGCGTTCGAGAATATTCGAGGTATATTCCGTATCCTTGGGCACAAGATACATCTTTTGCCGTACGACGATCTCGCGCTCGGAGTATTCGCTCAAGTTGAACAGTCGGCTTACGTTCGTTATCGAACATTTACATTCCGCGTATCCGCCGACGACATACGTATCGGCAACGGCGTCGTTGGTAACGGTATAGTAAAACGTATATTCGATCGGTGAGATTTTCGCGATAAAACCTTTGTGTGTTTCGTCGGAGAAGAAATTGTTGATTGCGGTCTCGCAATCGACGGCGCGGTTAAACTGCGGTGCCGTTTCCGCAGTCTCGTAGATCACCCCTAACTTTTTCAAAGCGTTCGCGGCGCCCGTCGCGTCGTGTTCGTTTTCCGCCGACGTATCGTCCTTGTCGCCGGAACAACCGACAAACGCAGTGATGATAAGCGAGAACAATAAAGCAAAAATGAGAATCCGAACGTTTTTGCGAATGAAAAATCTGCGTTTCATAATGCACCTCACAATTTGTGAAATCTTGGGATAGGATTGAACGAGTGGTTAATAATGAGTGGCAATTAAGATAGTGAATGCTTGATCACTTTTGCAATACAATTGATTATTGATTATCAAAGCAATGCGGGATGACTATTTAATTTGTAAGAAATGTCGAAACAATGCATTCCTTGCGATATTTGCAATCGATCGATTGTATTCATCTGCATTATAACATATTCACAGTTGATAGTCAACAGTTTTTTGAAAAATGATTGGATTATAAAAATTGCAAAAAATGCCGGTTGGAATATTGACACGCCGCTGAAGTTGTGGTAAACTTTGAT
>CAZOFD010000031.1:0-14829 GCA_964579135.1 uncultured Ruminococcus sp. | reverse complement strand
GGTCGTGGGTTCGAACCCCATCATTCACCCCATAATCGAGAGTTCGTAAGCGTTTTGCTTACGAACTCTTTTTTCGTTTACACCGAATATTTTCGCTTTTTTTGCGGCGAGATTGTAGTGCCGTTTTGGTGGTAAACGGCTTGCGGCGGCATATAAGGGCGAAAGTACGCTGCCGATATGCGCGCAAATATATTCGTATTTTACGTCGCTTTGATATAATAACGGACAATGCAGATCAAAACAGAGTTTTGTTAGTATTCGCCGTACTTGCCGCGGCGGATTGCGGTACGACTTTTTCCGCTGAGGCAGACCGGTGACCGAGATCTATCCCGAAAGAAACGGCTATTGCACCGTCGACTTCTTGCATCATACCCTCGTCAAGGTGCCCCATCTTTTCCTTAAGTCTTTTTTTGTCCAAAGTTCGTATCTGCTCCAAAAGGATTACGGAATCGCGAGCAAGTCCCGCCTTTTGCGCGTAAACGTCGATATGTGTCGGCAATCTCGCTTTACCCATACGCGACGTTATAGCCGCCGCTATGACGGTCGGGGAATATTTGTTTCCGACGTCGTTTTGGATTATAAGAACCGGGCGTATCCCGCCTTGCTCCGAGCCGACAACGGGGGAAAGATCGGCATAAAAAATATCTCCGCGATGTATTTGAGAGTCGAAGATTTTGTCGTCTGTCATAGGTGTGCTCTCCTGCCTTTATTTGTATTCTTATTTTTGCCGCCGACGGAGGCGCTTAAACGGCAAAATCGCTTTGAGCCCAAGGTATTTTTTGCCGTTATTTGACGTGTGACGCGCGAAAACGGCATTGTTCGGGTCAACAAAAGTATATGCGTCGATTTCGGCAGGCGGCAAAAAGTAAAAATAAAAAAGCCGCTGCAGACAGCAGCGGCATAAAAGCGGTATATCCGATCTCGGCGCGCAAAAATGCGGCACGCGCCGAGCGAATAATTCTATTCTTTCGTCATATGTCGAGCGCGGGAAAGAGTTACGGGTGTTATTCCGAGGAATGACGCGACGTACGAATGTGGTATCATATCGATCAGCCCCGGATATTTCGAGGTAAACCAGTTATATTTTTCATATGCTTCGTAACACATAAGAACGTGTTTGTGTTCGTTTTGCAGCAGCAATCCTCCGGGAAACAGTTTTTCGTAAATATCGGAAAGGGCTTTGCCGGATTCGTCGTCGGTGTTGAAAAGCGATGCGGGAACGAAAAGCAAAGTGCTGTCGATGATAGCGTCGAACTGACATATCGGTATCCCGCGTTTGCCGAGCGAGTGCATTGCCGCCTCGCCGAATCTGTACAGAAAGCAGTCGGTCACGTCGACGCCGTCTTTTGTCATTATATATCCGCGAATACAGCCTTCGATAAGCACCGCAACGTTAAACGAGCCCTCGTTATCGAATACCACTTTACCTTTTTTTATCTTTTTAACGGTACAAAGTGATGAGATCGTGTCAACGTCGGCGGAGTTGCTCGCTCCGTAATGCTTTAGCAGAGCGGATATTATCGCGTTTGTATCATATTGTTTTTGTCGCGGCATTTCTATACATCCTTTCGAAATTCGTAAAAGACTGCATTTATTATAGCATAAAATAATATTTTTTCATTATAATACGATAATAATGCTTGCCAAAAACGAAAAAATCAACAAACTTTTTGCTTTTTTCGAGGTATTATTTTGTATAAAACACAGAATCAAACGTTTGAAGAGATTGAAAACACGCAAAAACGAACAACGTCGCGCAGTTTCGCCGTTTGCCGATAGAGCGACCTGTCGGAAATACGTTTTGAGAGTTCGCAACTTGAACGAAGCCATACGAAATTTCGTCGACGAACGCTTTTTGCCGTCGGGAGCGACGATGGCGCCGAGCATTAGTGTGCCCGGGGAGGCAATATATTTATCCGTTTATCCTTATTATTACCGCAGATCGAAAAAATGCGAGTCAATTCGTTTTTTTGCTTTCGTGCGCCGCAGGTGGCAAAGCGGACGCCCTTTTTTTGCCGTGCCCGAATACGCAGGGGCGAAGGAGTGTGTCCAGCGGACGCGAAAGTAAGTTAGATACCGTTACGGCTATCGGCGCGGCGAGGTGTTCTATACCGAGTCGCGTAACGGCGAAAGTTATAAGTCCGCAAAGGATGCCGCACACAGTTTTTGCCTTTTTTACCGTCGGAGTCGTTACCGGGTCGTTGGCGGAAAAAACCGCGCAAAACAGTATGTTTGAGGCAAGCAGTTCGTAAGCGACGGCGGTGAGTCCGCCGCCCTCGACTCTCGGGAATAACGCACACGCGATCGCGTATACTGCCAAAAACGGGACGGTTATACTTGCGGAAAAGGAGTGACGTGCGGCAAGATATATCCCACCGAGTATCAGCAAGATCGCCGATATACACCCGACAGCGCCGTCGCGATTACCCAAAAAGCAGTCGATAAGCGTCGTTTTCGGCAAAGATCCCGATGCAAGCGACGAGGAGATTCCGTCGGCAAGAAAAAAAGTGCCCGAAAAAGCAAAATAAAGCGCGGATATTGCCGAAAAAGCCGTAAGAGACGGGTTTACGGGGTTTTTGCCGATGCCGCCGAACAGAGTTTTTACGCTTCCCGCCGTGAATGCTGTAGCGGCAAATACGGTAACGTTGGCGTACGGCGGGAGCAACATAGCCGATATACAGCCCGTTACGACGGCGGACGGCAGCGAAAAGCCGTCGCGGAATCTCGGTATAAGCGAAAAAGCGAATTCGGTTAAGATGCAAACTCCGACGGAAACGGCAAGCGAGGTGATCACTTGCGCGCCGAAGCGCAAAATCGCCCAAATTACGGCGGGCGAAAGGGCTATCAATGCGTCCGTCATAACGGAGCCGACAGGCGCCGACGATAGCTTGTGCGGAGAGACGTTGCCGACGTCGCCACGTCGGCGGCGGTATCTAAGCCTTAAGGCGAATGGTGTGGGAGAAGATTGTTTTGATCTCATTTTATCACCGTTATACATAATAAAACGCAAGCGACGTTATTTTTTTGCCGTATCGTCCGCGATCGAAAGCGGAGCGGTATCCGGGCACGCCGCGGTCGCTTTTTCCGCAAGTTTGCGAGCGGTCGACGAGATAGGGAGCGCCGCGGGGCAAACTTCGTCGCAACAAGCGCAGTTAATGCAATCGTGCAAACCGTATTTTTCGGCTTTTTTCAAATTTTCTTTCTCGGAAAAACGATATAAAACGTGCGGCAAAAGGCGTATGGGGCAAGCGTTGACGCACCTGCCGCACCTTATGCAGCGTTGTGCGCTTCGTTTTGTCGCTTCGCGTTTGCCGAGTACCGTTATTCGCGAAACGCTTGCGTTTATAACGAAGTCCGTGCCGCAGGTCACGCCGGTCAGCGCGTTGCCGTTAACTATTTTGATCGGGTGTTCGTTTATACCGCAGAATTTGAGAACGGAAGATATCGGAGTGCCTATATAAGCCCTTAAAAAGCGCACGGCGCCATTGTATTCGAGCGAAAAGTATTTTTGCGCCTTTATCTCGCGATAAGCAACGGCGCGGTAGAGTGCAACGGCGGCTTCTGCGCCGAATACGGCGTATCCGGCAGCGGCGGCGGAACAGTCGCGTGCTATCTCCCTGCCGTTGAGCGAATAAACGAGGATTTTTTCGTTATCCGTTCGGTATTTGTTAACTATCGTTATCGTTTTTATAAGTTCGCTGCCGCGCGCGCTTTTTTCTATCTTATTTGCCAAGCGTGAGTTGTCGTCGTCAACGATAAGTTCCGCAAGAGGGATCGACAAGGCGCGGCAAAGTATTTTCGCGCCGCCGACAAGGTCGTCGGTTGCAATTTCGCACAGTTTGCAAGACGCGCTTTTTTCCCTTTCGAAGCAAGAGCAGTCGATAAGCAGTCTTTTCGCTCCGAAACAAGAGGATATTTTCGCTCCGAGCGGCTCCGAGCCGTCGTATACGCCGCCAAGGCGGCAGATGCGGACGATATCGTCGCTTTCGAGCTCGGCAATATTGTGTACGTTGTGGTCGATAAGCGGAGTCGGCGCGTTTTTATCCGCCTCAAGTCGAAGCGTATTTTTACCGTTTCCGTATTCGACCGTCGTTTTGCCGCAAAGGGGAAGTATTACGCCGTGTGCGGAGTTAAGCTCCGACACCGAGCACGCATTTTCGTCTTGTATCGTATAATTTTCCGTGGGGGCGTGAGCACCGCCGTTGCAAAGCGAGGTCGCATCCTCGGCGAGCGGGAAAAAAAGCACGTCGGGCGGCGGCACGAGCGAAAAGCAGTTCTCGGTATCGTTTGACGAGCGGCGCGAAAATTTCGGCATTGTGTCTCCTCCCATTTCAGATAATGATCCGACGAAGTCGTATATATCGTCAATTTATATAAATGATTATACAATAAAAACATTCGAGATTCAATCCGATAAACAAAAAAATAAAAAAATGCGAAAAAAATATAAAAAAGTGTTGACACGAACCTTATGATATGCTATAATTTACAGGCACTTATGGCGGAATAGCTCAGTTGGCTAGAGCGCTCGGTTCATACCCGAATGGTCGTTGGTTCAAGTCCGACTTCCGCTACCATTAAGGCCCGTTGGTCAAGCGGTTAAGACACGGCCCTTTCACGGCTGTAACATGGGTTCGATTCCCGTACGGGTCACCAAACGAGTTTGATAGTTTTGATACTTTGTTATCGGGGCTATCAAACTTTTTGTTTATACGGATATTGTCTCCGCGCATATCCGGCAAACGGCGACTTGCGAAACGAAAGGCTCGGGAGAATTTCTCCCGAGCCGAGTGGGCACTCCCGCTCACAGCGAGCATATCAGTCTTTCTATCGGCAAAAAATCGCGGTCGCCGTTCTTCAGCGATGCGTCTGCCGCAGTGCACGCCTCGAGTGCGCGGCGTAACGTCGCCTCGTCGGTCCCGGCGAGCGACGACAGGTACTTGGCGAGCGGATACGGTTTTATTCCCGTGGCTTCGGATATCTCCGATTGCGTCATACCGTTTTTTGTGCAGACCGCTACCGTAAGCAGGTCGCATACGACCCTTACGATCTCGCCCATAACGCGCGTCAGCTCCGCTTTTTCCGCTTTCATTATCGCGAGCACGGCGAGAGCTTCGCCGTATTTTCGCGCAAGGAGAGCGTTCGTCAGGGCGAAAGAGTCGTATTCCTCCGTGCGGCAGGCAACGAGGGCGACGTCGTCGGTGGTCACCTTTTTTCTTCCCGAAGCGAGAACGTAATAGGATATCTTTTCTATCTCCGAAGAAAGGCGAAACATATCGGAGCCGCAGTAATCGACGGTCGCCGCGCAGACCGCGGGGTCGGAGTCGACGCCTGCGGAATCGAAATGTCTGCCTGCCCAAGCGGCAAGGCGCGAAGCGGGTATCCTTTCGAAGTTGACCGGGATAAGAAACGCCGAGAGCGAACGCAGGAGCGCGGACGGTCTTTTGGGGTATCCGGCGTCGAAGCCGCCGCTCGGCGTATTGATTATCAGTGTGTGACGCGCTTCGTCGTCTTCCGCAAGTGATTTCGCGACGTCCGTCAGCGCGGAAAGTTCGCCTGCGCGAAGCTCGGAGAGCGACAGCGATACGACGGTCAGCTTTCGTTCCGCAAGCATAGGCGGCGGCATAACCGCGGCGGCGAGTGCGTCGGGCGAAAACGCGGATCTGTCGATATGCACGAAATCGAATCCGAGTGCCGCATTATCGGGGAAAAACGCCGTTTTCGCGACCGAAACGGCATTGTGCTTGAGATAGTCCTCGTCCCCGTAAAACAGATAAACGGGATCCGGGGCGCTTTTTATGCGGCGACGAAATTCCGTTTCCGTTATCGGTGTGTTCATTTTGCCCTCCAAGCTTGCGGATATTATTAAAAATCATATCATAAATCGGCGCCAAAAGCAATAAACGGCGCGAAAATATTTATATAAACGTATCGGAGTCGTCCTAACGACGACGTTCCGGCGATCAAACGGAGGTTTTTATGACTGTTATAAGCGTTAATTCGCTGGAGATGCACTTCGGCGCACGGCAACTGTTTGAAAACGTTTCGTTTGCGCTTGAGGAGAACGACAGGCTCGGTATAGTCGGCGCCAACGGCTGCGGAAAATCCACGTTGCTTGCCGTTTTGACCTGTCGTACGGAAGCGAGCGGCGGAGAGTTTTTTATATCGAACGATAAAACGGTCGGTTTTTTGGCTCAGGACAGTGCCTTTCACGCGGTCGAGGGACTCGGCGAGAGTGCGCTCGAACAGATGTACGCCGCTTTTCCCGAACTGCTTGCCGCCGAAAAAAGAATGGCGCAGATAGAAAGATCGCTCGAGAGCTCTGGCGACGAGAGGGAAAAAACGTTTTTGGCGAGGGAATATTCCGAGATTTTCGAGCGTTATCGCGAAAACGGCGGCGAATATTTTCGCACGCGGTGCCGTTCCGTCCTCGAAAAACTCGGTTTTGACAAGGGCGTGGCGGATCTGCCGATCTCCGCGCTTTCGGGCGGAATGCGTACGCGGCTTGCTCTTGCGCGCGAACTTTGTCGCGAGCCGGACGTGCTTATTTTGGACGAGCCGACGAACCACCTTGATTCCGATGCCGTTTCCGCGCTTGAAGAATCGCTGTCGTCGTATAAAAAATGCCTTATCACGGTGTCGCACGACAGGCGTTTTCTCGACCGCGTTACAAACAAAACTCTCGTTATGTCGGGCGGACACGCCAAACTGTATAAGGGCGGATATACCGCTTCGGCGGAGATGCGTCGCCGCGACCGCGAGATCGCGGAAAAGCAATATCGCGATCAACAAAAGGAGATAGCGAGGCAAGAGGCTTATATAGAGCAGCAACGTCGCTGGAACAGGGAGCGCAATATAATCGCCGCCGAGAGCAGGATGAAATTGCTCGAAAAGACGGAGCGCGTAGCCGCGCCCGAGCGCGAGGAAGCGACCGTTCGGATGCGCTTTACCGAGGGGCTCAAAAGCGGAAACGACGTGCTTTCTTTCCGCCGCGCCGGATTCGGATACGTCGGCAAGCGGCTTTTCTCCGACGTAACGTTTACGCTGAAGCGCGGCGACCGTGCCTTTATCGTCGGGCCGAACGGTTGCGGCAAGTCGACGCTCGTAAAGATCGTTGCGGGAAAATTGCATCTTGTCGACGGTGTGCTCGATTACGGTCACAATTTGCAGATAGGATATTACGACCAGGAAAACCAAAGGCTCGATCTCGAAAAAACCGTGCTCGAGGAGCTTTGGAGCGAGTACCCGAATATGAAAGAAAAGGATCTTCGCTCCGCTCTCGCCGCTATGCTCTTTCGCGGGGACGACGTTTACAAGGAGATCCGTTTGCTTTCCGGTGGTGAGAGAGCAAGGCTGACGCTCGTTAAGTTGATGTTAAAAAAGATGAACGTTCTCGTACTCGACGAGCCGACGAACCACCTCGATATCCCGTCTTGCGAGGCGCTTGAGGCTGCGCTCGAGGATTACGGCGGCACGATAATCTGCGTTTCGCACGACAGAACGTTTATAGACAAGATCGCCAATCGTATGATAGGGTTCGACGGCAAGGGCGGCGTTTGCGATATGCCGGTAAACGTCGGCAGCGGTTGGGAAGAGTGGTGTTCCCGCAGTGAAAGGCTCGTCGCCGCCGAGAAGCGCGGCGCGGTCGCGACCGGCGCCGCGGCAGAGTGCGCTTCGTCGGGCGAAGAAACGCAAAAAGAGGCTTATCTGCGAGCCAAACGCGAAAATGCGGAACTGCGCCGAGCAGCCGCGAAAAAAGAGAGGCTTGTGCGGGAACAGGAGCGGCTCGAAAAAGAGATAGACGAGCTGAATCGCGAGCTGTACGGTTCTGCCGCCGCGGATTACGTTCGCGCGTCGGAGATATCCGCGCGGATAGAAGCGAATGAGGAAAGATTGCTCGAGATATACGAGGAACTCGAATAATAAAAACGCGCCCCGATGATTCGGGGCGCGTTTTATACGATTTGCGATTAAAGAGTGCCTGCGGAGCCGAGGACGTCGACGATCTTGTGCTTGACCATCTTCTTGACCTCTGCGCGAGCAACGGTGAGATATTCTCTCGGGTCGAACGCGGAGGGCTTTTCGTTGAACACGCGGCGGATGCCTGCGGTCATAGCAAGGCGAATATCCGAGTCGATATTGATCTTGCAAACGGCAAGAGTAGCCGCTTTGCGGAGCTGCTCCTCGGGGATACCGACTGCGTCGGGAAGCTGTCCGCCGAGCAAATTGATCTCCTTAACGTATTCCTGCGGAACGCTGGAAGCGCCGTGGAGAACGATGGGGAAGCCGGGTATGCGGCGTGAAACCTCTTCGAGAATGTCGAAGCGGAGCGGAGGCGGAACGAGAATTCCGTCCGCATTTCTCGTGCACTGCTTTGCCGTGAATTTATACGCACCGTGCGAAGTACCGATGGAGATCGCAAGAGAGTCGACACCGGTCTTTGCGACGAATTCCTCAACCTCTTCGGGCTTGGTGTAGGAGGAGTGCTCGGCAACGACGTCGTCTTCAACGCCGGCAAGAACGCCGAGCTCGCCCTCAACGACAACTCCGTGTGCGTGAGCGTATTCGACTACCTTTTTGGTAAGAGCGATGTTGTCCTCGAAAGAGTGGTGCGAGCCGTCGATCATAACGGAGGAGAACCCGCCGTCTATGCAAGACTTGCAGATTTCGAAGTCCGCGCCGTGATCGAGGTGGAGAGCAAGGTCTATGCCGCTGTCTTCGATAGCGGCTTTTGCAAGCCCCATAAGATATGCGTGCTTAGCATACTTGCGAGCGCCTGCGGATACCTGCAGGATAACGGGAGATTTTTCCTCTGCCGCAGCCTCGGTGATAGCCTGAATTATCTCCATGTTGTTAATGTTAAAAGCGCCGATGGCGTAGCCGCCCTCATACGCTTTTTTAAACATTTCTTTGGTCGTTACAAGTGCCATAATGGTATCTCCTGATAGCATATTTTGTTTACAGGATATATTGTACACTTTTTTTCGCTAAAAATCAAGATATAAATTTCTTTTTTTGGCAACGTTAGGTATACTTCGGCAAAAAAAGCGTGCGAGATCAAAAAAAGCGATTTTATTTTATCAAAACTATTGCAAAATTCGCAAAAATGTTATAAAATAAATTGTAATTGTAAATATAGCCCGCGCTTTCGGGCAAGACTATTTCACCACGGAGGTATATTTTTATGGTAACTGCCGGCGATTTCAGAAACGGCGTGACTTTCGAGCTTGACGGGAACGTTTTCCAAGTTGTCGAGTTTCAGCACGTTAAGCCCGGAAAGGGTGCGGCTTTCGTTCGCACTAAAATGAAAAATGTCGTAACCGGTGCCGTGATCGAGCGTTCTTTCAGCCCCACGGACAAGTTTGACAGTGCTGCGATAGAGAGAAAGGATCTTCAGTATTCTTATTCCGACGAGGGAATATATCACTTTATGGATACCGAAACTTGGGAGGAGACTCTCCTTAACGAGGACGTTCTCCCCGACAACTTTAAGTTCGTAAAAGAAGAGATGATCTGCAAGATCCTCTCCATCAAGGGCAAGGTATTCAGCGTAGAGCCTCCCACTTTCGTGGAACTCGAAGTTACCAAGACCGATCCCGGCTTTGCCGGCAACACCGCAACGAACACCCTTAAGCCCGCAACTCTCGAAACGGGCGCCGAGATCAAGGTGCCGCTCTTTATCAGCGAGGGCGAGGTCATCAAGATCGACACGAGAACGGGCGAGTATCTCTCGCGCGCGTAACGCACCGTCGACAAAGGGTCGGAAACGGATCGAATTTTGCCGCACGGCAAGCTCGGCGGCATAAAATAACAGGAGGGCAAGTTATGTCTATGAAAGAGAAATCCGCTTATATCAAAGGTCTGGCAGACGGACTCGAGTATGATAAAAATACCGCAGAGGGCAAGCTCATAGCCGCGCTTGTCGATCTTGCGGGCGAACTTTGCGAGGCAGTCGACGAGATCGACGAAGATATCGAATACCTCGGAGATTACGTTGAGGAGCTCGATCAGGACCTCGGAGAACTCGAGCAGATCGTTTGCGGCGACGATTGCGACTGCTGCGATTGCGATGACGATTGCGATTGCTGCGACTGCGACGAGGACTGCGACTGCTGCGATTGCGACGAGGACTGCGATTGCGAGGAATGATCTCGCGAAGTTTTGCGTGCGAACGTAAAAATCCGTAAGATCCGATATTAAGACAAAGGCACTTTTTGGCATGACGGTCATAAGTGCCTTTGATTTTTGGCGCGAGAGATCGACAAGCGCGAAAGGTTACGGTATGGAAGAGTATTATCAGCCCGAAAAATTGCGTCAGGCGCTTATCGTTGCCGGAATGAAAGAGATAGAGCGGCACGGCGAGGCGGATTTTTCGTTGCGTCGCGTAGCGGCTGCCTGCGGCGTGTCGTGCGCTGCGCCGTATCGACATTTTAAAAACAAAGAGGAACTCATATCCGCAATATGCGAATACGTTGCGGAACAGTGGAGCCTCTTGCGCGAGCAGGTCTGCGCTGCATACGGCAGCGACGAATGTCGGCTGTGCGGAGAGATATGCAAGGCGGCGATAAGATTCAAGGCGGCGAATCCGGTACTCGATTACGCCGTTTTTGCGGAAAAAAGCTGCGCAACCGTCATAGAAAAAGACGTTTTCAACACCGTGTTCGAATACTTGTCTTCCGAGGGCGGCGCTGCCGACGCGGAGGCGCGAGCGTTGCTTGCGGTGGCGTTCGTTTTCGGATATTCGCGCGTCCGACCATTTTTGTCTTTAAGCGATGATGACGATATCGCGCGCGCCCTTAAGATAGTCTTGGGGAGAATGAAAAACGACGGGTGAGCTGCGAATTCAAAAACGCGCGAGATCGCCTAAAGTCACTGCGTCGTGGCGACGATTTGCTTACGTAACAAAAGAGATCTGCATATGAAAAATGAAAAAGACGTAAAAAGCAGGCGGGTTTCCTGCATATATATGAAGCACGTTATGCCGGCGATATCCTGCGCCGTTATGTGGATAACGCTGCTTGTGCCGTGCTCGGGCTTTTCGCACAACGGCGAGTCTAAGGGCACGCGCTCCGTTATGGATATGGTCTTGCACCTTGCCCCCGACGCTCGTGCGGCAGCCGCGCAGACCGACGGGCATACCAAAGCCGGGCTGTACCGCTTGCTTGCGAACGATTTGCGGTTTTTGACGGTATTGTTTTTCGTTTTGACGGCGATAATATGTTTTACGTCCGTATATCGCCTTATAATGGCTGTCAAGATCTTTTCTTCGAGACCGAACAGTCCCGCTTGCAATAAGCGAAAGGTTTGGGCGCGATTTTTTCTCGTCGGAGAAAAATTCACTTTGTTTTTGTCGGTATTGCCGATCTTCCCGTCGCTTTTCGCGCATATCGCGGCGTGGCTTTACCGTTGGCAATGTTACGAAACGGTCTACGTTCTGCCGTCCGCGATCTTTCCCGTTTTGCTCACGTCACTTGCCACCGCGCTGTCCGTAGTGTTTGCGGTCATACCGATGGCGACGGGGTGGGAGGATGAATACGAAATGAGTATTTTTAAAATATACGGTCAGAGCCGCAGATAAAACGATAAAACGCGCCGCGCCTTGCGGCGCGTTTTCGTCGTATAGCGATAAAAAACGCGCTACTTGACATTTTTCACGCACGGTGGTATACTATCGTATGAACAGTCGATCGCCGTTTATTGACCTTGTGCTTGAAATGCGGACGTTTTTCGTCCGTGGCGGCAATCGCAAACGCGAAAGTGAGATCGTTATGATAGTAAAATTTTCACCCCCGAATATAACGGAGCTTGAGATTGCATACGTGGCGGACGCTATGCGCTCCGGTTGGATAACCACAGGACCGCGAACGAAAGAGCTTGAGAAAAAAACGGCGGAATACGTCGGGGCTGCGGGGTGCGTTTGCCTTAATTCGCAAACGGCTTGTGCGGAAATGGCGCTTCGTTTGCTCGGTATCGGAGAGGGCGACGAGGTGATAACCTCGGCGTATACCTACACAGCCACGGCATCCGTTATTTGTCACGTAGGCGCCGTACCCGTTCTCGTGGACACGGCGGAGAACGAGATGACAATGGATTACGCTAAACTCGAGGCTGTATTTACCGAAAGGACGAAAGCTATAATTCCCGTGGATATCGCGGGGATACCGTGCGATTACGACAGGATATACGACATCGTCGAAAAAAAGAAAGCTCTTTTCCGTCCGAACGGCGATATTCAAAAGGCGATCGGCAGAGTTGCCGTTTTGGCTGACGGGGCGCATGCTTTCGGCGCGGAGTATCACGGCAAAAAAGTGGGGTCCGTGGCTGATTTTACCGCGTTTTCGTTCCACGCGGTCAAAAATCTTACGACTGCGGAGGGCGGAGCTTTGACGTGGCGTGCGATAGACGGGGTGGATGACGGCGAGATATACCGAATGCTCCAGTTGTTTTCTCTCCACGGGCAATCCAAGGACGCGCTTGCGAAAACTCGTATCGGCGCTTGGGAATACGACGTTATGGGCACGTGGTACAAATGCAATATGACGGATATCGCGGCGGCAATGGGCTTGGCTCAGCTCGAGAGATATCCCGATATGCTTGCGCGCCGCCGTGCGATTATAGAGAGGTATGACGCGGCGTTCAGACCGCTCGGCGTATTGACCCCCGAGCATTATTCGGGCGGAAAAACGTCGTCGGGTCATCTCTATATTACGCGTATTCCGGGGATAGATCCCGAAAAGCGTAACGACGTTATTACGGAAATGGCGGAGGCGGGGGTGGCTTGCAACGTTCACTACAAACCCTTGCCGCTTCTTACGGCGTACAAAAATCTCGGATTTGATATTGCGGATTATCCGAATGCATACGGATTTTTCGCAAACGAGGTCACCTTGCCCTTGCATACTTGCCTTACGGACGACGAGGTGGATTACGTTATCGAAAAATATTCCGCAATTGTGAAAAAATATATGGGCTGAGAGCCGAGAGCGACGTCGGTTCGGCATTGCGCGTATATCGCCGACGCACGCCGTCCTGGCGGCGCTTGCCGGTGCTTTTCGACCTTAAAAAGATAAGCGCCGACCGATGCGATCGGCGGCAGATAAAAAATTTGCCCTCCGTACGGCTGCGATCGTACGGAGGGCGTTTTGCGTTTATACGTGCGCTGCCGCATAGCGGCGAGGGGGGTGCCGGCTCTGCGGAACGGCGTGAGCGGTCGTTTGCTTGTTTCGCGAGCTTGCGGCGTTCGTTTTTACGGATAAAGCAGATACTTGCCTGTTTCGCGGGCAAAGTTGTCGCTGTCGCGTCGCGCTCGGGCGAGATAATCCTCCGCGTCGAAATCCTTTTGCCTGAATTCGTCTGAGCCGAGCAAAAGATCGAAAAAGCTGCGACCTTTGTCGTCCGGGGCGCGAAATTCGAATTCGTCGTGCGTTTTGCGTATAAGGTCGAAAAGACGCACTCCGTACTCAAACGGGCTGAATTCGTGCCTGTCGTAAACGTGCAATTGCAGCCCGCGGCACAATTCACCGTGATATTTCGAAAACGTCGGGGTGAAAAAGCAAGGGCGTAAACGAACGCCGCCGTATTGCCGAGCGTTCATCTCCCGCGCGATCGCCTCGTTGTCGAGCCACGGCGCGCCCAGCAACTCGAAAGGTCTTGTCGTACCGCGCCCCTCCGAAAGATTCGTCCCCTCGGCAAGACAAGTGCCGACGTAGCAAAAGCACGAGTCGAGAGTCGGGAGATTGGGCGAGGGGGATATCCACGCGAGGTCGCCGTCGTCGTAAAACCGCGATCTGTCGTATCCGACGAGGGGGACGACGGTAAGGCGGCAATTTATTTTTTCTTTTTCGTTTATATATTCGGCGAATTCCCCGGGGGTAAGCCCGTAACGCGTGGGTATGCGGCATTTTCCCACACCGGATTCGAATCCGCTTTGCAGTATCGCACCCTCGACCCTGCCGCCCAAAGGATTCGGACGGTCGAAAACGATCACTTCTTTATCGTATTCCGCGGCGGCTCGCATTGCGTCGAGCAAAGTGTATATGTAGGTGTAGAATCTTGCGCCGACGTCTTGGATATCGTATGCCACGGCGTCGAGTAGGGGCAGCACTTCGCTCCAAGGCGCGGTTTTGCCGTAAAGGCTGTAAACCGTCGCTCCCGTGCGTGCGTCGGTTGTGTTTGCCACCTTTTCGCCGGCTTGAACGTCGCCGCGTATCCCGTGCTCGGGCGCGAAAAGGCAGTGCAGTGCGCCGGCGGAGTGCAGTACGTCTGCGGTGGAGACGAATTCGCGCGTAACGCCCGTCGGGTTGGTAATAAGACCTATGCGTTTCCCGACCAAAGTCGGCAAAACGCTTGCCGCGGAATCTATTCCGTTCAATAATCTGTGCTTCATTTCGTTTTTGCGCGCTTCCGAGTAAAGAAGCGCTCCTTTCCGTGCCGCTCGCGCCCGTAAGGCGGCGAGGGGGTGATATATTTACAAGGTGTGCCGATCTCTTTATCGTATTTTACCCGAAATCGCAGTGATTTGCAATATCAAAAACGAAAAAACGCGTTTTTACGTAGCGCACGGCGCGGAAAAACACGGCGAAAAAAATAAAATAAAAAAATCGGAAAAAATTCAAAAAAAGTGTTGACAAATCGGTATGCGTGTGATATAATTCATATCGTCGCAGTTCGGGAGCATAGCTCAGTTGGGAGAGCATCTGCCCTACAAGCAGAGGGTCATAGGTTCGAGCCCTATTGTTCCCACCATTGTGGCCCGGTAGCTCAGTTGGTTAGAGCGCTAGCCTGTCACGCTAGAGGTCAGGGGTTCGAGTCCCCTCCGGGTCGCCATTT
>CAZOFD010000030.1:0-18618 GCA_964579135.1 uncultured Ruminococcus sp. | reverse complement strand
CCACGGCGCGCCAGCTTACCGATCTTATCGGTTCGCTTTGCGACTTGACGTCGGGCTCCGGCGACAAAGGAACTCCCGTAGTTCTCGTGCAGGGATATTTCGACAATTACACGAACTGAAGCATAATATAAAAGCTCCGCGCCCCGTACGGGCGCGGAGCTTTTTCGTTTTACGGTCAGATCAAAAGCGTTATAAGCGGCAGTGAGATAAAGCACGTCAAGGTGGACAGCAAAACGCAATTCGCGGCAAGCTCGGTTTCACCGCGGTGCATCTCCGCGAGATTTAAAAGCAGAGAGGCGCACGGGGTCGCCGACAGAACGACGACGGCGGCGCGCATAGTATGCGGCAGGGGAAGAAAATACGTTGCGGCAAAGCAAAAAACGGGAAAGACCACGAGCTTTAAAAGGCAAGCGAAGTATATTATGGGGCGTTTGAAAAGCTTGCCGAACTTCACCGACGCCAAGCGTACCCCGAGGATAAGCATACATATCGGCGTGGACATCTTGCCGAACAGCGAGACGGCGTCCGTTATCACGCTCGGGAGAAATGCGTTTGCCCCCATAAGGTAGAGGGGCAGCCCTACGGCGAGCCCGGCTACCGCGGGATTGAAAAATGCTTTTTTTAGCTTTACGGATTCCTTTTTGCCCGTCAGAAAAAAGACGCCGACGGTAAAGATTATTATATTCATAGAAAGCGTATACGTGGCGGAATAACAGAGCACTTCCGGATTTTGCGGGAACAGCGCGCGGATTATCGGCAATCCGAAAAAACCGACGTTGCCCATTACGGAGCCTATCGTCAGCACGCGAAAGCGCGCGTCGCCGAATCTCTTTTTCAGGATAAGCGCCAAAATCAGGATAAACGTTGCCTGCAGGACGAGGGTTATCAAAAAGAATATCCCCATTTGAGCGAGCGCGGAAAGCGAAAAGTCAAGGCTCAAAAACGAACTTACGATAAGGCACGGCGAGCAAGCGTAAACGAGAAAAGAGGAGAGCGCGGCGAGATGCTCGCCCGACAGCTTTTTCGCGCGGCAAAGCGCAAAGCCGGGGAGTACGTAGACAAGCGTTATAAGAACGTTCGAAAGAGAAACGGTGAAAGAATTCATTAATACGTGACCTTAAAAATATCCGATGTTTTTGATATATATTATATATTTCGGCGCCGAGATTGTCAATATAAAAACGCTTTCGACGGACAGGCAAAAAAATCCGCTGCGCCCATATAATTTATCGTTATCTCGTTATTGGGGGGCTGTGATGTTTAATCCGTTCAATTTTATGTCGCGAATTTTGCATATGATGCTGGGGATCGGTATGCCGAACGCTTTTCCGCCTCCGCTTTCTCCCGAACGCGAGAGCGAGTGCTTTGCGCTCGCGCGGCGCGGCGACGAAAAGGCGCGCGAAGAACTGATAGTGCACAATTTGAGACTGGTGTCGCATATAGTGCGAAAATATTATTCTTCCTCGCCCGGCAAGGAAGACCTCGTGTCCGTCGGGACTATCGGACTCGTTAAGGCGGTGGACAGTTTCGACCCGGCGCACGGCGCGCGTTTCGCGACTTATGCGGCGAAGTGTATACAAAACGAGATTCTGATGAGTTTCAGGCGCGAGAGAAAGCTCGCATCCGAGATCCCGATGGGAGAATCCATAGATTACGATCGCGACGGTAATGCGTTGACTTACGAGGATATACTCGCGACGGAAGAAAATCCCGCCGAAGAGGTCGATCTGCGCATTATGAGCGAAAGGGCGATTCGTTTCGTGCGTACGCTGCTCGACGAGAGAGAGCGGCGCGTTATCGCCCTGCGGTACGGCATAGGTCGCGAGCGTGCGCACACCCAAGCGGAAACGGCGCGTTTGCTCGGGATATCGCGCTCGTACGTCAGCAGGATCGAAAAATGCGCTCTCGAAAAATTGGCAGCCGGTTTCGGCGTTCAAAGGGGGCGCGGCGGCAACGAGTGCAAAAAAACGACTCGGTGCGGCGATGCCGGCAAATAAAAACGACGGAAAACCGAAAAAACATATTGCAAAAAGCGCGCGAATTTGTTATAATAAAAAAGCAAACACTTGTTTTGCGGCTTCGGGCTGCGAAATAAGGCCATACAGCCGGGGAGTTAGCGGTGCCTTGAACCCGAAATCCGCTTCAGCGGGGGCCGATCCCTCTTATTGAGGGCGGATCCGACGTGGTCTGCGACTTGCCTCTTGTGCTGAAGGATGGGTCTTGCGCAATCGAACTCTGCGAATCATGTCAGGTGGGGAACCAAGCAGCATTAAACAGTTCGTTCGGTGTGCCGCGAGAGTGCCTGTCCGGAGCAAGCGGTAAAACTAACGCGCGGCGGTAAAGCTCGAATTTGAGGTGTATGGTCTTATTTTGCAGCTTGAATTTTATCCGAAAAGAAGGAGCGCTTATGCATCAGGCATTGTACCGTAAATGGAGACCCGCGACCTTTGACGAGGTTGTCGGGCAGGAGCATATTACGGATATTTTGAAGTATGAGACGGCAAACGGTCTTTTTTGCCACGCGTATCTTTTTTGCGGCTCGCGCGGAACGGGCAAGACTACCTGTGCGAAGATACTGTCCCGTGCGGTGAACTGCACGCGCCCCGTGAACGGCAATCCCTGCGGCGAGTGCGAAGCCTGCCGTGCGATCGCCGATGGGACGACGACCGACGTTTTGGAGATGGACGCCGCCTCGAACAATAAGGTCGACGATATAAGGAACATACTCGACGAGGTGGTGTATACGCCGACGTCGATGAAATATCGCGTTTATATCATCGACGAGGTACATATGCTTTCCGCCTCCGCCTTTAACGCGTTGCTGAAAACGCTTGAAGAGCCGCCGGCGCACGTCGTTTTTATCCTTGCGACCACCGAGATGCAAAAGCTTCCGGCAACCATAGTATCGCGTTGCCAAAGGTTTGATTTCAGGCGTATATCGGTGCCGGTCATATGCGAGCGACTTGCGATGATCGCTCGCGAAGAGGGCGTGGAGCTCGAGCGCGACGCGGCGCTTATGCTCGCAAGGGCGGCGCAGGGCGGAATGAGGGATGCTATCAGCCTTTTCGAACTCTGCGCGGCGGGCGGCGGCAAGGTAAGCGCCGAGATTGTTGCCGATTGCGTCGGCATATGCGGGCGCGAGAATATGTCGACTGCGGTACGGGCGATAAGCGCCAAAAACGTTTCCGCGCTTTTCGACGTCGTTGCGGGGATCGATGCGTCGGCAAAGGATATGTCCGTTTTTTGGCAGGAGCTGATATCTTATTACAGGGATATGCTCGTCGTGCGTACCGTAGGTGCGGATGCGGCAGGCAAGTATCTCGATTTGACCGACGCGGAAACGAAGATTTTGCGCGAGGATGCGCAAGCCTTTTCGCGCGAGACGCTTTCGTACCACAGTCGTCTGCTTGACGAAGCGGCATCCGCGATGCAACGCCCGGGTGCCTCGAAACGCACAACGGCGGAGCTTGCGCTCGTAAGGCTTTGCGACGAGCGGCTTTCGTCTGCGCCGGACGCGCTTTTGGCAAGGATCGCGGCGCTCGAGGCTGCGGTGGCTATGGGCAACGTCGCGGTGCGCGATACCGCGCCGGCGGCGGAACGTGCCGACACCGCCGCAGAGGCTACAGTCGCGCCGCGGGAATCGCACGAGGATAAAAAGCCCGCACACCGTGACTCCGACGCGTCTCGCAGCGGTAAGCGTACGCTGCGTCCTCTTAAATGCTGGGCGGAGATTATGGACAACTTCAGGAGCGGTAATCCCGGGGTGGCGGCGTTGCTCGGAACGGAGCGTGCGTATATCGACGAAAAAGAGAATGTCGTCGTTTGCTACTCCAAGGATATTACGAAGATTATGGTCAGCGCACCCGAGAAAATGCGTGCGTTTTGCGGCTCGCTCTCTCTTGTGATGGGCAAGCCCTACGACGCGAGCAAGATAGTCTTCGAAAAGGTCGCGGCGGGCGGCGCCCCGAGCGACGCCGAGATACTTGCGGATATGCTGGACGGTATGGCAGGCGGCGCCGAATAATGCCGCAGGGTAAAAAGAGAACGGTGCCGACGCGAAAAACGCTCGCGGCGAAAGGCGCCGAGGGATTATATACAGAAAGGGCGCTTTCCTTACGGAGGGCGAAAAATGCGAAATGAAAGTCAGGTTACCTCAGGGAATGGGCGGCGGCCCGCAAAATATGAACGCGATGATGAAGCAGGTGCAAATGTTCGGCGAGGCGCGCGAAGCGCTTGTCGCGGAGCTCGAGGCTCGCGAGTATGACGTTGCTGCGGGCGGCGGTGCGGTCAAGCTTAAGATAAACGGCGCGCACAGGGTGCTCTCCGTGGATATTGCGCCCGAGATAATAGATCCGGACGACCCCGAAACGCTTGCGGATATCATAACCGCCGCTGTAAACGAGGGGTACGGCAAGGTCGAAGCCGACGCGACCGAAGAGATGTCCGCTTTGGCTGCGAAATTCGGAATACCGGACGGCGCGCTCTGATGTCGGGCGAGATAAAGTCGCTTGATATGCTTGCCGAGCAATTCGGGAAGTTGTCGGGCGTGGGGCGGCGCACCGCAATGCGGCTCGCGTTCTCCGTTGTGGCTATGAGCGATGACGAGGCTCGCGCTTTCGCAGACGCTATCCTCGATGCCAAGCGAAATATACACTGTTGCCCCGTTTGCCAAAATCTTACGGATCTCGAGATCTGTCCGATATGCTCCGACGAAACTCGGGACAAGAGCACGATATGCGTCGTTGCCGACACAAAATCGCTGATGGCGATCGAAAAGGTGCGCGAGTTCAGGGGCGTGTATCACGTTTTGCACGGTCTTATATCTCCTATGAGCGGTATAACTCCGGACAACATAAAATTGCGCGAACTTATAGAGCGTATAGGAACGAGCGAGGTGCGCGAGGTCATAATCGCCACGAATCCGACGGCGGAGGGCGAGGCGACCGCGATGTATATAGCGAGGCTGCTGAAACCTTGCGGCATAAAGGTCACAAGGATAGCCAACGGGATACCCGTCGGCGGGGAGCTCGAATATGCGGATCAATATACTTTGGCACGCGCTTTCGAGGGACGGAGAGAGTTTTAACCCGAATAAAAACCGTCGCGGACGAATTTTGTCGTTCGCGACGGTTTTTTATTTAGGTGCGTGCGGTGGGACTAAGGTAATAAACGGTATTCCGCGTGCCGTTACGCTGCAAGTTTATTTCCTTTTTTTCGGAGAGCGTTTTTTGATAGCCGCGAGGGCTGCCGCAACGGCTACGGGGGCGAGAGAAGCGTCGAACGAGGCGCGGCAACCGCTTGCTTCCGCATCGGGCGCGGGGGTGGCGACCGCTTGCGTTGCCGACGCGGTCGTTTCGACCGCGCTTGCCCAAACGGGGAAGAGTATTACGTCTCTGTTGTCGCTTATTACGTCGCCCGCTTTATATTCGACGCTCTTTCCGTATCGCGCTTCGCTCCATCCGAGCAGCTCGTCCCCGTCGCGCGAAAACGCAACGTTCGGCAAACGCAATTTGCCGTTTTTCGCCTTTAGCACGGTCGTCGTTTCGCCGTTGCAATCGAGAGGCACGAATTTGATCTCGTTTACGTCGTCGCCGATAAATATCATATCGCTTTTTCGAACGTATCCCGTGCCGTTTTCGAATTCGATCTCGAGCCGCTCTCCTTGGCATACGTTTGTAACGCGCGTTACCTCGTCTTCGTCAAGCATTCCCACGATCTTGCTTCCTTCGGCGTCGCCGTATACATTGACCTTGTCCGAGCACGAGCGGTAAAGCCCTGTCAAAAGGCTTGCCTCGGGAAACGATAATTCGCCGAAATCGTACGTCGTGCCCTCTTTTACCGTGTATTGGGGCACGCAATACCCGACGATGCAAGTATCCTTGAGCAGGTACTGAAAGAGACCTATCTTGTTGCTCTTGTTGCCCTCGATCGTTTTAACGGTATATCCGTCGGAAGATATAACGATCCCGACATGATCGGTTACGGAATAGTCGTTCCCGTTTTTAAAAAGCACAAGGTCGCCCGCCTTCGGTACGTACCCCGAATTGCGCGATTTGAAAGCGGATTGCGAGAGGTACCACGAGTATGCCGAGGGGCAGCTTATGGCGTTTACAGCGACGTCTTGCGGAACGCGCGCCTGTCGCAAGCACCACGAGGCGAAAGAACAGCACCACATATATCCGTAGCTTACGCCGTTACCCTCGCCGTTGTCGACCTTGCCGAAGTTGCGGTTGTACTCGACAAAGTTGAGGCAACCGTTTTGGTTGTTGCCGTGAAAGTCCCCCTCGCCGTTGCCCTCGTGATATCCGAGTTGGGTCAGTGCTATCGATACGACGTCGTAGCGCATATCGCCGGTCAGCTCGTATTCCGTCAGGCGCCTGTAATAGTCGCCGGACATATATGCCTCGCTCGGCGAGCTTACGGCGTAGTTAGGCGTAAGCGCTTTGGCGGAAATGGGGGCGAGGAGTGTTGCCGCGGCGACGGAAACGGTGCATAAGTATCCGATAAGTTTTTTCATTGCAGTTCCTTTGTCAGTTTATGAAATACCGTGTTTACGGTCGCCTCGTCGGTGACGGCGAGGTTGATAACGGCTTTGCCGCTCATATGTGCGTAATCCACCGTGTAACGGGTGCCGCCGCTTTGGGTGCCCGGGCGCATATACGCTATGCAAACGAGCGAGCGGTCGACCAATTTTCGGTCTCTGGCGAGCATACAGTACGGCGTGTAGTACGGGAAAAGGATCTCGTGCGAATCCGCACGCTCGATCACGGAGCGAAAGGTGGCCTTTTGCTCCTCGTTCCACCGTGCGCTTTGGTCGCGGCAAGGCGACATAACGTTCAGTCGCACTCCGTCGACGTGCTCGCGCAAACGCAACACCGCCTTTGCCGCCGCGGTGTCGAAGCCGAGGGCGCCGCCGGTGTTGAAAACGGTGGGCGTCGTTTTGCCGTCGGTTATAAGGGCAAGCAACAGCTCGAGCTTTTTTTCGGCGTCCGCCAGTTCCGCGCGGCTCAAAATCCGGTGTCCCGTAAAGCACAGCGAGGTATATACGTCGTTGTAAGGCATCGCCGTCACCTCCCGTCTGCGGCATCTTTATTTCGGCATTGCGCCGAGAGAGTATCGGGTATTCGCCGCTTTGCGATCTTCGGCGGATATATCGCCGCTATACGATTTCGGGTATATTATATCATAAATTTGTCGAAAAAGATATATAAACGAGACGTTTTGACGAAAAAGTTGTGAAATTATTTTCATATTTGCACGAATTTGCTATTGATTTTTCGTTTTCGTCGTGGTAAAATAAAAATGAATAAGGGAGTAGTCACGCCGTCGGCGCGAACGCATCAACATCACTGAGAATACTCATGGTGCGTTCTTTTATGACAAGACTTATCTGCAGCGCGGCAGATGGGTCTGTTTTTTTTACGTCTCTGCCGCAAAGCGGCGGAGCGTTTTTTGTTTGTTGCTTTAAAGCGACAGGGAAGAGGGAAACGCACGGCGGGAAAATACGTTTGGGAGTTTGAAAAATGAAAGAGTATCTTTGCAGATCATCCGAAGTGATGAGAGAAAAGGGCACCTCGGAACGCGGACTTACCGCGGCGGAAGCGGAACGCAGGCTCGAAGAAAACGGCAAGAACAAGCTGAAAGAGGGTAAAAAAGAATCCCTCGTTCATCGCTTTTTCTCGCAGCTTGCCGAGCCTATGACGGTGATATTGCTCGTCGCCGCCGTTATTTCCGGTGTGCTTGCGGCTGTCGAGCGGGAGTTCCCGTCCGACGTTATAATAATAATGGTCGTCGTGCTGATAAACGCGGTACTAGGCGTGGTACAGGAAAGCAAGGCGGAAAAGGCGATAGAGGCGCTCGGCGAGATCGCCGCGGCAACGAGCAAAGTCATTCGCGACGGCAGGCAGATCGCGGTGCGCACGGAGGATATCGTCGTAGGCGACGTGATCGTTCTCGAGGCGGGAGATTCCGTTCCCGCCGACGCACGCGTTATCGAGAGCGCAAGTATGAAGGTCGAGGAGGCTGCCCTCACGGGCGAATCCGTGCCGGTAACGAAGCAATCCGCCGAGATCGTCTCGGAAAGCGGCGACGTTGCGCTCGGCGACCGCAAAAATATGGTGTTTATGGGCTCGACGGTCGTTTACGGGCGCGGCAAAGCGGTCGTTTGCGCAACGGGTATGGACACGGAAATGGGCAAGATCGCAGAGGCTCTTGCCTCTGCCGAAGAGGGAAAGACCCCCTTGCAGCTCAAACTCGCCCAGCTCAGCAAAATACTGACCTATCTTGTCGTCGGGATATGCGCGGCGGTTTTTTGCATAGATATAGTTCGCGCGCTTATTACCGACGGCGGCTTCGCGTTTCACGAGGCACTCGATTTCTTTATGATAGCGATATCGCTTGCGGTCGCCGCCATCCCCGAGGGGCTTGCGACGGTCGTTACGATAGTCCTCTCCATCGGAGTTACGAATATGTCCTCCCGCAACGCCGTTATAAGAAAACTGACGGCGGTCGAAACTCTCGGCTGCACCGAAATAATATGTTCGGACAAAACGGGTACGCTTACGCAAAACAAGATGACGGTAGTCGACAGCTTCGGCGATGACGAAGAACTTCTTGCCAACGTTATGTCTCTCTGCTCCGACGCGGAGTTTGACGAACCGTCGGGGGCGGCGATCGGCGAGCCCACGGAATGCGCCCTCGTTAACTGGGCGCAGGAGAAAAACGTTGCGAAAAACGAGCAAAAAGATCTGTTTTTGCGCATAGGCGAGGTGCCTTTCGATTCTTCGCGAAAGATGATGACGACGGTGCACAGGCGCGACGACGGGAGCCTTGTGCAGTTTACCAAAGGCGCTCCCGACGAGATACTGAAAAGATGCTCCACCGTGCTTGAATCGGGTACGGAAACGGTCCTGACGGACGAAAAGCGCCGCAGCATATTGGAGGCTAACAAGGCTATGGCGGATCGCGCCCTTCGCGTTCTCGCCGCGGCGAAAAAAGAGCTTGACGACGAGCCGGGCGTTTATTCGTCCGAGGCTCTCGAAACGGGGCTGTGCTTCGTCGGTCTCGTCGGTATGATAGACCCCGTTCGCCCCGAAGTCAAGACGGCTATCGACGAATGTCGCGCGGCGGGGATCCGCCCCATAATGATAACGGGCGACCACAGAGACACCGCGATCGCGATAGGCTCGCAACTCGGGATAATCACAGGCGCCGACGAAGCCGTAACGGGAGCCGAACTCGATCTTATCTCCGACGACGAGCTTCTCGAAAAGATCGAATACTATTCGGTATACGCTCGCGTTCAACCCGAGCACAAAACGCGTATAGTCAACGCTTGGAGGAAAAAGGGTAAGGTCGTCGCAATGACGGGCGACGGAGTAAACGACGCTCCGTCGATCAAAAATGCGGATATCGGTATAGGAATGGGCATTACCGGAACGGACGTGACGAAAAACGTTGCGGATATGATATTGGCAGACGATAATTTTGCCACGATAGTCTCCGCCGTCGGAGAGGGACGCAGGATATACGACAATATAAGAAAATCCATCCAGTTCCTTTTGGCGTCGAATCTTTCCGAAGTGCTTTCGATCTTTTTCGCCACGATTTTGGGGTTTACGATATTCAAGCCGGTGCATCTACTTTGGATCAATCTTATCACGGATTGCCTGCCCGCGCTTTCGCTCGGTATGGAGCGTCCCGAGCCCGACGTGATGAAGCGCGCCCCCCGCGACCCGCGCGAGGGCATCTTCGCGGGCGGAATGGGTGCCGCCGTCGCATATCAGGGCGTTTTCGTAACGATAATCACCATCGCATCGTATTTTATAGGGCATTATCTCGAAACGGGCAATTTTGAGATAACGGACAGCATCCACGGCTCGACTATGGCTTTTTTGACGCTTTCGATGTGTGAGATATTCCACGCATTCAATATGCGATCGCTCAAAGGATCGATATTCAAGCTCGATCGTCATAACCTGTGGCTTTGGGGCTCCGCCGTCCTTTCTCTCGTGCTGACGACGCTTGCGATAGAGGTGCCCGCGCTTGCCGACGCCTTTGACCTTGCTCCGATAGGCTTTGCCGAATACGTTGTGGCGCTCGGTTTGGCGCTTCTTATAATTCCCGCGGTGGAGGCAAGCAAGGCGATAGTACGCGCAAAAGATAAAAAGAAGAGCGCCGATCGCATCGACGCGTAAAAAACGCGAAACTTCGCCGTCGCGTCGCCGACGGGCGGCGAGGCAAAGCGAAAAAGGTCGAATCTCGTGAAAACGCAAACGGCGTTTGCGGAGACGTAAAAAAAGCTCCGCCGGGAGCTGCGCGGCGCACAGCCGTTACGGAGGGTAAAATGGCAACGAAAATGCGAAAGAAAAAACTTATGGTATTCGGTATGCGACGGATGCTTGTGGGGATCTTTTTGGTATTGCAACTTGCTTTTATGCTCCTTTTTGCCGTCAGCACGTCGAGAACGTCGAAAACGATATCCGTTCTTTTGGAGATTATAAGCATTGCGGCGTCGCTTTATATAGTCAGCAGACACGACAAGGGCGCTTACAAGACCATATGGGTATATATGATCCTGCTTTTCCCCGTGTTCGGCGGTCTCGTATATCTTTTTTTCAGTTATCAATCGACAAAATATCTCTTCAGTCGCGAACTTTTGCGCATAGACAGCGAAACGTCGCCGCATCTTTTCGGCGACGAGCGTTCTGCGGCGGCGCAGGCTGCTTTCCCGGAGCGTAAAAACCAAATAGAGTATCTCGAAAAGGCCGGCGGATTCCCCGTTTACGACGGTACCGACGTCAAATATTATCCGTCGGGCAAGGAATTTTATGTCGATATGCTTTGCGAACTTGAAAAGGCGCAAAAATATATTTTTCTCGAATATTTTATCATCGGCGAGGGCAAGATGTGGGGCGGAATACTCGACGTTCTCGAGCGAAAGGCGCGCGAGGGGGTAAAAGTGCGTTTGCTTTACGACGATATGGGCTGCCTTTTCCTTTTGCCTAAGGATTATCCCGCGCGAATGGCAAAACTCGGCATCGAGTGTTGCGCGTTTAACAAATTCAGGCCCTTTCTTTCGACTTTGCAAAACAATCGCGACCACAGAAAGATATGCTCCGTCGACGGTCGCGTGGCTTTTACCGGCGGGATAAACCTTGCGGACGAATATATAAACGAGGTCGAGCGCTTCGGTCACTGGAAGGATACCGGTGTAAAACTGACCGGCAACGCCGCCAAAAGCCTGACGGTGATATTTTTGCGTATGTGGCTCTCGGTAACGAAAAAGAAAGGCGGGCGCGACGAGGATATATCCGAGTATCTGCCGTGCGACTCCGGAGTTGAGGCGCAGGGCTTTGTTCAACCGTATGCCGACAGCCCGATAGACGACGAGCATATTGGTGAAAACGTGTATCTGCAACTGATAAACAACGCCGAAAAATACCTTTATATCTGCACGCCGTATCTTATAATAGACGACGGGATGATCACCGCGCTGACGCTTGCGGCAAAAAGCGGGGTTGACGTTCGCATCGTAACTCCGCACGTATGGGACAAGCGCGTCGTGCATATGGCAACGAGATCTTATTACGAAGATCTTATCGGCGCGGGTGTCAAGATATACGAGTATACCCCCGGATTTATACACGCCAAGGTGTTCGTGTCCGACGATACCGTGGCGAGCGTCGGGACGACGAATTTGGATTTTCGCAGTCTTTATTTGCATTTCGAATGCGGAACGCTGCTGTACGGTACGCCGGCTATTTCCGATATAAGGCGCGACCTTGAGGAAACTATCGCGAAGAGCCGCGAGATAAGTGCGGCGGATTGTAAGAGCAATATTTTCGTTCGTGCTTTTCGCGGGGTGCTCAAACTCATTGCCCCGATACTTTAAAAACGGTTTTCCGCCGAGCGCTTTTGTTGGCGCACGGCGGAAACTTTCGTTTTTTGTATTTTTCTTTTGCGATCGCGTACGAGGGGCGTTTTGCGAGTGCTTGACAAATCGGTGCGTTTGCGATATCATTTATTCGAATATGTTCGGCGCTGACGTGCGCATACGCCGAAAAACGCTTGGGAGATATAATATGCGAAAAGATGCTGTTTTTACGGGTGAGCCTATAATAAGTTTGAATTTCGGCGGCAAAGTCGGAACTTTCGTGATGAAAAACTACGGTACGCCGGAGGGGGATGCGAATTTCGATCTCGGAGAATTTTACGACGCGGAGAGCAGCTGCGACGGCGCGTCGTTGACGATACGCGGTCGCGGCGACGCCGATAAGCCGGCGATCTTCGGCGAGATATTCGACGTTGCCGTGAATCGCCAAACGGCGTATACTTATACGTTTAAAGTCAGGACGAACGACGGTGCAAACGGCGAAAAGAATACGCTCGGCATACTTTTTGCGGCTCTTGACACCGTGGTTTTCGTAGAGCAGACGAACGCTTACGGTATCTACGGGAATTTTACGACGTGCGGCAGCGAGCGCACGGCTTTGTGCCTCGATCACCATAAGCTCGAGTCGTACTGTCACACGCTTGCGCAAGCCGAGCGCGACGAAGAGGGCTTTGTGCAAATGGCGGTCGAGCTTTGCGGGCTTTACGCGACGGTGTACTGCCTTTGCGGCGACAAATGGCGCGTCTGCTCCGAATGTACCCTGACGTCGGACGCAAAGCTCGCTTTGCTGTTTTTCGCTTGCCGCAAGGAGACCGACGTAACGCTTGGCGACATTAAGATATACCGCGGCACCGACCTTATCGATAAGCGTGACGTCGTGCGCGACCTTTATCCTTGGCGTCTTGATGGCGTGCCCGAGTATGAGGGCGGCGTGATTGCGAAAGAGATGCGAACGGAGAGTGCCGCAAACGTGCTTGCACCCGAAAAAACGGAAATGATGACCGTTGCCGACACATCTTTGAGCGAGTTTGATGCGTATCTCTCGAAACTCGGGGCGACTTATCGCGTTGAGCGGCAAGAGAGTTACGGGCCCGTTGCGGCGGCTTACGCAATTGGCAACGGCGAAATTTTGTACGCGTATTACACGCCGTATTGCCGTGTCGCGCGCGTTATTCGCCTGCCGAGTGATGCGTCGTTGCCGCACGAGTTCGGTTATTCCGTGCCCGCGGGCAAAGAGCCGTCCGTTATCTATCAGATGCAGCTTTCGGAGCCCGAAAAAAGGTCGGAGGGAATGTTTTATTTTATCAAGCTGGCGGATAACTCGGTGTTTGTTATAGACGGCGGCGGCTGGCGGCAGATACCCGACGAGCGTCTGGCTTGGCTGAACGTGTTTTTGCACGAAATAACCTCCACCCCCGCCGAGGATAAGGTGCGCATATCCTGCTGGTTGATAACCCACGGTCACGCAGACCATATGTGTGCTTTCCGCGATTTTATGTATTCTTATCGCGATATGATAGACGTAGAGCGAATGACGTACAATATTCACGAGACGGAGGATCGTGAGTTTAACCGGCTTGTCGCCTCCGTTAAGGAGATATATCCCTCGGTCGCTTACCATACTTTGCAGGTGGGTGAAACGATAAGAATAGCCGATCTCGAAATGAACGTGCTTACCACGCGAACGGACGCAGTGGACGAATACAACGGCAGTGAATATAAAATAGACGTGATGTGGGGCAAGAGCCGCTACGACTACAACGACACCTGCTCGGTGATAAGGTTAACGCTTAACGGCGGGACGTTCGCCGTGCTCGGCGACGTCGCCGGAGCGCAGGCGCTCGGTCTTGCTTTTACCTACGGAGATCTGCTCCGGGCAGACGTTATGCAGGTCGCCCACCACGGCTACAACTATCTGCCCTACGTTTACAGGTATATAAAGCCACGTATCTCGCTGTTCTCGAATTCCGAAAAGGGCATTTTGGCGTGGGGCGGCAGACGCGGCAAGGACGTGCTCGATAACGTAAACGCCGTAACCTCGGATCGGGTCGTATTCGACGATCACCTTACGGGTGTTGCCTTTATCGACGGGCAACCGACGGTAGTGCTTTCCGAGACCCTTTAAAAAGAGCGGCTTATCCGCATATTGCGGATAAGCCGCTCTTTTATGCCGTGCTTTTGGCAAAGCCGTGGATAAATCCCGAGGGGTCTGCCGAGCACACGTCGCCGCCTATCACACGGTTGCGATAGACGATAACGGTTGCCCAAACCTTGCCCTCGCTGCCGTAATTGTTTACCTCGTAAGTATAACGCATAACGGTCTTTCCTCGGTATTTGGAAAGGTCGAGACCTTGGGATTTTTGTAATTCGTTGTACCCGGAGAAGACGCGGTCGAAGTCCGACGGCAAAGTAACCTCAGCCGTTTCGAGCGGCTCGCTCGACACTTCGTAGCCGAACTGCGCCAAAAAAGCGCGCCTGTCGTCGTTCGTTTTGATCTTGTCGTATTTTATATCGAGCCCGGTGCTCGTCGCGCCGTCGTACGACGGCACCGTAACTATAAGTGCGACAAGCGCGGCACAAGCCAAGATCATAACCGCGAAAAAGCGCAACGTGCTTGCCTTGAAAGAATAAATAAACATAAAACCGCCTCCCGCAAAAACTACTCTGAAGTAATTTATGCCGCGGGGGGCGGTTTTATGTTTTTGCGCCGAAAAATCCGGGCGACGCGCTACGTTTGTTCGCGTTCGAAGAAATACTTGACCTTGTGTGCCTCCACGCTGTGTACCATTCCGAGCAGGAGATACATCGAAACGACGGAGGAGCCGCCGTAGCTTATAAACGGCAAGGTTATACCGATAACGGGGAGCATAGCAAGGCACATCCCGACGTTTTCGATCGTTTGCACGGTTATTGCGGCGGCAACGCCTATGCATATAAAGGCGCCCGAATCTTTGCGTGCGTTTTTTGCGACGGTAAATATGCGAACGACGACGACGGCAAGCAGGACGAGAGTGACCGTTCCTCCGACCATACCGAGCTTTTCGCACAGGGTCGAAAAAACGAAATCGTTTTCGCAGGCAAAAAGGTTTTTGTAATATTCTCCGCCCATAATGCCGTTGCCCCAAAGTCCGCCGTTGGCGACGCATTGCCTGCCGAGGAGAGGCTGGTATCCTTTGCCGAGGGGGTCGGCTTCGGGATTAAATCCGTAGATAAGTCGCTCCTGTTGGTCAACGCGCAGCATAGGCCAAAGATACGGCACGGATATAAAAACGATCAACAGCAGCCCCAAAAAATAAAACACCGAAAGTCCCGCGCAGTACAGCATAACGGCGACTATGCCGCAGTAAACGAGCGCGACGCCGAGATCTCCCGAGATCAGTATCAGCCCTATGATAACGCCGGCGTGGAGCCCGAGCCCGAGCACGGAAAGCGGGTGATTGATTTTTTTCTTAACGACGTCGATGTGCTTGGAAAAGGTAACGATAAAGGTGGCTTTTACGAATTCCGAGGGCTGGATACCGATGGGACCTATGTACAGCCAACTTTGGTTTGCGCCCTCTGCCGTTCCGTACAGCAGCGTTATGCCGAGCAACCCTATCTGAAGTATAAAAAACGGTATCCACAATTTGTTTACTACCTCTTGATAGTCGAGGGTGGAGATAAATATCATCATCGCCATACCGACGACGGTCGCGCCGGTTTGCATAGCGAACATACGCGTGCCGTAATTCAGCGAGTTCTTTATGCCGAACATAAGAAGTATGCTTATCAGAGAAAGCGCCGACGTGCAGATGAAGAGGCACGTGTCAAAGCGCTTCAGCTTTTCTTTGAACGGCGTGGAAAACGATTTCATTGCGGCGTCGCAGCCCCCTTTCGTTTCGGTATTTAGTATCGTTTTTCGTTTCTTCTTTTCGCGCTTGCGCACTTTGCGTATGCGCACGGAGAGTGGAAGCGCGGCGCATTGTATACGTCAAAGCGCCGCGCAAAGATATCAGTATTGTCTGCCCCAAACGACCATATGACGTGCGGGCTTGCCGCAACAAACGCAAACGTCCGAGAGGTGCTCCTCGTCGAACGGTATGCAACGGGATTTTACTCCTCCCGTGTCGTCCTTGATTTTGTTTTCGCACGCCTCGTCTCCGCACCACATCGCTTTGATAAAGCCGGACTTCGAAGCGGCGAGGCTGAGAAATTCTTCGTAGGAGACGGCGTTTGACGTGCGCGCGCGCAGATTGTCGAGGGCACGAGCGTAAAGCTCGTCGTGCACGGAGGCAAGCGCGGCTTTGACGGTCTCGGCGATGGAATCGAGCGAGACGAAAGACTTTTCGCGGCTGACGCGCGAAACGAGAACGCAAGAGCCGTTTTCGATGTCGCGCGGTCCTATCTCGAGACGGAGCGGAACGCCCTTCATTTCGTATTGCGCGAATTTCCAGCCCGTAGAGTTGTCGCTCGAATCGACGGTAACGCGAACGCCCGCTTCGGTGAGGACTCGCGCAATCTCGTTTGCCTTTTCGAGAACGCCGTTTTTGTGCTGTGCCACGGGAATAACGGCGACTTGTATCGGAGCTACCGCAGGCGGCAGGATGAGCCCGTTGTCGTCGCCGTGCGTCATAATTATCGCGCCTATCATACGCGTGGATACGCCCCACGAGGTTTGGTGCGGGTGGCGCACTTTGTTGTCGCGGTCGGTAAAGGTGATGTCGAACGCTTTGGCGAATCCGTCGCCGAAGTAATGCGACGTGCCGCCCTGCAGCGCGACTCCGTTATGCATCATAGGCTCAACGGTGTAAGTTTCGATCGCTCCTGCAAATTTTTCCTTTTCCGTTTTTTGACCTTTAACGACGGGGATGGCAAGCGTTTTTTCGTAAAAATCGGCGTAACATTCGAGCATACGGCGCGTTTCCTCGCGAGCTTCCTCCTCGGTCTCGTGCATAGTATGCCCCTCCTGCCAAAGGAATTCGGACGTGCGCAGGAAAGGACGCGTGGTCTTTTCCCACCTTACCACGTTGCACCACTGATTGTACAGCTTCGGCAGGTCGCGGTAAGAGTGGATTATATTTTTATAGTGGTCGCAAAAGAGCGTTTCCGACGTGGGGCGAACGATGAGTCGCTCGGCAAGCTGATTTTGCCCGCCCACGGTCACAATCGCGCATTCGGGGGCAAAGCCCTCGACGTGGTCCTTCTCTTTTTGCAAGAGCGATTCGGGGATGAACATAGGCATATAAACGTTTTCGTGCCCGAGACGTTTGAAATCCGCGTCGAGTATGCGCTGTATGTTTTCCCATATCGCATATCCGTAGGGGCGGATGATCATACAGCCTTTAACGCCCGAGTAGTCCACCAACTCCGCTTTTTTTACAACGTCGGTATACCACTGAGCAAAATCTTCGTCCATAGACGTTATCTGATCGACCATTTTTTTATTGTCTGCCATAATATTCGAATGTCCTTTCGGTTGGCGTTGTTCTGATAAATAATCATTGTAATTATATCTCACGAATCGGGGCGTGTCAAGCCAAAGCGCGAAATTGTTGCAAAATTGCGCGGTGTGTGCTACAATTGACAAAAAAGCAAAAGGCGTGGGGAAATGGCGGAGAGCGAGAGCGTAAAAAAGATAAAAATACTCGGCGCGTGCGTTGACCTCCTCGGTGCGGACGAGGCGGCGTGCGTTATCGCAAGCGCGGCGCAGGAAAAGCGCGACGGCAGAGCACGGCTGATATTTACGCCGAATGCGCAAATGGCGCTTCGCGCCTACCGCGACCCCGAGTTCGGCAAGGTGCTGTGCGGCGCCGACGTGCTGATACCCGACGGCGCGGGAATGTTCGGCGCGGCGAAAAGGCTCGGTACGCCCCTGCCGGCAAGGACCACGGGGATAGACGCGGCGTATGCCGCACTCGCCATTCTCGCCGCACGAGAAGGAACGGTATACCTGCTCGGCGCTCGTGACGGCGTTGCGGCAAAAGCGGCACGAGCGCTTGAGGCGGCGCACCCCGGGCTGCGTGTCGCGGGGGTCTCGCACGGATATTTCGAGGATGGGAGCGCCGAGGAGAAAGAGATTGCGGAGCGCATAAGGGCGAGCGCGCCGGATCTTGTCGTTTGTTGTTTGGGCTCGCCGCGGCAGGAGATGTGGAGTGCAAAAAACGCGGACAGGCTCGGTGCGGGCGCGATCGTCGCGCTCGGCGGAGCGCTTGACGTATGGTCGGGCGAAAAAAGGCGCGCACCGAGGATATTTATCAAAATCGGCTGCGAATGGCTGTGGCGTATGACGTGCGAGCCGCGACGTTTCGCAGGCTTGCCGGCGCTTGCGGCGTTCAGGTGGAAAACAAGACGAAAAAAGCACGGCAAAACACCAAAAAACGGCAGGTGAATCGTTTTTGCCTTGTGAAAAAATCACGAAAATGATAAAAATTCGTCAAACCCCTTGTATATTTTTGAAAAATGGGTTAAAATACAAGGTGGAAAGAATTGGACGCAATTCAAAATGAAAAATACGGAGGACTCCAAAATGTCAGTTAAAGTTGCTATTAACGGATTCGGCCGCATCGGTCGTCTCGCATTCCGCCAAATGTTCGGAGCTGAGGGATATGAGGTAGTCGCTATCAACGACCTTACCAGCCCCAAGATGCTTGCTCATCTTCTTAAGTACGATACCGCTCAGGGTAACTACGTTGCTATGGGTCATACCGTTGAGTCGGATGACGAAGCGGGCACTATCACCGTCGACG
>CAZOFD010000029.1:0-20791 GCA_964579135.1 uncultured Ruminococcus sp. | reverse complement strand
TATAACACAAAAAACGCCGCCGCTTCGTAAAAATGTGATTTTAAAAAGTGCGTATTGCGTTTTTATTGCACTGTAACAAAAGATAAATGCATTATGACCAAATATTTACATTTCACACACAGCAACAATAGATAAACGCAGTCGCTCTGCGTCTTGCAAATTACAAATGTAAAGGAAAGACAATCAAAAGGTAGGATACTAAGGAAAAATGCAGCACAGACGGGAAGTCAGTGCTGCATTTTTCTTTATACTTTCACTCCCATAAATTTGCGCCACAATAAAAAATGATAATCCATTAGAAAATTTGTGTTTATTCTCCCCAAACTCAAATTAATAATAAAAACTTTTTTTCGTTAAAATGTTTTTTCAAATCGCCAATTCAAAACTAATAATAAACCTTTGTACACACGCTTCTATAAAATTTCAAAACAACTAATAACATAGACAAATTAATTTATATAGGCACAACAAAATAAAAAAGATACTCAAACCGACATCCTAATTAACACAAGTATTTATAAATTACACATCTTTTCTCCGACAGACAATTTTATAAGTACACATAGCCCTATTACGACTATTTATGTGAGAATGTGCAATCAAAGTTTCCACACCACTCGAATCAAAAATATCCATATAAATTTTAAACATTACAATAATGCAATTTTGTCTAAGCATCAATTAAAAATATAGCCCAAATCGCTTGATTCATAAAAATATTAAAACTTGAAATTTAAGAATTTAAAATCACAATCTTATTTTACAAAAGCACTCTATACAACATAATATTTTTCTAATATCACCCTCCATTTATTTCGACATATACTGTAATGGGGATGGACGGCGGCTTCGGCGGTGGCGGGAACGGTAGGGCGGCAGGAGAAACGGCAGAGAGCGCGGCAGAGAGCACAGCAGGGGGAGCGGCAGAGATCGCAGAGTGCCGCCAGAAGAAGAGCGCGGCAACCAACCGCGAATCCACGACGCCGGGGACAGCGCCGTATGGCACGGACGAAATGCGCCCGACGCGGCAACTATGAAGCCGAGAGCCTCCCGAAACAGGTGACCGAAATGAAATATACCGCAGTTTTTCAAACGCTTACGCAAGCCAAAAACGCGCAGCGCGCCATTGCGGCAGCGGCTGTGTTTGCCGAAACCGTAAAGGTGTCGCAGTCAGACGGTCGCGGCTGCGCTTGGGGCGTTTCTTTTCCCCGGGCGCGCAAAAACGACGTTGAGAGCATACTAAAAAGCGCGGGGATACGCGCTCGGGAATATATCGAAGAATGATCTATCTTGACAACGCCGCAACGACCTACCCGAAGCCCGAAAACGTGGCAGAAGAAGTGCTTCGTTGCATAAAAGATTACGGCGGCAACGCCGGCAGAGGCGGGCACCGCCTATCTATGGCGGCAGCAGACAAAATATACGAATGTCGTGCGGCAATGGCAAACCTTTTTTCGGCACCGTCGCCGGAGAACGTTATTTTCGTCCCGAACGCGACATACGGGCTGAACACCGCCATTATGGGACTTCTCACGCGCGGAACTCACGCAATAGTCGGCGACCTCGAGCACAATTCCGTTCGCAGACCGCTTGACAAATCGGTGCGCGACGGCGAAATCGAATATACGAAGATAAAAACTCTGCATTGCTTTTCCCCCCTCGGCTCGGACCCCGAGCGTATTACGCGCGAGCTTGACAGAGCCCTGCGCAAAAACACACGCGCCGTTATAATGACAGCCGCGCCTAACACTTGTTCGCTTCGCTTGCCACTCGAAGTTGTCGGCAAATACTGCCGCAAGCACGGATTGCTTTTTATCGTAGACGGTGCGCAGGGGGCGGGGCATTTCGATATAAACGTGCAAAGAGACGGCATCTCCGCGCTTATCGTTCCGTCGCACAAAGGACTCTTCGGCATACAGGGCAGCGGCGCACTGATCCTCGCCGACGGCGTTTTGCCGCGCCCTATGGCATACGGCGGCTCGGGTAGCGCTTCTTTCGATTCGGATATGCCGCGCGAACTGCCCGATCGTTACGAGGCCGGGACGCTCCCCTTGCCCGCCGTAGCGTCGCTTATCGCAGGCATCAAAACCGTTACCGACATCGGCGTCGACAATATCGAAAATCACGAAAAACGGCTTTTCGAGCGTTGCCGCAATGCACTTTTTCGTATTCCGAAAGTATCGCTCGTTCTGCCAAAGCCAAGCGGCAGCGTAATATCGTTTAACGTCGGTGACATCCCCTCCGAGACCGTCGCGCGTGAGCTCGACAAACGCGGGATATGCGTTCGCGGCGGGTTTCACTGTGCGCCGTGGGCGCACAAAGCCCTCGCCACAACAAGCGGCGGCACCGTGCGCGCCTCGTTTTCCGCATTTACGACAGCGCGCGACGTCGACTGCCTCGTCGCCGCCGTAGAGGATATAGCGGCTCGCCGCCTCTGAAACGGCACAAAAACGCCTCGGTGCAACGCAAAACGATGTCGCACCGAGGCAATATTAATAATTTAAAGCGAAGTGCCACTCTGCTCGCCGCCCTGCCCGTCGCAGTCGGCTCGTTCCTTTTTGCGCACGTTTTCGCCTATTATACGATATGCGGCAGCCGCCAACGGAACGCCGACTATCATACCGAGGATACCCGCGATCCCACCGCCCACCGTAACGGCGGCAAGTACCCATATACCGGGCATACCTATCGAATTCCCGACGACGCGAGGGTAGATCAAATTACCCTCGAGTTGCTGAAGAACCAATATAAAAACGATAAAAAGCAAAGCCTTTAAGGGGGAAACGGTCAGTATCATCAGCGCACCCACTATAGCGCCGATATATGCGCCCGCTATCGGAATAAGAGCAGTAAAGCCGACGAGCGTCCCTATCATAGCGGCAAACGGAAAACGAAATATCGCCATACCGAGCGTGCACAGTGTGCCGAGGATAAGCGCCTCCGTTACCTGCCCGACGATATATTTTTTAAAGCAATCGTTAAGCACCGAGAGCATGTAGGCAAGCTTTGCGATAAATCCGCGCGGAAGAAAGGCTCTCGCCGTTCTTTGGCATTGACTGATCAATTTTTCTTTACCCGAGAGCATATAAACGGAAAATATAAGTCCGACAAAGCCCGTCGCCACCGCGGAAAAGACCGATCCGACAGCCGATATAACAACGCCGATCGCGCCGCCGAGCGTACTTGTCAAAAGGTCTACGAACTTTTGGATATAGCTCATCCAATCGAACGATTCGAGCTTTTGTATAAGATCGTCCGAAAATATCCTTTGTACCCACTCCGACGAGCCGATCTTCGACATTACGGACGGCACGGAAGAAACGAGCAACTCAACGCAATCGACAAGTTCGGGCGCGACAATCGCCACGACAGCCGCTACTATCGCCACAAGAGTCAAGACCGAGGCGACTATGCATATCGGGCGACGCGTTCTTGCGACCCAGCGCTTGTCGGCAAAACGCGGAAAATATATCTTTTCATACGCAGACATAATAACGTTTAAAACGTATGCCGTCGCAAAACCGACAAAAAGCGGCGACAGCGTATGCGCGATCTTAACGCAAGCGCCTGCCGCGGCTGGCCAATAATATATGCACAAAAAAACGATAAAAACCGAGATTCCGATGCGAAAACAATTTTTCCAAGTTGCTCTCACTGCTTTCCCCTTTCGCAGGCGCCGCACACTTTCGGCATCGCCTCGCAGGCGCGAGAAAAGCCGAAAGTAGGGACGCAACGCTTGTTAAAGTATGCTTTCCAAGAACTGACGGGTACGCGGATTTTTCGGCGCTTCGAAGATCTCCTGCGGAGTTCCCTGCTCGGCTATTATTCCGTCACACATAAAGAACACCCTGTCCGCCACTTCGCGTGCGAAACTCATCTCGTGAGTTACGACGACCATAGTCATCCCGTCGTCGGCAAGTTTGCGCATAAGTTCGAGCACCTCGCCGACCATTTCGGGGTCGAGCGCGGAGGTCGGCTCGTCGAAAAGTATCACTTTCGGATTCATTGCCAAAGCACGCGCGATGGCAACTCGCTGTTTTTGTCCGCCCGAAAGCGTGGAGGGATACTTATCCGTTTTATCCTCAAGACCTATGGCGCGCAAAAGCTCCTCGGCACGTGCTTTTGCCTCCGCTTTTATCTTTTTTTTCGTCGTCAACTCGCGCAAGGGCTTTTTGTCTTTTTTGAAAACGTTGACGAACCGCACCCCGAAATTATACGCTCGGTCGCGGCGAAGTTGCCTTGCGGCGACGTATACCGGCGCCATCATAATATTTTGCAGAACCGTTTTGTGATTGAAAAGATTAAACTGTTGGAAAACCATACCGATATGCTCGCGGTGCGTATTTATATTTACGCGCATATCCGCAAGATCCGCCCCTTCGAAATATACGGAGCCCGCAGTCGGATCCTCAAGGCAGTTGAGGCAACGCAAAAACGTTGACTTTCCGCTCCCCGAGGGACCTATTATCGCGACTTTTTCGCCGTTTTTTATCGTTGCGTCGACGTTGTCGAGAACGAGCAGGTCGCCGTATTTTTTGGTCAAGCCCTTAATTTCTATCAAAGCGTCAGTGTCTTTCATTTTTAGCCAGCCTCCTTTCCGTGAGTTTTATCAGCATAGCGATAAACGCCACTATAACTATATAAAGCAACGCCATCATCAAATACGGTATCATATACTCGTAAGAATTCGAGCCCTGATCCTGAAAGAACTTGGTTATGTCCATAGCTCCGACGTATCCGACGATCGCCGTTTCCTTTATAAGCGCGATAAGCTCGTTACCCATCGTCGGCAAAATATTTTTTACCGCCTGCGGAACGACTATCTTGACCATAGAAACGGAGAAAGGCATACCGAGCGCCCTCGCCGCCTCGAGCTGACCGGGGTCGACGGAATTTATACCGCCACGCATAATCTCCGAAATATAGGCGCCGCTGTTAAGCCCGAAGATCATAACGCACGAATCGAGCGGCGACATAGATATCCCGACGAGCGGGAATATAAGATAATATCCGACAAGAAGCTGCACGACTATCGGCGTGCCTCTGAAGAGAGCAACGTAAAGTGCGCAGGCTTTTTGAGCGTATCTCGTGAGCCTTTTGTAGGGGGGGATGACTTTGATTATCGCTATCACCGTACCTATAACAGAGCCTATGACGATACCCTCGATAGATATGCGAAACGTATTTTTTATACCCTTAAGCAGATTTTTGTATCCGTTGTTGGTTATAAAATCGTCGTAAAATATGTCCCATTTTTTCGAAAAATTAAATTTTTCCGCGATGTCGGCACAAAGAAAGACGACAAGGGCAACAAGCGCCGCTATCACCAATATATCTATCCAGTGCTTTTTCAAAAATTTCAGCATTTTAAGTCCATACCCTTTGATCTGATACCGCACGGCAACGCGCGACGGCATTGAAAATTTACGCAAAAGCAAACGGGGAGGATTTCCCCGTTTGCTTTATGTGGGATAGCGTCAGTTGGCGGCGTTGATATTCTTAACGATCGCCTTGGCGGGTCCCGCGTCGATAACGACGTATTTAACGTTGCCGTTTATAATATTCTGAACGGCAAGCGCACCGGTTTCGTAGCCGAGCGTGTCGTACGCAAATCCGGCAAAGCCGAGGTCTGCGTCGCCCTTGCCGTACGCGGCGCCGGTCGTACCGTTTTGAACTCCGACTTTTACGGAAGAATCGAACGTTTTAAGGATAGCCTCAACGTCCTCGGCGGTCTTGCAGTTGTCAAAAGTCGTATCGCTCTCCTTGACTATCAGCACCTGCGACGCGTTATAGTAGGAATCCGAAAAATCAAGGATCTCCTTACGCGAGGGGGATACCGTAAGACCCGCAGCCGCGATATCGCAAACGCCGCCCTTTACGCTCTGAGTTACGCCGTTCTCGTCAACGTACTCGCCGCCCGCTGCGGAAACCGCAAGGCAAACCGCGTCGAAGTTCATATTGTTGATATAAAGCTCAAGCCCGAGTTCCTCTGCGAACAAAGCCATTATCTCCATATCTATACCGTAATAATTCTCGCCCTTTTTGTATTCGAAAGGCTCGAAAGCGGCGTTGGTCGCAACGATGAGCTGGCTGCCGTCGGTCTTCATCTCCGAAGCGGAAGTTACGGGCGAGGGAGTTCCGTCGCCGAAATATTTGTTGAGTATCTCGTCGAACTTACCGTTGTCGCGTATCTCTTTCATAAACGCATTGAGTTTTGCGAGCATTTCGGCATTGCCCTTTTGCACGGCAAACGCATATTCCTCATCGGTGAGTTTTATATCGATAACTTTAACGCCCTCGGTTTCGGTCTTTGCGCAAGACGCCATAAGAGCCGCGCAAACGAGCAACGTAGCCGCCGCCAAAAGCGCCGATATAACCTTTTTCATTTTATCATATCCTCCAAAGAAACATTTTATCTTAATGCTTTGATTTTACACCATATATTCACGTTTGTCAAGTGGTTTTTTCAATATTTTTTCACTTTTTTGAATATTTATTGAGATATCGGGGCGCTGCCTAAATATTTATGCAAATATTCGCCGGTATATGAGCCTTTTACCGTACATATTTCCTCGGGAGTTCCGCAAGCGACGACGGTGCCGCCGCCCTCTCCACCCTCGGGTCCGAGGTCTATGATATAGTCCGCCGTTTTGATAACGTCCAAATTATGCTCTATAACGAGCACCGTGTTGCCCGCGTCCACCAATCTTTGCAAAACGGAAAGCAAGCGCGCCACGTCGTCGGTATGGAGCCCTGTCGTCGGCTCGTCCAAAATATAAAACGTTCGCCCCGTGCCGTGGCGCGAAAGCTCGCTTGCCAATTTGACGCGTTGCGCCTCGCCGCCGGATACGGTAGTCGACGGTTGACCGATCTTTATATATCCGAGACCGACGTCACACAGCGTTTGCAGGTGACGGCGTATTTTCGGCATACTGTCAAAGAACTCGAGCCCCTCCTCCGCCGTCATCTCAAGCACGTCGTATATGCTCTTGCCTTTGTATTTCACCTCAAGCGTGTCGCGATTGTATTTTTTGCCGTGGCAAACGTCGCACGTCACGTAAACGTCGGGCAAAAAGTGCATCTCTATGCAACGCACGCCGTCGCCGCCGCACGCCTCGCACCTGCCGCCCTTAACGTTAAAGGAAAAGCGCCCCGCTCCGTATCCTCGCGCCTGCGCCTCGCGCGTGCTCGCAAACAAAGTGCGTATCTCGTTAAAAAGCCCGGTATACGTCGCGGGATTGGAGCGCGGCGTCCTGCCGATGGGACTTTGGTCGATGTTTATCACCTTATCGAGGAATTCCGTACCCTCTATCCTACCGTGCTTTCCCGGTCTTCGTTTCGCTCTGTTAAGCGCCGCGGCAAGAGCGGGGCTTATCACTCCGTTGACCAAAGACGACTTTCCCGAGCCCGAGACCCCGGTTACGCAAACGAAACAACCGAGCGGAATCTTTACGTCCGTGTTTTTGAGGTTATTGACCGCCGCGCCGTAGACCTCGAGAAACTTGCCGTTGCCCGTGCGGCGCGTTTCTGGCACCGGTATGGTCTTTCTACCCGAAAGATATGCGCCCGTGAGCGAGGCACGATTTCTCGCGACTTGCGCGGGAGTGCCCGCAGCCACGACTTTGCCGCCGTGTATCCCCGCACCGGGACCGATATCGACGATATAATCCGAATTTCGCATCATATCTTCGTCATGCTCGACTACTATAACGGTATTGCCGAGGTCGCGCAAGCTGCGCAACGTTTTTATAAGCAAATCGTTGTCGCGTTGGTGCAGACCGATGCTCGGCTCGTCGAGAACGTAAAGCACGCCCACAAGCGCCGAGCCTATCTGCGTCGCGAGCCTTATCCTCTGCGCTTCGCCGCCCGAAAGAGTGCCCGCGCGGCGCGACAGCGTCAGATAGTCGAGCCCCACGCTTTTCAAAAAGCCGAGCCGCGAGCGGATCTCTTTCAGCACCTCTTTGACTATGATCGCCTCGTTCTCCGTCATTTCAAGCCTATCACCCGAGACGAGTTCGAGTGCGCGACCGACGGGCAAATCGCAAAATTCGTCGATCGCGAGTCCTCCCACCGTTACCGAAAGCGCGGTGGGGTTGAGCCTGCGCCCGCCGCAGGCTCGGCAAGGCACTTCTTCGATAAATTCTTCGTAATACTCTTCCGAGCCGCCGTATTGCATACGCTGCTCTATCATCTTAACGACGCCCTCGAACTCCACGGTCTGGTGGCTCGCACGCTTACCGAAATACCGCGTGACCGTGTATTTTTCGCCATCGGAGCCGTAAAGCAGCACGTTCATCTGCTTGTCCGTGAGTTTTTCGAGCGGCGTATCGAGATCAAACCCGAATCTTTCGCCGACAGCCTTGAAAAGCGGGCCGTTCCAGCTCTCGTCCTCAAGCGTTTTAAAACCGTTTACCGCAATACCGCCGCCCGAGAGCGAAAGCGACAGGTCGGGCATAATCTTTTCGACCGAAACGCGGCGGCTCACGCCGAGCCCCGCGCACTCGGGGCAAGCGCCCGCGGGATTGTTGAAAGAAAACGTGCGCGGCTCGAGCTCGCCGAAAGATATACCGTGCTCCTCGCAAGCGTACGACTGCGAAAACTCGAGCTCACGAGCCTCTTCGCCGTCGCGCGGGAACGTAAGCGCAAGCAACCTGCCACCGGATAGCGACAAAGCGGTCTCCACCGAATCCGCAAGCCTTGTGCGTATTCCCTCTTTGATCACGAGCCTGTCTATAACGACCTCTATGCTGTGCCTTACGTTTTTGTCGAGTTTTATCTCCTCGTCGAGATCGTACATATTTCCGTCGACGCGCACCCTCGTGTAACCGGATTTTTTCGCGTCGGCAAAAACCTTTTCGTGCATTCCCTTTTGCGCACGAACGACGGGCGAGAGTATGGCAAAGCGCGTATCTTGCGGCAGCGAGGCTATCTTGTCGACTATCGTATCCACACTTTGGCTGCGTATCTCCTTGCCGCAGACGGGGCAATGCGGCACACCTATTCGCGCATACAGCAGTCGCAGATAGTCGTATATCTCCGTCACGGTACCGACCGTCGAGCGCGGATTTTTCGACGTCGTCTTTTGGTCTATCGAAATTGCGGGCGAGAGCCCCTCGATGGAATCGACGTCGGGCTTGTCAAGCTGCCCCAAAAACATACGCGCGTAGGACGAGAGCGACTCGACAAATCTTCGGTGTCCCTCGGCGTATATCGTGTCGAACGCAAGCGAGGATTTGCCCGAGCCGGAAAGCCCCGTAAAAACTATAAGTTTGTCACGCGGGATCGTAAGATCCACGTTTTTAAGGTTGTGAACCCTTGCACCTTTAATAACGATTTCGTTTTTTGCCATCTTACTTGTCTCTCTTTAATTCTTTTATCCTGTCGCGCAGGTACGCCGCCGTTTCGAAATCAAGACGAGACGCCGCCGCGCGCATCTCTTCGGTCAAACGCTCGACCGTATCGCCGTCGTTTTTCGCGTGCCGCTCCGCTTTTCCTCCGCCTTTGTACGTACGTTCGCCGTCGTTCTTCATACCGAGGTCGATAACGTCGCGAATCCCTTTTATAACGGTGCGAGGCGTTATGCCGTGCTCGGCGTTGTACCTCTTCTGGATCTCGCGGCGGCGCTCCGTCTCGTCGATCGCGCGCCGCATCGAGCCCGTAATCGTATCCGCATACATTATGACCTCGCCGTTTGCGTTTCGTGCGGCGCGACCTATGGTCTGTATCAGCGAGCGCTCCGCACGCAAAAAGCCCTCTTTATCCGCGTCGAGTATCGCAACGAGAGACACCTCGGGTATATCGAGCCCCTCGCGCAAAAGATTTATGCCTATCAAAGCGTCGAACACGCCCATACGCAGATCCCTTATGATCTCCATACGCTCCATAGTCTCGACGTTATAATGTATATATCGCACGCGTACTCCGTTGTCGGAGAGGTACTCCGTAAGATCCTCCGCCATTTTTCGCGTCAGCGTCGTAACGAGCACCCGCTCCCCCTTTGCGGCGCGGATCTTTATCTCGCCGAGCAAGTCGTCCACCTGCCCCTCTATCGGGCGCACGTCGACTTTGGGGTCGAGCAATCCCGTGGGTCGAATAACCTGCTCAACTTTCGCGGCGGCACGCTCGAGCTCGTAATCGCCCGGCGTTGCACTCACGTACACGGCTTGATTTATCTTTTTCTCAAACTCCTCGAATCTGAGCGGTCTGTTGTCGTATGCCGACGGCAAACGAAAGCCGAAATCCACCAGATTCTTTTTTCGCGCGGTATCGCCGCCGCTCATAGCGCGAACCTGCGGCAACGTTACGTGCGACTCGTCGACGAAAAGCAAATAATCTTTCGGAAAATAGTCGAGCAAGGTATACGGGGTAGAGCCCGCAGGTCGCCCCGACAAAACGCGCGAATAGTTCTCCACTCCCGAGCAAAAGCCTATCTCGCGCAGCATCTCGATATCGTATTTCGTTCGTTCCGTTATCCTTTGCGCCTCGAGGAACTTGTTCTCTGCCAAAAACTCGTCCGCCCGCTCCCTCATCTCGCGCTCGATCTCGCAAAGTGCAGCCTCGCGCTTCGCATCCGACACGGCATAGTGGGTCGCGGGATATATCGCGGTGTAGGAGAGTCGACGCAGCACCTCGCCGGTGATAACGTTTATCTCCGAAATACGATCGATCTCATCTCCGAAAAATTCAACGCGCACCGCCATCTCTCCGCTTGCCGCGGGGATGATATCCACCGTGTCGCCGCGAACGCGAAATCCGTCGCGCACAAGATTCATATCGTTCCGGGTATAATTTATAGCCGTAAGCCGACGCAAAAGTTCGTTGCGCTCGAGTTTCGCCCCTGCGCGCAACGGCAAATGCAGTTTCATATACTCGTTCGGGTCTCCGAGAGAATATATGCACGAAACGCTCGCCACAATAATAACGTCGCGCCGCTCGAAAAGCGCGGTGGTCGCGCTGTGGCGCAAACGGTCGATCTCGTCGTTGACAAGCGCGTCCTTTTCGATATACATATCTTTGCCGGGGATATATGCCTCGGGCTGGTAATAATCGTAGTAGGACACGAAATATTCGACCGCGTTCTCCGGAAAAAACTCGCGAAGTTCCGAGCACAGTTGGGCGGCAAGCGTTTTGTTATGCGCCAAAACGAGCGTCGGTCTGTTAAGCCGCGCTATAACGTTCGCCATAGTAAAGGTCTTGCCGGAGCCCGTGACGCCGAGCAGGACCTGCTCGCGATCTCCGTCGAGGACTCCTTGAACAAGCGCGTCTATCGCCTCGGGTTGATCTCCCGTCGGAGCATATTGCGAAACCAACTTAAAACTATCCATATCTCCCCCGAAATTTTATAAAAAGCGACACGGCAGACCCGAAGCGAGCCTGCCGAGACGATCAAAATTCCTTTTTCAACGGACGGATAAAAAGTGCGTCAAGCGCGATTTTCGGATCGCACGATTCGTAAAGGACGTTATATACCGCTTCGCAGATCGGCAGCTCGACTCCGAGCCGTTGCCCGAGTGCAACGATCGCAGCGGCGGTATAATACCCCTCCGCAAGTTTATCGTACTCTTTACCTTGAACGAAGCCCTCTCCGAAAGCACGGTTGTGACTGAACTCGGAGAATACCGTTGCCTCGTAATCGCCGAGGTGGCAAAGCCCGTAAGCGGATTCCGCACGACCTCCCATAGCAACGATAAGACGCGAGATCTCGCGCGTTCCTCGCGACATAAGCGCGCCTTTAAGGGTCGAAACGCCGAGTCCGTCGAGCATACCCGCCGCGATCCCTATAACGTTTTTCGCAGCCGCGCCGACCTCGTTGCCGATAAGGTCGGTACCGTAATAAAATCTTATAAGATCGCTTGAGAACGAATCCACGAGAAAGTGTTTGAGCTCCTCGTCAAGGCTGTCGATGACCATACAGTTCGGTATCCCGCGCAAAAACTCCTGCACGTGCCCGGGTCCTATCCAAACCGCTATTCGCGCACGCTCTCCGAGCGCGTCGCGCGCTATTTGCGAAAGCCTGCGCCCCGTCGCGACCTCTATGCCCTTCATACAAAGCACGAAATTTCCGCCGTTTATACCGAGCCCCGCAAGCGTTCGGCAAAGCCCGTCAAGCGCTTGCGACGGGACGGAAACGATTATCACGTCGGCGCTTTCGGCAGAAGCATAGCTGTCCGTTATGCATACGCCGTCCGAAAACGAGAGGTATTCGTTTTTCCTGTTCTTTATCATATCGGCAGTGTGCGCGCTCCCCGCTTTTCCGACCAGCGTAACGCTGTGTCCGACGCGATCGGCGTACCAAGCCAAAAAGCTCCCCCACCTGCCGTCACCGATAACGGTTACGTTCATATTTTCAAAATTCTCCTTGCATTTTCGCCCGTTATAAGATCTTCGCTGTGTTTGTCAAGCCCCCAAGAGCGGATATAGTCAAGCGTTTTCGCGGGATGCTCCCAAGGGCAGTCGCTGCCGAACAAAACGCGCTCGACCCCGTGCGACGTGACCAGATCGCGCGCCTCCGGCGCGCCCAAAAAGCTCGAGACGAACGCGGTATCCATATATACCGGCGTTCCGACGAGATAACGACAAACGTCGTCCCACATATTCCAGCCGCCGAGGTGCGCCGCCACGAGGGTCAATTCGGGGATAGCGTCGATAACGCGACGGATCTTCTCGGGCGTCGCGTGAACCGGCGGCGGCAAACCTATATCCGCACCCGCGTGCACCGTTACGACGAGACGATATTCCGCCGCGACTCGAAAAATCGCCGAAAAGGCGGCGGAATCTATATATTCCTTTTGGAATTCGGGGTGCAATTTGATGCCCTTAAATCCCGCCTCGGCAAGGCGTGCGACCGTACGCGGCGCTTGCGGGTCGGCGGGGTGCACGCTGCCGAAAGAGACGAACCTGCCGCCGCTGTCCTCGTACGCCGTGCTCGCCACACGATTTATCGTTTCCGTTTGCTCGGGTCTTGTCGCAATCGGCATAACCACGGAAAGATCCACACCCGCCTCGGTCATAACCCGCGCAAGTCCGCGCGAGGTGCCGTCGGTGGCGGGAGCCACGTTCGTACCGCTTACGCTTTTTATGCCGTCGCGCAAAACGGCAAGCGTTCTCTCTGCGATATGCGCCGGAAACGTGTGCGTGTGCATATCAACGATCATACGTCCGCCCCCTTTTTCGCAACGTTTGTACCGACGTCGACAAAATATCAGTTTTTAAGACTGTGTATAGGCGCGGGAACTCTTCCGCCCCTCGATATAAACGCCTCGGGCGACGGCTTGCCCACCGGCATAACGGGAGCCGAGCCGAGCAGCCCGCCGAACTCCACCTCGTCGCCGACGTTTTTGCCGACCGCGGGGATTATTCTCACGGCAGTCGTTTTGGTATTCGCAACGCCTATGGATATCTCGTCGGCGATTATGCCGCATATCGTTGCCGCCGACGTATCACCGGGCACTGCTATCATATCGAGTCCGACGGAGCAAACCGCTGTCATCGCCTCGAGCTTTTCGAGGCTCAGCGCCCCCTGTCTGACGGAGGATATCATTCCCGCGTCCTCGGAGACCGGGATGAAAGCACCGGAAAGCCCGCCCACGTGCGAAGAAGCCATAACGCCGCCCTTCTTAACCGCGTCGTTCAGCAAAGCGAGCGCCGCCGTAGTACCCGGGCAACCGCATTTCTCAAGCCCCATATTCTCAAGTATGTGCGCAACCGAGTCGCCGACAGCCGGAGTGGGCGCAAGCGACAGGTCGATGATACCGAAAGGCACGTCAAGCGCACGCGACGCCTCGTACGCAACGAGCTGACCTACGCGCGTTATCTTGAAAGCCGTGCGCTTAACCGTTTCCGCAAGTGCGGTGAGATCGCAATCCCCCGCGCGCCGAATCGCCGAAGCGACCGTGCCGGGACCCGAAACGCCCACGTTTATCACGCACTCGGGCTCGGTAACTCCGTGGAATGCGCCCGCCATAAAGGGATTGTCCTCGGGAACGTTCGCAAACACCACGAGTTTGGCGCAACCGATAGAATTGTTGTCGGCGGTCAACTCTGCCGTTTTTTTGATAATATCCCCCATTCTACGAACGGCATTCATATTTATGCCGGCTTTCGTGGAGGCAACGTTAACGGACGAGCACACCTTGCCCGTTTGCGCAAGCGCATACGGGATGGATTCGATAAGCGCGTCGTCGCCGCGCGTACTTCCCTTTTGGACAAGCGCGCCGTAACCGCCGATAAAGTTGATGCCTATCGCATCCGCCGCGCGGTCCATAGTTTGCGCGATCCTAATATAGTCCTCGGACGAAAATCTGCCGCCGACAAGAGAGATCGGCGTGACGGAAACGCGGCGGTTTACGATCGGGATACCGTACTTCTTTTCGATATCGTCGCCGACAGCTACCAAACGCGCCGCTTTGGTCGTTATCTTGTCGTATATACGATCGCACACGGCGGAAATATCGTCGCCCGCACAGTCGATGAGCGAAATGCCCATAGTTATCGTGCGGATATCGAGATTTTCCTCGCGTATCATATTTATGGTTTCGAGAATATCCGACGTATTAAGCATAAATTATCTCCCGCCTGTCAAATACGATGCATCGTGTTGAATATGTCTTCGTGCATCGCGGTTATATTAAGACCGTTGTCTTTCCCCAGTTTGTCCATAGAATCGACGAATTCGCCGAACGTGCACTTTATCTTCTCGATGTTCACAAGCATAATCATGGCGAAATAATCGCCCAGCACGCTTTGCGAAATATCGACGATATTCGCACCGAGTCTCGAGCACTCCGTCGCCACCTTGGCAATTATACCGACGCTGTCCTTGCCGGTTACCGTTATGACCGCTTTCATAAAAATCTCCTTAAGGTTAGATATACGATCATTATATCCGCATATTCGCGTTTTGTCAAGATATCCCCTCAAAAAACGACGCGTCCGTCGCGCGCGAAAAAGAGCCTCGGGGGTACCGAGGCTCTTTTTATCCGATTATTATCGTCCGTCCGATCGCAGCGCAAATCAATCGCGTGCCGCCGCGCCCGAAAACTTTTCGTGGATCGCCGCGGCAGCCGTTTTACCGGCTCCCATAGCAAGGATAACGGTAGCCGCGCCCGTTACCGCGTCGCCCCCCGCGTAAACGAAAGGTCTCGTCGTCGCGCCGTGCTCGTCGGCGACTATGCAGCCGCGCGAGGTCGTTTCGAGCCCCGCGGTCGTTTTTTTGATAAGCGGGTTCGGCGACTGACCTATCGATACGATAGCGGTATCGATAGCAAGCGTGTGCTCGGAGCCGGGGACGACCTCGGGTCTGCGACGCCCGCTCGCGTCCGGCGCGCCGAGAGTCATTTTATCGAGTTTTACACCCGTAAGCCAGCCCTTTTCGTCGCCGACAAAGCTCTTCGGATTTTGAAGCAGCAAAAATTCCACGCCCTCTTCTTCGGCGTGAGCCACCTCCTCCGCTCTTGCGGGCAGCTCCTCTTTGCCGCGCCTGTATACGATATACACCTTTTCCGCACCGAGGCGCTTTGCGCTTCTTGCGGCATCCATCGCCACGTTTCCGCCGCCGAAAACGGCTACGATCTTGCCCACGTACACGGGAGTATCGTACTCGGGGAATCTGTACGCTTTCATCAAATTGATTCTCGTAAGGAACTCGTTGGCGGAATAAACGCCGCAAAGCCCCTCGCCCTCGATACCGAGGAAAGAGGGCAGCCCCGCACCCGTGGCTATATAGACCGCGGAAAAGCCCATATCCGCAAGCAGCTCGTCAACGTAAAGCGTTTTACCGACAACGGTGTTCAGCTCGAACTTAACGCCCGCCGCGCGGAGCTTGTCGATCTCTTTTTGGACGATTGCTTTGGGCAGGCGGAACTCGGGGATACCGTACATCAAAACGCCGCCCGCGGTATGAAACGCCTCGTACACGGTAATGTCGTAGCCGAGTTTGGCAAGATCGCCCGCCGCGGTAAGCCCCGAGGGCCCCGAGCCGACGACGGCAACGCGTTTGCCGTTTTTCGCATAAGAAGGACACTCGTCCTTGCCGTGCGCCATATGCCAATCCGCCACGAATCTCTCGAGCCTGCCTATGGCGACGGGCTCGCCCTTGATCCCGCGCACGCACTTCGACTCGCACTGGCGCTCTTGGGGGCATACTCTTCCGCAAACGGCAGGCAGAGCGTTCGTCTCCGTTATCTTGCGATACGCGCCCTCGAAATCGCCGGCGGCTACGAGCGCGATAAAATCGGGGATCTTGACCGACACGGGGCAACCGCCGACGCACGGTTTGTTTTTGCAGTTAAGGCACCTTTTCGCCTCGAGAACGGCTGTCTCCGCGGTATAGCCCATCGAAACCTCGAGAAAATTGCGATTTCTCACGTCGGGCGCTTGCTCGGGCATAGGATGCTTTTTAAGAGACGTATCAGCCATTTTCGCGCTCCTTTCCGAACATACGGCACTTGCCTTCGTCGCAAGAGCGACGCTCGTGCGCCTTAAACATTTGTTGGCGTTTGACAGCGGCGTCCCAATCTATCAGATGACCGTCGAAATCGGGGCCGTCGACGCAGGCGAACTTCGTCTCGCCGCCCACGGTAACGCGGCAGCCGCCGCACATTCCCGTTCCGTCTATCATTATCGGATTCATCGACACCGTGGTGTGTATCGAGAACTCCTCGGTAAGTCGGCAGACCGCGCGCATCATCATAAGCGGTCCTATCGCTATAACCTCGTCGAAATCCGCGCCCGCCTCGATCTCCTCGCGCAAGCGGTCGGTAACGAAGCCGCGCGTGCCGTTCGAGCCGTCGTCGGTAGTAACGATGAGTTTGTCGGAGACCTGCCTCATCTCGTCTTCGAGAATAATGAGCTCGCGATCTCTGAAGCCGGTAATTACCGTAACGTCGGCGCCGAGCGCCTTTAACTTCTTCGCCTGCGGATAGGCGATCGCCGTGCCGAGTCCTCCGCCGATAACGGCGACTTTCTTTTTGCCCTCAAGCTCCGTCGGCATACCGAGCGGTCCAGCAAAGTCGAGCACGCAGTCGCCCTCGCGCATCTTTTGCATATCCTTCGTCGTTTTTCCGACAGCCTGAACGATTACCGTGACCGTACCCGCCTCTCTGTCGAAATCCGCTATGGTAAAAGGCACTCTCTCGCCGTATTCGTCGATACGCAATATGATAAACTGCCCGGGCTCCGCTTTGCGCGCGACCGCGGGCGCCTCTATCTCCATAAGAAAGACCTGCGGATTAAGGTCTTTTTTTCTGATTATCCTGTAAGCCATATCAAAATCTCGGCTCCGTACTTTTCGAGCCGTCTCCCGTATATTATTCTCGCAGCGTTCGTTTCGGCGCGAGGCACGATCTTTCGCGCCCGCGCTTCCGTACGAACGAAAAAGCCAAAGGCGCCTTGAATGCCGCAGCATTAAAGGCGCCAAAGTTTCTTTCGGATCGCGCCGCGATCTTCACGCTTTCGTACCGCCGATCAAACTATGCCCTGAGCATTCATCGCGTCAACGACTTTTTCAAATCCGGCGATATTCGCCCCGACGACGTAGTCGCCCTCAAAGCCGTACTTCTTGGCTGCGTCGTCAACGTTATGATACAAACGCACCATAATACCGCGCAGTTCGGAATCGACTTTTTCGAAGCTCCAAGAGAGGCGCTCGCTGTTCTGAGACATCTCAAGCGCACTCGTCGCAACTCCGCCCGCATTTGCCGCCTTGCCGGGTACGAAGTAAACTCCGCTCTGCTGCAGATATTTGGTAGCCGCCTCGGTCGTGGGCATATTCGCGCCCTCGCAGACGGCGGTAACGCCGTTCGCCACGAGCGCCTTTGCGTCGTCGATATCGAGCTCGTTCTGCGTAGCGCAAGGAAGAGCGACGTCGACCTTTACGCTCCAAACGCCGCGACCCTCGTGATATTCCGAGTCGGGGCGGTAGGACTTATACTCGGTAAGTCTCTTGCGCTCGACCTCTTTGATCTTTTTGAGCGCGGCAAGATCTATCCCGTCGGGGTCGTAGACCCAGCCGGTGGAATCCGAGCAAGTTACGACCTTGGCTCCGAGTTGCTGTGCTTTTTCGATCGCGTAGATGGCAACGTTGCCCGCACCGGAGACCGCAACGGTCTTGCCGCGAAGCTCTATACCGTGGCAACGCAGCATCTCCTCGGTCAGGTAAAGCAGACCGTAGCCCGTAGCCTCTCTTCTTGCGAGAGAGCCGCCGTAGGAGAGCCCCTTACCGGTCAGCACGCCCTCAAAGAGCCCGCGCAAGCGCTTGTACTGACCGAACATATATCCGATCTCACGCGCACCGGTACCGATATCGCCCGCGGGAACGTCGGTATCGGCGCCTATATACTTGCAAAGTTCGCTCATAAAGCTTTGGCAGAACGCCATAATCTCCCTGTCGGATTTACCCTTGGGGTCGAAATCGGAGCCGCCCTTACCGCCGCCGATAGGCATACCGGTAAGCGAGTTTTTGAACACCTGCTCGAAACCGAGGAATTTAATGATACCCATATTAACGGAGGGGTGCAATCTTATACCGCCCTTGTAGGGACCTATCGCACTGTTGAACTGAACGCGATAGCCGGTGTTAACGTGAGCCTGACCCTTGTCGTCCACCCACGGAACACGGAATTTGATCTGACGCTCGGGGTTGACCAAACGCTCAAGCAATGCGTCGCGTCTGAACTGCTCCTCGTTCTGCTCGACGACGGTCCTGATGGATTCCAGCACCTCTCTGACCGCTTGATGAAATTCGGGCTCGCCGGGATTTTGCTTTGTGACCTGCTCTATTACCTCATCAACGTATGACATAACAGATATCCTCCTTAATAATTAAGATGCTCTTTAAAAAACAAGGGCGACCTCGGCGGAAGGTTTCCCGCTTCAAAGACGCCACTACCTTACAGAGACGATTATACACTCTCATTGCAAACTTGTCAATGGATTTTTGAATTTTTTTCTATAAAACCTGCAAAAAATCGTCCATATTCGCATTTTCAGCCGACTTTATGCAATTCGCACGGTGCGCAGCCTGCATACACTTGCAAAATCGGCTCTCGTCGAGTTCGGCGGCACCCACGCACGAACGCTTTCGCGGCGAAACGAGAGAAAAGCGCTTGACTTTTGCCGTTTTCCGTGTTATAATGCGACTGATAACGCTAAGACGAAGAGTAGTATGCGCAAATCACGCCTCAGAGAGCGAACGGTCGGTGCGAGTTCGCGGCGCAGATGCGCAAAAGTCGCTTCCGAGCGGTCGGGGTCAAAGCTCCGAACGGCAGCCTCCGTTACGGGCGTAGAGTGTGCCCTTCGCGGGCAAAATCAGGTGGTACCGCGCATTTGCGTCCTGTTGCTTCGGCACGGGGCGTTTTTTATATTTTAAATTTATTTTTACGGAGAAAAATATGGAACAAAAAGAACTTCGCGCCCACGAGCTGCCGAAGACCTACGATCCCGCCTCGTTTGAGGACAGATTGTACGCTATGTGGCAAGAAAAGGGCTATTTCACCCCGGACGTTAACGACTCCCGCCCTCCGTTCTGCATCGTCATACCGCCCCCCAACGTAACGGGGCAATTGCATATGGGGCACGCGCTCGACGAGACCCTCCAGGACATCCTCGTGCGTTACAAACGGATGCAGGGCTTTAACACGCTTTGGATCCCCGGCACCGACCACGCCGGCATCGCCACTCAGATCAAAGTGGAAGAGGACCTGCGCGTTAACGAGGGACTGACCAGATTCGACCTCGGTCGCGAAAAGTTTCTCGACCGCGTTTGGGACTGGAAAAACAAATACGGCAGCCGCATTATCAGTCAGCTGCAAAAGCTCGGCTCCTCCTGCGACTTTACCCGCGAGGCGTTCACAATGAGCGACGAGCTCTCCGCCGCCGTGCGCAAAGTTTTCGTCACGCTTTACGACAAGGGGCTTATCTACCGCGGTCTGCGTATAACCAACGTTTGCCCGCACTGCAATACCGTTATTTCCGACGCCGAAGTCGAGCATAAAGAGGTCGAGGGCAGCTTTTGGCACGTCAAATACCCGATAAAGGGCGAGGACGGCAAATACGTCGTTATCGCAACAACCCGCCCCGAGACATTGCTCGGAGACACGGCTGTCGCCGTTTCCGCCGATGACGAAAGATACACGGATCTTATCGGCAAAACGCTGATTTTGCCGCTCGTCGGGCGCGAGATACCCGTTATCGCCGACGAGAACGTCGACAAGGACTTCGGTACCGGCTGCGTAAAAATAACCCCCGCGCACGACCCCAACGACTACGAAACCGGTCTGCGCCACGGTCTCGAGAACATTATCGTACTCGACAACACGGCGCATATCAACGAAAACGGCGGCAAATACCGCGGAATGGACAGATACGAGGCAAGGCGGCAGATCGTTGCCGACCTCGAAGCCGAAGGGCTTTTGGTCAAGGTCGAAAAATGCGTGCACAACGTCGCCCACTGCTACCGTTGCGGCACCGTGCTCGAGCCCGTCGCCTCGCGCCAATGGTTCGTAAAAATGAAGCCGCTCGCGGAACCGGCGATCGAAGCCGTAAACAACGGCGATATCAAATTCGTGCCCGAGCGCTTCTCCAAGATATATCTCAACTGGATGGAAAACATCCGCGATTGGTGCATATCGAGGCAACTTTGGTGGGGTCACCGCATACCCGCATACTACTGCGCGGATTGCGGAGAAACGACCGTATCCGAGCACGACGTTCACACCTGCTCCAAATGCGGCTCATCCTCCGTCACCCGCGACGAAGACGTGCTCGACACGTGGTTTTCTTCCGCGCTTTGGCC
>CAZOFD010000028.1:0-21859 GCA_964579135.1 uncultured Ruminococcus sp. | reverse complement strand
GGCTATGTATCAAAACTTTTCTTTCTTCGTTGTCAAAGTATAGGTGGGTTTTCTTTTCTTTCATAATCAGCACCATCCTTTCCTGCTTTTATTATATGTAAAATAGAAAAGCAGTTCAAAGGTACAAAATGGGTAAAAAATAAGCGTACCACTATTTCTAATGATACGCTTATCCTACTAAATCACTTCAAAATGTTTCAGAGCATCTTTTATTGCTTCAACCTTTTCTGGTGTAGGATGCTTTCTGGGATTTTTCAATTCCTCTACCGCATTAGGAGCATCATACATTGGTAAACCCAAATCTCTTTTTACCTCTGCGATGTATGCGGTATGTACTTTGAAGCCGTATTTCGCTTCTATGTACTCCTTAATCATTTTATAGGTTACTCGCTCTTTTGGTTTATAATTTTCGGCTCGTTCGGCAATATCGTCAAGCGGAACTTTGCCCTCGCCCTCACCAAACTCAACTTTTACGTTGATATGTCCGTCTGGCTTTTTGTGGGAAAGCAGTACTACCGTCTCGACGTGACCCGTGCGCGGGAAAAGATCGACCGGTTGCACGCGTGAGAGGCTCCACCCCATAGCACAAAGAAGCGCCGCGTCGCGCGCCAAAGTCGCGGGATTGCAGGATATATACACAAGTTTTTTCGTGCGCGACCCCGTCAACTCGCGCAAAAGTTCCTCATCGCAGCCTTTGCGCGGCGGATCTACGACGACGACGTCCGGCTCGCTCTTAAGCGCGTCGTGCACGCCGTCGGCTGAATCCGCACATATAAATCGCGCGTTTTTTATTCCGTTTGCCTCGGCGTTTCGCCGCGCGCAGGCTACGGCTTCGGGAACGATCTCGACCCCCGTAAGCTCCGCCGCTCCGTGTATCATCGAAAAGCCGACCGTACCTATGCCGCAATACAGATCGAGCAGCTTTTCACCGCCCGAAAGGTCGGCAAGTTCCGCTGCTTTTTTGCAAAGCAGCTCCGCTGCGTCGTGATTGACCTGATAAAAAGCCGCAGGCGCTATCTCGACCCTCACACCGCAAAAAACGTCGGTTATACGATCCTTGCCCCACAGCGTTTCGTATTCGTCACCGAGGATGATATTCGTGTTTTTTCGGTTTACGTTGACGACTACGCCCACCACGCGCGGAAATTTTTGCGCGACGGCGCGGGCAAGCTCCTCACCGTGCGGCAACGTCGCGCCGTTGATCACAAAGCAAACGAGTATCTCGCCGTCCTCGCCGCTGCCGCTGCGGAGATATAGGTGGCGAAGCAGCCCCTTGCCGCTCTCCTCGGCGTATACGGAAAGCCCGAGGCGCGTCGCCTCGCGGCAAACGAAATCGGCGATAAGCGCGAATATCCGAGGTTGCAACGGGCACTCCGCGCCGCCGGCAACAACCCGATGCGTCCCCGAAGCGTAAAAACCGACGGTAACTCCGTTGGCGGTTTGGGCAAAACGGTACTGCGCCTTGTTGCGATAGTGCCATACGACCGGGGCGCCGTTTTCGTCCGCGGCGTATGCGACCGGCAAAACGTGCACGGAGGCAAGCCCCGCCTTTTCAAACTCAGCCTCTACGTTTTTTCGTTTCAGCTCAAGCTCGTGCGCGTACGTAATCGCCCTATACGCACATCCTCCGCAAGAGGCGGCAGCCGTGCAAACGATGCTTGCGTCGCGATACGGCGATGGTGTCTCGATGCTCTCGAGCCTGCCGACGTAATACCCCTTCGTGACTTTTATTATCCGTACCTTTACCGTTTCTCCCGTTACCGCGCCGCCGACGAAAACGACCTTGCCGTCGGGCGCACGGCACACACCCGCGCCGAGGTTGGTCACTGCGGTAACCTGCGCACTTATAACGGAATTCTTTTTCAGTGCGATATCACACATAATATTCCGCACCGTTATCGAGGCAGAAGCAGGCAAGAGCTCCGCCGCGAGCCGCACCGCAATCTATCGCCACGTATCCGTCGCCGTGTTCGATACGCCCACCCGTCGGTACGTGACCGCATATTACCGTTACGCCGTCGACCCGTCTCGTCCCGCCGTCGGCAAAAAACGCCTCGGGCTCGTATTCGTCAAGGTCTTTGCCGGGCACGTAGTTTGCGATACCCGAATGAACGAGCAGCCACTCCCTGCCGTTCACCTCTACGCTTTCGTATGCGGGCATATCGGCAAGATAGTCGATAACGCCCTCGCGCATATCCGCCTCGAGCGCACGATACGCGTCAAGCGTTGCCTTGCCGCCCATCGCTGTCCATTTTTGCATATCCTTTATATACTCTTCGCTCGGGGCAGTGCCGTTTTTAAGCATCTCCTCGAAGCCCGACAGCATTTTTGCCGCAAGCGCGTCGTGCTCGCCGGCAACGGGCCAAACGTTCTCTCTGCAAGCCAGATCGCAAAGCAATTCACCCGTCTCCTCGCCGATATCGACAACGTCGCCGAGGACGAACATAACGTCGTCTTTGCCGAAATTTATATCGGAAAGCAATTTTATAAATTGCGAATAACAACCGTGAATATTGGATACGGCATAAGTCATAATTTTTCTCCTTATTCTCCGCGCCGAAAATGCGCGGCGTCGCCTTGCTCGCTACGTGTGCGGCAAGGCTTTTAAACCGTTTGCGAAATATCGTGATAAAAGATATCGACCGAGGCTGTCCCATCGCTCGCTTGGTGCGCAATTTCGGCAAGGCGCTCGCAAACGGGTGCCTCGGTGGCGTAGTGCCCCGCCTCGACGGGGCTTATCCCCGCGCCTGCGGCAACGCCGAATATATGGTGCTTTACCTCGCCCGTTACAAGCACGTCCACGCCCGCTTGCGCCGCCTCCCAAAGCAGCGACGAGCCCGCGCCGCCCACAACGGCGACCGTGCGGACACAGCCGTCGTGCGTATGATCGGCATACCTAACCCGCGACGCGTTAAGCACACGCGAGACGAAAAGCGCAAGTTCCCGCACGGGCACGGGCTCCCCCAGCTCGCCTATCCTGCCGATGCGAGACTCGCCGAAAGGGCGTACGTTTTGCAGCGCGAGCTTTTGTGCCAAAACGTCGTTTACACCGCCGTGCGCGGCGTCAAGGCGCATATGAAAGGCAAACGACGCAATTCCCGCCTCGGCAAGCTCGCTGCGCCAAATCACGGTCGGGTCACAGAGATCGCTTTCGCCGTATACCAACGGGTGATGCGTCAAAAGCAGATCATACCCGCCGCCTTTCGCCTTTTCGATCGCGGGCAAATACGGATCGAGCGCAACGAGTATCTTTCTTATCTCCCGCCTCGGATCGGGCATACAGCCTATGCCGTCGGGGTCGTCCTCATACGCAAAAACGGCGGGCAGCTCGCGCTCAAGCCTGCCGTAAAGTTCTTCAGCCGTCATTTTCGCCCACCGCTTTCCTGATATTTTCGCCGAGAGAGGCAGCCTCGGCGAAATCCTTGCCCGCCGCCGCAAGAGCGGCGGCTTTTTTTTCACACGTGACAGCCGCACGGCGTGCGAATTCGACGAAAACCTCGCCCCCACGAAGCACGTTTTTCACTCCGAGGACGGCGTTTACCGCGTCGATATCGCGCATTTTCCCGTCGTACTCGGCGCATATTACCTGATATATCCTGCCGTCGTCGCGCACGAGCCGCTCGTCGATGACGTCAAACCCGTTCGCGCCAAGCCAAACGCGCAAATCCGCAGCGTGCGTCATCGGTTGGAGGATCAGCCTCACGCGCGGATCTTTCAGCACCGGCGCGTTGCCGAGTATTTCGGCTATAAGTTCGCCGCCCATACCCAAAACGTACACGTCTACGTGCTCCGCGTCGCCGAGTTCGCCGCAAAAGCCGTTGCCCAAAACGCAGGATATCCGCCCCGAAAGCCCCACCGCGCGGATATTTTCACGTGCAGCGGCAAGCGGACCGCGATTCACGTCGGAGGCGACTCCGCAAAGCGACGTCCCGGTCTGCGCAAGATATATCGGCACCTGCGCATGGTCCGTCCCGATATCGAAAAAATACGCCCCCCGCCTTGCAAAAGAAACCGCAGTTGCAAGCCGCGGGGAAAGAACGTTTTTCTTTACAGCGCCCATATAAACACCTCGCCGTAGGCGACCTTTCTTTCGTACGTTATACTCCCCGTTTCACAAAAGCGGGGTGCAAAATGCGAAATCAAAAAACGAAACGCAAATTCCCGATGCAAAAAATAATTTGTCGGGCTGTTGCGACTACGGCACAGCCCGACGGTCAAACCACAAAGATATGCGTCAGTTTGCTTTTTTGCTGAGGAATTCGTTGATGGATTTTACAAGCTCGTCCGCATTTGTGCCGTGAACGGCGCAAGCCTCCTCGACGGTTTCGCCTCTCGAGGCAGGGCAGCCGAGACAATGCATACCGATGGCAAAAAAGAACTGCGCGGTATCGACGTCGTGGTCGAGAATATCGCCGATAACGCTTTGTTTCGTTACTTCCATTTTATATAGACCTCCGTAATTGATTTCGGTTTTATTATACCCTCCCTTTCCCGTTTTGTCAAGTAAACGGCGGGCAATACTCGCTTTTTTTCAAAATACCACTTGAAAAAGACCGCGTACGTATGATATACTATATTGAATTATAATGTTATAAAGCCGATATGGCGGGAGGTCATATATGATAGTCGCACTTGAGGACGCAAAATATAAACTTACGGGTATGCGCCCCGTTATAAAGGAGCTCGGCTCCGCCCTGCGCGTAGATGAACTTCGCCTGCGCGCCGAAGAACTCGAAAAACAAACGCTGAACAACGATTTTTGGTCGGATCAGGAAAATTCGGCAAAAGTCCTCCAAGCTATAAAGCAAGCCAAAGACACCGTGGAAAAGTACGAGTCGCTTACCGCGCGTCTTGAGGACGCCATCGCGCTTGCCGAGCTTGCGATCGAAGAAAACGACGAAAGTTGCGTCGCGGAGGTCGAAGCGGAGCTTGCGGCAATAAAAGCCGAGGAAGAAAACGAGCGGATATCCATCCTCCTCTCCGGCGAATACGACAGAAACAACGCAATAGTCTCTTTCCACCCGGGTGCGGGCGGTACGGAAGCGCAGGATTGGGCGCTTATGCTTTACCGAATGATAACCCGCTGGGCTGAAAAATCCGGATACAAAGTCAAACTCACCGATTGGCTCGACGGCGAAGAGGCGGGAATCAAAAGCGCCACCGTGTTTATAGAGGGCACGAACGCTTACGGTCACCTTAAAAGCGAAAACGGCGTGCATCGTCTCGTGCGCGTTTCGCCCTTCGACGCGGCTGGGCGCAGGCAGACCTCGTTCGCTTCCATCGAGGTTATGCCCGAGTTCGATAAACTCGACGAGGTCGTGGTGCGCGACGAGGACTATGATTTTATCCCCTTTCACTCGAGCGGTGCGGGCGGGCAAAACGTTAACAAAGTTTCTTCCGCAGTACGCATAGTCCACAAACCCACGGGCATCGTCGTTACCTGCCAAACCGAGCGCTCGCAGCTTCAAAACAAAGAAACGGCGATGAAGATGCTCAAATCCAAACTTATGGAGATCAAGATACGCGAGCGTCTCGACACGATCGAAGCCATACAAGGCAACAAAACGAATATCGAATGGGGCTCTCAGATTCGCTCCTACGTATTTATGCCCTACACCCTCGTGAAAGACAACAGAACGAATTACGAAACCGGCAACATCACCTCGGTAATGGACGGAAACATCGACGGATTTATAAACGCATATCTCAAGCATATCTCAAAGCAGGAGGATAAGCAATGAAAGAAAGAATCAAAAATCTTGTAAAAACGTTTGCCCACCTAACGGCTGTGTTTTGCTTTTTTATGACGGCAATAGAGCTTCTCGAGCACCTCGGCGAGCGCCGTCGCGAGCGCTATCGCAGAGAGAGGGCAAAACAGCTGCTTGTGATACTCGGCTGGATAACGGTCGCGGTCGCAGCCTCTACCGTTGCGGTATGCCTTTTGATCCGTCAACTCAAAAAGCGCGCGGACGGATACCTTTGGGATATTTTCGACCGCGAAGACTACGACGTTATATCCCCCGAAGAAGAGGGCGAATTCGAATCCACGATAAAGCAAACTCTCTCCAAAGACGACGAAGACGCACCGACCGTCCGCATTGACGAGATCCCCCTCGACGAAGAAACAACAGAAGCCGATTACAGTTGATCCGCACCCTGCGGTTGACAGTTAAAAAGCCGCATTTTCAAAAAAATGCGGCTTTTTTCGACAAAAAAAGGATTTTAGTGCATTTTAGCAACCCGCGGTTGCTAAAAATTCCAACCCGACTTGGTGGCAAAACAACGAAAAGGGTTGTATCATTAAATCGGAGCAAAACATACTATAAATATATAATGCCGAAAGGATCGTAGGTATGACTATTGGTGAAAAAATCACGAATCTTCGCACAGCCTGCCAAATATCACAGGAGCAACTTGCGGAAAAGCTGAACGTTTCGCGCCAATCCGTTTCGAAGTGGGAGCTTGACCAAGCCGCACCGGCAACGGACAAGGTAATAGCGCTTTGCGACCTTTTTTGCATAAGCGCCGACCAACTTTTGCGCGACGACGTCGTTTTGCACCGCGACCTGCCGGAAGTGAAACGCGAAAACGAACCCATAAAAAACAAATATTTCGGCACCGACGGCTTTCGCGGCGAAGCCAACCTCGCGCTCACAGCCGACCAAGCCTACAAAGTGGGCAGATTTCTCGGTTGGTACTTTGCCTCGCCACTTTCCGGTTGCAAACCGGGCGGCTATCGACCGCGTATCGTCATAGGCAAAGATACTCGCCGCTCGAGCTATATGCTCGAATATTCGCTCGTTGCGGGGCTCACGGCTTCGGGCGCCGACGCCTATATGCTTCACGTTACGACCACGCCGAGCGTGTCTTACGTAACGCGCCAAGACGAGTTCGACTGCGGAATTATGATAACCGCCTCGCACAACCCGTATTACGACAACGGGATAAAAGTTATCAACCGCTACGGCGAAAAGCTCGACGATCTTACGGCTTCGCTTATCGAGGCGTACATCGACGGCGATATGGCAAAGCTCGGGCTCGAATGCGACGACCTGCCGTTTGCCAAGCGCGACGGAATAGGCTCTATCGTAGACTACGTTGCGGGGCGCAACAGATACGTAGGGTATCTCATCTCCGTCGCCTCACACTCCTATCGTTCGCTTCGCATAGGGCTCGACTGCGCCAACGGTGCGTCTTGGTCCATCGCAAAAGCCGTTTTCGACGCGCTGGGTGCGCAAACGTACGTTATCGGAGCCGAGCCCGACGGGCTCAACATAAACCGCGAATACGGCTCGACGCATATAGAAAAACTTTGCGAATTCGTTCGCGAGAAGCATCTTGACGTCGGATTTGCTTTCGACGGAGACGCAGACCGCTGCCTTGCCGTAGACGAAAACGGCGAAATAGTCGACGGAGACAAGATAATGTTCATCCTCGCTATGCGCCTGCGCGCAAAAGGCACCCTCGACCACAACACCGTCGTTACCACGATAATGTCCAACAGCGGCTTGTTCAAAGCGTTCGACAACGCCGGCATCGACTACGTGCAAACGAACGTCGGCGACCGATTCGTATACGAGCGTATGCAGGAAAAGGGGTATAGGCTCGGCGGCGAACAGTCGGGGCACATCATATTAAAGAAATATGCGACGACGGGCGACGGTATCTTGACCGCGATAATGCTTGCCGAAGAGATGCGCGAGCGCAAATCCTCGCTTTCGAAATTGGCGGAGCCGGTCGTTCTCTTCCCTCAGGTTATGAAGAACGTGCGCGTTACCGACAAATCCGCGGTAATGGCGGATTCCGCGATATTGGCTAAGCTCGACGAAGTAAACGCCACTATAAAAGACAACGGCAGGGTGCTTTTGCGCCGAAGCGGCACCGAACCCGTTATCCGCATTATGGTCGAGGCGGAAAACGTCGACAAATGCAACGAATATATCGATATACTTTATCGCGAGATCGAAGACAGGGGGTACTGCTGCAATGACTGAGCGTGCCGAAAATTGTAAGACGCACGAGCTTTTCGACTGCCGAGTACCGTATCTTATCGACCTTTTTTCCGCATCCGAATACCCGTGGGATATGTTGCCTAAGATAAAAGGGCTCTGCGAGGAGCTCGTATCGCGCGGGATAGACGGGTTCGAGACGCTCTCCCCCGGCGTGCTCGTCGGCAAAAACGTAAAAATAGCGCAAAACGCCGTTATCGAAGCCCCCGCGGTTATCGGAGACGATTGCGAGATCCGCCCCGGGGCGTATATACGCGGTTGCGTGATTATCGGCAGAAAATGCGTTATCGGCAACTCGTGCGAGCTCAAAAACGCCGTAGTTTTGGACGGTGCGCAGATACCGCACTATAACTACGTCGGCGATTCCGTTTTAGGCAACGGGGCGCATATGGGCGCAGGATCGATCTGCTCGAACCTCAGATCCGATAAAAAGAACGTGGTTATAAAATCCGAGCCGCCCGTCGCAACGGGCTTGCGCAAAGTCGGCGCTATACTCGCCGACGGAGCCGACGTCGGTTGCGGCTGCGTGCTCAACCCCGGCACCGTTATCGGACGGCGCACTACCGTATACCCCCTCACCTCCGTTCGCGGAACCGTCCCCGCCGACCACATAGTAAAATCAAACGACAATATCGTTCTGAGAGAGGAAAACAGATAATGTGCGGAATAATCGGATACACAGGCAAAGCACAAGCCTCGGGCATCCTTATCGACGGCTTAAAAGCGCTCGAATACAGAGGCTATGACTCCGCGGGCGTCGCGATCTGCGAGGCGGGCGGAGATATCCGAGTGATAAAAAAGCGCGGCAGAGTTGCCGAACTCGAGGCGAGCGTTACCGCCCTCGCACCGAATGGCTCCTGCGGCATAGGTCACACACGCTGGGCAACGCACGGTGCCCCCACCGAAAACAATGCTCATCCACACGCCTCGGGCAGTCTCGTCCTCGTTCACAACGGAATAATAGACAATTGTCTGCCGTTGCGCGCAGAGCTCGAAGCGCTCGGATACGTTTTTTCAAGTGAAACGGACACCGAGTGCGCCGCACATCTTACGGATCTCGAATACCGTAAAGACCGCGACCCCGTTCGCGCGATATTTCGCGCAGCCGCACGCCTTACCGGCTCCTACGCTTTCGCAATAATGTTCGGCGATCTGCCCGGCGAGATATTCTGCATACGGCGCGATAACCCGCTTGTTGTCGCCGCAACGGACGACGGCGCTTTCGTCGCCTCGGACGTACCCGCGCTTTTGCCTTATACTCGCAAAATGATACGCCCGCCCGAGGACAGCGTCGTTCACGTAACGGCAAACGGCGTAACGCTGTTTTACCGCGATGGGAGAAGCGACGCGGGACGCGAGGTGCTTATCGACGTGGAGAGCGGCACCGCGCAAAAGGACGGTTACGATCACTTTATGCTCAAAGAGATCCACGAGCAACCCGACGCCCTGCGCAGAGTGACGTCGCACCGTATGGACGCTCGGGGGCTGCCCGACTTCACTCCCGACGGAATAGAGGACGACTTTTGGCTAAGTGCCGACAACATCGAGATCGTCGCTTGCGGATCGGCTACCCACGCCGGGCTCGTCGGCAAATACCTGATCGAAAAACTCGCGGGCGTACCCGTTTCCGTAAACACCGCCTCCGAATACCGATACGATCCGCCCGCCACGATCGGCAAAGCCGTCGTTCTTGCGATATCGCAGTCGGGCGAGACGGCAGACACGCTTGCCGCCCTCCGCTCGGCAAAAAGTCGCGGCTTGCACTCTGCCGCAATTATCAATGCCGTCGGCTCCGCCATTGCACGCGAAGCGGACTACGTTATGTATACGAACGCCGGACCCGAGATCGCCGTCGCCACGACAAAGGGGTACTCGACTCAAGTTGCCCTGCTTGCGCTCATCGCCGCAAAACTCGCGTGCCTACGCAAAACGATGGACTATGAGCAGGCTGCAAGTTTCTGCCGCGCACTCGCGTTCGATATACCGCGCGCTGTATCCGACGTTATATCTCGGCGGGACGAGATAAAAAAGATAAGCGAAAAGATATATAATACCTCAGACCTGTATTTCATCGGCAGGGGACCCGACTGCCCGGCAGGCACCGAATGTTCGCTGAAGATGAAAGAAATTTCCTACGTGCATTCCGAGGCATACGCCGCGGGCGAACTCAAACACGGAACACTCTCGCTTATAGAAAAAGGAACGCCCGTTATCGCCCTTGCGACGGACAGCGGATACTATGACAAGATGGCGGGAAATATCCGCGAGGTGCGTGCGCGAGGCGGATACTCGATACTCGTATGTTGCCCGGATTTCGAGCATCCCGAAGCATACGGCGACGAGGTTTTCGTTCTGCCCCGCCTACCTGCGCTGCTCTCTCCGCTTGTAAGCGTCGTGTTTGCGCAACTTTTGTCGTACGAAGTCGCTATTATGCGCGGGTGCGACGTGGACCACCCGCGCAATCTCGCAAAATCCGTTACGGTAGAGTGACACTCGCCGATCAATAAAAAAGCAACGCCCCTACCGCTCTTTTGAGCGGTAGGGGCGTTATTATCTCTGCCAAACGGTCAATATGCTATCTTATTCGAGATATAAGACTTAAGCTCGGAGATGGCTATGCGCTCTTGCAGCATCGTATCTCTGTCGCGAACGGTCACGCAACCGTCCTCAAGCGAATCGAAGTCGTAAGTGATGCAAATGGGCGTTCCGATCTCGTCCTCGCGGCGATATCTCTTTCCGATAGAGCCCGCATCGTCAAAATCAACGGAGAAATCGGAAGCGAGAGCCGTATACACTTCCTCCGCCTTTTCGGAGAGCTTTTTGGAAAGCGGAAGAACCGCAGCCTTATACGGTGCGAGCGCGGGGTGCAAATGAAGTACCGTGCGCACGTCGTTCTTTTCCGCGTCGAGCACTTCTTCGTCATATGCGTCGACAAGGAAAGCAAGCGCAACTCTGTCGGCGCCGAGCGAGGGCTCTATAACGTAGGGAATATATTTTTCGTTGGTCTCGGGGTCGAAATACGTCATATCCTTGCCGGAATGTTCCGCGTGTTGGGTCAGGTCGTAGTCGGTCCTATCCGCAACGCCCCAAAGTTCGCCCCAACCGAACGGGAACAAAAACTCGAAATCGGTGGTAGCTTTGGAATAGAAGCAAAGTTCCTCGGGACTGTGGTCGCGCAATCTGAGGTTTTCGTCCTTCATACCGAGACCGAGCAGGAACTTGTGGCAATAATCTTTCCAAAAAGCAAACCATTCGAGGTCAGTGCCCGGCTTGCAGAAGAACTCAAGCTCCATCTGCTCGAATTCCCTCGTGCGGAAAACGAAGTTGCCGGGGGTTATCTCGTTTCTGAACGACTTACCGATCTGAGCTATACCGAAAGGAAGCTTGCGGCGCGAGGAGCGCTGCACCGAGGGGAAATTGACAAATATCCCCTGCGCGGTCTCGGGACGCAGATAAAGTTCGGTAGTCGAATTTTCGGTAACGCCCATATAGGTCTTGAACATAAGATTAAACTTTTTTATATCCGCAAAATCGTGACCGCCGCAAGAGGGGCAGGCAATGCCCTTTTCCGCGATATATGCAGCCATCTGCTCAAAAGTCCAGCCCGCGGGATTATCGTCAAGTCCGTTGGCGAATGCATAATCCTCGATCAGCTTGTCCGCTCTGTGGCGCGTTTTGCAGGTCTTGCAATCCATAAGCGGATCCGAAAAGCCTCCTACGTGCCCCGATGCAACCCACGCCTGCGGATTCATAATTATGGCGCTGTCAAGACCGACGTTGTATTTACATTCCTGTACAAACTTTTTCCACCATGCTTTTTTTACGTTGTTCTTGAATTCAACGCCCAAAGGGCCGTAATCCCATGAATTCGCAAGACCGCCGTAGATCTCGGAGCCCGGAAATATGAAGCCGCGATTTTTGCACAGCGCGACGATTTTGTCCATTGTTTTTGCTTTGTTGTCCATAATTTTCCCCTTTATCTGTATTTTACGAATTTATTTTCTCGTTGAAAAAGCCTTGATGGTTGCCACGTCGTCAATGACCTTGGTGGGCTGCCCTCCGATAGTAACGTATTTTGTCACTGCGTTTACGTCGCTTTGAACCGAAGAATATTTAAATATCATATCGATATTTTTCAAAAAGTCCGACGCCTTGAAATTCGTCGTTACGAGGAGAGAGTCTATCTCGCCGAAAGCGTTAACGGTGTTTATAATTGTTTTGTAATTCGTTATGTTCGTAAGCTGCGACACCATTGTCTTGACAAATGTCAAAACGGTGTTGGCACGACTTCCCTGTCCGTTCGTATACGAATCGAAAGAAAGCATACCGAGTATCGCTTTGCCGTTAAGCGTTTGCCTGCCCTCCTTAAGATCGATATGCATATCGGCGGAATAATCGTCGTATTTCATATCGCAGGGAACGTAATAACTGATCCCGTCGGGAAACAGCTTATCCACCACGCCCGGAAAAGCCTCTGCGGAAACGAGCGCGTGATAGTCGACGTGCACTCCCGTGCTGTTTCTAACGGCGTCGAGCAGCGTTTGCAGACCGTACTTGCCGTATATCTCGCCGAGTTTAACGTATTTTTTATTAACCGCAACACAAGCGTCCGTCGGCAAAAGCGTATAGCGGTAATTCCCCGATTCCTTATCCACCCTTACGAGCAAAAGGATATCCGTATCTATACTGCGATATTTTTCCTCGTAAAAGCCACCCGGAATTATCGGGTTGCCGCCGCTCGCCTCCGTTCGCTCGCCGTCGACACCGGCGTCGCTCGCAACGTCGGACGGTGCCGTCGGCGCAAGATCGCTCGGAGAGGTGGCCGACGAGGTCGCGCCGCCCGTACCGAAAAGCATCTTGATCACCTCGGGGTCATAGTTCGCAAACTGCGAGGGGCGATAATCCGTGCCGATGAGCAAAAAATTGAAAGATTCGCCACCGTCGCCGTAGCCGACGAATATATTGTCCGAGTCGCCGGTCACCTCGCCACCCGCGCTCGGCGCTTCGGTCACCGCTCCGCCGCCGACGGTCGCGCCGAGGTTGCCGAGCACAAGACCGACCACCATATACGCCGCCGCCGCAAAAAACGCAAGCGATATCAAAAGCGTTATCAAAAAATTTTTAACCGACGAAAACACTCAAAACCGCCTCCTTGCGAAGTTTGCCGGCGAAACGAAAAAGTCCGTCAAGAGATGCCGCGCAGTCGTTGACAAAATCAATCACACGATCTTTCGCCGAGGATCGCGCGATATTTTTGATAGAATTCCTCGAAAGTTCCCGCATCGAGTTCATCCCTTATGCGCTGCATAAGCTCGTTGTAAAAATACAGATTATGCAAGACCGCCAAGCGCATCCCGAGTGCTTCTTTCGCCTTAAAAAGGTGCCTGATATACGCTCGGCTGTGGTTGCGACAAGCCGGGCAGCCGCACGACGGATCTATCGGGCGCCCGTCGCGTGCGTATTTTTCGTTAAGCAGGTTAACTTTTCCGTGCCAAGTAAAGAGATTGCCGTGCCTTGCGTTTCGGCTCGGCATAACGCAATCGAAAAAGTCGACCCCGAGGTGTACCGCCTCGAGTATATTGCACGGCGTACCGACACCCATAAGATATCTCGGCTTATCGGCGGGCATATGCGGCTCGACAACGTCGATAATGCGATACATAACGTCCGTCTCTTCGCCCACGGCAAGTCCGCCGATGGCGTAACCGTCGCAATCGAGTTCCGCTATCGCTTTCATATGCTCCACGCGCAAATCGTCGTACGTTCCGCCTTGATTTATCCCGAAAAGCAACTGGTGGGGATTTACCGTCTCGGGCAACGAGTTCAGCCTTGCCATTTCGGCTTTGCACCTGACAAGCCAGCGCGTCGTACGCTCTATCGAATCCTTAACGTATTTATACGGGGCGGGGTTCTCGATACATTCGTCAAAAGCCATTGCGATCGTAGAGCCGAGGTTGGACTGTATTTGCATACTTTCCTCGGGACCCATAAAGATACGCTTGCCGTCTATATGCGAGGCAAAACGCACGCCTTCCTCCGTGATCTTGCGCAGTTGCGAAAGCGAAAAGACCTGAAATCCGCCGCTGTCGGTCAAAATGGGACCGTGCCAATTCATAAACTCGTGCAGACCGCCCATTTCCCTTATAAGCGCGTCTCCGGGGCGCAAATGCAGGTGATACGTGTTCGACAATTCCACCTGACATTTCACCTCGCGCAAATCTTCTGCCGAAATGCCTCCCTTTATCGCGGCGCAAGTGCCGACGTTCATAAAAACGGGCGTTTGTATATCGCCGTGAACCGTGTGAAACACTCCGCGGCGCGCTCTGCCCTCTTTTTTCTTTAATTCATACATTATAATCGCTCGCCCGCCGCAAGGCAAAGGCTTCCTTTCGCTTGCTCGGCGTGTACGTCGGGGCACACGCACGCTTTGTCTGTTTATATCGGGAGGCAAACGCACCCTCTGCCGATTTCGTACTCGCGGCACGCCGATGCGCCGCGGTAGCAAAAGCGACGCACGAGGCGAGTGCCGTTATATCCTTTTGAATCTGCGCTCTATATCCGATCGCGATAATTCGATCGCTATCGGTCTGCCGTGCGGGCAATACGTTATCTCGGGATGCGCCCGCAATTCCTTAACGAGATTTTCGGCGTATCCGGCGGGGTATACTCGCCCGCCCTTTATCGCCGCCTTACACGACGCTTGATACAACGCCTTTTCAAGCAATTTTTGCGCGGATAGGCGAACGTCGCCGGTTCCGTTAAGCGCGCCGTCAGCAAACGCCTCGAATATCGTCGCGGCGTCGTCTGCCGATATCGCGTTCGGCATTTCCGTTATCCTTACGACGTTTTTGCCGCAAACGAACGAAAAGCCCGCGCTTTCTATCTCGCTCCGACAAGAATCGAGGGCTGCGACCTCGTCGCCGGTAAGCATTACCTCTATCGGAACGGCGAGCAATTGCGTTGCTTTTTGCGAGGAGAAAAGCTCTCGCTTCATTCTTTCGAATATCAGCCGCTCGTGTGCGGCGTGCTTGTCTATTACCGTAAGTTTGTCGCCGTGCTCAACGAAAACGTACGTGTTGAACGCCTCGCCGAGTATCTGCCACATTTCGCCGTCGCCACACGCCGCACTCGCACTTTCGCTTTTTTCGTCGCAGGCTTTTTTCGGCATTTGCGCCGACTCATACGATATCTCGGGCAAAGACGCTCTGAGGGGCACGTTACTTGATACCGCCACAGCGGGCGCGTGCGGCTGTTGCGACCCCGACAGATTTCCGAGCGATTCGTAATTTCGCTCCGAACTTTGCTCTCGCGCTATGCCGCCGTCGACGTCGCGTGCGGGTGCGCTCGGCGCGATATTCGCCGCGCGCGACGCAAAAGCAACGCTCTGCGCGCTCGGCATACACTCCGCAGACACCTCGGGTGTGCTCGGCGCTTTGGGCGCGGCAAACACCGCCCTGTCGGAAGCGAAAAGCCCCGTTTCCGCAACCGTTATCTGCTTTATCGGCTCGCGGCAAGCCGTGCGATCCTCCACTGGCACGAAAGCCGTGCTGACGCGAGTGCCGCTGCGCGGTGTCGCACCGACGGGAACGGACGCCCCCGTTTCGCCCGAGCGTAACCTGTTTTCTGTCAACGCCGCGCGAACCGCCGAATATACCGCGTTAAACACCGGTCTCTCGTTGGAAAATTTGACCTCGAGCTTTGATGGATGTACGTTAACGTCCACGGCACTCGGCATTATTTCTATATTGATAACGCAAGCCGGAAATTTTTCCGGCGGGATATACGAGGAATACGCCTGCTCTATCGCGGCAGACGCCGTTCTCGTTTTCACGTATCTCGAATTTATAAAAAAGTTTTGGTAATTTCTGTTGGAACGCGGCAAATCCGGCGTTGATATAAATCCCGAAACGCGCACGCCGTCGCACACGGTTTCGACGGGGAGCATATGCGACGCAAATTCTTTGCCGTAAACGCTCCTTATCGTTCCCCCAAGCTTGCCGTCGCCGGCGGTCTCGAGACGTTGATTGCCGTCGATTATCAGGCGAAAAGCTATCTCGGGGTGCGAAAGAGCGATCTTTTCAACCACCGACGTGACCGCCATAGCCTCGGTAACGTCGCGCTTTAAAAAATGCAAGCGCGCCGGAACGTTTGCGAAAAGATTTTCCACAATGACCGTCGTACCGCCCGAAGCGCCGCGCTCGGTAACGCTCCCTACCCTGCCGGAATGTACCTCTATCATCGCTCCGAGCTCGTTTGCGGCAGTCTTCGATATGATCCTGACGTCGGCTACCGCGCAGATCGCCGCAAGTGCTTCGCCGCGAAATCCGAGGGTCATTATAGCCGCAAGATCCGAAGCGTCTTTTATCTTGCTCGTCGCGTGCCGCCTTATGGCAACGGGGAGTTCGCTCGGCTCTATGCCGCAACCGTTGTCGGTAACCCTCATATACAGCACTCCGCCGCGCTGTATCTCCACGGTAACGCGATCTGCGCCCGAGTCTATCGCGTTTTCAAGGAGTTCTTTTATCACCGACGCGGGGCGGTCGACGACCTCTCCGGCGGCAATAAGGTTGGCAACCTCGAAACTCAAAACGTTTATCTTGCTCAAACCTTGCTCCTTCGCTTATTTCAGCTGCTTTTGAAGCCCGTAAAGGAACGACAGGGCGTCAAACGGCGACATATTGTTCAGGTCAGCCGCGCGAATATCGTCGATGATCTTTTCGTTTATGCAATCGTTAAGCGTAAGCTCTTCGACAGCCGGTCTTTCCGCCACCGCGTCGCAAGAGGTAATTGCGCGCATTTGAGATTCGGTCTGCGCCAATATCTCGTATGCTCGCGTTATCACCTCGCGAGGCAGACCCGCAAGTTTTGCCACCTCGATACCGTAGCTGTCGTCCGTTGAGCCCGGCACGATCTTTCTGAGAAATACGATACCGTCGCCTTGTTTGCGAGCCGCGATATTATAGTTGACCACGCCCGGCAGTTCGTTTGCCAGCACGGTAAGCTCGTGATAATGCGTCGCAAACAGCGTTTTTGCGCCGACCTTGCGACTTTGGGTATACTCGAGTATCGCACGCGCTATGCTCATTCCGTCAAAAGTGGAGGTACCGCGCCCGACCTCGTCGTATATTATAAGGCTGTTTTTCGTCGCGCCACGCAGGATAGCGGCAACCTCGTTCATCTCGAGCATAAACGTCGACTGCCCCGACGCCAGATCGTCGGAGGCTCCGACACGCGTAAACACCCTGTCCACGATACACATATCCGCATAAGCGGCGGGTACGAACGAGCCTATCTGAAACATCACGGATATAAGCGCGACTTGGCGCATATACGTCGATTTGCCCGCCATATTCGGCCCCGTTATTATCATAACGCGATCGTTTTGCATATCGAGATGGGTGTCGTTCGGAACGAAATACGATTCGTTTACGAATTGCTCGACCACGGGGTGGCGCCCGTCGGCTATATCAATCATCCGCTTATCGTTGATCGACGGGCAAACGTAATTGTTCTTTTTCGCAACGCCGGCAAGCGAACAATACACGTCGAGTTTGGCAAGACAAACGGCGGTTTGCCTTATACGAGAAGCCGCGCTTGCCACGACGTTCCTCACGCCGCAAAATATCTCGTATTCGAGCGAGGCAAGGCGGTCGGACGCACCGAGCACCGTAGCCTCGGTCTCCTTCAGCTCGTCCGTTATGTATCGCTCGCCGTTCGCCAACGTCTGCTTGCGAATATACGTCGCCGGCACCTGATCCATAAAGGACTTGGAGACCTCTATATAATATCCGAAAACTCGGTTGTAACCTATCTTCAGCGTTTTTATGCCCGTTGCCTCGCGTTCGCGCTCGGCGATCTTTTCTATCCAGCCCTTGCCGCCGTGCATTATCTCGCGCAGCTTGTCAACGTCAGCGTTGTATCCGTCGACTATCATACCGCCCTCGCGCACGGTAAGCGGCGGCGTTTCGACGATCGCGGCGTTTATAATATCCCGCACGTCCTCGAGCGCGTCCATTTCGTCGCGCAATGCGGCAAGCTCCCCGCCGCCAACGGAGACGAGGAGCGCCTTTATCGCGGGAACCACGGCAAGCGTGTTGCCTACGGAACGCAGATCTCTTGCGTTTGCCGTTCCGTATACGATCTTGGTCAGCAAGCGCTCCACGTCGAGAACGTGCGACATAAGTTCGCAGATATCCTCGCGAAGCATATAGTTGTCGTAAAGCTCGGTAACCGCATTCTGACGGTGCAGGATACGCGAAACGTTCAAAAGCGGGTGCTCTATCCATTGACGAAGCATCCGCGCCCCCATAGAGCTTTTCGTTTTGTCAAGCACCCAAAGGAGCGTGCCCTTTTTGTCTTTGGAACGCATTGATTCCGTCAGTTCGAGGTTGCGCCTTGTCGATATGTCGAGCTGCATATATTGCCCGTTTTCGTAAATATTAAGATCTTTTATATACGAAATATCGGTCTTTTGCGTCTCCGCGACGTAACGAACGATCGCCCCGAGCGATGATATCAGGGGCACGTTTGCGCGGTCCGCGTCGCGAAGCACGGACGCAAACTGAGCCTCTGCCGCCGCGCTCGAGGCGTCCGCATCGAAATATTGCGTTCTTCCGAATTCCAGCATTGCCCCCAAGCGGTTACGGCAAAACTCGGCAAGAGCGGCGCAATCGGTCTCGGGTACGTTAAAAAGGATCTCGCGCGGGGAATAAGTTGCGATCTCCGCGGTTATCTCGGGGTAAAGATCGTCGCCCGAGAACGACGTGGCGTATATCTGCGCGGTCGATACGTCGGCAAAGCTTATGCCGCACGCCCCATCGGCAAGATCTATCGCGCAAAGATAATTGTTGCGCGATTCGTTAAGCATCTCCGCTTCCACGATCGTCCCCGGCGTTATCACACGGATTACGTCGCGCTTTACGAGATTTTTCGCGCTTGCGGGATCCTCGAGTTGCTCGCATATCGCAACTTTGTACCCCCGCTCGATAAGTTTGGCTATATATCCGTCGGCGCTGTGATACGGTACGCCGCACATAGGCGCCCTTTCCGCTTCGCCGCAGTCACGCCCCGTCAAAGTCAATTCCAACTCGCGCGATGCCGTTATCGCGTCGTCGAAAAACATCTCGTAGAAATCTCCGAGACGATAAAAAAGAAGGTAATCTTCATATTGATTTTTTATCTCAAAATACTGCTCCATCATCGGAGGCATAGCAGAATATCCTCTTTCATAAAATAGGGCTTACGGGGAAAAAAATCGAGACGCGGCTCAGTGGCACCCACCGCACGCGGAGCAATCGCCGGAGCAAGAGTGGGGCTCCTCGCCGGTCACTTCGCGCATCATTGCCGCGTTTACGTCCTCAAGCAATTTGCGTACAGCTTCCTGTCCCTCGTTGAAAGCAACAAAGGTCGGGAAAGCGACGATCTCGTTGTAAAGCGCGGCAAGACGATTTTGTACGGTCTCTATAAGAAAGGCGTTCTTTTCGCTTTTTGCGCTTTCTTGCGCAAGCACCTGCTGCTGAACGGAATATTCGCGGATCTTGGTCTGAAGCGCTTCGTCGGCTATATATGCGGCTTCTGCGGCTTCGTAAGTTTTCATTTCTTCGCCGGCTTTTATGGCTTTTCCGATCTCGGCTGCAAGAGCGAGTATCTCGGCATTTTTTGCGTTTGTCATTTCGGTTCCTCTTTTCGATTGTTTTTATTCGGTCTTCTTTGATACCGCGTCACCGTACATCGCGTACGCGCGCGCTTCTTTTACTATAACGTCCACGTAGTGCCCCTCGAGTTCGGGCGAGCCCGCAAACAGCACGATCTTGTTGCCCTCGGTTCTCCCCTCAAGCATATCGGCATCGTTCTTGCTCGCGCCGCAACAAAGCACACGCAGCGTTTTACCGACCTCCGCGGCGTTCTTTTCCGCCGAGATCCGAGTTTGCAAGGCTATCAGTCTTTCAAGCCGCTCGGATTTGACCTCCGGCGGCACTTGGTCGGGCATCTCCGCCGCGGGCGTCCCCCGCCTCGGAGAATATATAAACGAATAGACCATATCGTACTCAACGCGGCGCAAAAGCTCAAGCGTCGCCTCGAAATCCGTCTCCGTCTCACCCGGAAAGCCGACGATTATATCCGTCGTCAGCACAACCGACGGCATTTTGCTTCGAGCGTAATCCACGATCTCCATATACTTCTCGACGGTATATCTGCGATTCATCCGCGCAAGGATCTTGTCGCTTCCCGACTGGGCGGGGAGATGCAACTGCTTTGCCACGCGCGGCGAGCGCGCCATAACGTCAATAAGCTCACGCGTTGCGTCCTTCGGATGGCTGGTCATAAAATGCAACTTAAAGTCGCCGTCGATCTCGGCAAGACTCTCCAAAAGAGTGGCGAAATTGCAGTCGGTGTCCAATCCCTTGCCGTATGAGTTCACGTTTTGCCCAAGCAAAGTCACGTCTCGGCAACCGCTCGCAACAAGACACCTCACCTCGTCCTTTATCGCTTCGGGCGAACGGCTGCGCTCTCTGCCGCGAACGTACGGGACGATGCAATACGAACAAAAATTGTTGCACCCGTACATTATGCTGACCCACGCGCGATAATCGTGCGCCCTTGCGGCGGGCATCCCCTCCGCAATCCGCGGCTCGGCAGGCGGCAGCAAAAACACGCGCCCTCCGCCGTTCAGCCTTTTGAAAAGCAGCTCGGGCAAACGGTGTATCTCGGACGTGCCGAATGAGAAATCAACGTAAGGATATTTATATTTAAGTTCGTTTGCGCGACTCTCCTGCGAGGGCATACAACCGCATATCGCAATTATGAGTTCGGGGTTGCGCGCCTTACAATGTTTATACTGCCCTATGACGGAAAGCGCTTTTTTTTCGGCGTGCTCGCGCACGGCGCAGGTGTTAACTATTATAAGCGACGCCAAATCCGGCGAGCTTGTGCTCTCATAACCCATTCGGTTTGCCATACCTTCGAGCAATTCGCTGTCCGCCTCGTTTTGCTGGCAACCGAAAGTTCGCACGTATACCCGCAGTCCGCGACCGCATACCGCCTCGCGCACGGATTCGATATAATCGTCTCTCTCCGCCACTTGTTCGGCAACAAGTTCGGATCTTTTTTGCTCCATATATACACCCCGAATAATCAATTATCAATACGTATCATTATACACCGAATCGCCGTGCCGTGTCAAGAGCCGCCGCAGCCCAATTGCGGCAAAAAGCGCACCGTTCCTCCGTTTGAAAACCAGAAAAAACAAACGACAAAAAGCCGGTCGAGGCGCGCCCCAGCGCCTCGACCTCAGATAAATTCATCAACAAAATCTCTCGCGCTTTTGATAATAATTATACCACAGCAAATCAATTTTGTCCACACCGAATTTAATAAAATTCAACAAAAAATATAGTCTGCTGCAAGCAGTTAGATAAATGACAAAACAATAAAACAAGTTTGTTCCCGGATATACAACAAATGATTCCAAACTTCCACATATATGACATTTACCATAATAATTCTTACCACGTTTAAACAACTCTTGTTTTGATGAGATATAATTAACAATATCATTTTTAGACTTAATTTCGTTGATTACATCAACTGGTATTAAGCCTTTAAAATTATACATAAAGCACCTCCTAACCTATTAAGAATCTAATCTTTCAAAAAGTTTTTTGAGTTTACTTGCCGTAATGGTTTCATCATAATGCATACCCTCATAAGTGGGATGAAGCACAGGATATGTAGGATGTTTCGTTTTCAATATGAAGCGATTTTCAATCAGCCAATCTATAATGGTAATTACATTATCACGACGAACTTTTTTCAGTTTACCATACTCCGGCAACTTGTCCAATCCGGCA
>CAZOFD010000027.1:2886-22155 GCA_964579135.1 uncultured Ruminococcus sp. | reverse complement strand
GAAAAGTATTGCGATATGGTCGCTTGCGGCATCGTAGACCCGACCAAGGTAACGCGTTCCGCACTTCAGAACGCGGCTTCCATCGCTTCCACGATCCTCACCACCGAGGCGGTTGTGGCAAACCAAAAAGAAGATCCCGCAGCAGCGGCTGCCGCAAACGCGGCAATAAACGCCGGCGGCGGAATGTATTGATAAACCGACGAATAAAACCCGTTTGGGGCGGCAATGCCGCCCCAAACGGGTTTTTTATTGTCAACGTGCTACAAAACTCCAAACACGCCACTCGTTATCGCGATATATACGCAGCACGTCGATGCTACCCGATAGCGTTTCGGTGTATTCTCCGCCGTTGCCGTCGGACAAGCGTCTTGTTGCCGAATAATCGACCCGTACGCTTACGCAACCGCTCGAATATTCGATATAATCGCCGCTCGATACGCTGTCGACGGTAAAACTCGACGCGGCAGCCATTTTGTACACAGTACTGTACGACTGCATAACGGCTTTGCACCCCGCAGTTCCCTCCAACATAAGGGACATAAGCTCTTCGTAATTTTTGTTAAAACGCTCTGCGTGATCCGGGTCGTGGAAAGCGCCGCCCTCGCAAACGTATTCGATATATTTACGCGCGAAATCCTCGGCTGCGTCAACGTGCGTTTTGTCGGTCGCGTCGTCGCTTGCGGGGTAATCGAACTCCCAAAGCACGTAATATTCGCTCACCGTGATGCCCGCGCTCTCAAGCACCTCGCCGTCCAGCGTCGCTTCTATCCGAGGCATTACGAGATATCCCGTAATCGTATATTTGTCAAACCGAGGCATAATCTCGGGCATCGTATCGAATTCCGCAACCGAATACGACCCGAGTATCGTAAGCCCCGCCGCAAGGTCCGCGGCACTCGCACCGCCCTCACACTTTGCCGTTTCGGGCATATTGCGCCCGTTAACGGTGAGCACACTGCCCACGGGAGCCAATATCGTAATACTGTATTTGCACTCCGCCGGAGTTTCGAAAACGTACGTCAAGTCGCTTGGGCAAGTATACGAAACGTTTTTACCGGCGACCGTCCCCTTTACCTCCGGGGTGCCGAAAATCCCGTCGATCGTCCAAACGTTAAGCATCGGTCGCTCGCCGCTGCCTCCGTCGTCAAGCTCGCCGAGATCCCCCTCCGTTTGCGTCCGCCGTGCCCACGCGTCGGAAAGCGCCGCACCGCCGACCGTTATGCTTATCCCCTCGGGGGCGGTAAGGATCAACGTATGCATAGCCGCGTTCGGATACCTGAAATAATAAACGTCCGAGCCGTCGGAAGCCGAGCAAAGCTCGAGTTCTTCCCCGTCAAGGGTCGCCGATATCTCGGGAACGTAATATACGTCGGAAAAAACGTGCTTCAAGCACGGGGCGACTCCGCCGCCAGCCTCAGCGGGGGTTATCTCCGGATAACCGGTCTCGCTCACAGATTCGGAGCCGACAACGCCGCTTACGCCGTTTACGGTGAGAACCGCCCCGACGGGCGCCGTTATTTCGACACGTCGAAACTCGACGTCTCCGAAGAAATCGGTTTTAAACTCCGCCGTCTCTATCCGCCACTCGCCGAGAGAAAACGGATTTTCGCCGTCGTTTGAAAGATATACCGTCGCAAACGCCGCGCCGTCGGAAAACAGCTCGTATATTGCAGACTTGCCGTGCGAAGCGTATCTCATATACGTAACGGTACCCACCTCAAAGCGAGGCGCAAGAACCTCGGTCGCGAGCTTTTCGCCGTTCTCATAAGAGGGATATGACTGCGGAAAATATTCGAGCAAAAAATCTTTCCAAGCCGCGCCGTCTTTTTCACCCGTAAGTGTGTGCATATAATTATCCGCCGACGCCGCGTCGCGCGCATCGATATAACTTATTCCGACGCAAGCCCCTATACCGATAACGAGAAGTGCGCACAAGCAGTATACGAGCATAGCGAGTTTGAATCTCCCGTGTTTCGGGTGCCTGCGGCGAAGCCCCGTCGCCGTCTTTCCCGTTTGCGGCGCGGGCTTTACGGTGCGTTCTGGCGTGCGACCGTTTATTTCTTTTTCATGTTTTTTAAGTTCGGCAGGCGTTTGCGGCAAAGCAACTTTGCCGCCATCCGTTTTTTTATCATTCATTATCAGTCACCCCGTTTGCCACGATCATAAAATATCCCGCATTTCCCTTGCCGATAAGCCTTTTGCCGTTTTCATAAAAGCCGCCGCAAGCCGGAAGCGCCGCAGCGTTGACCGCGCCGTACTCGTACATCAGCGACGCAAGCTCGTCGTACGTAACGCCGCTCGGATACAAACCGCGCGCTTCGGCATATATAAGCACGATACTTCCATCCTCGCGCTGACCTATCGCGGCGCGCGTGGCGTAGCCGCCGTCGAGGTCTGTTGCGGGCACTCCGTTCGTTACCAATACCCGATCGCAGGAAACAGCCCACCGATACGAAGAGTTGGCAAGCTCATAGGGGGACATCCCCCCCATATGCAAAACGCCGTTCTCATCCATAGCAAGAGCGCAATACGACTCCTCGTTGCCGCGATAAGTCAAAATATCGTTAAAAAAAGCGACCTCGAGATCGGAGGCGATGCCGAGCGAAAACGAGCTCGCCGCCCCGCCGTACTCGCGTTCGCCGAACTTAACGCTGTCGGGCGAAACGGAACTTAATATTTTCGCTTTCCATCCGCGCGACGAAACTTCCGTGCAAAGCGGCGCTCCGTACGCTTCGGCTAACTCGACGTTCGGCTCCGCAGGCTCCGGAACCCTATAACGAACCGCCGCATAACGCTCCTCGGAAGTATAAAACACGGCGGCGAGCCACGGCGCACGCTCCTCGAGAGTGGCAGCCAAGCGCGAGGAAGCCTTTGTCGCGGAAGACGAAACTACAGCTGCCGCCGCTGTCGCAGCCGTTAATAAAAGTGCGGCTGTCAGGAGCAAAACGCAAAACGTTTCCGTAATTGCTCTTAACAACCGCTTTTTTGTAAAAGTCCCTCTGATCATACCTTTTCCGCCTTTTCTGCCTTTTCTGCCGCAAAGCCGCCGGAAAAAGCGCCGCAGAGCGACGAAATTCCGCCGAATTCGATTTTTTATAATTTTACAGCATTCGCGAAAAAAAGTCAATAGCGCACGGGGAACAAATGGGCATTGCTCCGTCTTTCGCATCACGGCAGACCGAGGCTGTCGCCCGCACGCCGTCCACCGACAACGAAAACGTATAGCACGCGACATCGTCGGGCAGAGCTTTGCCGAACACCTCGCACAAATTTCCGCCGAGGTATTTCGAATAAGCCTCCAGCCTTGTCCACGCTCCGACGAAAGCCTCATCGCTCGCTTTCGCGGGCGCAACGTCCTTTGGAGCAAAGCACCGTTCTGCCAAGCGACGCCGCACTTCGGCTCCGCGACGGAAAGGCAAAGCCATAACGTCGGCTCCGACGTCTCCGGAGTCGCAAACGGCGCAAAATACGACGCCTCCGTGATGAGAAAGGGAGAAGCCGCCCACCTCTCGGCAACCGACGCAAGCCGCACTCGCGCATTTTTCCGCCTCGCGCGGCGCAAAAACCGCTCGGTCGTCGCGCAAAACGCGCTCGGCAACGCCGTGCGCATACGATTCACCGACAAAATACGGCTTTCCGCATTTACCGAACGCCACGCGCCGCGGCATAACGCCCGCCTCGCGCAAAGTATCGAGCAAAAGCAGCCAAGCACTTGCGGATTCGTCGCGCACGGTGCCGCGCCTTTTGTTTATCCGTTCAAAGCATTCGTCGCCGAAAACGCGAAGCCTCGCCGTTTGCGCCTCGCTCGGAGACGACACTTTTTTTGCAGAAACGATAAGTGACATTCAGTTCCCCGCCCGGATCTTTCGATCTTTCCGAATTTTTTAAAAAATGCGGCGCATACCGTTTGCGCTACGTCTCGTCATCGGCAGCTTTAAACGAATCGCGGATATCCGAATACGAGAATCCGAGCCTCGCAAGCGCAGCCGCAGCCTTTTTTCTGTCTTCTGCATCCCGCGGGGCGCCGCCCCACTTTTTTTCGACGACGCGACGACAGAGTACACCGAAATCCATCTCGTCAAGCCGCGACTCGGCTGCGCCCAGCGCGTCGGCATCATACTCTTTCGAGCGCAAAAACATCAGTATACGACGTTTTCCCCTACCGCGTGACGCCTCGTTCTCCGCGTCGCGCACGGCGTCGCGCCGCTCGTCTATCAGACCGTCCCTCTCGAGGATAAGAGCCGCCCTTTGCGCAGATTCGGCGGATATCCCCTTGGTACGCAATTTGCGAGCCAAAGCTCGCTTTGAATTTTTGCCGAAGGAGAGCAGATATTTCCCGCGAGAGACCGCGCGACATATCTCGTCTTCCGTTTTGATCTCATCGAACAGATCCTTTGATATTTGCCCTTTCGACAATCGGCGCAACGCATAAAACTCGGCGCGAACGCGGCAAACGGAAGTTACGACCGAGTCGTCGCGAATATAAACGTTAAGGCAGGCGCCGCCGTCGACCGCCGTCATACGCAATATCTCGTGCGCTGCCATAAATCTTAATTATCGTCAAGCAGATCTATATCGAGATCGTCGTCAAGTTCGAAATCGAGGTCGTCGTCCTCGGTCTCGGCTTGGTCGAGCGCGGCAAACGCGACCCGCACCTTTTCCTCTATCTCGGCAAAAAGTTCGGGATTTTGCTCAAGGGCTTTGCGCGCGTTATCCCTGCCCTGACCGATCCTTTCGCCGTTATACGAAAACCAAGATCCGCTTTTCTGAATGACCTCGAGTTTCGACCCGACGTCGACAAGCTCGCCGGCACGGGATATTCCCTTTCCGTAAAGAATATCGAACTCCGCTACTTTGAAAGGAGGCGCGACCTTGTTTTTTACGACCTTACACTTAACGCGGTTGCCGTATATGTCGTTGCCGTTTTTCAGCTGCTCGGACTTGCGCACGTCTATGCGCACGGAAGCGTAAAATTTAAGTGCGCGACCGCCCGTCGTTACCTCGGGGTTGCCGTACATAACTCCGACTTTTTCTCTGAGCTGATTTATAAATATGCATATACAGTTTGACTTTGAGATAGCGGAGGACAACTTGCGCATTGCCTGCGACATCAGCCTTGCCTGAACGCCGACTTGCGCCGATCCCATATCGCCCTCGATCTCCTGACGGGGCACGAGCGCGGCTACCGAGTCGATAACGATGATGTCGACCGCGCCGGAACGAACGAGAGACTCGGTTATATCGAGCGCATCCTCTCCGCAATCGGGCTGAGAAACGAGCAAATCGTCAATATTAACGCCGAGCGCTTTGGCGTATACGGGGTCGAGCGCGTGCTCGGCGTCTATAAACGCCGCCTCGCCGCCCGCCTTTTGCACTTCGGCAACGACGTGAAGCGCGACCGTCGTTTTACCCGACGATTCCGGCCCGAATATCTCCACTATTCTGCCGCGCGGCAGACCGCCGATGCCGAGAGCCATATCGAGAGATATGGAGCCCGTGTGCACGGCTTGCACCTCCATATGGGCATTCTCGCCCAAGCGCATTACCGCGCCCGTGCCGAAATCCCTCTCTATCTGGTGCAACGCGGTTGCAAGAGCCTTTTTCTTTGCGCTTTCGTCGTCGACCGCAGGCACTGCGGCAACTTTTTTTGTCGATTTCATTCCCTCTCCGATCCGCCGCATTACCCGTCTTTTCGCTCGTAACAAGAACGCGGTCCGATTTTTTTGCGAGCGGCGCACCTTGCGCCCCATTTATTATCGAAAACATTATACAACACAAAAAACGCCGTGTCAACACTTTTTGCCGGTGATTTTTCCGTTTTCGGAATTTTTATCTTATGCGGTACGACAGCTCGCTCTTATTATTCCGATTCGGAAGTTGTCGTCTCTTACGCGTCTCGTTGCGGAGCGTGCCGCGAGCGATTATACTGTAATAAACGTTCGGAGGGACATATGGAACTTATTATTATAAACGAAAAAGAGCTGAAGATAGTTCTAAACTGCGCGGAAGCGCGGGAATACGGCATCGACACACGCGACGGCGAAAACGTCGGCGGGGACGGCGTAAAGGCGATACTGAAAAACGCAAGCCGAAAGTGCGGTATGGATCTATGCGCGGGCAGAGTGTTCATTCGTCACTGTCAAAGCGATACGGGAGGGTGCGAACTTTTGGTCGCAAAACTCACGCAAGACTCCGAAAACGGCGGCGAAGCAAATTTCGACAAGCCGCAAAAACACGTCGCACCGGCGCCCCCAAGCCGTTCCGACGCGCAACGTGAAATGAAAACGGGGAGCTGCTTTTGCTTTGACGAGATGGGGCATATGATATCCGCCTGCCGTGCGCTTGCGGCAAGAGGCGACCTCGCCTGCCTGAGCGGCAGCGCGTTTCGCTGCGACGACGAAAAGTTTCGTCTGTTTCTCCCGCACGTCGAAGAGGGTGAGACGTTGCCCGCAGAACTTGCCGTACTCGAAGAATACGGAGTGCGCGAATCGCGCGTTTTTGCCGATGCTTACGCGGCGGAGCACGGTTATGCGATTTGCGACGGTGACGCCGTAGCCACACTCGCTCGCTGCTGACGGGCGAGGCGACCGTCGACTCGCCGCTTAGGCACAACGGACAAAAATATCGGCAAATCGGATTTTTGTTTCAATTACCTATTGTGCAAAAAACGTTTTTGATATATAATAAATGCGAATATACTAAAGCAAAGGAATGCCCGAATGACAGACCCCAAGTTGATACGCAACTTTTCGATAATAGCACATATAGACCACGGTAAAAGCACCCTTGCGGACCGTTTGCTCGAAGCCACGGGCACGCTCGCAAAGCGCGAGATGGAGGACCGTGTGCTTGACAATATGGAGCTTGAAAAAGAGCGCGGGATCACCATAAAAGCTCGCGCCGTTCGTCTCGACTACAACGCCGCCAACGGCAAACCTTACGTGTTGAATCTTATAGACACCCCCGGTCACGTCGACTTTAACTACGAGGTGTCGCGCTCGCTCAACGCCTGCGAGGGCGCACTGCTCGTCGTCGACGCAACGCAGGGCATCGAGGCGCAAACGCTTGCAAACGCATATCTCGCCGCCGACGCTGATCTCGAAATAGTTCCCGTTATCAACAAAATAGACCTTCCCTCCGCCGACGTCGACTCGTGTCGGCATGAGATCGAAGAGATAATCGGCATACCCGCCGAAGACTGCCCCGCCGTTTCGGCGAAAACGGGGCTCAATATCTCGGACGTGCTTGAAGCCGTCGTAAACGACGTTCCCGCACCCGTAGGAGACCCCGACGCTCCGCTCAAAGCACTGATATTCGACTCGTATTACGACTCGTATCTCGGGGTTGTCGTTTATATAAGGATCCTCGACGGCAAGCTGTCCGCCGGAGACAAGATCCTGCTTATGAGCACGGGGGCAACGTTTGACGTTACCGCCGTCGGAACGATGGAACCCTACGGACTTAAAGAGCGCGAATCGCTGTCCGTCGGCGAGGTCGGATATATAACCGCTTCGATAAAGAACATTGCGCTGACGCGAGTCGGAGATACGGTAACGCACGCCGAGCGCCCCGCCGCGGAAGCCCTCCCCGGGTTTAAAGCGGTGCGCCCTATGGTATACGCCGGTATATATCCCGAAGACGGCGCAAAATACGGCGATCTGCGCGACGCACTTGAAAAGCTCCGCCTCAACGACGCCGCACTGACTTTCGAGCCCGAGACCTCGACCGCGCTCGGATTCGGTTTCCATTGCGGATTTCTCGGACTTTTGCATATGGAGATAATCGAGGAGCGCCTTGAACGCGAGTTTAACCTCGATCTCATAACCACGGCGCCGAGCGTTATATACGAGGTCAAGCTGCGCACGGGGGCGAAAGTCAAAATCGACAACCCCTCGAGCTACCCCACTGCCGACGATATCGACACCGCTTTCGAGCCCATCGTCAAAGCAAGCATAATCACCCCCACCGAATACGTCGGCGGACTTATGGACCTATGCCAAGACAGGCGCGGCGTTTTCGTCGATATGAAATATCTCGACTCCGTTCGCGTAGATCTGCATTACGAGTTGCCGCTGAACGAGATAATATACGACTTTTTCGACGCGCTGAAAAGCCGTTCGCGCGGCTACGCCTCGCTTGATTACGAATTTCTCGAATATCGCCCCTCAAAGCTCTGCAAACTCGACTTTTTGCTGAACGGCGAGCAGGTCGATGCGCTGTCTTTTATCGTTCACGAGGAAAAAGCCTACGCAAGAGCGCGAAAGATCGCCGAAAGGCTGAAAGACAACATCCCGCGCCAACTTTTCGAGATACCCATCCAAGCAGCCGTAGGCTCGCGCATTATCGCACGAGAAACGGTCAAAGCTATGCGTAAAGACGTGCTTGCGAAATGTTACGGCGGCGATATAACAAGAAAGAAAAAGTTGCTCGAAAAACAAAAAGAGGGCAAAAAGAAGATGCGAAAACTCGGCTCGGTGCAGATATCTCCCGAGGCGTTTATGGCGGTACTTAAGCTCGGCGACGACGAAAAATAATCCACCCATCTTTCCGAATCTTCAAACGAAAGGGCGCTTTCGCCAAATGAAAGCCACGGTAAACGGTAAAATGAAAAAAGAAAAAAAGCCGCTCGGTCTTTATATCCACATCCCGTTTTGCAAAAGCAAATGCGAATACTGCGATTTTTGTTCGTTCGTGCCGAACGGACAAAGCGTGATAGAGCACTACACGGACGCGCTGATCCTGCAAATGGAGGATTGGAGCAACCGTTGCAGACCTTACGAGATCGACAGCGTTTATATAGGCGGCGGAACGCCGACGTCGCTTGACGAAAAAAGGCTTGCAAGGATAATAGAGGCGATATACGCCAATTTCCGCATAGCGCGCCGCGCGGAATTTTCGTTCGAGGCAAATCCCGCCACTTGCGATTTCAAGCAGCTTCGCCGTTTGCGCCGCCTCGGCGTAAATCGCCTCAGCATCGGCTTGCAAAGCGCACACGAAAACGAACTGAGGGCACTCGGCAGAACGCACGGATTTAAAGATTTTGTGCAAACTTACGACGCGGCGCGCCGCGCGGATTTCGACAATATCAGCGCAGACCTTATGTACGGCATCCCCGAGCAAACCGAGCAGAGTTTCCTGCGTTCGCTCACGTCGCTGTGCAATCTCGAGCCCGACCACGTCTCTCTCTATTCTTTAAAGATCGAAAACGGCACGCCGTTCGCGGACAAAAAGGATTCGCTCGTTCTTCCCGGCGAGGACGCGGAATACGCAATGTATACGAGCGCCGTTTCCTACCTTGCTTCGCGCGGGCTCAAAAGATACGAAATCTCGAATTTTTCCCTGCCCGAATGTCGTTCGCTTCACAATCTTAAATATTGGCATTGCGACGAATACCTCGGGCTCGGAGCGAGCGCACACTCGTACTTCGAGGGCGAAAGATTCTCCACCACGCGGGTCATCAGCGACTATACGGACGCTCTTGAGATAATCGGCAACAACATAAACATAGTTACCTCGTGCGACAAAATCACTTCGCGCGAATGTATGGAAGAATACGTTATGCTCGGAATGCGGCTCGAAGAGGGGATACGTCCCTCCGAGTTCGAAAAACGTTTCGGCGTTCCCTTTGCCGAAAAATACGGCAAGCGGCTTGACGAATTCGTCGGCGGCGGTTTTGTGGAAAAGAGCGCGGACAGATATCGCTTTACCACCCCGGGTATGTTCGTTTCGAACTACATACTTTCCGGCGTTCTCGATCTCGACGACGCCGAGGCATAAATCACGCGGCAATAATTTCCGTTCACAAATATCGAAAAACGTGATATAATAATAAAAGAAAGGCTTAATATGCTATGGCAAACGAAAAAGATCTTATCGAAGAAAGCGGCGAGCCCGAAATCGTAACTTTGCTTGACGAAAACGACAACGAAATCGACTTTGAACTTATAGGAGGTTGCAACTCCGACGGCAATCAATATTTTGCGCTGATCCCCGCCGGCTCCGCAGACGAGGACGGAGGATTTACCGAATACATCATCCTTAAAAGCGTTAAGGACGACGACGGCAACGAAGACCTCGTCGAGATAGAGGATGACGGCGAATTTGACAAGGTCGCCGCAATATTCGACGACGCTTTCAACGCGGAATACGATTACGACGAGAACTGACGAGCGTCGGTTCCGCAACGAACAATATATTTCCTGCCCCTCTCGTGATATCGCTACACGGAACCTACATTGATATTTAGGGGTCCGATAGGTGCTCGGCGGCTGTTTTGCAGACCTCCCGCCCGTCGTTTCCGATCGACTTGTCTCGGCGGCGGTGCGGACGTTGGGAGCAGTGATGCCAAAGATAGGATCCCACCTTGCACGGCAGGGTTTCCTCCTGCGGTACACGGTCGGGCGGGATAAAATCGAAAACAGATACCCGTGCGCAAGACGTAAAGAGACTTGCGCACGGGTATCTGTTTTATCGGCAAAAAATCGAAAGGCTACACACCTCGGCTTTTTATTTTTTCGCTCGATCGCGCCGTGAAGCAGCCAAACTCTTTATCTCTCGCAAAAGCGAGGGCACTCCCACGCATATCAGCATAATACCGAAAAGCAACTTGATAACCTCAGGGTTCGAATGAGTTGCCGTAACGGCTCCGAGGGCAGCTCCGAGCAGTGCGCCGAGAGTTTGACATCCGACGCTTGCCCACGGTATCTTTCTGCGGCAAACGTGCACAGCAAGCGACGACGCCGAAGCGAGAACGAAAAAAAGGAGATTTATCCCCTGCGCCTCGATCTGTCCGAACTCACACGCCAAAGTCAAATATATCGTAAGCAAGCCGCCGCTGCCCACGCCCATTCCCGACAGCACGGCGATACATATACCGATAAAAAAATCCGAAATATTCATTTCCCCTCCCCGCACTCCTTATTACTTTCCGTCGGCTTGACGGCGTCGGTCAAAAAAATCGCGACCAAACTATCCAAACTCCCGACCAAACGCTTATCAGCGAAAAAGCGAGCCGCAAAACACGAACGTCCGTGCGCTCGAGCAATATCGCTCCCACAATCCCCCCTATGACCGCGGGAATGATATACGACGTCGCGTCGTACGCGATAACGTTGCCGCGAAAGATATACGCCGCCACGGACAGCGCCGACGCGGGCATCATAACGCAAAGAGCCGACGCGAAAACGTCGCGTGGGTCGCGCTTCTCCCCCTCGCTCAAGCGGCTCGCACCTCTGACAAGCAATATTCCTCCGCCCGCACCGAGAAGTCCGTTTATAAATCCGGCTATCGCTCCGATAATAACGTGAGTCAAACGCCGTTTTTTCACTTCGTTCACCGCCTTATTTTAAATTCAGTCATTTTAGTCGAGCAACCGCTCCATCGCCGAAGTTATGACAGCGTCTTGCCCAAGCCGAGGTTGTCTCGCCGTGCAAGAGCTCGTCCCTTTGCGAAAGGGCGTTTTTGTTCAGGAAAAGCGCCGCGAAGTAAACTCTGCCCTGCCCGACTGTCGTGAGTTTGCGGAAAAACGCCCTTATACGGCAAAGCGTTCGTCTTATTTTATCGAACACTTGAATTTTCGCTTTCGTTATGGTATACTGAATATATCTATGCCCTGTTTTTTTATATTTACTCCATTCGGACCCATAAAATATTACGCAATCTGCTTGAAAGGAACAAAGCCGTGGCTGAAAAAAAGAAAAAGAATGCCGAAAAAACGGATAAAGCGCCGATCCCGAAACGCAACGGAGCGCGCACAAGCGAAAAGAGCACGCCCAAAGAACCGGTGGAAGCGCTTCCCCGCTCTGCCAAATTCATTCACCAATTTGCCCCGTATATTTTAACGGTAGGCGCAATATTTTTGCTTGCCTGCTTTTGCCTTGCTAAGGTCGACGGCGCTATGGGCATCGTCGGAAAGCTTTTGCGCGACTTTTTTTGCGGGTTGTTCGGTTGGCCCGCGTTTACGATACCGCTGATACTGCTGAACTTGGCGGTTTATTGGCGAAAGTACGTCGATATGGGTATGGTACCGATGAAGTTGCTCCTTTCCGTAGCGGCGCTTGCCGTTCTTGCGGCACTCGTGCACCTTGTCACACTCCCCGCCATATACGAGGACTCGTATAACTGGAAAATATACCTCGCATCGATATTCGGTACAGGCGGCACCGCCGCAAACTGGACGCTCGGAATCGGATTGACGGGCGGCGGGTTTATCGGCGGACTTATCGGCGGAGCTTTTCGTTGCCTTGTCGGTTTTGTCGGCTCGCTGATACTGCTCGTGGCAATGCTCGTCATCTGCTTTATGTTCCTTTTCAGCGTTACGCCGAAATACGTGATCACAACCGTAAGATATCGCATAATGCTTATGCAGGAAAAGCGCGCGGCACGCCGCCAAGCCCTTGAAAAACTCGATAACGAGCGAAATTGCGAGATCGACGAACGAAAAAATCGTCTTGTAAAAGACGAGCTTGCCGCCTTGGACGAATACGCAAATGAAACGAACGAGGCGCCGCGCCGCAAACGGCGCACGTCGCGCAAACAACGTGCCGACGCAGAGGACGAAGCCCAAAACTCGGGCACGGCGACGTGCCCCGAGAGCGGCGACGAAGACGATTTTACCCCCGAAGAGCCGTTCGTTTCCGGCAGCATCGATTTTACCGAAGAGCCCCCGAACACGGCGCAAACGCCCCCCGACGCAAACGAGGAGGAACCGACCGCTCCCGCATCGCAAAAGAGCACCGTCTCGCCGCTTCCCACGGTCACGCAAGCGAAAAATATAGACGACCACAGCGCGCTGATAGAAAATCTCTTTAACACGCTCGGCGAAAACAAAAAGGCACCCGCGCAACAAAATGCGCAACCGAGCGACGGCGAAGATATGCTCGAGATCACTATGACCCCCATAAGCGACGCACCTGCGGCAGAAGATGACGACGAGGTAGACCCCGCCGCCGACAGAAAAAAACGAAGCGAGCAGCTTTCGGTCTACGTTTATCCGCCCACGGAGCTTCTGCACGAACCAGAGACCGTTTCGCAGGAAGACGTTTTGACCGAACTCAGATCCAACGCGCAAAAGCTGATGGCAAAGCTCAAAGCGTTTAACGTCAATATCAAAAAGATCGAATATTCGCGCGGACCTACGATAACCCGCTACGAACTTTACCCCGAGACAAGCACGCGCGTGCGCTCCATTGCAAACCTAAGCGACGACATCGCCCTCGAACTTGCGGCAACCGTAAGAATAGAAGCGCCGATCCCCAACAAAAACGCGGTCGGCGTCGAAGTGCCGAATCAGACCCGTGCAACGGTGTTTATTCGCGAGCTGCTCGAATCGGAAAAATTCCTTTCAAGTTCGAGCAAACTTACGGCGTGCCTCGGCAAAGACGTCGGCGGTAATATGATATTCGCCGACCTTGCCAAAATGCCCCACCTGCTCATTGCCGGCACGACCGGCTCGGGAAAATCCGTTTGTATGAACTGCATCATACTCTCGCTCCTATATAAAGCGCGTCCGGACGAAGTACAGTTTATTATGATAGACCCGAAAAAGATTGAAATGGGGATGTACAACAAACTTCCGCACCTAAAAGTCCCCGTAGTTACCGATATGAAAAAAGCCGCGGGTACGCTTAACGCCGCAGTCAACGAAATGGAGCACCGTTACGAACTCTTCGAGGACGTTAACGCACGCGACCTCGACGGTTATAACCGCGCTATGCGAAACGAGAACGCGGATTTCGTTCCTCTGCCGAAGATCGTTATCTTTATCGACGAGCTTGCGGACCTTATGATGACGGCACCGACGGAGATCGAGCAATCCATCGTGCGCTTGGCGCAAAAAGCGCGCGCCGCGGGGATACACCTCATTCTCGGCACGCAACGTCCCTCTGTCAGCGTTATCACCGGTCTTATAAAAGCCAATATCCCCTCGCGCATAGCGTTTTCGGTCGCATCGCAGGTCGACTCGCGTATCATCATCGACGTTGCCGGAGCCGAAAAGCTCATCGGCAAGGGCGATATGCTGTACGCCCCCATCGGCGCCCCCAAACCCACTCGCGTGCAGGGCGCGTTCGTGGCAGACTCCGACGTCGAGCGCGTTACCGACTATATCAAAGCCAACTCCGAGACGGTCGAGTACGACGACGCCTTTATCTCGGAGATCGAGCGCGAAACCGAGCGACTTACCGCAGACAAAAAAGGCTCCGACGACGATTCGTACGGAGACGGGCCGCGGCAGGACGCCGACCCCGCCTTTACCGAGGCGCTGCGCATAGCCGTAGAGCACGGCACGATCGCAACGTCGTTTTTGCAGCGCAAGATCTCCGTCGGCTTCGGACGTGCGGCAAAGATCATAGACCGAATGGAGGCACTCGGACTCGTTTCTCCCCAAAACGGCAACAAGCCGCGCAACGTTCTTATCACAAAGCAACAACTTATGGAGATGGAAATGAACAAAGACCCCCGCGTTTACGGCAACTTCGACTGACGTTACTCTCCGTTTAAGCAAAGAACCTCGCCGCCCCCAAAATGGGGCGGCGAGGTTCTTTTCAGTATGCCGAAGCCGTTAAAACCGTGTGCTGCAACAAAAACGTTGCCCACTCCTTATAATACTTGGCAAGAAGATGGGCTCCGTCACCGTTTGCCGACGTACACTCGTCGCGCAAATTGCCGTTGCCGTCGTCGAATATCTCGTTTACGTCAAGATAGAAAACGGTTTTGTTGTCGGCAAAAGCCGATATCGCACCGTTATAGCTGTCAAGTCTTGCGTTCGTAAGATTATAGATAGCTTTATCACTCCGCGCCTTGGTCACGTGCAAATTCGCCATAACGAATATCAGCGCCTGCGGCTGCTTGACTTTTATCCACTTCAGCACGTCGCCGTATTGGCTGACAAGCGTATTGATATTCGAGCCGATCTCGTTGATCCCGACCATAATATAGATCTTTTTATACTGCTTTGCGTCAAGCAAATCGCCGAGCAAATATTCTTTGCCGTCCAGCGTTTTATCGGGGGACGAAACTTTTATCGTATTTGCCACAAGGCGCTTCATAGTCGCGCCGGTATTGCAAAAATAATCCGCGTTTTTGATGCCGCTGTATAGCCTTATGCCATCCGTACGCGAATCTCCGATAAACAACGCGTCGTCAAACCAACTGTCGTCACCGACGACGAAAGTAAAATCCTTTTCGTCGTCCGGACCGCTGCTCGTATCGTCTCCGCTTGACGCGTCGGGGTTCGCGGGCGTCGTTGCGTTAGAGGGCGTTACCTCGGGTGACTGCGGCTCGCCCCCGACAAGCGAAGAGCCTTGCGGCGTCGTCGTTCCGATGCCGAGAATATTGTCCCAAACGTCGGGGCGATCCAAAACCTCGTACGTCGTCTCTTCTCCGCCGACGTCGTTTTGCCGTTTTAAGATTTTGACAGCCTGCGGCGTTAATGCAATAAACACCGCAAGAAAAATTATTATCGAAAGTACACTCGAAAATCTTTTCATAATTACAAAAACGGATCTCCTTGATATAAGATCAAAACGTTCCGTAAAGGAACGGGTCGTTGAGCCCCGCACCGATAAACCAAATCGACGCCGCAAACGCAAGTGCAAGCAAAACGTCGACCAACGCGTTTACAAAAGTTTTCGGCAAACGAGAAAATACTTTTCGCGACACGGGCAAAATGCAAATGAGCGCAGGGATCAGATATTTTGCGTATTTCGCCAAAGCATCCGCAAAATCCATCGCGTATACTGTCTCGCCGACGCCGAAAAACGGGAACATCCGCCCGAGCATCGCGCCGATCTCTCGCACGTCGCCTATCGCAAAAAGCATCCAGCTCACAGGGATAAGCAGTGCCATATAAAAGTGCCCGAGAGCTCTGTGCTTTTTAAAAAAGGCTCCCCAGAGGTATTTTTCGCCCACGATAACGACAAACAGAAAAAATCCCCAAAGCAGATAATTCCACCCCGCGCCGTGCCATATGCCCGTAAGCAGCCAAACAGCAAAAAGATTAAACACGTGCCGAGGGCGCGAGCAACGATTGCCTCCGAGCGGAATATACACGTAGTCTCGAAACCACGTGCCGAGAGTAACGTGCCAATTACGCCAAAACTCCGTCATCGTGACGGAAAGATACGGACGGCGAAAGTTCGTCGGCAACTCAAACCCGAACGTCGCGGCAAGCCCCATAGCCATCACGGAATATCCGAAAAAATCAAAATAGATATAAAACGAATATGCGATCGCGGCAAGCCACGCCATCATAGGCGAAAGACTGTCAAAACCGATGTTCGAGGCGTGATTCCACAGCCCGTATATATTGTTCGCGAGGATCACCTTTAAGCCGAGCCCGAGAAAAAAGAGACGGATACCGTTCAAAAAATTATCAATCGAATATCTTCGCTCTTGCAGCTGCGGGGCAAAGTTGCGCCAGCGGACGATCGGTCCCGCGGTCATATGCGTAAAACCGCAAAAATAAGCGCCGAACCCGATAAAATCGACAGCGTACGGGCAATCTTTGCGATACACGTCGACAAGATACGATATCGCGCGAAAAGTATAAAAACTTATCCCTATAGGCATTAGTATGCCGTGCGACGCAAGCCCGACACCGTCAAGCCCGAAAACGGAAACGATAAAATCCGTATATTTAAAAAGCACAAGCGCGGCAACGTTATATATCACACCGAGCGCAAGCGCGAATTTTCTTTTTCTCTGTCGTTTTGTCTTGCCGACGGCGATCCCGAACAAAAAGTTCAACAGCAACGAAACAGCCAACAGCGCCCACGATATCGGAGCGTCAAGGCTGCCCACACAATAAAACACCGCGCCGGCGACAAAAAACACCGCGTTCCTGCATTTTTTGGGCAATATATAATACAGCACCCACGTCAAGGGCAAAAAAACAAATATAAAACCTATATCCCCGAAAGACATTAAAACATCCTTAAATCACAAAAATCTCAATAATTCGCGCCGCAACGTGATAACAAAAAAGCCGAAAACAAGATCTCACGTACCGAAAACGCAAGACTCGGGCGCACCGTTCCTCAATATATACAACCATTGTATCACAGATTTAGCCGATTGTCTATATGCAATATTGACTTTTTCGGACGAAAATTGTAAAATGAAATAAGCGCCGTATCACGGCAAAAATGCGGGGGAGGAACGAGACGTGAAGATACTTATATGCGCCACGAGAATGGGCATAGGCGGTGCGGAAACGCACGTGCTGACCATATCCGTTGCCGCCGCCAAACGCGGTCACCGAGTAACCGTCGTCTCCGCGGGCGGCGCATACGTCGCCAAGCTCGCCGAGGCGGGGGTACGCCACGTGCGGTTGCCACTCGACAAGCGCGACCCCGCCGCCATACTCCATTGCGCCGCGCGGCTCTCCGCGCTTGCGAAAAAGGAAAATTTCGACGTCGCCCACGCTCACGGACGTATACCCGCGCTCGTTTGCAAAATACTTAAGGGCAAGCCGTGGTTTCCGCCCCTTGCCGTTACCGTGCACGGCATATACGACAGGTTCCCGTTGCCGCACGCCCTAACCGCAAGCGGCGAGCGCACCATTGCCGTCAGCGAGGACGTAGCCGAACATTGCGTGCGACAGTACGCAATGGAGCCACACGACGTAACGATCGTTCGCAACGGCGTTTTTACTGACGTGCCGCCGCACGTGCCGTCAAGATACCTGCGCGTACTCGCCGCCAGCCGACTTGACGACGATACTGCGCAAACGGCACTCGCGCTTTGCCGCGCCGCCCCCGAACTTATGCGCAAATTCCCGGGGTGCGCCCTGCGCTTTACCGTTGTCGGCGGAGGAAAAAAGCTCGCCGACGTACGCCGTATCGCCGAGCGCGTAAACCGAGAATTCCCGGGCAGCGTGCGCATACTCGGCGAGCGCACGGATATCCCCGACCTGCTTGCCGCAACGGATATTTTCGTCGGCTCCTCGCGTGCCGCGCTTGAGGCCATGGCGGCAAGTTTGCCCGTTATCCTATCGTCCGATATGGGGTTCGACGGCATACTTGACGAGGGAAACGTCGTAAAAGAGGAAAAAGTTAATTTTACCTGCCGTTCGTGTCAAAAATTGTCGCAGGCGAAGCTCACGAGCGAAATTTGTCGCTTACTCTCGTATTCCGCGGCCGAGCGCGCAAATCTCGGCGCGTTCGGCAGAACCTACGTATTAAAACGAGCCTCCGCCGAGGCAATGGAAGAGGCAAGCGAGCGCGTTTGGCGCGACCTTGCCGAAAAAAGGCGCAAAAGCGTCGTTTTGTGCGGATATTTCGGCGAGGGCAACCTCGGCGACGACACAACGCTCGAGGCGGCGATTGCAGACCTGCGCAAGGTCGCTCCAAACGTCGCCGTCAAAGTGCCCGTAATGCGCAAAAAAGCGAAAAATCTGCCGCAAGGCGCAACGGGGATAAGCAAATTCAACCTTTTCGCCCTGCGGCGCGAGCTGTACCGCACGCGACTGTTCGTGCTGTGCGGCGGCACGCTTTTACAAAACAGCACAAGCAACCGCTCGCTCGCATATTACTCCGCCGTTTGCCGCTTGGCGAAAAAATGCGGAGCTCGCGTCATGCTGCGTGGCGGCGGCATAGGTCCGCTACACGGCAAAACCGCGGTTCGGCTCGCTCGCGCGGCGCTTTGCGCTTGCGACGAGGCGGGTCTGCGCGACGCGCGCTCGCTCGCGCTTGCCGAGAGCATATGCGAGGGGGGCGCCCCCAAGGCAAACTTTTACCTTTCCGCCGACGCGACGATAGCTTTCGCACGGCAAGTTTGCCCCGCCCCCACAGCGCCTCTCGGTGCAACCGATCCGGCACAGGGCGAGGGTAAGCAACCGAATCTCGAGGTGGCAAGCGCGCCGCCCTCGGAGCAAGCAAAGGCGCACGAGCCAACGCAAATTGCGCCGCGTTTCGCAATTTCCGTACGGCAAACGCGTGCGCTGCGCGGGCAAAACAGAAGAACGGAGGCGAAAACGCTGAAAGGCGTCGCCTCCGCGGTCAAGCGCATTTGCGAGAGATACGGTGCCGTGCCCACGTGGCTCGTACTCTCGCACGAGGATCTCGCCGTTTCCGAAAAATTGCGGGCGAAAACGGGTGTGGGAACGATCGTGCAACCGCAAAACGCGCAAGACGCCGTCGAGATCGTCGCACGGCAAGACTTTGTTATAGCTATGCGTTTGCACGCCGCTGTGTTCGCCTCGTGCGCGAGAGTCAGCGCCGTGTGCGTGGATTACGACCCCAAGGTCGCCGCGTTTGCGGAATACGCCTC
>CAZOFD010000027.1:0-2786 GCA_964579135.1 uncultured Ruminococcus sp. | reverse complement strand
AAACCTGCGGCGCAAGGAACCACAGACTAAACGGGACGACAAAAATCGGCGGCACGGAGATGCCGACAAATCGCGCTTTACGGCTACTCGCAGGCAAAACACAGAGGTTTGCGGCAGTTCAAACGAGGGCGGCAATTTGCGTCAACCCGAGCGGCGTGCAAACAGGTCGCGAAGCTTGAGCGGCGTAACGACAACTCAAGGCAGCTCGGGCGGCGTAACGACAACTCGCGGTAGCTCGGACAGCGGGAGCAGAATTTTTGCCCTTGTCCGTGCGGGAGCTTGCTGCGGTTTGCCCACGTCCGCACGTCGCTTGCCGCGGTTTGCACACGGCAAGCGTACGGTTTCGCCTTTAGCCTTTATAAACCAACAAATCAAAAAAGCTCACCCGTGCTAAACCAATAAAAAATCTTACCCATACGATACAAATATAAAGAGCGCCACCGTCGTGCTATACAAATAAAAAGGGAGCCCCCACGCGGCAAACGCCGCGCGGGGGCTATTTTTGATATTACTTAAGCGCCGTTAATTTTGGCTTTATCAGTTCTCGCGCTTTTTGATAACGACTGCCGCACAAACTATCACTGCAGCTGCAGCGGCAACAAGTGCGAAGAGTGCGAAGTTGCTGTCACCGGTGGACGGCGTGCTGTCGCCGGCGGTGGTAGACTCGGGGGTGGTTACCTCGGGAGTCGTAGCAGCGGGAGTAGTAACTTCGGGAGTGGTTACCTCGGGAGTTGCCGCAGGGGTGGTCTCCTCGGGAGTGGTAACTTCGAGAGTTGCCGCGGGAGTCGTATCCTCGGGCGTGGTCTCTACGGGAGCATTGGTAGACTTTTCGGAGAACGCTATGTTCTTAACGTTGTAATCCGATTTAAGTGTCGTTTGCAGGAAGTACAGACCGAGGGTAAGAGCGCCGTTTGAATTGTCGATATCATAGCTCGTATGCTCAACGTACTCGCCGGCAGCGTTAAGATAGCTGAGAGCGTACTTAACCTTGCTCGATTCGGAGGAAGAAGTAACGGTGATCTTGATAGAAGAATATCCCTCGTCGTTAACTTTAATATCGGTATCCGCTATTTTGCTCGACGGCCAGCCTTTCCACTTTTTGCTGTCGTTTGCGGAGCGAATTCTGAAGTAGTTATCGTCTGCCTTTTGCAAAGAGCCGTAGAAGCAGTAGGTTGCCTCGGACATCTTTACCGTTCCGGTGGTTCCCCAAAGGTCGCCATCCGCATTTCCGACGCCGCCTTTACCATATATATAACCGGCATTATATGCGACGCAAACGTCGAAGTGCTGAACCGCGCCGTTTCCGTCGACGCCCTTATTTTGTTTTACGTCCATCGTGTAGGTATACTCCATATCGGCAGCGACTTTTTTGCCGAAGCTGTATCCCCACAGATGCTGATAACTGCCTGTATTTCCATCGGAATTCTTGAAATAAGACATATGTACGCTGTTGCCGCTAACTTCGCAAATGGAGTCTTCGATTCTGAGAGCGTCACGCGAGTAAACGAGCTGCATAGCGTCGCCGATTTCGCCGGCGTTGTTTACGTAATCGGTAATCATAACGTCCTTAACGGAGATATCGGTCTCCGCGCCCGCGGTGAAGAAATACAGACCGAGGTTGAGGCTTTCGGACATATGGGCATAAGTGAACGCGGTGGTTTTTCTGTTGCTTTTGTTATACTGTACGGTAACTTTTTTGCCCTCTACGATAAACTTTATCATCGTATAACCGGATTCTACCTTGGTGGAGCTGTCAAGAGTTTCCTTTTCAACAAGAACGGACTCGCTCTCGTTGAATGCGCGGTAGCAAAGCCCCTTGGAGCTGCCGTAGCTGCTGTTGATAACGCCGTAAGCCGCATAGATACCCTTGTCGGCTGCGAGCGAGGTGTCGCGAACTACGCCGACGCCGGACTCGAACGCACCGTTTTGCTTGATCATCAAATAAACGGTGTAGAAAGTATCGTCGTTAACGGGGTAGCCGGCAAAATCCATACCGACGACGCCGTTGCCGCCCTTGATATTGATAACGCCGTCCGCATTGATAACGGTGGCGTCGGTGCCGGTGATATTTGCGATTTTGGTAAGGTCGATAGCGGCGCGCTTCGTGCTTGAGCTGCCGGCGGGGTCGTTACCCGCTGCCATCGGCATAACTGCCAACGCAACGACGGAAGCAAGCATCAAAACAGCCAAAACGATTGATAATGCTTTTTTCATTGAACAAAATCCTTTCAAATAATTATTGCATTTTGTTTTGCAATACACATTGTACACCGAAAAAATCACATATGTCAAGCGGTTTTTCACATTTTTCCGCGACAAAAACCGACAAATAGTGTAAAAATTGTCCAAAAGCACAAAGACGGCAACGCATTGTGACGTATGGTAACGTTTTATGCCGTGCGACAAAAAATCCGCCGCGGCAAGCGGCGAAAAAAGCGAGGGACGCGCGCAAAAATCATTCGCACAAGAATCACGCGTGACGAAATATCGCTTGCCAAAAGAACGGAAATCCGAAGACGATCGGCTTGACATCGAAAAACGCAAAAAGCGCAAAAAATGCAAAACAGAGTAAAAAACACGACGGCGCGATAAACGATAAATACAAAAAAAGAGAAAAATACGCAATCGCAAAAAGCCACGGGGCGCACATAGTGCGCCCCGTGGCTGCGAACCTTTCGCTATTATCGAACGTCGGCAAACGAACCGACGTCAGCTATACCTAAATCAGTCCTCGCGCTTTTTAACAACGACGACGGAAACGAGAGCCGCGCAAGCAAGGGATGCAA
>CAZOFD010000026.1:0-22811 GCA_964579135.1 uncultured Ruminococcus sp. | reverse complement strand
GACAGTGTAAATATACACGCAACATACGATGGAAAACGGATAGTTAAATGAAAGGCATAGCCTGCGGAATGCAGGCCAGATCTTTTTCTTGGGGTGGGATTATAAGCTCAGCACATTGCCAATGGTCTGTGCGGCTTCTTTTTGAGCGGCGGTGGTAACGTGGGCATAGGTATCGAGGGTGAATCCGGCGGAGAAGTGACCCAGCATTCCGCTGACGGTCTTGATGTCTGCGCCATTTTGCAGGGCGATGGTGGCGAATGTGTGCCCTTACTCTCTATAATCTTATATAGAGCACGGACAAGAGGGTTGTGTTCCTTTTGCAAAATTTTCGGATATTGAGCGTACGGAAGGGAGAAAGAACACAGCTCGGTCGTAATAAAGGCGATTTTGGACAGAAGCTCCGCAGCTTGTGCCCGCTCGGCATACTGATTGACGACGGAAGAATAATAGCGATAAAAATGCCGCATACGTTGCGCCGGCGTGGTTGCTTTGCGATAAGCTCTCGCCCCCTCTCGGACAAAACCACTCGGGAGACCATTCCTTTGTTTCCTCAATAATGGCTCGCCGATTGCGAAGCAGATACAGCGTATCCTCAAAATAAGCGAAAACCAACCGAACCACCCCTTTTAATTCCGTTCAAAAGCGGACAATTCAATTAGAATGCAGAATAACTCAAATGTCATACGGAAACACCGACTTGAAGTCTGTTTTTTCGAGTGCGGAAGTTTGGTAAAATAACGGCAACAAGGGGGCGACTTTTATGGAATTGGATTACTCCGAAATCGGGAAACGCATCGCGCGCCGCAGAAAGGAATTGGGGTTGAAACAGGCGGAAGTCTGTGAAAAAGCGGAAATCAACGACAAATATTTGTCCTGCATCGAGCGAGCGACCTCAATCACCTCCTTGGAAGCGGTTATGCGGTTGGCGTTGGCACCGGACACTACCCCCGACGAATTTTTGACCGGCAGTATTCGATACGAGGGCGAGCAGTGGCGGGACGTAGCGGGGCTGCTGAGAAATATGAATTCCGCAAAATTGGAATTGGCAAAAAGTTTTTTATTATGGCTAAATGAGCAAAAAATATAAGGGCGGTGTTATCCGCTCTTTTTATGCACTTAATACGTTCCCAATCAGTCCGTGCGTCTATTTTCGTTCGGCGGCAACGCGGGCGCAGGTGCCTATAGCGAATCTGCCGAAAAAGCGTCTCTCATTCAACCGAGTGGCTCGATATCCGTGCCGTTTTGCGGGACGATGGCGGCAAATCTACACCCTTGTGGTATTATAATTACGGCAGAACGGCAAAGTCCGGTATTACAGCGTTTCCCGGGCTTTTTCGTACCGCTTTCAGCATCGAATACAAAAGCCCCCCGAAAACGACCTTTGGGAGGGCTTGACCTGAAAACTTAATGATTATAAGGGCAGGTCTTGCGATTTATTGCGCAAGGTCTGCCCTATTTTCGTTTTTAAATTGTCAGATATCTGCGTCTTGCGGCGCGCGTACGTTCTCGTCGGCACCGAGCGTATCGTTCGCGTTATCAAAACGTCTTATAGATTTTGTTTGATCGCCCTTTATCTGCGCAACCAAAATATCACTGTTATCGACCAACTGACCGAACCCATAGAGCACAAAACAACCGATCCAAGACACCAACGATCCCGCAATCATTATCAAAAAGCCGTATTTTGCCATATCGCTGTCTCTTTCTATTAATACAACGCCTATCAAAAAACTTGCCGCAATTCCTACCCAAAACATCGCCTTTGCCAACGCCTTGATTTTTTTGCCGATATTGTTAAACATAAATACCTCCTTAAAAATAAAAGCGCGTATACTATAAAGCACAAATTCTCACACAAAACCGTTTTGACGGTATTGCATCTCAATTATATCAAGAAACTCTCCGACTGTCAATTTTTATTCGGCAGCCGCTACCGAGCGCGTCACCCGAGCCGCAAAAAGCTAAAACAGCGACTTTTTTGCGGTGCGAGTGCGCCCCTCTCCCGAAAAACGCAAAAAACTCGTTCGGCGGCGTTGTAAAAAGAGGCGACGTATGCTATAATACCTTTGCAAAGGCACGGCGCTCGCCGGAGCCGAGCGCCCCCGTGCTCGCTCGCTTTTTTATACGGCGACCGAGCCGCAATGCAAAACCGAAAGATTGCGGGATAACGTAAAATGAAAGCATTGACATATATCAAACGCGGAAAATTCGCTCTGACCGAAAAGCCGAAACCGTGCGTGTGCGACGCACGCGACGCCGTAGTCCGCGTAACGCTCGGCAGTATATGCACGAGCGACCTGCACGTCAAACACGGCTCCGTGCCGCGCGCCGTGCCCGGCATCACCGTAGGGCACGAAACGGTTGGCGTCGTCGAAGAAGTCGGCTCGGGCGTCAAGAACTTCAAACCGGGAGACCGCGTTACCGTGAACGTCGAAACTTTTTGCGGAGAATGTTTTTTTTGCAAAAAGGGCTACGTTAACAACTGCACCGACCGTAACGGCGGTTGGGCACTCGGCTGTCGCATTGACGGAGGACAAGCCGAATACGTACGCGTGCCGTTTGCCGACCAAGGTCTTGCCAAGATTCCGCGCGGCGTAAGCGACGAACAAGCGCTTTTCACGGGTGATATTTTGGCAACGGGATTTTGGGCAGCGAAAATTTCGGAGATATCCGTCGACGACACTGTGTTGATCATCGGCGCCGGTCCCACGGGCATTTGCACCCTGCTCTGCGTTATGCTGAAGTCGCCCCACCGCATTATCATATGCGAAAAAGACGATGAACGCATCGAATTTGTGCGCAAACGTTACCCGAGCGTTTTAACGGTAAGACCCGAGCAATGCCTTGACTTCGTAAACGCCCACTCCGACCACGGCGGCGCGGACGTCGTTATCGAGGCTGCGGGAGCCGCAGATACTTTCGAGCTGGCGTGGAGATGCGCCAGACCGAACGCAGTTATGACCGTCATCGCGCTGTACAACGAGCCGCAAGTGCTGCCGCTGCCCGATATGTACGGAAAGAATCTGACCTTTAAGACCGGCGGCGTCGACGGTTGCGACTGCGACGAGATACTTTCTTTGATCGAGCGGGGCAAGATCGACGTAACGCCGCTTATCACGCACAGATTTCGCCTCGACGATATCGAAAAAGCATACGACGTGTTCGAGAATCGGCGCGACGGAGTTATAAAGGTCGCGTTCACAACGTGAGCCGAAAACGCAAAACGAAATCGCGGGTGGCAAGACGTATCCGCTCTGCCGCGCGCAAACAACGCAAATCGCAAAAAGGACTCGGGCACCGCACTTATCGCCCGACTGTATACGACTATGAATGAAATAAGAACGGAAGAACAAAAAAATTACAGCGGAGAACGCTCGCTTTATCGCACCGAAAACGCGATAATATCGAATTGCGTATTCGAAAACGGCGAATCTCCGCTCAAAGAATGTAAAAACATCGGGCTGAACGGAGATCTTTTCAAATGGAAGTATCCGCTTTGGTACTGCGATAACGTCAAAATGGAGAACTGCACGCTCTTCTCTTCCGCACGAGCGGGAATTTGGTATACCTCGCACCTTTCCGTCGCGAACACGGTGATAGAGGCACCGAAAACCTTTCGTCGTTGCGACGACGTAGCGCTTAGCGGCGTTACGTTAACGGACGCGGCGGAAACTCTTTGGAACTGCAAAAACGTAAATATACGCGCCGTCACCGCCAAAGGCGATTATTTCGCAATGAACTGCGAGGACGTCGTTGCGGACGGACTTACGCTTGTCGGGAATTACGCTTTCGACGGATGCAAAAACGTCACCGTCAAAAACTCGACCCTCCTTTGCAAAGACGCTTTTTGGAACTGCGAAAACGTTACCGTTTACGACTCCTTTATCTCGGGAGAGTACCTCGGCTGGAATTCACGCTCGCTCACGCTCGTGAATTGCACGGTGGAAAGTTTGCAGGGGCTCTGCTATATAAGCGGGCTTACAATGCGCGGCTGCCGAACGCTGAACACCACGCTCGCCTTTGAGTATTCCGACGTCGACGCCGAAATATGCGGCAGGATCGACAGCGTAATGAACCCCTCGCGCGGCAGAATAAAAGCCGACTCGATAGGCACGCTGATCCTTGACGAAAGAAAAGTCGCCCCCGCCGCCACGGATATAATATGCCCCGCCGTAGACGTGCGCCTCTCCCACGCCGAGTGGGAGACGTGACCGCGCACCGCACCGAAACTCCCCAAACGAACACGAACGCACTCAAAAAATAAAAACGAAAGCGAAAAAACAGCAATGTCCGATCTTTTCGACCGAATATACGACAGAACAAACACCTCGTCCCTCAAATGGGACGTAAACGACGGCGAGTTGCCGATGTGGGTCGCGGATATGGACTTTCCCACCGCGCCGCAGATACGAGAAGCAATAAGCAAACGCGCCGCGCACGGAATATACGGCTACACGGTCATCCCGGACGGTTGGTACGACGCAATCGCACTCTGGTGGGGCACAAGGCACTCGGCAAACGTCGAGCGCGACTGGCTCGTTTTTTGCACGGGAGTTATCCCGGCGGTAACAAGCTGCGTCAAACGCATAACGAACGTCGGCGACGCCGTGCTTTTGACGACGCCGGTATACGACATCTTTTTCCACTCCGTGGAAAACACGGGCAGGCACGTGCTCGAGTGCCCGCTGACGTATCGCGACGGCACGTACACTCTCGACTTTTCCGCTCTTGAGAAAAAGCTGTCCGAGCCCACCTGCACTATGATGATACTGTGCAATCCGCACAATCCGACGGGCAATATTTGGAGCTGCGACGACCTCGCGCATATAGGAGCTCTTTGTAAAAAGCACGGCGTGACCGTTCTTTCGGACGAGATACACTGCGACCTGACGGACCCGGGATACGAATACTGCCCGTTTTTCGCGGCAAGCGAAGAATGTCGCGATATCTGCGTCTGCTGCATATCGCCGAGCAAAGCCTTCAACGTCGCGGGGCTCCAGTCTGCCGCGGTCATCGTACCTAACGAGCTTTTGCGCGAGAAGATCTCGCGCGGGCTAAACAGCGACGAGGTCGCCGAGCCGAATTGCTTTGCCGCGACGGCTGCCGAAGCGGCTTTCTCGCAAGGCGGGGCGTGGCTTGACGAATTACGCGCGTACCTTGCCGACAACAAAGCCGCAGCTTTTGCGCGCATTGCGGACGAACTGCCCGAAATACGCGCCGTACCACAACACGCAACCTACCTTTTGTGGCTCGACGTTTCGCGTTTGACAAGCGACGGCGAAGATCTCGCCGCATTTATACGGCGAGAAACTGGGCTTTATCTTTCCGCCGGCAACAAGTATCGCGGCAACGGCAAAGCTTTCTTGCGACTAAACGTCGCCTGCCCGCGTGACGTGCTCGAGGACGGGATCACTCGCCTATGCAACGGATGCAAAAAATACGCAGCGCAAAGCCGACGCGCAGAAACGAAATAAGCAAAAATATCTGGCACGCCCACCATAGGCGTGCCAGATATTTTTGCTTTTTATATACCGCTTCGCGTCATAGCGATGCGCGGCAAAGGCGCACAATCCCGCCGACGGGGACAGGTATCGAACTTATTCCCGAGATGAGCGTTTCTCCGCTCGATACGACGCGCCCCGTGCAATCGTACGCCGTTACGTCAAACTTGCCGCATATATCCGTTACGACGCTGTCGCACTCCGCCCCGTTCGCTATCCAGACCGTATCGTTCACGGTGGGAGAAACGATCTTTTTCGCTTGATACACCGCGGCGATCGTTTCACGCTCGCCGACCGCCTGCGCCCAAGAGTATAGGTCTTGCGGGTCGTATGCGGTAAGTTCGCCGCCGAGCAGCGTATTCTTGTGTTCGGTCAAAAATCCGAGCCAAAAGTCGCTCATACGGCGCACCTCGGGCGACAAACGATCAAGCCTTGCGGAATATTGCATAACGCCGAACATAACTCCTATGATCTGCATAGCGTCGTACTCGGGGCGCTCGTCGGGATGCCACGTAAGCATATCCGAATGCACCGCCTGCTTGCCCATAAGCATACGCAGATCTATGACACCCACGCGATTTGATATATAATCTCCGGGGCAATCCGCCACGCGGAACATATTGCCGAACGTTTTCATATGCGGCCCTATATAACTTTGGCGGAATTCGATCAAAACGTCGGGCTTTATGCTTTTCAGCTCGCGAAGTACGGTCGTCATAAACACGTCGACCGCCTCCTGCAACGAGGGGATATCCATTCGTGCATTCGGAGCGGCGTTTTCCGGCTTTTCTCTCCATTCGTCGATAAAATCGAGCTTAAAACCGTCAAGATCCCACTCCGTAAGCGCCTTTTTATACACGTCAAGCAAAAATTCGCGCACCTCGCGGTATCTCGGGTCAAAAATCGCCGCACCGTGCTCGTCTTTTGCCTTGCGCAGCACCATATCCTTAAATCTTTCGTAGTGTTTCGAGCGATAGCCCAAAAAAGATACGCTGAACCAAAGCACGTACTTCATCCCTATCTCGTGCACTCGCGCAACGTGTGCGCGCATATCGGGGAACTTTGACGTCGCGGGCTCCCAATCTCCGCAAAAAGCGTAGCCGCGGCTCGTATCCTCCGTTTGCCATCCGTCGTCGATAATGCAGACCTCAAACCCCATCTCTTTGGCGCGACGGCACTCGTCCTCAACCTCTTTATCCGTTACGTTTTGGTGATAAGAATACCAAAACGAATATGCGGGGCACCTTGCCGCCTCGGGAACGTATGCGCTCTTCATACCGCAGTCCGTCTCCCACCAGCGGGCAACTGCGGCGATCGCCTCGCCGTAGCCTATGCGCCGCCTATCGACTCGCACGATAAGTTCCGTTTCAAGCGAGGCAAATTGCGATGTGGGAAGCGAAAAAGAAAACCGCACGTTGCCGTTCTCCTCGACTATTCCGTTTTTTACGTAAACGAGTTTTTGGCACTCCGAGAGAGCCCACGAATAGCGATTTACTCCTTGCCCGTCGTAAAAAACGCAAACCGGCGCGTGGGCGGAGATCATACTTTTAAAGCTGCCGCTCCACTCGGGCGCGATATTGCGCTTAAGCCCCGACGCGGGCGTCCACTCGTAGAGCAATCCGAGTTGCGGCGTTTGCCACGACACCTCAAAGGCGTCGTTGGCACGAGCATTCCCCTCACGCCACTCAAAGTGCAAAGTATATTCGCTTATACCGTCGTTCTCGCGCACGCCGACCGTACGGAACGACATTCCATCGCGAAGCGCGCACGAAAACACGTCTTTTACGCTCGCCGTTTCGTTATTTTTCATTTCCGTTTCCTACCTTTCGCCTTTTTTATTTGCCGTCGTCGCCGTTTGCCAAAACGCGACGATAGCCAAAGTGCCGCTTTTACGTTTCGTTTTCGTTTTTCGTCGTCTCCGTGCCGACGGGGGCGTTCGGCGATATATCAATATCGTCGTAAGGCGTTTCGAGTTTAAAGCCCTCGCCGAGCACCTCGGTCGCATTGTTTACAACGATAAAAGCCTTTTTATCTATCTCGCGCACAAGCCGCATAAGGCGCGGCAGTTGTTTTGGGCTGATAACGCAAAAAAGCATCATCCTGTCGCGGCGGGAATACATCCCGCGGCAAGGCACGCCCGTGGCTCCGCGATCGAAAGTATCCATAACGAGGTCTGCAATCCGCTCTGCGCTGTCGGAAAAAATATAAACGGATTTCGCACTGTCGCCGAAAGAAACCGTCGCGTCCGTCATCTTGGACGAGATAAAAAGCGTGATCATAGAATAGACCGTTACGGTAAAACTGCGAAAAACCACGCCCGAAACGATAACGATCGCGCAGTCCATAATAATTATCAGCGTGGCTATCGGCAAATGCGGGACAAAGCGGCGCAGTATCAGCGCGGCAAAATCCGTACCTCCCGTCGACGCCCCAGGGCGCACGGCAAGACCTATCCCGAGCCCCATAAGCAAGCCGCCGACAACGCTTGCCGCAAGCATATCCCCGCAATACGTCGGGAAATACGACGTCAGCTGAAGAAAAAACGACAAAAAAACAATCCCGAGCGCCGTCTTAACCACGGCGTATTTGCCGAGATACCTGTATCCGAAAGCGAAAAGCACTGCGTTAACAGCCAAATTCGTCGCGGCTATGGGGAAAGAAAAAACGTGAAACAGCACCGTGCCTACCGCGGTAACGCCGCCGCCCGAGAGCTTGTTAGGCGACAAAAACACGTTAACGCTGAGCGCCAAAAAGAACGACCCCGCAACTATATACGAAAGATCGACCAAAAATCTTCTTTTTCTTTTGTTATCGTCGCACCGCTCTGCGACCTTTTTATTATCCATAAGCAAACCTTCCCGAGCAAACGAACGTCACACGGCGACACGTTCGCTTTTCGTGCTTTCGCCGCCACGGCAAAGCACTGCGAGCGCGCCGTCAAACGCGCGCTCGCACCGATATTATTATCCTTTACGGCAATATTATCCGCCGCGCCGACCGCCGAACAAGGGGCGGCGAGATGCGCAAGAACTTACTTGCCCGACGTTTCGGAATAAATATTCGCGAACTCGGAAACGAGCGAAGAGAATTCGTCGATCGCCGCGTCTATTACCGCGGGATCGCGCATATCTATCCCCGCTACGGCAAGACTGTCGAGCGGCGACTTCGACCCGCCGCACTTAAGGAACTCGATATATTTGCCGACGTACGCCTCGCCCTCGGTCTCTATGCGCTTAACGATAGCCGTTGCCGCCGAGATACAAGTCGCATACTTGTAAACGTAAAAACAACTGTAAAAATGCGGGATCCTCGCCCATTCAAGCTCGATCTGCTTGTCGCAAACAACTGCGGGACCGAAATATTTTTTGACAAGCTCATAATAGCAAGCGGATATCGATTCGGCGGTAAGGGGCGTGCCCGCTTCGCTTGCGGCGTGGATATCCCTCTCGAACTCCGCGAACATCGTCTGGCGGAAGAGGGTACCCTTATAGGTCTCGAGCAACTGGTTCAGAATATACAGTTTTTCCTCGTTATCGGTACATTCGCGCAGCTTGCGGTGTGCGAGCAAAAGCTCGTTGACCGTCGACGCTACCTCTGCGACGAAGATCGTATAATTCGAATCGTGCGGCTCGTTATACTTTCTCGAATACCACGAATGCATAGAGTGACCCGCTTCGTGCGCAAGAGTGGAGACGTCGTCGTACTTGCCGTTAAAGTTGAGCAAAATATAGGGCTCGGTAGCGGGACCTCCGCCGCTGAAAGCGCCTCCGCGTTTGCCGCGCGAGGGATAAACGTCGACCCAGCCCTTTTCGGTAAGTCCCGCACGGAGGGCACCCGAATATTCGCTACCGTACACCTCGGTGGTGGCAAGCACTTCGTCGACTGCCTCCTCGTAGGTATATTTGCGGTCGAACTTGCCGACAAGCGGGGTATATACGTCGTACATATGCAAACGCTTCATACCGAGTACTCGAGCTTTGAGCTTCCAATAATCGTATATCGCAGGCAATCCTCTGTTTACGGAAGCTATCAGATTTTCGTATATCTCGGGAGTAACCTCGTCGGCAAACGTAGAAGACGTCAACGAATCACGGAACCCGCGGACACGCGCAAGGTTGCAATTTTCGCGCACCATAGCGTTGAAAAGCGTTGCCAAAGTATTGGCGAATTGACCGTACGTACGGTACAGCTCGCAGAACGCCGCACGGCGAACACGACGCTCGCCGCTCATAAGGAACGTTACGTAGGTCGCGTCCGTTAACTCGACGGGTTTTCCGTCTTCGCCGCGGATCTTGCCGAAGCGCAGATCCGAGTTTTCGAATATACTGCGAACCTCTTCGTGAGTGCCGAAATTTTCGTCGAGCTTGGAGATAAGCTGCTCGCCGTCGTCGGACAACGTATACGGCTTTTGGCGCACTATCGTGTAAACGCGACGACGGAAGGTCTCAAGGCTCGGGCATTCGCGGAAAAACGAGTTTATCGTTTCTTCGTCGAGCTTTAAAATATACGGCGAAACGAACCAAGTTGCGGCAACCGCCTTCGCCAGCAGAGCGCGCCCCTTTGCCCAAAGCGCTTGGCTTGCGCTTTTCGTGCTGTCAACGGCAAATCCGAGATATGCGTACTCCAAGAGCTTTTCCACCTTATATTCCATATCCGCCATATCGCGCAAAGCGGCGTAAAGCGCCTCGCCGCTGCGGCACATAGTTCCCTCGTGCTTTGCAAACGCCTCTATCATATCCTCAGCCGCTTTGTAATCGGCTGCAAAAGCGTCCTCGTCGGCATATATCACCGAAAGATCCCATTTATATTTTGCTTCGATATCCGTTCTTTCCATCATTGCCTCCCCGACTCCCGACGAGCCGTTTTTCAATATATATAATGTGATTATATAATGTTTGCGAAGATAAGTCAAGAAATAAATTGTCCGATATTGAATTCTCCGTATATTTATGGTAAAATTACAGATGCGGCAACCCGCCCCACGGCAGGTTGCGACAAAAGCTGTGTTCGTCGACGCACTGCCGGCGGAGCACGAAAGGAACGAAAAATGGACTTCGATTTTCAAAAAACGACGCAAGACCATATAATGATAGTCGCTCACCGCGGAGTTGCCGGCGGCAATATCCCCTGCAACACGCTCCCCGCGTATGAGATCGCGCTGTCGCAGGGCGCGGATATGATAGAAACGGACGTTGCCATGAGCGCAAACGGCACTCTGTACGTATTCCACCCCGGGATGGAGAGCTCGCACCTCCCGCGTGACACCAAAAGCCTCTCGCTTTTGACCGACGAGGAGATATCGCATCTCAGATACCTCAATTACGACCGCGTACCGACGCAATTCCCCGTATACACCTTCGACGAGTTTTTGCGCCGATTTAAGGGCAGGTGCTACGTCAACGTCGATAAATTTTGGGATCATCCGCGCGAGATCCACAACGCGATAAAAAAGCACGGCATGAGCGAGCAGATATTGGTAAAATCCCTCCCGAACGAAAACGTTTTTCGCGTTCTCGAGGAGGTTGCGCCCGAGCTTCAATTTATGCCGCTCGCCAAGAACACTCACCCCTTGCACGAAGATCTTATGCGGCGAAATATAAACTACGTCGGGGTCGAAGTGCTGTTTGAGGACGACAACGACGAGGTCGGCAGCGAAGAATTTATCGCAAAAATGCACAGCGACGGCAAACTGGTTTGGCTGAACACGATAATTTACGATTGCCGCCGACAAATCGCGGCAGGGCACTCGGACGACGCGGCGATGTGCGGCGACCCCGACGGAAGCTGGGGGTGGGCGGCGCGACGCGGCTTTGACCTTATCCAAACGGACTGGCCCGCGACTCTTATCTCTTACCTCAAAACCAACGGGCTTTATTACAGACGATAAAAAAGCACGCTCCGCGCGGCAATGCCGCACGGAGCGTTTATTATTTCAGTTAAGTTTTGCCGTTTGACCTGCGTCGACGCTTTTAACCTCGCCCGCGATCTCAAACCAGACCTTTGCGGCGCTCGGGTTATATACCGTGCCGCCGTCAAGCGAAAACTCAAGCCTTTCGTACGCCTTGACGTAATCGTATATCGCGACGTTCGAGGCATACCACACGTCGTCTCTGCCGCCCGTCTTACGGCAAAAATTCTCGATAACGTCCCAGTTTCCGTTTTTCTCAAACTCGAAAGAGTGCCCCCAAAGGTAGAACATCTTCGGTGCTCTTTCGACTTTTTCAGCCAAAAACGCGTCCGCCAGATCGAAGAGCTCGGGGCTGCCGTGATGACACGTGGGGCAAAGCCTCAGCCAATCCGAGGGCAAGTCGAACTTGCCCGTAGCGGCGATCGTTCTCGCATATTTTATCCCGACGGAACGCATTGCCTCTACCGCGCCGTCGTTATACGTACCGTAGGGGTATGCCGCGCCCCTTATAACGCCGCCGAAGAGCTCTTCGAGCCGCGCCCTGTCGCGAACAACGTCGTATACCGCAAGCGGCAATGGCAATTGGTCGAGAAAAGGATGAGAATAAGAATGAACGGCAACCTCGTGACCGCGTTCGAACGCGGAACGATAAAGCTCGACGGCGTCTATCTTCCCCATCGGGCGGTGGAGACGATCCGGCTCGTACGTTCTTATATCTTTTTCAAAATACTTACCGTTTAGGTTAAAGGTGCACTTTATCCCGTAGGCGTCGAGCACCGACATAAGTTGCTTATCCTGCTCCACACCGTCGTCGTAACTGAGCGTTAACGCTTTGGCACGTCCCTCGGGAAAACGCATAAAAATATTCATTTTTATCGCACCTCAAGCCTTGTTTTTCGCCGCAACGGCAGCTCGAGCCGCCTGTGCGACGGCAGACGCGGTAAGCCCGTATCTCTCAAGCAGTGCGGGGACTGTGCCGGATCTTCCGAACGAATCCTTGATACCGACCCTTATAACGGGCACGGGGCAAGTTTCGGCAACCGCTTCCGCCACTGCGGAACCGAGACCGCCGATGATATTGTGCTCCTCCGCGGTAACGATCGCTCCCGTGGTCTTTGCGACGTAAGCAACGTCTTCCGTGTCGAGCGGTTTTATCGTGTGAACGTCGGTAACGCGAACGGAGATGCCCTCCGCGGCAAGGATATCCGCCGCCTCAAGCGCCATAGCTACGGTCGTTCCCGTTGCCATAACGGTAACGTCGCTGCCCTCGCGCAAAGTTTTGTTTTTACCGAATTCGAACTTGTAGGTCTCGCGGTCGAATATCACGGGCACCGCAAGCCTGCCGAATCTCAGGTAAACGGGACCGTTATAATTGATCGCCCACTCGACTGCGGCACGAGCCTCCACCGCGTCCGCGGGATTGACTATCGCCATTCCCGGGATGGTACGCATAAGACCTATATCCTCAAGGCACTGGTGAGTTGCGCCGTCCTCGCCGACGGTAATGCCGGCGTGAGTTGCGCCTATCTTAACGTTCAGGTGCGGATACGCCACCGAGTTGCGGATCTGCTCGAAAGCTCTGCCTGCCGCAAACATCGCGAAACTCGAGGCAAAAACCGTCTTGCCGGTGGTCGCAAGACCCGCCGCCACCGTTATCATATTGCCCTCGGCAATACCGCAATCGAAAAATCTTTCGGGGAATTTCTTTTTAAAAGTGCCGGTCTTTGTCGCTGCGGCGAGATCCGCGTCGAGAACGACGAAATCGTACTTATCTCCGAATTCGGCAAGCGCGTTTCCGTACGCTTCCCTTGTCGCTATCTTTTCTGCCATTTTCATCTCCGCCTTTCTCAAAGTGCCGCTTGAATTTCGGCTACCGCGGCGGCATATTGCTCGTCATTCGGCGCCGTTCCGTGCCACGAGGCCTCGTTTTCCATAAACGAAACGCCCTTGCCCTTAACGGTCTTCGCGATTATAACGGACGGTCTGCCCTTTGCCGCGCGTGCGGCGGCAAAAGCAGCCTCGAGCGACTCGAAATCGTGTCCGTCCGCCGTGATAACGTTAAATCCGAAGCCCTCGAACTTTTTGTCGTGCGGCGTGGGGTTCATAACGTCCGTTATCTTGCCGTCGATCTGCAAACCGTTGAGGTCGATTATAAAGCAAAGGTTGTCAAGCGAGTAATGTGCGGCAAACATAGCCGCCTCCCATACTTGCCCCTCTTCCGACTCGCCGTCGCCTATAACGGCATACGTGCGATAATCCTTGCCGTCGATCTTGGCGGCAAGCGCCATTCCGCACGCCGCGGAAACGCCCATACCGAGGGAGCCCGTAGACATATCGATGCCGGGCGTGCCCTTCATATCGGGGTGACCCTGCAAAAAAGAATCTATATTGCGCAATCCGTCAAGCTCGTCCGAGGGAAAAAAGCCTTTCTCGGCAAGGACGGCATAAAGCGCGGGAGCCGTGTGCCCTTTGGAAAGGACGAGCCTGTCTCGATCCTCCCACTTCGGGCGAGTCGGATCGACCCGCATCTCCTCGAAATAGAGATACGTCAGTATATCGGCAACAGACAGCGAACCGCCCGGATGCCCCGACTTTGCCGCGTGCACACCGCGCAGAGCGCCGAGACGTACTCGCGCGGCTGTCTGCTTCAGCGCCGTGAGTTTTTCATTATTCATTGATATTTCTCCATTTTCCGTTTTCTTCGTTTTTTCGGTACAAAGTGCTTCGGAAGAAACTTTTCGACATTATTATATAACATATTTCATAACTTGTCAACCGCCAAAGCATATACGACAAAATTCGCCACGCGGAGCCGGCGCGGCTCGAAATTTAAAAAACGACGAAACGCAAAGCACGCCGAAGTGACGCCGGTAAAAAGAAAAATTCCGCACAGCGCGCCTAAAACGGCACGCCGTGCGGAATTTATTATTTTTCATTTACGGTTTTGCACATCGCGCGGGTGCGCAAGTACCGTTGCCGACCGAACACTCACCGACGGCAAAATCGATCAAAGCATTTGGCGAACTTGCGCTATCTGCTTCTCAACCGAGGCGACGGAAGTGCCTCCCTCGGATATCCGCCTTGCAACGCAGACCTCGAGATCGATGGCACGGTACACGTCCTCGTCAAACGCTTCGGAATACTCTCGATACACGTCGAGCGGCAACTCCTCGAGCACCGTCCCGTCTTTTATGCACCTTGCGACGATTTTGCCGGATATTTTGTACGCCGTACGGAACGGCAAGCCCTTGCCGACAAGCCAATCGGCGAGATCCGTGGCGTTTATAAATCCTTTTTTCGCGGCGGCGCGCATATTGTCCGTTTTCGCCTGCATAGACGATATCATCGGCACCATAATATCAAGGCAATGCATAACGGTGTCGAGCGCGTCGAAAACACACTCCTTATCCTCCTGCATATCCTTGTTGTATGCCAGCGGCAGCCCCTTGAGCAATGTCAGCATACAAACGAGATCGCCGTAGACACGCCCGGTTTTGCCGCGAACGAGCTCCGCCATATCCGGATTTTTCTTTTGCGGCATTATGGACGAGCCCGTGGTATAAGCGTCGGAAAGCTCGACGAATCCGAACTCCCAACTCGACCAAAGCACGAGTTCCTCGCAAAAACGCGAAAGATGCATCATCAGCGTCGACGCCGCCGAAAGGAACTCCACGCAAAAATCTCTGTCGGAAACTCCGTCGATACTGTTTGCCACAACACCGTCGAAGCCGAGGCGCTCCGCCTCAAAGCCTCTATCGACGTCGTAAGTCGTGCCCGCGAGCGCACACGACCCTATCGGAGAGAGATTCATACGCAACGCCGCATCGCACATACGCTCGCGATCGCGCAAAAGCATATAAGAATACGCCATAAGATGATGCCCGAAAGTTATCGGCTGCGCCCTTTGCATATGCGTATATCCCGGCATTATAGCACCGCGGTATTCCTCCGCTTTGTCGGTCACGCCCCTTATGAGCAAGGTCAGTTTTTCGCATACGTCGACTATCCCCGAGCGGAGATACATACGCAGATCGAGGGCAACTTGGTCGTTGCGGCTGCGCGCGGTGTGGAGTTTTTTTCCCACGTCGCCCACGCGCTCCGTAAGCACCTGCTCGACGAACATATGTATATCCTCGCACGAAGAATCGATCTTGAGCTCGCCGCTCTCGATATCCGCCAAAATATCGCCGAGCCCCTCGATAAGCACGTTCGCCTCCGCCTCGCTTATGATACCGCGCTTGCCGAGCATCGCCGCGTGCGCCACACTGCCCGTGACGTCCTCGCGATACATCCTTTTATCGAATCCTATGGACGAATTGAATTCGTCAGCCACGCAGTCGGTCTGACCGGAAGTGCGCCCCTCCCACATTTTTGCCATTTTATTTTTGCCGCGCCCGTCGGGCGAGTTTCCTTTCCGCTCGTATTTTGCCGCGCACGCGCGGCTTTTGTCGTAAATACGCCCATAAGGGTTGCCTTTCGGCAACCCTTATGGGGCAACTGTCGTCAGTCCAGTTTGCCGTCGCGCATAAGTGCCGCGACTTTTACGGGCAAACCGTACAGATTGATGAATCCGTCAGCATCCGCCTGATTGTAATCGGACTCACCGAACGTTGCGATCTTCTCGCTGTAAAGGGACTTATCACTCCAAACGCCCGCGTTTATCATATTGCCCTTATAGAGTTTGAGCCTTACTTTGCCCGTGACGTTCTCCTGCGTTTTATCTACAAACGCGGCAAGCGCCTCGCGCAAGGGGGTAAACCACTGACCGTTGTAGACCAACTCGCCGTACGTTACGGCAAGTTTTTGCTTTTCGTGCATGGTGTACTTATCGAGGCAAAGGGTCTCGAGCACGCTGTGCGCCTTGTAGAGAATTGCCCCGCCGGGTGTCTCGTACACGCCTCGGCATTTCATACCGACCAAGCGGTTCTCCACAATGTCAAGCAGACCGATACCGTTTTTGCCGCCCAACTCGTTCAGCTTCAAAATAATGTTTTTCGCGCTCATCTTTTCGCCGTCGAGCGCTGTCGGCACACCCTTTTCAAACTCGAGCTCGACGTACGTCGGCTCGTCGGGCGCGTTTATGGGCGAAACCCCCATCTCGAGGAAGCCCTCTTTCTCGTAAAGCGGCTCGTTGCCCGTGTCTTCGAGATCAAGCCCCTCGTGAGAGAGATGCCAAAGATTTTTGTCTTTGGAATAATTGGTCTCGCGATTTATCTTAAGGGGGACGTTATGCGCCTCGGCATAATCGATCTCCTCCTCGCGGGACTTTATGTTCCATTCGCGCCAAGGCGCGATGATCGGAATATCCGGAGCGAAATGCATAAGAGTCAATTCGAAACGAACCTGATCGTTGCCCTTGCCGGTACAACCGTGGCATATCGCGTCCGCGCCCTCTTTTACGGCGATTTCCGCAAGAGCCTTTGCTATGCAGGGGCGTGCGTGCGACGTGCCGAGCAGGTATTCCTCGTAAAGTGCGCCGGCTTTCATCGTAGGAATGACGTAGTTGTCGACGTAATCGTCGGTAAGATCGAGCACGTAGAGCTTCGAAGCGCCGGTCTTTATCGCCTTTTCCTCAAGACCCTCGAGCTCGTCCGCCTGCCCGACGTTGCCGGAAACGGCGATGACCTCGCAGTCGTTATAATTCTCTTTGAGCCACGGGATGATTATCGACGTGTCGAGTCCGCCGGAATATGCGAGCACAACTTTTTTTATTTTGCTTTTATCTTTTACAGCCATTTTGAATTCTCCTTAACGCGCACGAATTTTTATGCGGCGTATTCATATGTTATGCACATATTATACGCCGCACTTGCATATTTGTCAATAGTTTTTTTGAAAAAAATAAATATTTTTTGAATTTATATGCACAATTCGAGCAATTCCTTGGGAGAAGCCGTAAAATTATTCACTCCGTTCTCCGTTACGAGCACCATATCCTCGATCCTGCACCCGTATTTACCCTCGATATATATGCCGGGCTCGACGGTTACGACCTGACGCGCCTCAAGCACGCGTCCGGCGTGAAGCTTGGAAGCCGAAAGGGCGGGCGCCTCGTGTATATAAAGCCCGACACCGTGCCCGAGCGAATGACCGAAACGTCCCTCGTAACCCGCGGCGTTGATTATATCGCGCGCAAGCGCGTCGCCCTCGTTGCAACCGATGCCGGCACGCAGCCCGGCAAGCGCGGTACGCTGCGCCGAAAGCACCGTTTCGTAAAGTCGCCGCATCTCGTCGTCGGCGCGACCGATAACGACCGTTCGAGTCATATCCGAGCAGTAACCGTCGACGCGCGCACCGAAATCCATTGTCAAAAAGCCCTTCTCAAGCATCGTGTCGCGCGGCTCCCCGTGCGGGCGCGAAGACGCGCTGCCCGAAACGGCAATGGTCTTGAAAGCCTCGCCGTCCGCCCCGTGCGAACGCATAAAGAATTCGAGTTCGAGCGCGACCTGTTTTTCCGTCATATCGGGTCTTATATATTCCGTTATATGAGCGAAAGCCGCGTCCGTTATACTCTGCGCACGACGGATGATCTCGATCTCGCCGTCGTCTTTATATTCGCGCAATTTGTCGATCAGCGCAGAGGCACCGCCCCCGACTCGACAAAAATCAAGTGCCGACGATATGCGCTCGTAAGTCCCGAGAGATACGGTCGCCTCCTCGAGAGCAAGTGAGGAAATCCTCTCTTCGCGCAGGACGTCCGAAACGCCAGATATTATGCCCTGCGGCATAATTATCTCAAACTCTTCCGCGGCTCGACTTGCGCGGCACGCCTCTATATATCTGAAATCCGTAAAAAGACACGCACGGCGCTGCGTTACGAGCGTCATTCCGTCGTCGTAATCAAATCCCGTCAGCCAATACAGATTTGCATTCGATGAAACGAGCAGAGCCTCTACACCCGCCTCGTTCATAGCTTTTCTCGTTCGTTCAAGATGTGTCATTGCAATTTTCTCCGATTTAAAGATCATTTCTTTTCGTTATTTTCGTTTTTTGCTTTTTTAACAAACGTTTTATAAACGGACGCTCCAAAAAGCGCTTAAATCGCGTAAACGCGTCGCGCCTGTCGTTTATCGGCGGCACGACGATGCACGTCACACCCGCCAAGCGCCCTGCCAAAGTATCGGTCAAAAGCTGATCGCCGAGCATTACGGTATCCTTTTTTACGCCGCCGCACCTTTTCATCGCACGACGCAAAAAACGCGGACTCGGCTTGCCGCTTTTCGCATATGCGGGCAGCCCGAGCGACGCGTTGAATCTCTCGAGCCGCGCGCCGTCGTTATTCGATATAAGAACCGCCGAAATGCCGGCTTCGGCAAGTGCGGCGAAAAAGGCGACGTGTCGCTCGTCCGCATCCGGCTGCTCGTAAGGTGCCAGAGTGTTGTCAAGGTCCGTCAGCAACACACGGCAACCGATACCGGCAAGGAACTCGGGGGTTATATCCGTATATTTCTCAAAATAATAGTCCGGGGTCAAAAATCTCATATTTCGGCGTATACCAATCCTAATCTTTATCGCGACGTCGCACGGTTAATTTCGTCGCGACGTACGGTGCTTCGTTTTCCCGCGTTACGACGCGGATATCAATTTACGCGAGAAAACGAATATCCTGTACCCCTCAACGTCGTCGTATTCGGCGACAAGATCGTTCTCTATCCATTCCGTCCAGCGCGAGTTGCCTCTAACGGCGGAATATTCGGCTTCGGTCAAAAGGATAAAGCAATCGTCCTCTTCCCTGTCGTACCACTCGCGGCTCGACTGGTAGTGGCGGAAGTTCACGCCGAATTTGTCGGCGGAAACGCAATTGACAAACACGTCGCCCGACGAAAGCAACGTTATCGCCTGAGATTGCCAAAACGTCGCGTAGCCGTAATCCAATTCCTTTTCCTCGAGAAAAGCGCAAAGCTTGTGCAGATCGTTATCCGCCCCGTAATCCGCGGGCATCTTTCGGATCTGCAACGCGGTAAGAGCCGACGTCGCGATGATCACGGAGCACAAAAGCGCCGCCGCTCTCGTCGCCATCCTTCTCGCGGCAACGCCGGAGCTCGCAACGTCTCCCGCAGTCTCGGTGTCGGAGTCGCCGACGTCCGACGTCTCGCCGTCCGCCCCCTCTTTGTCCGCCCCCTCCGCGACCGAAGCGACGGCTATCTTTTCACGTGCCGCAAGGCAAAGTTCGCGGCAGGCGGCGATCGCGACGAAAACGGACGAGCCGAGCATAGGCGTAAGACGCCAATTGGCGTTCGAAAGTTTACCGCATATAAACCCGAACATTATGACCGCGCTCACGGCGGTATGCGCCCAAAGCACGTATCTCGTCGAACGCTCGCGCAATTTACCGTACGCGAAAAACATAACTATCGGAAGTATCAAAAGCACAACGCCACAGACCGTACGCATAGCGAAAGTCGCAAGGTCGATAAGCGTTTGCGCGGTAAGCTCGCCGCCCACGGCAAAATCCGGCGTTTCGACGCCGAAAAGCGCAAACCAATGCCCGAAAAACCGTTGCGAATTGCCGAGCCACGCGGAAACCTCGCTGAGCCCGGAATACGCGTCGGCGTATCCGGCGCTTATCTTGCCGCCGTCCGTCATAACGTCAAGAACGCGCAACCCCACAAGGCTAAACAGCGCAAGCACGCAAACTATAAGCAATTTCGGCATAAAACTTCCCGAAAAAAGTTTTTCTTTGCCGCAGAAAAACTTTTCCGCCGCCAAAGCCGCCGCGACAGGCAGTGTCGCTATGGCGATCAGTTGCAAGCCGTCCGTCGCCGTACCCAAAGCAACGGCGCCGAGCAGCAAAAGATAAACGTACTGCGTTTTTTTGTTTTTTTCGACGGCGTTTTCCGCCCGTATGGCAAGACCGAGCGTAACGATAAGCAGCAGTATGCCGAGGCTGTAATATATCGTGTGCCCCCACATCAGCTCGCGCAGCTTATCCGACCCCGAAAGGAGCATAAACGCCGCAAAGACCGAAAGAGAGCTCCAAGCGACGCCGTAACCGGCGGAACGGGCGAAAAACCAAATCGCAAGGGCGAACAGAACGGCAAATATCGCCATTCCGGCGTTATGCGCCGTCATCGACAGCCCGAAAACGCGTATAAGCGGCACGAGCCAAATGCCCGAGGAAAAAGGCAAAAGCGCGGCGTATTTAAAGTTTTCGTCAAACGTTTTGCCCGCTTCGACCGAGGCGTTTGCCCAAAGTATCGAATCCGTGCAGTCGGAATGAAAATATCCCTCGCCCGGACCGTATATATAATACAGCGCCAGCCCCAAAGCGAGAAGCGCGAGCGCTACGCACAAAACAGTCACGATAAGTTCGCCGCGCCGCCCCCCGAAACGCGAGCGCGAAGCAAGCGCACTTCGGATCTTCTCAAAAGTTTTTTTCATAGCCCGAAACATTCCTTTCCCGCCCGCGCAAAATTCTCTCGCGCGGCGTCGCCGCGTTACGACTCGGCTTTTGCGCTCTCGTGGTATTCTTTTTCGGTATTAACGCTCCACACCGCAGACTTATCGCGCCTGCCGGAGGCAATCTCGCGCACCGCTTCGATAGCGGTGAGCATAGAATGATCCATATTATTATATCTGTGTTGTCCGTTCCTGCCGATACACCAAAGATTATCGATATCCGTCAGCCAATTTTTGACCGTATCGAACTCGGCGTAAGTATCGAAATACGCGGGATACGCTTTTTTGACGCGAATACGCGTTGCGTCCTCGACGTCGGCGGCATCGAGCACGCCGATCTTTTCGAGTTCGCCGACGGCAAACGAAATAAAGTCGTCGTCCGTCATATTCCAAAGATTGTCGCCCTCGTTGCAGAAATATTCGAGCCCGAGCCAGATCTTATGCTCGGGATCCGAGACCATGTACGGCGACCAGTTGTTGAATATCTGCAAGCGACCGATACGCACGTCCCTTTCCTGGATATATATCCAACAGTCGGGAACGTCGCCCGTGAGCGTTTTGTATTTGGTCTTGTTTTCGAGCTTGAGTTTGTCGCAAAGCAAACCGACGGTTATAAAATCGCGATACGGCAGCCCCGCGGCGACCCTGCGAACGTCTTCGGGCGGAACGTCGCCCATACCCGCGACAAGATCCTTGACGGGCATTGTGGAAAAGAATTCGTCGCCCGCAAAAATACGACCGTCCTCACATTCCACCGACGAGACAGAGTTGCCCTCGACGTTTATCTTCGCGATACGACAGCCGAACACTATCTCGCCCCCGAGCGAGCGCACCTCGTCCGCAAGCTTTTCCCAAAGTTGACCGGGACCGTATTTTGGATAAAGGTACTCCTCTATCAAAGAAGTTTCGACCTTATCCGCGGATTTGAACGGTTTTGACAAAACGTTCCACACGGCTTTCGTCAAAGAGAGCCCTTTAACGCGCTGCGCCCCCCAGTCGGCGGATATCTGCGACGGATGTCTGCCCCAAAGCTTTGTCGTATAATCCTCGAAAAACATCTCGTAAAGCGGTCTGCCGAAACGGTTGATATAAAAATTCTCGAGCGACGTCTCTTCTCTTTTCACGGCGCAACTGCCGAGATATCCGAATCCCGATCTCACGGTGTTTTTGAAGCCCATATTTATAAAAGTCTCGGGCTTAAGGCTTATCGGATAATCGAAAAACTTACGCAAAAAATATATTCTCGATATGCGGCGGCGCAAAAGCATAACTCTGTCCTCGTTTTCGGGGTCGGGACCCACTTCCGCTATCGCTTTGTGCACGCCGAGAATCTTGTCGTCCAACGAGGGCGCCCCCTGTAGCGGCATAAGTTCCCGCCACATAGCGTTTACTTCCGCGTTTTTCGAGAAAAAGCGGTGCCCGCCTATATCCATACGGTTGCCGTTGTACGAGACCGTGCGCGATATACCTCCCACACAATCGCTCTCTTCAAGTATAACGGGCTTTACGTTCGTCTCTTTTAACAATCTGTAAGCCGCCGTCAATCCGGCGGGACCCGCACCGATTATTATCGCTTTTCCGTTTTCCATATTATCGAGATTCTCCCATTGCGATTTTATTCGTATATGCGTATTATACAACTTTTGCAACAAATTGTAAATAGCATTCATCGATTTTTGTGCAAAACGCATCCGTCACGCCGGCTCGCCTCGCGCTTCGGTACAGCCGAGCTCGCGCCGTCGAAACGTCCTGCGACGGTTTTAACTTTCGTTTCGGATTTTTATCTCGCTTTTTCGCACGCCTTTTATTTTCGTTTCGCACCGATCGCGCCGTCGCAGACACACGCAAAAGACGGCGCGGCAAAAAAATCAAAAAAAATCGAAAAAAATCTATTGACAACGCGAAAAAAATACTGTATAATAGCACTCGTTCGGTCACAGCGTCGTTTATTTGCTGGTGTGGCTCAATGGCAGAGCAGCTGATTTGTAATCAGCAGGTTGTTG
>CAZOFD010000025.1:0-24154 GCA_964579135.1 uncultured Ruminococcus sp. | reverse complement strand
ACGCACAGCGTCAGGCTACCAAGGACGCGGGCAAGATCGCGGGGCTTGAGGTATTGCGTATCATAAACGAGCCGACTGCTGCGGCTTTGGCATACGGTATGGATAAAGAGACCGACCAAAAAATTATGGTATTCGACCTCGGCGGCGGAACGTTCGACGTTTCTTTGCTCGAGATATCCGACGGAGTTTTCGAAGTTCTTGCAACGGCGGGCAACAACAAGCTCGGCGGTGACGACTTCGACCAGAGAGTTATCGATTGGATAGCCGACAGCTTTAAGTCGGAGCAGGGTATTGACGTACGCGGCGACAAGATGGTAATGCAAAGACTCAAAGAGGCTGCGGAGAAAGCAAAGATAGAGCTTTCCGGTATGAGCACGACGGAGATCAACCTGCCGTTCCTTACAGCTACCGCAAGCGGCCCCGTTCACTTCAGCACAACCTTGAGCCGTGCGAAGTTCAACGAGCTTACCTCGGATCTTGTCGAAGCCACTATGCGCCCAACGAAGCAGGTCCTCTCCGACGCGGGCGTTAACCCCTCGCAGGTCGACAAAGTGCTTCTCGTCGGCGGATCTACCCGTATCCCCGCAGTTCAGGAAGCTGTCAAGAAGTTTATGGGCAAAGAGCCTTTCAAGGGAATCAATCCCGACGAATGCGTTGCAATCGGCGCGGCAATTCAGGGCGGCGTCCTCGGCGGCGACGTTAAGGATTTGTTGCTTCTCGACGTAACGCCCCTTTCTCTCGGTATCGAGACTATGGGCGGCGTATTTAATCGCATAATCGACAGAAACACGACCATCCCCGTAAAAAAGAGCCAGATATATTCGACGGCGGCAAACAATCAAACGTCGGTCGAGATCCACATTTTGCAGGGCGAGCGTGAGATGGCTGCCGGCAACACCACCCTCGGCAGATTCACTCTCGACGGTATCCCCCCGGCACCCCGCGGAATTCCTCAGATCGAGGTCACTTTCGATATCGACGCAAACGGTATCGTAAACGTTACCGCGATGGATAAGGGCACCGGTAAAGAGCAGCATATAACGATAACCAGCTCCACCAATATGAGCCAAGAGGACATCGACAGAGCCGTTCGCGAAGCCGAAAAGTTCGCGGACGAGGACAAAAAGCAAAAGGAAGCTGTCGAGGTCAAGAATCACGCCGAGAATCTCGTATTCCAATCCGAAAAGACTCTCGAGGAGATCAACGGCAAATTGCCCGAGGAAGATACGGCTGAGGTAAAATCCGCTATCGAAAAGCTCAAGAACACCGTTAACGGCGGCTCTACCGAGGAGATAAAGGCGGACACCGAAGCCCTTGAAAAGGCGTTCGGCAAGCTCTCCGAAAAGCTCTATGCGCAAAGCTCGTCCGGCGCAAACGCCGACGGCGCCGCTACAGGCAACGGCGCTTCCGATACAGGCTCCGACGGAACTTACTACAATACCGACTTTGAGGATAAGAGCGGTAACTGATCTTATAATCTCGGGGTGCCGTGAATTGCGGCACCCCGAGAAACGATATTCGATTACTTGCTCACGGCAGGAGAGGCAAAAGATCTATGGCAGATAAAAGAGATTATTACGAGGTGCTCGGCGTTGAGCGGAGTGCCGACGACGACACGATAAAAAAAGCATACCGCAAACTTGCCAAAAAATATCACCCCGATATGAATCCCGGCGACAAAGAAGCCGAGGCGAAGTTTAAGGAGATAAACGACGCGTACGCCGTTCTTTCCGACTCCGAAAAGCGCGCGGCGTACGACAACTACGGTCACGCGGCGTTTGACGGAAGTATGGGCGGCGCCGGATCGTACTCCGATTTCGGCGGATTCGGCGGTTTCGGAGATATATTCAGTTCTTTCTTCGGCGGCGGCTTTTCGTCGGGCGGCTCCGCTCGCCGCAACGCTCCGCGCAGAGGCGACGATATCGGCATAGCCGTTACCGTAACCTTTGAGGAGGCGGCTTTCGGCACGAAAAAGGACGTAAGTTTTAACAAAGTTTCTTCGTGTTCGTCCTGCGGCGGTACCGGTGCTAAGGGCGGCAAGTCGGAGACTTGCAAAGCCTGCGGCGGAACGGGTCAAAAGAACGTTACCCAGCGCCTCGGCGGTATGCAATTTCAGTCTACCGTAACGTGCGACGCCTGCCGAGGAACGGGCAAGATTATAAAAGAGCCGTGCGACACTTGCCGCGGAACTGGTTTTTTGCGTCAAAGCAAAAAGCTGTCCGTTTCGATACCGGCAGGTATCTCGAACGGTGAAAGGATAGCATTGCGCGGGCAGGGCAACGACGGGGCAAACGGAGGTCCTGCGGGCGATTTGATAATCGAGGTACGAGTTAAGGAGCACAAGATATTCACGCGACGCGGCGCGGATATATTCTGCGAGGTTCCCGTGACCGTAGCCGAGGCAACGCTCGGCGCGGAGATCGACATTCCAACCCTCGAGGGCACGAAAAAATACAAGATCCCCGAGGGGACGCAGACGGGCACGAGGTTTTCGCTTAAGCAAAACGGCGCTTGCGTTATCAACTCTTCGGGGCGCAGGGGTGACCTTATCTTCACCGTTAACGTCGAAACGCCGCGCTCGCTGAACGCAAAGCAAAAAGAGCTTATGCGTCAGTTTGCCGACGCCTGCGGAGAATCGAATTATTCAAAGCGCAACTCTTTTTTGAGCAGGATCATAGATAAAATGAACGGAGATAAGCATGGCAACTGATTACGTCTTTTCGGAGTGGACGCAAATAAAAGCTACGGTCAAATTACCTATGCTCGACAGACTCACCGCGATAATGACCGTTATCGACGTAAATCTTATGATCGAAGATTACAGCGACGTCGACCTTGCGGGCGTATACGGCGACCTTATCGACGAGTCCATACTTAACGCGGACAAGGGGATAGCTTCCGTTTCGGTATTTCTCCCCGCGGAGGATAAGGAGCGCGTGCGCGGCACGCTCGCGTTTCTGCGCGAAAGACTCAGCCTTGAGGCAATCGAAGCCGACGTTACCGAGCAGAACCTGAACGAGGCTGACTGGGTCAATAACTGGAAGCGCTATTACAAGCCTTTGCGTGCGGGCAAACGCGTCGTCATCGTTCCGAAATGGGAAAAACATTCGCCCGCCGACGGTGAGATAATCGTAACGATGGACCCCGGGATGGCGTTCGGTACCGGCTCGCACGAGACGACGAGTCTCGTTATCGGTATGCTCGAAGAGAGAGTGCGCAAGGGGTGCTCGGTGCTTGACGTGGGGTGCGGCAGCGGTATTCTCGCCATATGCGCGAAAAAACTCGGCGCAGGTCAATGCTACGCGTACGATATCGACCCCATAGCAGTCGAGGTAGCCGCGGAAAACGCGAAGTTCAACGGCTGCGACGTTACGTGCGAGCGATCAGACCTTTTGCGCGACGTACGCCACGGTAAATACGACGTTATATGCGCAAATATTGTTGCGGATATTATCATTCGTATGTCGACGGATATCGTGGACTTTATGCACGACGACACGACACTGCTTGCCTCGGGCATCATATCCGAGCGCGCGGACGAGGTAAAGGAAGCGCTGATGAAAGCGGGGCTCGTCGTCGACGAGGTGCGCGAGAAAAACGGTTGGTGCGCTATGGCGGTAAAAAAGCCTTAAAGCGTCCCCACAAATTACGGATATAGCGGATCTTCGGATGTGCGAACGATTCGTCTTCGCGATTACGGCGCGTCAAAAGACGCGCCGTAATCGTTTTTTCGTCAAAAGCGCCGAAAAACGCACTTCTTCGCAAGCCGTGTTGTGCAGGTCGCACGCGCCTTAAAAAAATAACATAAAATGTAAAAAAATCATTGCTATTGCGTTCGAATTGTGTTATAATTAAGCGAAAATTTTTGAGCCATTCGTCAAAGGAGTATTGAAATGGAAAAAGTTTATACCGGCAAAACAAAGGACGTTTACAGCCTCGATAACGGTCACGTTATGCTGAAGTTTAAGGATGATTGTACCGGCAAAGACGGCGTTTTCGATCCCGGTGAGAATTCCGTGGGTCTTACCATAGAGGGAATCGGCAGAGAAAACCTCAAAACCTCGGTATACTATTTCGAGCTTCTTAAAAAAGCGGGCGTAAAAACCCATTACGTCAGCGCGGATATAGAAAACGCGACGATGGAGGTGCTCCCCGGCAAAGTATTCGGTCACGGGCTTGAAGTCATTTGCCGTCTCGTTGCTACCGGCAGCTTCGTTCGCAGATACGGCGAGTACGTTGCCGACGGCACTCCTCTTGCGGGCGGTTACGTCGAGTGCACGTTTAAAAACGACGAAAAGGGCGATCCGCTCGTCACCCCCGAGGGACTTGCGGCGCTCGGTATTATGTCCCCCGCAATGTTCGAGAGTATGAAAGAGCAGACCCTCAAGATAACGAGGATCGTTGCGGACGACCTTAAGTCTATCGGTCTCGACCTTTGGGATATCAAGTTCGAGTTCGGCTACAACGGCGACGACGTTATACTTATCGACGAGATCGCATCCGGCAATATGCGCGTTTACAAAGACGGCAAGATCGTCGAGCCCATCGAACTGACGAAACTCATCCTCAACAGATAAGATATTCGCAAGGCTCTTTGCCAAAAAAGGATCCGACTTACGTCGGATCCTTTTTTGTATCGTATTCGATGTTATTATTGCGTTTTTTGTTCGTTTGCCGCCTTTTTCGCATTCGACAGTCGCTTGCCGACAAGACCGACGCAAAGCGCGGTAATGAGATATAGCACGATAAATATCGTTTCCACCATCAGATTTTGCTTTCCCGTTCCGCCGACGGGAATAACGATAAACAGCAAAAAAGAAAAAGAGCAGAGAAGAAAATGCGATATAACGCGAGTCGGCAAAGAGCGACGACTGCGCAAGAGCATATTCGCAAGAGAAATGAAAAAAGCCGCCGGCAACAACAAAAGGACCCTTTTTGCGGATATCCCGTACGAGGTATCGCGTATAAAAGTGGGCAGGGCGTATACGGTTACGAAAGCGGAATGAAACGCAAGGGTTTGACGTAAAAGACGCAGTAATTTATTTTCCATTTGCAGATCCTTAAAATTTTCTTGCGCCGCAGAAGCGCAACTTTATTATATCATATTTCAAAAAAAATGCAAGATATATCGAAAAGTCCGTTCGACTGAATACGAAACGTGAATATTCGAAAAAATATTCATAATTTGGGTTGACTTTTGGCGCCAAACAGTTATAATTATAATGTTATAAATTTATATTGATATTTCGGATAACTATTGCGAAACGGAGACGACAGACGATATGACAAGAAGAGAAGCGAGGGCGGAGATAATATCTTTGCTGTTTGAGAGCGGGTTTCACACCGACGAAACTCCCGTGGAGATATACGAGCGCGCACTTACGGCGCGCGATATCGGCGAGGACGAATATGTAAAAAGCGTTTTTTTCGGCACCGTCGAGCATATGGAATTTCTTGACGAGCTTATAACGGCGAACTCGAATAAATGGAAAAAGGAGAGGATCTCTCCCGTAAGCCGCGCGGTTATGCGGCTTGCGATATACGAGATGTATTTTAGGGACGACGTTCCCGACGCGGTCGCCGTTAACGAAGCGATAGAGCTCGTCAAGATTTATGACGATGCGGACAAGGTGCGCTCGTTTGTAAACGGGGTTTTGAACGCCGTTTTGCAGGCAAAACGCACGAAAAACGCAGAACTTTCGTGAAATGCTTTTTTGCGGGATAGACACGAGTAATTACACAACGTCCGCCGCGCTTTGCGACGAGAACGGGCGCGTCGTTGCGAACGTCAAATATCCGTTGCCCGTAAAGCACGGAGAATGCGGTCTGCGTCAATCCAACGCCGTTTTCGCTCATATAAAAAATCTGCCGCACGTTTTTTCCGACATCGGCAAACTTATCGGCGGCGAAGCTATCGCCGCCGTCGGCGTGTCGGCAAGTCCGCGTGACGCGGCGGATTCTTATATGCCGTGCTTTCTCGCGGGAGTTGCCGCCGCAGAGGCTTTTGCCGCGGGCAGCGGAGCACCGCTTTACCGCTTTTCGCATCAGGCGGGGCATATTATGGCGGCGTATTCGACCTCGGGTGCGGCAGGGGAGATCGGCTGTGGCGATTTTCTCGCTTTTCACGTCTCGGGCGGCACTACCGAAACGCTTTCGGTTCGGCAAACGGACGACGGATTCGCCATATCGCAGATAGGCGGAACGGAGGACCTCAACGCAGGTCAGGCAATAGACAGGATAGGCGTTATGCTCGGGCTCGATTTTCCTTGCGGACGGCAAGCCGAGGAGCTTGCCAAACGCTGCTCCGACGACGATATCACAACGAAGGTCTCGGTAAAAGGGCTCTCGTGCAATCTTTCGGGGCTGCAAAACGTTGCCGAAAAAATGGCGGCGAGCGGCGTATCGCCCGAGCGAATCTGCCGTTTTACGTTTCTTTTCATCGCCGAAACGCTTGCGCGTGTCGCAGCCAACGCAAGGCTCGAGCACGGCGAGCTGCCCATAGTGTGGGGCGGCGGAGTTATGAGCAATTCAATAATTAAAAGCAGGCTTGCGCAACTCGGCAACGTTTATTTCGCCGAGCCGCAATTTTCGGCGGACAATGCCGCGGGAATCGCGCTTTTGTGCCTAAAAAAACACGGGCGGACGTAAAAGATGTATGCTCACGAAAACGTGCGCGCCTTGGGCGTTTCGCAACTCAACGAATATATAAAGGCGCTTGTTGACGGCGACGAAGTCCTTTCCGCCGTTGCGGTCAAAGGCGAAATATCGAACTTTAAGGACCATCGCGCAACGGGGCACTTTTACTTTTCGCTTAAAGACGCCTCCTCACTGATAAAATGCGTGATGTTTCGCTCATATGCTTCACGCGTAGGTTTCGCGCCGAAAGACGGCGACGAGGTCGTCCTCTTCGGCAGAATCTCGGTTTTTCCGCGCGACGGCGTTTATCAGATTTACGTTTCGTCAATGCTTCGCGACGGCGCGGGCGACGAGCACGCAGCTTTTGAAAGGCTTAAGGAAAAACTTTCCGCCGAGGGACTTTTCGACCCGGCGAGAAAAAGACCCGTACCGAGATACCCGCGCAAGATAGGCATCGTAACCTCTCAAACCGGGGCGGCGGTACGCGACCTGCTCTCTATCCTCGCCCGCCGATATCCGATAGCCGAGGTCGTTCTGTATCCCGCGCTCGTGCAAGGGGTGGACGCACCGAGGAGCGTTATGCGCGGCATAAAATATTTTAACACCGTCGAGCGACCCGACGTCATAATAATAGGCAGGGGCGGAGGCTCGGGAGAGGATCTTTCGGGCTTTAACGACGAGGCACTCGCACGCGCGGTTGCCGCGTCGGGCGTTCCCGTTATAAGCGCGGTCGGGCACGAAACCGATTTTACTATCACGGATTTCGTTGCCGATTTGCGAGCTCCCACGCCGTCTGCGGCGGCGGAACTCGCGGTGCCGGATTCGTCCGAACTCGCGCTTACCGTATCTTCACTTGCGGACAGATGCGCACTCGCCCTCGGCAGACAAGTGAGCGAGTGCGAAAAAAGACTGGCGTCGCTTCGCGACTCGGCGGTCTTCACGTCGCCTCAAAGGATCCTCGAATCCCGCGAGAGTGCGCTTTTGCGACTTGACGAAAAACTCACCGCGGCGTACCGAAACGATCTTAGCGACCGCTTGCAAACTCTCGCAGAGGGGGCTGCAAGACTCGAGGCGATGAGTCCGCTGGCGGTGATAGCGCGCGGTTACGGCGTCGTGCGACACGCGAACAAAGCGGTTTGCACTGTCGGCGATCTCTCCGCGGGCGACGGTATCGAGATAATTCTCGAGGACGGCAGGGTCGACGCCGACGTTACCGAAATACACTACGACAAAAGGGCGAAAAATGGAAAATAAAGAAGAAAAACTCGAAAGTTTCGAAGCGGCAATGGAACGGCTCGACGCGATAGTAAGATCCCTCGAGAACGGCAAGAACACGCTTGACGAAGCCATCAAATTATACGAAGAGGGCGTTAAACTCGTCGGAGTATGCACCGCGGCACTCGAGAACGCGAAGCAAAAACTTACCGTCGTAACGACCGCGGAGCCGAATAATGACGATTGAAGAAAGACTTTTTGAAAACGCAAAGGCGACCGAGGCATACTTGCGCGAGATCTACGCGCAAAAGAACGACCGCGACACGGCAACCCTTATCGATGCCGAAAAATACAGCGTTTTTGCCGGCGGAAAAAGGATACGTCCTTTTTTAACGCTCGAATTTTGCCGTCTTTTCGGCGGCAAAGCAGAGGCGGCGCTGCCTTTTGCCGCCGCGGTGGAACTTATGCACACGTTTTCGCTGATACACGACGACCTGCCTTGTATGGACGACGACGACCTGCGCCGCGGCAGATCGACCTCGCACAAAGTCTTCGGCGAAGCGACGGCATTGCTTGCGGGCGATTCGCTCGCGCTTCGTGCGGTGCAAACGGCGCTTGAGAACAAATTCGTTTCCGCCGCCGATGCTCGGCGAGCTGCGCTTGCCGTTTGCCAAGCAGCCGGCGCAGACGGAATGATAGGCGGTCAGATAATAGATATGCGCGGCGAAAAAGAGGCGCTCGACTTTCAAACGCTTCTCAAGCTGCACGGTAAAAAGACCACCGAGATGATAAAACTCTCTGCTGCTCTCGGCTGCATTGCCGCAGGGTTGCCCGAGGGTGACGCGGGATACGCGGCAAGCAAAAAATACGCCGAGGGGATCGGCTTGGCTTTTCAGATAATCGACGACCTGCTCGACTCCGACTCGAGCGAGGAGGAGCTCGGAAAGAGCGTAGGCGGTGACGCCGCACGCGGAAAAACCACGTTTTTGAGCTTTATGGATCGCGAGCACGCGATGGCTTATGCCGCGGAGTTGACCGAGGCTGCAAAATCGGCGTTGCCGCAAGTCGACGACGCGGACGTTTTGCGCTCGTTTGCGGACTATCTTTTGGCACGAAAAAAATGATGAGAGCGGACGTTTATCTCGTCAGCCGAGGTTATGCCAAAAGCCGCGAGTCGGCAAAAAGATCCATCTGCGCCTCGCTCGTCACCTGCGACGGAAAAGTTTTGAAAAAGGCAGGCGAACTGATCGACGACGCAGCCGAACACGTTATAGATTTTCGCACCGAACACGCTTACGTCGGCAGGGGCGGGCTGAAACTCGAGCACGCTCTCGACGTATTCGCTATCTCCGTTGCCGACCTCTGCGCGATTGATATCGGCGCGTCGACCGGCGGCTTTACGGACTGCCTTTTGAGGCGCGGCGCGGCACGTGTTTACGCCGTGGACTCCGGGCACGGGCAGCTTGCAGCCGAACTTGTCGCCGACACGCGCGTCGTCTCGCTCGAGGGCATCAACGCAAGGTATCTGACGCACGGCGATATCGGCGAGATTTGCGACGTCATCGTTATGGACGTCTCGTTTATATCGCAAAGCATTATATTTCCGCGTTTGTCTCCGCTTTTGACCGAACAAGGGGTCGTTATCTCTCTTATAAAGCCCCAATTCGAGGTCGGAAGAGGGGGCGTCGGCAAGGGCGGCGTCGTAAAAAGCGCCGAATATCGCAAACGCGCGGTAAAAAGCGTTGTCGCAGCCGCAAAAGAGAACGGATTTTATCTTGCGGGGCTCGTAAACTCGCCCATCCTCGGCGGCGACGGCAATCGCGAGTATCTTGCGCTTTGGAAAAGGCGCGGCGGCGACGCGGCTCACGAGGACGCCGTGAGCGAGCAAGCCGTGCGACACGTCGATTATTCCTGATCGGGGGAAAGAATGAAAAACGTATCCGTTATAACCAATTACAATATCGCCGACAAAGCTAAAACGGCGGACGCCGTTGCCGCAAGATTCGCGCGCGCGGGAGCCGCGGTTTCCGTCCCCGCTTTCGCACGCGGCAGGATCGGCGCAAACGTTAAATATGCCACGATGCGACAGCTGTACGACGAGGCGGATATGATCGCCGTAATAGGCGGCGACGGCTCGGTCCTCGAGGCGGCACGGCGTGCGGCGGAGCGCGGCACGCCGCTCCTCGGGATAAACAAAGGTCGCCTCGGGTATATGACCGAGCTCGAGGTCAACGAACTCGACCTGATAGACGATATCGTGCGCGGCAACTATAAAACCGAGCGGCGTTCGATGGTACGCGTCGAAGTGCTTAACCGCAAGAGAGAGCTCGTTTACGACGGCAAAGCGCTGAACGACGCGGTGGTCTCCAAGGGCTCGGTAGCACGCCTTGTGGATTTCGAGCTCAAGGAGAACGGCGTTTCCGTCGGTGAATTTCGTGCGGACGGCATAATAATTGCGACGCCTACGGGCTCGACCGCATATTCGCTGTCCGCCGGCGGACCGATCGTATCCCCGCAGCTTCGCGGTATATGCGTAACGCCGATCTGCGCCCATTCGCTTCGCGCAAGATCTATGATCTTTCCGGACAGCGACGTTATAGAGATAAAAAACACCTGCGTGCGAGAGCCGCACCTGTTTTTGACGGTCGACGGCAAAGGCGGAGTCAGGCTCGAGCGCGAGGAGACCGTGCGCATCTCTCACTCCGAGAAATTTACCGCGCTCGTTCGCGTTAAAGAAAATAATTTTTATACCGATCTGCTTAATAAACTTTGAAAGGGCACCTGCAAATGAAAAGCAAAAGACAGGAAAAAATAATTGCGCTCGTCTCGAAATACGAGATCGAAACGCAAGAGGATCTTATCCTTATGCTTCACCGCGAGGGTGTTGACGTAACTCAGGCAACGATCTCCCGCGATATACGGGAACTGAAACTGACGAAAGTTTTGTCGGGACGCGGAACGTATCGTTATACCGTTCCCCCGAAAGAGGAGGACGAGCCGTCGTCGAAATTTCACTCCGTACTCGCGGACTCGATAAAACACGTCGACTGCTCGGGTAACATCGTGGTCGTCAAGACCTTTGCCGGGCTTGCGAACGCGGTCGCGACGGGGCTCGATTCGATAGATTCGCAGGAGATACTCGGTTGCGTTGCGGGCGACGATTGCATATTGCTCGTTGCCAGAACGCACGAGGGTGCGAAAGATATCGGCGAGAGGATCCGCACGATGCTCAAGGATATCTGACGTTACTATGCTGAGATCCATTCAGATAGACAATATGGCTGTCATTCGCAGCGTCGAGTTTTTGCCGGGAGAGGGACTTACCGTCGTTACCGGCGAGACCGGAGCGGGAAAATCGATTATGATCGATTGCATATCGCTCCTGCTCGGTGAAAGAACGTCGCGCGGGATGATACGCACGGGCGAGGACAGCGCAACCGTGCGCGCCGTTTTCGATCGCGTCGGCGCGCGAGCGGAGGAGCTGATGGCGCAGTCGGGGCTGCCGATCGAGGACGGAGAGATTGAGGTTTCGCGCACGATTTGCGCAGACGGCAGATCCGTTTGTCGCATCAACGGTCGCTCCGTTGCAAAAAAAACGATGAGCGACGTTTGCTGTGCGCTTATATCTCTTCACGGGCAAAACGATTCGTTCGGATTTTCCGCCGACGGCGGAGAAACGGATGTCGTCGACCTTATCGCGCAAAACGCGCCGTTGCTCGACGAATACGCCGCTCTTTACTCAAGCTGGCAACGCGTCAGGGGTGAGATCCGCGACTCGGAAAAGAGCGAGGGCGAAAAACTGCGCTTGCGCGATATGCTCGAGTTTCAGATAAAGGAGATATCCGCCTGCAAGCTTAAGGCAGGCGAGGAAGAAGCGCTTCTCGACGAGCGAAAAAAGCTCCAAAGCATGGAAAAGATAAAAAAGCAAACGGATATCGCCAAAAAAGCCGTTTGCTTTAACGAAAAGGGGATTACGGCGTCTTTTCTCGTTATGCGTGCCGCCGACGCACTGCAAAAACTATCGGAAGTATCCGAGGATTACGCAAATCTTGCGGGGCGACTGCGGAGTTGCGCTTACGAGATTGACGACGCGGCGTCGGAGATCGACGCGCTTTCGCAAGACGACGTCGCAGATCCTACCGCAAGGCTCGACAAGATCGAGTCTCGCCTTGCGCAGATAAACAAACTGAAGCTCAAATACGGCTCTACCGCGGAGGAGATACTCGCTTTTTGCTCGGAGGCGGAAAGGCGCCTCGGAGATATAGTCGACTCCGACGCGCGCAGGGAGTCGCTTGCCTTACGCGAGGCGAAACTGCGCGGCGAGCTTTTGTCGCTCGGCGCGGATATCGGCGAGCGGCGACGAAAAGCCGCAAGCGATATCGAATCGAGCGTGGTCGAAACTCTCGCTTACCTCGATATGCCGTCGGTGCGCTTTTTCGTTTTCGTCTCTCCGACAGACGAGCCGACGCCGCGCGGTTGCGACGTTGTGCGATTCCTTTTTTCGGCAAATCCCGGCGAGCCGCCGCGTGAACTTTCTTCCGTTGCTTCGGGCGGCGAGCTTGCACGCGTAATGCTTGCGGTAAAGTGCGCCGCGGCGAGTGAACGCGGGGTCGGTACGCTCGTTTTCGACGAGATCGACAGCGGCGTTTCGGGCAAGACGGCACGAAAGATCGGAATCAAACTGAAATACGTTTCAAAGGCCGCGCAGGTCATATGCGTAACTCATTCGGCGCAAATAGCCTCGCTCGGCGACCTCCATATAAAAATAGCGAAAGCCGAACGCGAAGGCAGAACGGAGTCCTTTTTAACCGTGCTCGATCGCGAGTCGCGCATAGAGGAGACCGCGCGAATTCTCGGTGGCATCTCGGTGACCGCCGCTCAGCGTCAGGCTGCCGTGGATATGATAAACGAATCCCAAGACTATTAAAAGACACAGAATTTGCCGCATTCAACGGCTGATCGGAGAATAATATAAATGCAAAAAATCAAGCAGATCATAGCAAACAAAATATGCGTCGCGGCGAAAAACGCGTTTTCGGGCGCACAGCTCGAGGCGGGCGAGGTTGCCGCAATGCTCGAATATCCGCCCGACGCCTCGATGGGCGACTTGGCTTTGCCTTGCTTTAAACTCAGCCGCGTGCTGCGTACTTCTCCCGCGCAGATCGCGCGCGAGCTCGGCGGCGGCTTCGCTTGCGACGGTATCGAAGCCGAGGCGCTGAACGGTTATCTTAACTTTAAAATATCCGACGAGCTTCTCGCAAACGAAACGCTGAATGCCGTTTTCGAAAAGGGTGAAAAATACGGCTCGCCGGAGAACGGCGGCGGCAGGACCGTCGTCCTCGACTATTCGTCGCCCAACGTGGCGAAGCCTTTCCACATTGGACACCTCGGCACCACCATCATCGGGCATTCACTGAAAAAATTGCACGAGTTTGCCGGATATCGCTGCGTCGGTATAAATTACCTCGGCGACTGGGGCACGCAATTCGGAAAGCTTATCGTCGCGTACAGAAAATGGGGCTCCAAAGAAGAAATCGAGGCGGGCGGCATCGACAAACTCGTCGAACTTTACGTGCGTTTCCATAAAGAGGCGGAGGCGGACGAGTCGCTGAACGACGAGGCAAGGCGCGAATTCGCGAAGCTCGAAAAGCACGACGAAGAGAACATCGCGCTTTGGCAATGGTTTATCAAGATCAGTCTCGAAGAATATTCAAAAACGTATCGCCAGCTCGGGATCGAATTCGACTCCTATAAGGGCGAGAGCTTTTACACCGACAAAATGCCCGCTCAGATCGAAAAGATCAGAGAAGCGGGGCTGCTTAAGATAGACGACGGCGCGTCGATAGTCGACCTTTCCGAATACGGTATGCCGCCGTGCCTTATCTTAAAGCGCGACGGGTCGACTCTTTACCCCACGCGCGATATCGCCGCCGCGGTATACAGAAAAGAAACGTACGATTTCGACAAATGCATATACGTCACCTCGTCCGCACAGTCGCTGCATTTTGCCCAGTGGTTCAAAGTCGTTGAGCTTATGGGCTACGACTGGTACGACAAGCTTGTGCACGTCCCGTACGGTACGGTCAGCATCAACGGCGAAAAACTCGCAACGAGAACGGGCAACGTTATTCTTTTAAAGGATCTGCTCGCTCAGGCAATAGAAAAGGTCGGCGCCATAACGAAAGAAAAAAATCCCGATATGGACGAAACCACCCGCAACGAGATAGCGGAGGAGGTCGGCGTCGGCGCCGTAATCTTCTACTATCTGTCCAACAGCAGGATAAAAGATATCAATTTTATGCTTGAGGACGCGCTTTCTTACGACGGCAACACGGGTCCCTACGTTCAGTATACCTACGCTCGCGCTTGCTCGGTACTCGCCAAAGCCGGCGGCGATCGCGTTTGCCACGAGGGCGGCTACAAGATAACGTCGCTCGAGGAGCACGACCTTTTGAAGGTGCTTGCCGTATTCCCCGAAAGAGTCGCATCCGCGATAAAGGATTACGAGCCGTCCGTTATAACGAGATATATCCTCGACCTTGCGGCGTCTTTCAACAGATTTTATCATAACCGTTCGATCCTTTCTTGCGACGACAAAGACGTAACTCGGACCCGCATTGCGCTTACCGCGGCAACGAAAACGGTGCTCGGAACGGCTTTCGGTCTGATCTGCCTTAAAAAGCCCGAAAAGATCTGACCATATTAATTTATAATTATATTTACGAATAAACAAGAGGTGCAAAAATGTCAGGACACAGCAAATGGAGCAACATCAAACACAAAAAAGAAAAGACCGACGCGCAAAAAGCCAAAGTCTTTACCAAAATCGGAAAAGAGATAACGATAGCCGTTAAGGAGGGGGGCGCCGATCCCACGTCGAACTCCAAACTTCGCGATCTTATCCAAAAAGCAAAATCCAACAACGTTCCGAACGAAAATATAGAGAGAACCATCAAAAAGGCGTCGGGCGAAGCGAACGTAGCTTACGAAGAGATCACGTACGAGGGTTACGGTCCCTCCGGCGTTGCCGTTATAGTCGAGACTACGACGGACAACCGCAATCGTACCGCAGGGAACGTACGCTCGTATTTTACGAAATACCACGGCAATCTCGGTCAGTCGGGGTGCGTTTCGTTTATGTTTGACGATAAGGGCGTTATCGTGATCTCCGACGAGGACGGAGATATCGACGAGGACACTTTGATGGAGCTCGCGCTTGAAGCGGGCGCTTCCGACTTCGCTTCCGACGACGGAGCGTTTGAGATTGTGACCGAGCCCGACGATCTTTATGCGGTGCAGGAGGCTCTCGAAAAAGCGGGATACACGCTTTCCTCCGCCGAAAAAACGAAACTGCCGCAAAACACGGTGGAACTCGACAATGAGGACGACGTCAAGTTTATGAGCTTGCTTATCGAAAAGCTCGAGGACGACGATGACGTAATGAACGTTTATCACAACTGGGAAAATGCCGAATAAGTTCGATATTTCCCGTGCGGAGACCGCGTTATGAACGAAAACAGATATAAAAAGCTGATATCCAATACTCTCGTGTTTGCCGTGGGTACGTTTGCGTCGAAACTTATGGTTTATTTTTTGATGCCGCTGTACACACAGCTTCTCGACCCGGGGCAATATTCCACGGCGGATCTCATAACGCAAATGGGCAATCTGCTGATGCCGCTGGCAGCTGTGGGGATATACGACGGTATGTTTCGCTTTGCGATCGACGCAATAGACGACGAAGAACGCAAAAAAAGGGTCTTCTCGTCGGGTATGGCGATACTCACGGTCGGCTCCGTCGCCTTTTTGGCGCTGTCTCCGCTGCTTTGTCTTTTCGATTTTATCGACGGATATGCGTGGCTCGTGCTGCTTTTCGTTATAAGCGCGAACTTTCAGTACACTTGCTCGAATTACGTCAGAGCTCTCGGAAAGACCAAACTTTACGCGGGGCAGGGGATACTTAATACCGCGCTGACGATCGGATTTAACGTACTGTTTTTGGTGTATCTGCCGATCGACAACGTTATCGGGTATATCCTTTCCGTAATACTCGCAAACGCCGTCGTTACCGTTTTTTTGATAGTAAAAGAGCGGATGGCGCGCGATTTTTCGGTAGCCGCCGTCAACAAAGCGACAGTCGCCGAGATGCTAAGGTACAGTGTTCCGATGATCCCCACCTCCGTTTTTTGGTGGGTGACGAGCGTTTCGAACAGATATATCGTCGACACCGTCTGCGGCGAAGCCGTTAACGGTCTTTTTGCCGCGGCGCAAAAAGTGCCGACGCTCATAACCCTTTTGACGACAGTATTTATCGAGGCATGGAATTTTTCCGCCGTTACCGAATCGGACAGCTCCGACAAAGAATCCTTTTTCGGCACCGTATTCGGCAGTTATATGGGGCTGATATTTATGGCAGCCTCGGGGCTTATCGCATTTGCAAAGGTGTTTACGGTCTTGCTTATGGCGGATACTTACTACGAGTCTTGGCAATTTATGCCGACGCTTACTATATCGATGGTCTTTTCCGCTTTCACGACTTTTATGGGCAGCGTATATATCGTAAAGAAAAAGAGCGTTTTGTCCCTCGTAACGTCGCTTACGGGAGCGGTCGTAAACGTGGTTCTCTCGATCGTGCTTATACCGATACTGGGGGCGCAGGGCGCGGCTCTCGCTTCCGTGGTCTGCTACGTCGCGGTCTTTATAATACGTACCGTAACTGCGCAAAAATACGTCAAATTCGATTTTCATCCGGCAAGACTTGTCGTAAACACTCTGCTTGTCGGGGTACAATGCGTGCTTATGGTGCTTGAAGTCCCGTACTGGATAGCTTGGCAGGCGATTTTTTGCACGGCGGTACTCGTGTTCAACGGCAAAACGATGCTGCGCGGCATAATTCTCGCGATCGGCGGCATAAAAAACAAAAGAATCGAAAAAGACGGTCGCTCCTGACGGAGCCCCGCCTTTTTTCGAAGCGAAAAGGACTCAGCGGGCGGCGAAACGTCACGAAAAATGCGCAAATTCTATTGACAAACGCACGTAAAAATGTTATCATATAGGCAGTTAAAGTGAATAGGGGGATTCTGTGACTGACGGTAGATGTGAGAACACAGTGGAACAGAATTCCGACGTGAAAGGTCTCCTTTCGCCGACCGTCTGGGCACATTTATTCCGCGTGGGATGAGTGCGCCTTTTTGTTTTCTTACGAAGCGATTGACACGAGAGACGAAAACGGACGCTCGGCGCGGCGGCGACGGGGCAAACCGAAACACATCCGAGAACGGAGGAGCGAATGATGAAAAAGATTGGTATCGTTATGGGCAGCGACAGCGACCTGCCGATAATAGAAAAGGCGACGGCTGTACTTGACGAGTTCGGCGTGCCGTATGAAGTACACGTATATTCCGCGCACCGCACGCCGAACGAGGCGGGCGAGTTTGCCGCTTCGGCACGCGAGCGCGGTTTTGCCGCGCTGATAGCCGCCGCCGGGATGGCGGCTCACCTTGCCGGCGCCTTGGCTGCAAGAACTACGTTGCCCGTTATAGGCATACCGTGCCGCTCCGCAGGCGGCGACGGCACGGACGCGCTGCTCTCGACGGTACAGATGCCGAGCGGGATCCCCGTAGCGACGGTCGCCGTAAACGGTGGTGCAAACGCCGCGTTGCTCGCACTCCAGATTCTCGCGGTCGATAACGCGGAGATAGCCGGCAAGCTCGACGACAAAAGGAAGCGCGACGCCCTCGCGGTTTTGGCAAAGGACGAGGCGATCTCGGAAAAATTCAACAAATGACGCGTGCGTCGGCAGCGGCGTTTCGTTCTTAAACGGTAAACATCGGAAAGGCAAAAAATGGGCGGTTTTTTCGGAGCAATAGGAAAAGAGAATATTATAACGGACGTGTTTTTCGGCACGGATTATCATTCGCATCTCGGCACGCGGCGCGGCGGAATCGCCGCTTACGATGCCGAGCGCGGTTTGCAGCGCGAGATACATAATATCGAAAACTCGCCGTTCAGAACGAAGTTCGAGCACGTTTTCGACGAGATGTGCGGCACTTCCGCCATCGGCTGTATAAGCGATACGGATCCCCAGCCGCTTTTGATTCGCTCGAAACTCGGAACGTACGCTATCTGTATCATCGGGCGGATCAACAACTCCGATGAGTTGATAGAGCGCTACCTTTTGGACGTCGGCGGGCATTTCGACGCTATGACGGGCGGCAAGGTCAATTCGACCGAGCTCGTTGCGGCACTGATAAACCAAAAGGATTCTTTTGCGGAGGGAATACGCTCCGCTCAGGAACTTATCGACGGCACCGCGTCGATACTGATCCTCAAAGACGGTGGGACGCTGATAGCGGCGCGCGACAGACTCGGCAGGTTGCCCGTGCTTATCGGTAAAAGGGACGACGGCTACGCGGTCTCCTTCGAATCTCACGCATATCAAAAGCTCGGGTATACCGACGAGGCGGAACTCGGTCCGGCGGAGATCGTCGAGATAGACGAAAGCGGTGTGCACAGGCTTTCGCCGCCGCGCGGCGAGATGAAGATCTGCGCCTTCCTTTGGACATATTTCGGCTACCCCACCTCGGAATACGAGGGGGTGAACGTCGAGGTATCGCGATATCGTGGCGGCGAGATACTCGCCAAGCACGACGCGGAAAGCGGGATGGCTTGCGAGCTTGACTACGTCAGCGGTGTGCCCGATTCGGGAACGCCTTGCGCTATCGGCTACGCAAACCAAAGTCACGTGCCGTTTTCGCGCCCGTATATCAAATACACGCCGACTTGGTCGCGCAGCTTTATGTCGCAAAATCAATCGAGCCGCAACAAAATCGCCAATATGAAGCAAATCCCCATAAGATCGCTTATAAACGGCAAAAATCTTTTGTTTGTGGACGATTCCATCGTTCGCGGAACGCAACTGCAGGAAACGGTGGACTTCCTTTACGAAAACGGCGCAAAATCCGTCCATATGCGCTCGGCTTGCCCTCCGATAATGTACGGCTGCAAATATTTGAACTTTTCGCGAGCCACGAACGATATGGAACTGATAACGCGGCGTACGATCGTCGAGCTCGAGGGCGAAGAGGGGCTGAGCCATATCGAAGAATACAGCGACTCCTCCACCGAGCGCGGGAAAAAGATGCGCGACGCGATATGCCGAAAGCTCGGCTTCTCCTCGCTTGAATTTCAATCCGTAGAGGGTGTCGTCGAGTCGATCGGCATTGACGAACGTAAACTTTGCACCTATTGCTGGAACGGCAAAGGATAAGGCGGCAACGCAAGCATACACCAAACGACACAAACGTACTAATACTCGAATAAACGAAAGGAATCTTCCTTTATCGGAAGGAAAAAGAAAAATGGATTACAGATCTAATTCGGCAAGTTACGCCGCGGCGGGAGTCGACATCACGGCTGGTTACCGCGCAGTCGAACTTATGAAATCCCATATTGCGCGCACCGTCACCCCCGGGGTGTGTTCCGACGTCGGCGGTTTCGGCGGTCTGTTCGAACTCGACCTTAACGGGATCGAAAAGCCGGTGCTCGTAAGCGGCACCGACGGCGTCGGTACCAAACTGAAACTGGCGTTCCTTATGGACAAGCACGATACCGTGGGCATAGATTGCGTTGCGATGTGCGTCAACGACGTTATCTGCGTCGGCGCAAAGCCGCTCTTTTTCCTCGACTATATAGCTTGCGGCAAAAACGTTCCCGAGCGCATTGCCGACGTCGTTGCCGGAGTAGCGGAGGGGTGCGTTCAGGCGGGCGCGGCTCTTATCGGCGGCGAAACAGCCGAAATGCCCGGATTTTACCCTGTCGACGAATACGACCTTGCGGGATATTGCACGGGCGTCGTCGACAAATCTCGCATCATAAACAATAATAATATGAGAGCGGGTGACGTCGTTATCGCACTTCCGTCAAGCGGCGTACACTCCAACGGATTTTCGCTCGTGCGCAAGGTTTTCGACGTCGAAAACGCCGATATAAAGACTCCTCTTGCCGAGCTTGGAGGGAAGAGCATAGGCGAGACGCTCCTTACCCCAACGAAGATCTACGTGAGGGCGGTAAGCGCTTTGCTTGAGAAGATCGTCCCCCACGGCATTTCGCACATTACCGGCGGCGGATTCTACGAGAATATTCCGCGCAGCATCCCGCAGGGGCTCGGCGCAAAGATCAGCCGCGCCTCCGTTCGCGTGCTTCCCATATTCGATCTCATCGCAAAAAGAGGCAATATTTGCGAGCGCGATATGTTCAATACGTTTAATATGGGCGTCGGTATGAGCATCGTCGTCTCCGCCGAGGATGCCGCAGAGGCGCTTCGGATATTGAACGACGCCGGCGAGGCGGCTTACGTAATAGGCGAGATCGTCGAATCTGAAGAAAAGATCGAAATATGCTGAAGCGCTTCGAACGAGGTTTTGCGGCGGGTATGATGGTCGCCGTCGGAGGTTGCGTATACCTCGCCTGCGAGAACAGATACGTCGGCGCGCTGCTGTTTTCTGTTGCGCTGCTCACGATATGTTACGAGGAGCTTTTGCTTTTCACGGGCAGGGTCGGATATATCGTTTTCGACGCCTCTCGCGATAAGCTCGCGGATCTTACGCTCGGTCTTGTCGGCAACGCGGCGGGAGCCGTTACGTTCGGTCTTATCACTTCGAAGCTTCTGCCGCACGTTGCCGACGCCGCCGTCGTGATTTGCGAGAGCAAAGCGCGGATAGATTTTGCTTCCGTGTTCTTCAGGGCGTTTTTATGCGGCGTGCTAATGTATGCCGCGGTAAACCCGTATAAAAAAAAGAATTCCGTCGTCGGCATACTCGTTTGTATACCGGTGTTCATCCTTTCGGGGTTTGAGCATTCGGTGGCGGATATGTTCTATTTTGCGTGCGGCGGCGCAAAACCCGATCGCGCCCTGATATTTACCGGTGTTGCATTGCTCGGCAACGCCGCCGGCAGCATATCTTTGGCACTTTTATCAAATAAAAAAGAAAGCGGCGAGTGCTCAAAATGAAAAACAAGGCAAAAATAGCCGTTCTCGTTTCGGGCGGCGGCACAAATCTGCAAGCTCTGATAGACGCACAGCGAAGCGGCATTATTAAAAGCGGCGTTATCTCGCTCGTTATTTCGAACAAAAAAGACGCGTATGCCTTGACTCGCGCCGAAGCGGCGGGGATACCGACGGCAACCGTATTGCGTTCGGAATTTGCCGCTCGCGAAGATTTCGAGGACGAGATAGCGCGCCTTATAGATCAAAACGATATAGACGTCATCGTTTTGGCAGGCTTTTTGGCGATCCTCGGAGAAAAATTCACCTCGAGATATCCGCGCCGTATAATCAACGTTCACCCGTCTTTGATCCCGTCTTTTTGCGGAGCGGGATTTTACGGGCTGCGCGTACACGAAGCGGCGCTCCGATACGGGGTAAAGGTGACCGGCGCCACGGTGCACTTCGTTAACGAGGTACCGGACGGCGGCGAAATAATTATGCAAAAAGCCGTGCGCATACACGCAAACGACACACCGCAGACCCTGCAGCAAAGGGTAATGCGCGAGGCAGAATGGAAGATATTGCCGCTTTCGGTGGAAAAAACGGCAAAAAGCATTTTGAAAGATAAAAAATAAAGGGGTACCGATATGGCATTGTTTGACCTTGCAAAGCTTCTCGCGGAAAATACTTATCCCGGCAGAGGGATCGTTATCGGCAAATCAGCCGACGGCTCGAAAGCTATGATCGCGTATTTTATTATGGGCAGAAGCGAAAACAGCAGAAATCGCGTGTTCGAGCGCTTCAAGGGCGGCATGCGCACACGCGCGTTTGACGAGAGCAAGCTCACCGACCCGAGCCTTATAATCTACAATCCGTATCTTGCGTCGCCCGACGGAAAAGCGGACGTAATCACCAACGGCGACCAAACGAACACGATTTACGATCGTTTGAGTGCCGAGCCGAACAACGCTCGCGCCTTTGAGGACGCGCTCGCAACTCGTGAATTCGAGCCGGACTGCCCAAACTACACGCCGAGAATCTCCGGTATATGCAATTACACCGGCAATGACTTTTCATACAAGCTTTCGATACTGAAAAGCGCAAACGGTCGCCCGAACGTTTGCTGTCGCTACTGCTTCGACTATGCCGCCGAGGCCGGAATAGGGCATTTTATCCACACCTACAAATGCGACGGCAACCCTATCCCGTCTTTCTGCGGAGAACCCGAGGAGATCGCTTTGCCGAACACGGCGGAAGAACTTGCCGCCATCGTTTGGGACAATCTTAACGAAGAAAACAAGGTGTCGCTCTTTGTGCGCACCGTCGAACTTAACGGCGGCAAAGCGAACGAGATCATTATCAACAAAAACAACCGATAACCGAAAAAGCGAGGGAATAATATGAACGCCTATGAACTGAAATACGGATGCAACCCCAACCAAAAGCCCGCAAAGATCTATATGAAAGACGGGAGCGAACTCCCCATCGAGATCCTTTCGGGCAGACCCGGTTACATAAACCTTTTGGATGCGTTTAACAGCTGGCAACTTGTAAAAGAGCTGCGCGAGGCGCTCGGCTTGCCTGCGGCGACCTCGTTTAAGCACGTCAGCCCGACCTCCGCGGCGGTCGGCGTAAAACTCTCGGACAAACTGAAAAAGGCTTGCTTCGTCGACGACGTTCCCGAACTTGACGATTCGCCCCTCGCTTGCGCTTATGCCCGTGCCCGCGGCACCGACAGAATGTGTTCTTTCGGCGACTGGGTCGCACTTTCCGACGTTTGCGACGTAACCACCGCGAAACTTATCAAAAGAGAGGTGTCCGACGGAGTTATAGCTCCCGGATATTCCCCCGAAGCGCTTGAAATATTAAAGACAAAACGCAAAGGTAATTACAATATAGTCAAGATAGACCCGTCTTACGTTCCCGCTCCCGTCGAGACCAAAGAGATCTACGGCATAACGTTCGAGCAGGGAAGAAACAATTTTAAGATTGACGCGGGCTTGCTCGGCAACGTCGTTACGGAGAACGTCAATATGCCCGAGAGCGCCGTGCGCGACCTTATAATCTCCCTTATAACGCTGAAATACACGCAATCGAATTCCGTGTGCTTCGCGTTTGACGGGCAGGCGATAGGCGTCGGCGCGGGGCAGCAGTCGCGTATACATTGCACGCGCTTGGCGGGAACGAAAGCCGACACGTGGTTTTTGCGCCAACACGACAAAGTTCTCGCGCTTCCTTTTCGCGAGGATATCTCTCGCCCCGACAGAGATAACGTTATCGACGGTTATATAAACAAAAACGAAGAGGACGTTTGCGCCGAGGGCGTTTGGCAAAGGTACTTTACATATCGTCCCGACCCGCTTACCGCCGCCGAAGCACGCGAATATCTCGATTCCGTAACGGATGTCTCTCTCGGCTCCGACGCCTTTTTCCCGTTCGGCGACAATATAGAGCGCGCGGCGAAAAGCGGTGTAAAATATATCGCAGAGCCCGGCGGCTCGATAAGAGACGATAACGTTATAGATTGCTGTAACAAACACGGCATTTGTATGGCGTTTACGGGTATGAGACTCTTCCACCATTGATCCCTTTGGCGTTTGCGCACCCAAACTTACGTAAATCTTCGGGAAAGGATGCCGCGCAAGCGCGGCGTTGTATGATCTGAAATGAAAATTCTCGTTATCGGCTCCGGCGGCAGAGAACACGCCGTTATAAAAGCCGTAAAGAAAAATCCGCGTGCGGAGCACGTTTACGCAATCCCCGGCAACGGCGGGATCGCCGCCGACGCGGAATGTATACCGATAGGCGTAAAAGAGACCGAAAAGATCGTCGATTTCGCCGTTAAAAATAACGTTGATTACGCGATAGTAACGCCCGACGATCCGCTTGTGCTCGGCACAGTCGACGCGCTTGCCGCCGCCGGGATCCCTGCATTCGGTCCGGACAAAAAGGCTGCCGTTATCGAGGGCAGCAAGGCTTTTTCCAAGGCACTGATGAAGAAATACTCGATCCCCACCGCGTCTTACGAGACCTTTACCGAGCTCGACGCGGCGCTTGCGTACGTCGCTTGCTCAAAGCGCTTTCCTTTGGTCATCAAAGCCGACGGTCTTGCGCTCGGCAAAGGCGTTGTAATAGCCGAGAACGCCTCGGAGGCAGAGGACGCCGTCAGATCTATGATGGTTGACAAAGTCTTCGGAGACAGCGGCTCTTGCGTGGTAATCGAGGAGTTTCTTGAGGGACCCGAGGTCTCCGTGCTCGCCTTTACCGACGGCAAAACTCTCGTCCCGATGGTCTCGTCAATGGATCACAAGCGCG
>CAZOFD010000024.1:0-26287 GCA_964579135.1 uncultured Ruminococcus sp. | reverse complement strand
CACCGTGAGGGTGATCGCAGGGGTTCATTACCGAACCGCGAACGGTAGGACGAATACCCTTGTGACGGGTCTTACCCGCCTTACCGAGCTTAACGGTATCGTGCTCGACGTTGCCGACCTGACCGATCGTGGCAACGCAGTTGAGCGCAACGATTCTTACTTCGCCCGAGGGGAGACGGATCATAGCCGCGCCGTTCTCTTTGGAGACGAGCTGTGCCTGAGCGCCTGCGGAACGAACGAGCTGACCGCCCTTGCCGGGGTGCAACTCGATGTTGTGGATAACGGTACCGACGGGGATGTTTGCCAGCGGCAAAGTGTTACCGGGCTTGATATCCGCGTCTGCGCCGGAATATACCGTGTCACCGTCCTTAAGTCCGACGGGAGCGACGATGTAGCTCTTTTTGCCGGCTGCATTCTCGAGGAGCGCGATGTAAGCGGTGCGGTTGGGGTCGTACTCGATGCCGACGACGGTCGAAGGAGCGGTGTCCTGACGACGATAGTCGATAACGCGGTACTTGATCTTGTTTCCGCCGCCTCTGTGGCGTACGGTTATTTTTCCGTTCGCATTACGTCCTGCGTGCTTTTTCTTGATAACGATCAAGCTCTTTTCGGGGCTGAACTTAGTCAGCTCCTCGAAAGAGGGAGCAGCCATATGACGTCTGGACGGAGTTGTGGGGTTAAATTTAATCGTAGGCATTCTTCATTCCTCCCACTATCAGTTCATACCATCGAAGAAAGCGATGGTCTTGGAATCCTCGGTAAGAGTAACGATCGCTTTTTTCCAATCTGCGGTGTAGCCGTAATTGTAGCGAACTCTCTTCTCCTTGCCCTTAACGGACACGGTGTTGACCGAAGCTACCTTAACGCCGAACATCGTCTCGACCGCATTTGCGATCTCGGGCTTCGTGGCGGTGGGCATTACTTTAAATACATATTTTTTGTTCTCCATCATATCCATGCTCGCTTCGGTTATAACGGGCTTGATTATGATGTCCTGCACCATTTTTTTCATGCATATACCTCCTGGAGCTTTTCAACAGCCGCACGGGTCATAACGAGCTTCTCCGCATTAAGGATCTCGTAAACGTTGATCGTGCTGTAAAGAGTTGTAGCCGCGGTGGGAATATTGGAGCAGCTCTTGATGACCGTCTTGTCCACCTCGGGGAGAACAAGCAGAGTCTTGCAAGCGACGGTCTCCTTGCGGGTCTTGACCTCGTCGCCCGCCTTGTAGCTGCGCTCGACCTCGCGAGTCAATCCGAGAGCGGCAAAAGTCTTTACCATCTCGGCGGTCTTGTAGGTCTCGAGTTTGCAATCGTCAAGGATAACAAGGCTTCCGTCTGCGACCTTAGCGGAAAGCGCGCTGAAAAGAGCGACTCTCTTGGTCTTCTTGTTAAGATCGGTGCGATAGCTGCGGGGCTTGGGACCGAGAGCGATACCGCCGTGCACCCACTGAGGAGCTCTGGTAGAACCCTGACGAGCGCGTCCGGTGCCCTTTTGTCTCCAAGGCTTTTTGCCGCCGCCGCTTACTTCGGTACGCGTAAGCGTGGACTGCGTGCCCTGTCTTTGGTTGAGCATATAAGCTCTGACGGCAGCGTGAAGAACGGCTCCGTTAACCTCGGTTCCGAAGATCTTTTCGGAAAGGCTCATCTCGCCGACTTCGTTGCCCGCCATATTAAATACTTTTACGATAGGCATTTGTCATTCCTCCTTCGTTCGCTCACGCTTTGACCGAATCGCGGATAAATACGATACCGCCCTTGGCGCCGGGGATGGCGCCTCTGACTGCGATAAGATTGTTTTCCGCATCGATCTTTGCGATGTTAAGGTTGAGAATGGTTACCTGCTCGTTACCGTACTGACCTGCCATCTTCTTGTTTTTGAAGATTCTCGCAGGGTCGATAACACCCATGGAACCGGACTGACGGTGTACGGGTCCGACGCCGTGTGTCATTCTCAGCTTGTGAAGATTCCAGCGTTTGACGGCACCGGTGTAACCGCGGCCCTTGGTCATACCCGTAACGTCGACTTTTTCGCCAACGGCGAAGGTTTCGACGGATACGACGTCGCCTACGTTGTAGCCGGAGCAATCCTCAAGGCGGAACTCCTTCAGATGCTTCTTGTTTGCAATGCCATTCTTTGCAAAATGACCGGCCTCGGCTTTGGTGAGGTGTTTTTCTTTCGCATCCTCGAAACCGAGCTGAACGGCTTCGTAGCCGTCTTTTTCAGCGGTTTTTCTCTGCGCAACGACGCAGGGACCCGCTTGGATTATCGTAACGGGGATAACGTTGCCGTTCTCGTCGAAGATCTGCGTCATGCCGACCTTTTTGCCGATAATACCTTTTTTCATTTTTCCTCCTGTAGGTTATTGGTTGACGTTTTGAATTTTCCCGCACGGGGATTACGCCAACTTGACCGACAAGCGCCCTTTCGGACCTTGTGAGTTAACAAACGGATCTCAGAGAGTGATCTGAATATCCACGCCTGCGGGAAGCTCTACGTTCATAAGCTCCTCGGTCAGTTTCTTCGAAGGCTTCATAATGTCGATAAGTCTCTTGTGATTACGAAGTTCGAACTGCTCGCGGCTGTCCTTGTATTTGTGGACCGCGCGAAGGATCGTAACGATCTCTTTTTCGGTGGGAAGCGGAATGGGACCCGAGACCTCCGAGCCGTTGCGCTTCGCAACCTCGACGATCTTTGCCGCAGCCGCGTCCACGAGTGTGTGATCGTAGCTCTTAAGACGTACTCTGAGCTGCTCCTTGACTGCCATGTGTTTTTCCTCCTTTTCTTACTCTCGCGTACACGCGATAATGAAATGTGGCTTTTGCACGCGAAGCGTTTGAAAAGATCGGTTCGCTCCCTTTAAGCACCGTTCCGTGCGTTTCCTGCTTTGCCGTATAAAAACCGAAATTCTTGCCTTTGCGAACGGCAAACGTCGTTCGACAAAAGAGGTCAGCGAATTTCGGATCATCGGCAAGCCGACAACGCAGGCAACCTAATGAACATCGGCGCCACGGCGCACGAAGCGAATCTTTTCGCCCGATTACCCGAGAAAAATCATTTCTCGGCGGACTTCTCCGCAGAAATTCCCCGCCGTTCAGAGCGGCAACCTTCTGCTTCAACGCGATTTCGCACATCAAGCTCTGCTATTATACATTATATATCGCCGCAATTCAATGCGCATAAGGGAGAATTTTCGCTGTAATTTGCGCGTTTTTTTGTGCGTTTTGCACATTTTTGGGTCGTTTTTCGGCAAAATCAACCGTTTTGAACGCAAAAACGTGCTAAAAAGCGTCGATTCAACCGCGCAATGTTTCGATTTTATCGGACAAAGCGACAAAATCCGCCACGGAAAGCGCCTCGCCGCGCACGGTCGGCGAAAAACCGCAGGATATGACCGCCTCGGAGATATCCTTTTTTTCAAGCTCGGGAAAAGCTGCCGACAAAGCGTTCGGCAAAGTCTTTCTGCGCTGCTCAAACGCGCCGCGAACGGTCTTGAAAAACACGTCCTCGTTCTTCGGCACGTACGGCTTGTTTTTATACAGGTCAATCCTCACTACCGCGGAATCGACCTTGGGGCTCGGCAAGAACTTACCCGCCGGCACGCCGAACAACCTTGTGCAAGTCCCGAAATACCCGAGGAACGCGGTAATGGAGCCGTACGCCGCCTCGGACGGAGCGGCGCAAAGCCTGTCCGCCACCTCCGACTGTATCATAACCGTTATGCAGTCAAAAGGCAGGCGCGAGCGCAAAAGACCGAGAAGTATAGGCGTCGTTATATAATAAGGAAGATTTGCGCACACCGACACACCACCGACGGAAAACGCGTCGCCGAGAAGTTCACCGACGTCGGTCTTCATAACGTCCGCGTTTACGAGCCTTACGTTGTCGTGCTCAGCCAAAGTATAGTTCAAAAGCGGTATCAGTCCACGGTCTATCTCAACGGCAACGACGTTGTCGTATCTCTTTGCAAGCTCGTGCGTAAGGGAGCCGCAGCCTGCGCCGATCTCAAGTACCGTTCTCGTGTTCTCGGCAGCGCAAGCCTCCGCTATCGCCGCCACCACGCCCCCGTCGGTAAGAAAATTTTGACCGAATTCTTTTCTGAAAGTCAATCCGAAGATCGACATTACGTCTTTTATCGTTTTTACGTCGCACAAATCCATATCGTCACCTCAAAAATTACGGCTCGTCATTCTTATGCAAAAGCCTCGACACGCAACGCAAGCGAATCTCGCCGCGTCCCGTACCGCCGAGCAATACGGCAAAACGCGAAACGCGTCGAGCGCGAAAGCCGCTCGCCGCTTATCGAAAGATAAAAAGAGTGCCGCCGATAACGACGACACTCTTTGGAGCTGGTAATCGGACTCGAACCGATGACCTGTTGATTACGAATCAACTGCTCTACCAACTGAGCCATACCAGCAGAATAACAGTTGCACGAGTGATATTATATCACATCTCATTCTCTTTTGCAAGTGTTTTTTTGATTTTTTTCAAATAATCCGATATTTTTTCGCTTTTTCCGAACGTCGCAAAAAGCGAGCGCACGCCGCGCGTTTTTCGGTGCGCCGAGCGCAAACGTTTCGACAAGCGGCGACACAGCCGACAAAAGCCGTCGAAAAACAAAGATCTCGGAGCGAAATATTTTTCGCCCCGAGATCTCGGGTGATATCTTACTTAATAAATCCGGCGGAATTTGCCCAAACGTAATATATCGTTCGCAGCGACAGTTCCGAAGCCGCGTCAACGTTGTCAAGTGCCGTCAGCTTGCTTTGTGCCTCAAGCGCTTTTTTAAGTTCCGCATCATCGGGATTTTTGTACTTGCTTATCAGGGTGTTGAGCTCGTCGAGATTCTTAACGGCGGCAAGCTCCTCGGCAACCTTCGCCGAAGCGGCATTGATAAGCTCCCACTGAGCCACGTTGAGTTTGGGTCCCCTCGAATCATCCAAATAGGAATCCTCGACGATGAAAGCGCAAAACGCGTCGTTGAGCGTTTCGGCGCTCTGCTTCTTTGCCAACTCCCAAGCCTCTGCGGATATTCCCTCTTCGGGATGAGCTACGAAAACGTTGCCGGTATCCTCTATATTCATAATATAGTCTCTGTTAAGTCTGGAAAGAAGACCGGTCTCCTCATCTATCGTATAGTGAGTTCCCTCAACGCCGTACTGCAAAACGTTGCGCAACTCGGAGTTCGTATTGAGATACGTCAGTATCTCGACGCAACGGCTGATGTTCTCGTCGGCAAACTCGGTAACCGCAAACATACTGCCGAAAACGTCCTCGACGGTAAATCTCGGATACTCGATTATATTTACGTAATAGTCGTCGGAGTAAAGATCGGCGAGTTCGATGCCGCCCTTTACGATTCTAAGCGCGACGTCCTTTTCGGGATCGGCGGTCTTTTCGTCCTGGATATACCCGCCGTCCTTATATTTTTGTATTTGGATAAGCTGGTTGGTATAATTAATAGAGTTAAAGATGTTGCCCCATTCGGGGTTTGCGTTGCCGCTGCTCAAGGCAAACGACGAGTTATACGTTCTCGAGCCGCCTATAAGAGAGAAAGACGATCCGTCGACCACCTTACCGTCGGCGTCGTACGAGATACAGTTCGTATTCGTCACCGGAATCTCGCCGAGTATCGGATACGCGTCTATAATACCGTCCGCAACGTCCGCAATAACGTCGGCAAGATAGCTCTGGCAGTAGGTATTGGTTATCGAGAGCATCGTGCTCGGGTCGTAGGAATAGTAATCGATAAGTTTTTTGTTGAGCAACATATAGGTGTACTCGCCGGATACGTGGTTGTTGGGTATCGCGTAAGTCTCTCTCGTGCCTATGGTGTTCGAACCCGCCCAACCGACGATGTCCATCAGTTGCTTATTGATGTAGTTGTTGAGTTTTTTGCCCGCGTGGGTGGAGGTATCCTTGGTATACTCCGTTATATCGGCAAGAACGTTGTCGCCGAGCAGCTCCTGGAATCTCGCGTAGCTGTCGATCCAAACTATATCGATCTGATATTTATCCTCGTCGGGATACTTGGTTTGATAAGTAAAGAAGTCGTCGGCACCGTCCACTTGAACCTTTTCGGTCGCCTCAGCCTCATTGCCGGCGTTCGCGCCTGCATCGGTACGGAACTCCGCGTATTCGGGGTGCTCCGCATAGTAGGAATCGTACCAAGCCGCCTCGTCGAACTTTTGATTGTTGGCAGCAGCCGCTTTCTCGGCGGCTTTCTTCGCCGCTTTGACTATCTTTTCGACTTCTTTTTTGCGTGCGTTGTACTCGACCTTGTCGGCGATGACTTTGTCGACCGTCGAGTTATACTCGTCGTAGGTGCAAAAATGAAGATTTACCTGAGTTTTGAATTTCGCTTTCGTTATCGCGTTAAAAGCCTCTTCGACAGCTTTCTGCGCTTCTGGGGTGGTTTCGTCGGTCGTAACGACGTACATAGAAAGCGTTACGGCGTTTTTGGACGCGGTGTTAGTCGCGCTGTCCGTGATCTCGTCAACCGTCTTCTCCCTGGAGCATCCCGACAACACCGTTCCGCACAGCATTATCATACACAGAAAAAAGCTGATAATTTTTTTGCTCATAAATAGGGTTCCTCCTTGTGAACGGGCAAATTGCGACGCTTGCGCAATAAGGCGTCACACATACGTTATACATATAGATATTTTACAATAAAACAAGCGGAATGTCAAGCCGATTTTTATCGACCTTCGACACAAACGGCAACGATCGGTACCGCTTTGACGATCTTGTGATACAACATCAACAATTATCGCCACGCATTTTCACCGAAGATAACGTTTTTTTCATCGTTTGACATAAATCGCCGAATTCAATTTTGTTGTTTTTGCACAACGTTTTTTCGGCTCAAAACGGGGGGCGAAACGCCGACGCCGTCAATCGATAAATCCGCGCAAATGGCGAGCGCGGCTCGGGTGGCGCAGCTTGCGCAGTGCTTTCGCCTCTATTTGGCGAATACGCTCACGCGTTATGTCGAACTCCTTGCCTACCTCTTCGAGAGTTCTGCACCTGCCGTCGTAAAGACCGAATCTGAGCTTGATAACGTGCTCCTCGCGAGGCGTCAGCGTGTGAAGCTCGCGCTCGAGGATCTCGCGCAGCATCGTTGCGGACGCCGCCTCGGACGGAGCGGGGGTCTCGTCGTCGGGGATAAAATCGCCGAGATGACTGTCCTCTTCTTCGCCGATAGGCGTTTCGAGCGAAACGGGCTCCTGCGCTATCTTAAGGATCTCGCGCACTTTGTCCGCGCTCATTCCCATCTTTTCGCCGATTTCCTCGGCTGTCGCTTCCCTTCCGAGCTCCTGAAGCATCTGGCGCTGATAGCGCGACACCTTGTGAATGGTCTCGACCATATGTACGGGGATACGTATCGTGCGAGCCTGGTCGGCTATGGCGCGGTTTATCGCCTGCCTTATCCACCAAGTCGCATACGTCGAGAATTTATACCCCTTTGTGTAGTCGAACTTTTCAACGGCTTTCATAAGACCGAGATTGCCCTCTTGGATAAGATCGAGGAAAAACATTCCCTTACCGACGTATCTTTTCGCGATACTGACGACAAGCCTTAAGTTTGCGACAACGAGCTGATCTTTCGCCGCCTGCCGCTCAGCCTCGCCGAGGGTCTCGTCGTTCATACGCGCCGCCATCTCCTGCTCTTTCTCGGCGTTAAGCAGCGGAACGCGACCGATCTCCTTTAAATACATACGGACGGGGTCGTTGATGGCAAGCCCCTCGGACTCGAGGATGCGCTCCATATTTTCGCCCTCGCCGAATTTTTCGACCTCGCTCTCGATCTTGTCTATATCGTTTTGGCTGATGTCACCCGGCATAGGCTCGGCATTTTCCTCAAGTGCGTCGTAGATCTTGTCCATCTTATCCAGATCGTAATCCAGCTCTTCGAACGCCTCCTCCATATCCAACGTGCCTTTTTTGCTTTTTTCGATAAGTACGTCAACGTCTTTTTCCGTCTTTTTTTCGTTTTCCTGCATATTAATCTCCGTTTTTACCCGAAAAATCGGGATTTTTTATATAATAAATTCCGCGCGCGCCGAGGTGCCGGCGTGCCGATCTTATCATTCGTCTTTCGATTTGTCTTGCCGCAGTCGGCGTCGGCGGCGCGCTATCGCGTCCTCGAGCGAAAGCTCGCCCGGCGAGTCGCGCCCTTCGCGCTCCTCGCGCAAGACCGCCGCAGCCGCACGAAAGACGGGCAACCCGTTTTCCCGCATTCCGCGGCGATTTACCTCGTAACTTTGCAAGCGCCCCATCTCGTCGGGAGTAAAAGAAGCGCCGAGCATAGAATACGAAAATCCGCCGTCCTCGCCGTGTATACGGATTATCTCTCCGAAAGCGCGCTTGCCGAACTCAGTAAAGAAATCGTCGACGGTCACGTCCGCGTCGCCGCGCAACACCGCCTCGCGCAATTCGGGATACAAAAGCAAAAGTCCGATAACGGTCTCCTCCGCAGACGCGGCGCGCGGATTTTTGGCGGCGTCGGGGTTGATCCTATCGCCGAAATCCCTTATCGAAGCGTGCGCACTGCGCGTTTGTTCGCTCTTTATCTGCCTTATCTTTTTGTTTCGCGCCTTTTCGACGTCAACACGCAAAGCGTCCGCGGGGATCGCAAGCCGCTCCGCGGCGCGCGAGATATAAACGTCCCTCTCCACCCCCGAATACGCGTCGGATATCACGTCCGTGACCTCGGACGCCGCGCGCAACTTCTCCTCGGTGAGCGAAAGGTCGTACTTTTCCGTTATTGCCTCGAGCTTGTATTCGAATCCCGTGCGACTGTTATTAACAAGCAACCGAAAAGCCTCGGCGCCATACTTTTTCACGTATTCGTCGGGGTCTTTGGCTCCGTCCATCTTCAGCACGCGCACGTCGACGCCGACGCCGCCGAGCAATCGCATCGCTTTGTTTGCGGCGGCAACACCCGCTCCGTCCGAATCGTAGGATATAACGACTTTTTTCGTATACTTGGCTATAATGCGAGCATGGTCGTCCGTTATGGCAGTGCCGAGAGTGGCGACCGCGTTTTGGAATCCCGCCTGATGCAATGCGATAACGTCCATATACCCCTCGCAAAGTATCATTTGGTCCGCGCAGTGATCCTTTGCATAGTTAAGCGCGAAAAGGTTGCGGCTCTTTTTAAACGCCGGAGTATCGGAGCTGTTCAGGTACTTCGGTTTCGAATCGTCAAGCACCCTGCCGCCGAAAGCAACGACGTTGCGCGAGGTATCCGCTATCGGAAACATCACTCGACCGCGAAAATAGTCGTATGCCCTGCCGGTTTTGGCGCTTTTGCCGCAAAGGAAGCCCGCGATCATCTCTTCTTCGGAGAATCCGTTCTTCGCCAAACAATCGCGCAGTCGCCCGAATTCGTTCGGAGCGTACCCGAGGTAAAAGTGCTTAACGGTCGCCGAGGAAAGTCGGCGCGACGCCAAATATTCGCGTGCCTGCGCCGCCTCCGGCAACGTCGTAAGGCACGAGTGGAAAAACCTTGCGGCAACCTTGTTCATTTCAAGGATTCTCGAGCGTTTAACACCGCCGTTGCCCTCACGCGATCTCTCGGGGATCGATATCCCCGCACGCTTGGCAAGCCACTCCACCGCGGCAACGTAGTCGAGATTTTCGGCTTTCATTATAAAAGTGATAACGTCGCCGCCCGCACCGCAACCGAAGCAGTAAAAGCTGTCGGAAGAGGTAAACACCGTAAACGACGGTGATCTCTCGCTGTGAAAGGGGCAAAGTCCGACAAGATTCGAGCCCGCGCGCTTAAGCGTTACGTACGAGCCGATGATCTGCTCTATATCGCTCCTCGCCACTATTTCGTCTATAACCTCGCGTGGAATCAAGCCTCTCCCTCCTCACAAAAATACCGTTATAAATAAAATATACGCAAAAAACTCGCAAAAACCTCTTTTTTTCGCAATTTTTTCGTTTTTATCGGCGATATTTTATCACTTGATACGGCACGCTTTTGTGCCGACAATGCGCAAAGCGGCGCGCCCCGCGGTAACCTCCGCCACCTTATCCGTCATCGCGCCGACGTCTTCGGGCGGGAGCGAAAAACGTACGCAAACGGTCTCGGCGTACTCCGACGACTCGGGGTGCGCCGAACATTTCGCGGCTTCGCGCATCACTCGACCGTAGTCGTTATAATCGCACGTGACCTCGACCAGAGTATGCTCTCGCCAAACGGCGACCCCCGCCTTTTCGACGGCAAGTTTCGTCGCGGCGGTATACGCGCGCACAAGACCGCCCGTGCCGAGCAGTATCCCGCCGAAATAGCGCGTGACAACGACGACCGCGTCGACAAGACCGCTCTTTTCCATAACGTCGAGCATCGGCACGCCCGCGCTGCCCTGCGGCTCTCCGTCGTCGGAATAACGCTTTATCGTGCCCGAGCGCAAAATATAGGCATAGCAGTTGTGCCGCGCCGCGGAATGTCGTTTTTTTACCTGCGCTATAAAAGCGCACGCCTCTTCCTCCGTTTTTACCGGAGCGACCGACGCTATAAACTCCGATCGCTTTTCCGTTATCGAGGCTTGCGAGGACGAGGCAAGCGTAACGATATCCGTCATACGTCGCCCCCGTCGTAACGCGCCATCATCCCACGCACACGGCGGTCTACGGTCGCGACCGCGGTTATGAATTCGGGACCGTAATCAACGTTCTCGACCGCGGCAAGCGAATAAAGGCGATTCAGCGCTCCCGCCTCGGAGTTGGGGATCTTAAAGCTCACGCGACGCTTTCCCGAGCGAACGAGCGCGGTCAGCTCGCGAGAAAGATCGTCGAGCCCCTCGCCCGTAAGCGCGGATATGCGCACCGATCTTTTAGTTTCGCATTCTCCCTCGGGTGCCGGCGGGACGAAAGACTCGCACGCCTCTCGGTCGCATTTGTTGTATACCGTAAGCGTCGGTTTGCCGCCCGCGCCGAGCTCCGCCAAAAGTCGCTCGGTAACGGCAAGCTGCGAGGGATATTCGGGGTCGGATGCGTCGACTATTATCATCAAGATATCGGCAAGCACCGCTTCGTCGAGCGTAGAACCGAACGCCTTTATCAAATGGTGCGGCAAACGCCTGATAAAGCCGACCGTGTCGGTCAAAAGCACCTCGTCCCCTCCGTCAAGCGCGAATTTGCGCGTCGTCGGGTCAAGCGTGGCAAAAAGTTTGTCCTCGGCAAGGATGCCCGCGTCCGTCAACTTATTCAGCAGCGTCGATTTTCCCGCGTTCGTATAGCCGACGATAGCCACCTTCGGGATACCGCTTCGGTCGCGTGCGGCACGCGCCGTTTGGCGACGTGTGGCAACGTCGCTCAGCTCATCTTCGAGAGCGGCTATCCTGCGCTTTATATGTCGTCTGTCGGACTCGAGTTTCGTTTCGCCGGGGCCGCGCGTACCTATTCCTCCGCCCAAGCGCGACATATCCCGCCCGCGCCCCATAAGACGCGGCGCGGTATACCGCAGTTGCGCCAGTTCGACCTGCAGCTTGCCCTCCGCGCTTGCCGCGTGCAGAGCGAATATATCGAGTATGAGCATAGAGCGGTCTATGACCCGTACGCCATCAAGCGCCTCCTCGACGTTTTTTATCTGAGACGGCGTGAGTTCCGCGTCGAACACCGCGAGCGTAACGTCGTTGTTGCGGCAAAGCTCCGCAAGTTCGGACAATTTACCCGAGCCGATATAAGTCGCCGCGTCGGGGGTGCGACGCACCTGCGTCATAACCGCGGCACACTCGCCGCCCGCGGTCTTCAGCAGTCGCTTAAGTTCCGCCAAAGATATTTCGAGCTCGTCCTCGGACAAATCGTCGGTGCGCACGCCGACGATGACCGCCCTACCAGCCTCTATACTTTCGGATATATCGTTTTTCACAGCACCGTCTCCTTTCGAATTTCACGTAAAGATATCAAAGTCATCCGCCGTCGCCCGCAGGCAAGCGCACACGGGAAAATCGCGAAAGCCAAGGCAAAAAGAAAACAGGGCAAGCCGCACAATAAGCGCCCGCTTGCCTTGAATTCAATTTGAAATCAGTTGCCCTTGACCTCAAGTCTCTTTTTAAACTTATCGACTCTGCCGCCGGCATCAACGAATTTCTGCTTACCGGTAAAGAACGGGTGGCACTTGGAGCAAATTTCAACTCTGATCTCTTTTCCGCCCTTGGGGTTCGTGGAACGGGTGGTTACCGCCTCGCCGCAAGCGCAACGGATAACGACTTCCTCATAATTGGGATGGATTCCCTCTTTCATCTTTAGCACCTCTCTTTTACGGCGTATTGAGATGGATTTTGCCATCTGTGCCGCAATCATCGGATATTATAACACACTTTTTTTGACAATGCAAGCGTTTTTTCGAAAAATCATATTGATTTTACGTTCATATGCCGCTACGCACGTTTTTTACGGCAAAAACGCGTTTGCGTTTGCATTTAGGGCAATTTGCGCGCGGTCGTCCCCTCCGCTTTGGGCTCTATCTCGCCCGCCTTTGTCAGTGCCATCTTCGTAAGCGAGGGGCCGACGAGTTCGTATATAAGCACGCCGAAGAGCACTATGTTGCGGATTATCTCCCCCTCCTCGCCGAGCGCACCCGACTGACCGACGGTGATCGCCATTCCGAGAGCCACGCCTGCCTGCGGAAGCAGGGTTATGCCGAGATATTTGCTTACGGTCGCGTCGCACTTGACCCACTTAGAGCTGACGAGCGCGCCGAAATATTTGCCGAGAGAACGTGCGACGATATATGCGATACCGATACCGACTATCGCGGGTTTCGCCAGAATACTGAGATCGAGCTCCGCGCCGCTGAGAACGAAGAACATAATAAAGAGCGGCGCCGTCCATCTGTCGGTCCTATCCATAAGCTCGGGCGAAAAATCGCAGATATTGCAAAATACGGTGGACAGCATCATACAAACGAGGAGCGACGAAAAGCCGACCTCTACCCCGAACACGTCAAACTTGAGTTGCGAAAGCGCAACGGCAAACAAAACCGCCGTAACGGCAATGGAAAGGCGCTTGCTGCGCGAATGGAAAAATTTTTCGCTGAACGAGAACGCCAGACCGATAACGACCCCGAGCAAGAGCGACGCCGCTATCTCAACGAGCGGCTCTACGATAACGGACACGATATCGAGCGTCGAGGTGGACATAGCGCGCGCTATCCCGAAAGACACGGAAAAAACCACAAGACCAACCGCGTCGTCAAGAGCGACGATCGGCAGCAAAAGATCGGTAAGTTTGCCCTTGGCTTTGTATTGGCGCACGACCATAAGCGTTGCCGCGGGCGCAGTGGCGGAAGCAATGGCGCCGAGAACGATCGCCGCGGACACGGGCAATACGTTCGGCATCAAAAAATGCAATCCGATAAGAACGGCGTCGACGACGAGCGTTGCGATGACCGCCTGAAAAATACCGATAACGAGCGCTTGCTTGCCGATTCCGCGCAGTTCGGAGATGCGGAACTCGTTACCTATCGCAAACGCTATAAATCCGAGAGCGACGTCGCTTATAATGCTTATGCTTTGCGCACTCTCGAGGCTTGTAAATCCGAGGCCCGCAATACCGAGCCTACCGAGGCAAAACGGCCCCACGAGAAGACCCGCGATAAGATATGCGGTGACTGCGGGCAGCTTCAGCGGCTTTACCACGCGCGACATCAAAAGTCCCGCCGCGAGCGATACCGCGATACTCAACAATATTTCCATAACCGTAACTATCCTTTACTGTAAATTACATAATATTCTTTTCTAAACGGCACAGATATGATATCACCCGTCAAGATCAAAGTCAATACCAAAAAGCAACAAATAAAGGCAAAAAGTCCCTCAAAACCTATGCTTTTTGCTTTCAAATAACACTTGACATACGTCTTTAAATATAATAAAATTGAAGCACCAAACGATTCGGAGGTTATTATGCCAAAAACGGAACTTTCACCGCTCGATTTTAACGAAATCGTAAGATCAAGCGCCGCCGCGATAATAGATTTTTATGCCGTTTGGTGCGGTCCGTGCCGCGCCGTCGCCCCGCACCTCGACGAGATCGCGGACGAAACGGAATACACAATCTGCAAATGCGACGTTGACAAATGCCCCGACGCCGCGTCGGAATTCGGTATAAAAGTAATACCTACTCTCGTATTCGTCAAAAACGGCAACGAGGTATTTCGCACCGAGGGAGCTCTCTCGAAAGCCGAAATAAAGGCAATTGCGGAGAAATATCTGCAATGATACGTCTCAACAGCGACGCCGAAACCGTTCGGCTGATAAAAGAAGGGCTTCGCGCTCGCGGCGGCTACTGCCCGTGCCGCGTAGAAAAAAGCGACGACAACAAATGCATCTGCCGCGAATTCCGCGAACAGATAGCCGCCCCCGACTTTGAGGGATACTGCCACTGCAAACTGTATTACAAGGACAATACGTGATGATAAAATACGTTGCCACCTGCCTTTTCGGGCTTGAGCACGTCCTCGGCGAGGAGATAGACGCTCTCGGGCTCAAGCGCACGTTCACTATGGACGGGCGCGTCTTTTTCGAGGGACCCGCCGCCGACTGCGCCAGAGCGAACGTAAACCTGCGCACGGCGGAAAGGGTCTTTATTTTGGTCGGCGATCCTTTCGAAGCCCGCTCGTTCGACGAACTTTTCGAGGGTTGCCGTGCGCTCGAATGGGAAGAATACGTCGGCAGAGACGATGCCTTTCCCGTTTCGGGTCACTCCGTAAAATCGGCGCTTACGTCCATCCCCGACTGTCAAAAGATAGTCAAAAAATCAATGGCGACGCGGCTCGGCGCCAAATACGGCCTCGGCATTCTGCCCGAGACCGGCGCGGTATACAAAACGGAGTTCTTTATTTTCAAAGATACGGCATATCTTATGATAGACACCTCGGGCGTCGCGCTCCACAAACGCGGCTACCGCCCCGCCGCAAACGCCGCACCGCTTCGCGAAACGCTCGCAGCTTATCTCGCAACCAACGCGCGCGTAAACGACAGCATTTGTCTGTGGGATCCGTTTTGCGGCTCGGGAACGATTGCGATAGAATCGGCTATGATCGCGCTGAACAAAGCGCCGGGGCTGCAGCGCTCTTTCGCGGCGGAAAACTTCGCCTCGTTCGGCTCCGAGCTGTGGGCAAACGCGCGCGAAGAAGCGCAATGTCGCATAAAATCGGACGCAAACTTTCTTTTTCGCGCGACGGACGTAGACCCCGCGTGCATAAAAACAGCCGAGGAGAACGCACATCGTGCCGGCGTTGCGAAATTTATCGAATTCGGCGTCGCCGACGCAAGGCGGATCGAAAAGCCGCGCGAAGATATGCGCGGCACGCTGATATGCAACCCTCCTTACGGCGAAAGAATGATGAGTATGAGCGAAGCGGAGGCGCTTTACCGCGCGATCGGCAAAAATTTCGCGCGATTCGAGCCTTGGCATATATACGTTTTAACGTCTTGCGAATATTTCGAGCGGCTTTACGGACGGCGCGCGGATCGCAAGCGCAAACTGTATAACGGTATGATACCGACGACTCTGTACCAATTCTTCAAGCCTGCCGCGCCGCGCAAGGAGCACGTCGCACCTGCGGCGAAAAAATAAAAAAACAAAAAAGACCGCGAGCGCCCCCTTTCGGGATCTGCCCGCGGTCTTTTTTTCGCCGTCCGCACGAGCCGAAACGCGCGTCGTTAAAGCTCTCAATCCGTATCCGAGCACCGTGGTAAAGCCTACTTAATTGTCGCTCGGCGAAAACTCTATAAAAACGAGTTCGCGCGGATTAAAAAAGCGCGGCGCGGGAGCGTTGTTTGCAAGACCTCGGCTTACTATCAGCCGTCCGTCCGTAAAGCCCTCCGTATATTTCGGGAAAAAGCCCTGACCGGGCGCGAAAAATCCGCGCCCGAATATCCGCCACTGCCCGCCGTGCGCGTGCCCGGAAAGCGTAAGGTCGATATTGAGCGGCTTTACGTATTTCGGATAATATTCGGGATGGTGATTCAAAAGCACCTTGTAGCCGTCAAGTGAGGCAAACTCGGCAAGCCAGCCCGTGTTCGGGGGCGGAGTTCGCTTGTCGAGCCCCTGTTTTTTGTTTTGCTCGATAAAGCCGCTGATAAGTCCGCCGACTTTTATGCCGTAGATCTGGGTATAAGAATTTTCGAGGATAACGACGCCGGCATTTGCCGCCGCCTCGCGAACAAAATCGATCGCCCCCGCTTCGTGATTGCCCCACGACATAAACGTCGGCGCGACCGCAGCGCAATCGGCAAGAAATCGATCCGCACGCTCCGCGCGCGATCCGTGCCCGTCTATAATATCCCCCGTGTTAAATATGACGTCCGCCTTGCGGTCGGCAACGGCGGCGAGCACCGCCTCGTGCGGCTTGTCGTGCATATCGGCAACGAGCGCCGCGGTAAAAGCTCTCGAGACCGGTGCCTTTACCTCATACGTCGTGATCTTCATTTTTTACCTCCGCAAGAGTCGCAACGTAGGTCGCGGCAGCGGGCATCATCAGCGAAAAATCGCCGTTTGCGATCGCCGCGCGAGCCGCGGTGGAGCTGACGTCCGCCATTCCGCCGTACGACGGGAGATAAACGGTCTCGCAAAGAGAATTTCGCTCGTGATTAAACTCAGCCATTTTCGTCTCGTACGCATAATCGTCCGCGTTACGCACGCCTTTGACTATAGCGCACGCGCCGAGCGAAGCGGCAAGGTCCGCAAGGTAGCCGCCCGCCGTTATGACGTCAACGTTCGGGAGCGACGCCACGCTGAGCTCTGCGATCTTTTTTCTTTCGGCGAAATCAAAGCATCCGCTCTCTTTTTTTTGCGGATTCGCCATCACAGCCACCGTTATCCTGTCGAACAAGAGCGACGCACGTCTTATAAGGTCGAAATGCCCGACCGTCATCGGGTCAAAACTGCCCGGAACTATCGCGAGTCTCACCTTTTCCCCTCCTTCGGTTTAAGGATCGTTATCCGCGCCGCGCCGTATGCGGCTTTTTTGTATATCTCAAATCGCTCCGCAAGGGCGGCGTCTCCCCCGAAGACGTCGTTCTCCGACGCGCTTTCGCATATTATAAAAGCGTCCGTCGCGACGACGTTACAACGCAAAAGCTCTGACAGCACGCTCGGCAAAAGAACGGCGGAGTACGGCGGATCGAGAAATATCAGGTCAAATCCGTGCCCCTTAAGACGCGGTACGATATGCTCGGCTCGACCGACGCAGAGCTTCGCACACTCTTCCGAATGGGTTTTGACTATATTTTTTCTTACGACGTCGGCTGCGGCACGATCCGCCTCGACAAAGACCGCTTCCGCCGCGCCTCTCGACAGTGCCTCGAGCCCGAGTTGCCCCGAGCCGGCAAAAAGATCCAAAACTCTCCTGCCGTACACCGCGTCGCCGAGCATTGAGAACAGTGCCTCTTTCGCACGCTCGGAGGTCGGGCGTGTATTATCCCCCTCAAGCGTAAACAATTTTGTCCCTCGAGCTCTACCGGTTATGATCCTCATTCTTCTCCTCCGTTGCTTGCGGTCGACAAAATACCCTCCGCAAGGGCAACTTCGCGCTCGGTCGTCCACCCGAGCGCGAAGCGCCTTTCCATTTATTTATCTTTTCCCCGACGCGCGATTTTCTCGCCGCGAGGGAGGCACACCTTTTACTCGGAACCGTTTTTCGTCCCGCCGAAAAACGCAACCACGGCTTCCGCGTCGCGGTGCGATATCCCTTTTACCTGCGCTATACGATCGACGGACGCCTTTTTTATCGCTCCGGGCGAACCGAACTCGGCAAGAAGCTTGCGAGCCTTTGCCGCGCCTATGCCGTTTATCTTCTCAAGCGAGGAGGTGCGCAACGTTTTCCTTTTCGCCGCCGTCATTTTCGACACCGTGTAGCGATGCACTTCCTCTTGCAGTTTGTACAGAAAAACGTACAGCTCCCTCTCGCGTGCGATATTTACCTCGCCGTTTTCGGTAACGAGCGCACGCGTCCTGTGGTTGTCGTCCTTAACCATAGCCGCCACGGGTATACTCGCGCCGCATTGACACAGCACGCTTTGCGCCACCGCGAGATGCTGTGCGCCGCCGTCGAGCAAAATAAGGTCGGGCTCGCACGCAAGCGAGCCGCTCCCGTCGCCTATATGCGCAAGACGGCGCGTCAGCGCTTCGCGCAGCGCACCGTAATCGTCGGCGCCCAAAGTGGTTTTTATATTAAACGAGCGATAATCCGCGCGACAAAGCTTGCCGCCTTGCGAAACTATCATCCCCGCCGTAACGTGCTCGTTTCCGACGTTTGAGATATCCCAGGCCTCTATCCTTTCGGGAACGACCTCGAGCGCCAAAAGCGACGCCAAGCGGCAAGCCGCCCGATCTTCTCGGTCGTTGTCGCGACGATACTTCAGTGCGGCTTGGCGCGCGTTTTCGCAAGCCATCTCGCAAAGTTCGCCGCTCTCGCCGCGCTTCGGGCAAACGATCGGCGTTTTGCGCCCCGACGCTTCGGCAAGATAGGCTGCGAGTGCGGCGACGTCGTCGTCAGCCGCCTCGAAACTAAAAAGCACCTGCCTCGGCAGGTCTTCGCTGTGCCGATAGTGGTCGAAAAGCTGCGCGACGAACGCCTCGCCATCGGCGATGACCTCCGCTCCCATCAAAAAATCCAATTTATCGATTATGGCGCCCCCGCGGATCTTTATAAGCGACATCGCGGTGCACACTTCATCCGAAAAAACTCCGACAACGTCCTTGTCCGCGGACGGCGAGGCAACCGCCTTTTGCTTTTGCGAAAGCTTGCCGAGCGCACAGATCGTATCGCGACACTTTGCCGCCTCCTCGAATCGCTCCTCCGCCGCAAGGCGCATCATCTTCTCTTCCAGCGAGCGCATAACGGGCGCTACGTTGCCGCGAAGGACGTCGCACGCTCCCGCGACCGCCGCGGAGTATTCTTCTCGGCTGACGCCGCCCGTACAAACTCCGGAGCACTGCCCCATTTGATAGTAAATACAAGGACGCCCTTTTCCGACGTCGCGCGGAAAAGACCTTTTGCACGACGGCAACCCGAAAGCTTTGTTCACGAGCGATATTACGGAAAATACGGTCGACGTTCCGGAATAGGGTCCGAAATACCTGCCGCCGTCGTCGGCGCGACGGCGCGTCATCACAAGGCGCGGATATTCACCCGACAAAAGTTTTATATAAGGATACGATTTCGCGTCTTTTAATTTTATGTTATAGCGCGGAGAATACTGCTTGATAAGCGTGTTTTCCAGCGTCAGCGCCTCCATCTCCGTGTCGCAAAAAATGCACTCGAAGCGACGCACCGCCGCCGTCATTCTGTTGGTCTTGACGCCCTTGTCGCCGGTTCTGAAATACTGCGAAACGCGATCCCTCAAACGGCGCGATTTACCCACGTATATCACCTTGTCGGCGGCGTCGTGCATAACGTACACTCCGGGGGTCTCCGGAAGCGACAACGCCTCCTCGAGCAATGCCTCGCGGATCGCTTCCGCGCCGACGTTTTCCTTTTTTTCCGTTTCGCACACCTCCCCTTTTTGGCAAAAACGGACGGGAATCAACCGTTTCCCGCCCGTTTAAAGCTATAATAAAATTTACTCCGTTAATCCGCTGTTGACCAATGCTTCGAGCCCGTTTAATGCTTCGACCTCATCCTCGCCGTCGGCAACGAGAGTAACGGTCATGCCTTGTGCGATACCTATCGACAAAACGCCGAGCAGACTCTTTGCGCTGACCCTTCTGTTATCCTTAACGACCCAAATCAAACTTTTGTAGGAATTGGCCTTTTGAATAAAGAACGTTGCCGGTCTTGCGTGCAGACCGCCGCTGTTTTTAACGGTAATGTCACGTTGTATCATTTCGCGCTCCTTTATATTTTTACGTGGGGCATACAAGTTATTATTAATATTATATCAAGCACAAACGGCGAAATCAATAGTCAAAATGTTCAATATCGGACTCGTTTGTGACGGTTTTGTGGTTATTTTGACTACTTCGTGTTCACTTTGTGTGATCGGCAACGGGTTTTACCGAGATTATCTCGACCGTAAGATCCGAGCCTGCGGTCTTAAGCGATAATTTTGCGCCCGCGGCGATATGCACCCCGTCGGAGGTTATATATCTGCCGTCCTTAAGGATCAGTTGCGCGGAAAGCGTACCCTTTACGTCTATATAGGTGTTCTCGTCGTAAAGCGCGGACTCCATTTTGCCCTCGTCGCCCGGAATATAGTACGACGACGGAACGTAACTATGGCTTTTAAGGCGACCGAAAACGTCGCCGTTCTCGAAATAGAATTGCGTTCCGTTTTCGCCGTCCTCGAGCATACCGTTAACGGTATATACGACCTTGGAGGTCTTAAAAGTCACCTCACACTCGACGTATTCCGCGCCGATATTCCATTTCGACACGGCGTATCTCCACACCGCCGCGACGACTATAAGCAACGTTACGGCTATAATGGCAGCGTCCGGCGCGTTGAAGCGGCTCTTTCGCTTTGTCGCTTCGGTATTTTTTATTCGTCTCATCAAGCTCCGCCTCCGTTCGAATTTTCTTCGGTTATGCCGACGCAAACGCCGCTACCCACAAAGTTCGGCAGATCCACGTCGTACCGTGCTCCGACGGCAATACGCACGCCGCCGACGAAATATCCCGCCTCGGTGGAGGAAACGGTGGCGTACACGGTGATGATAAGTTTTTTTCTGTCTCGATATTCCAGCTCCTCGCCGGTGTTGTCGTTATGCTCCGTGCTCGTTTCGAGTTCGAAGCTTTCGACCTTGCCGATAACGTCACCCTTTGCGTTTCTGACGATATCGTCGCGCGAGACGTCGAGAGCGGAATAGATCTCCTCGCCGAGTCCGTCGATCTCTACGGTATAAATTATCGCGGCGTTCTCTTTTTTCGACGATACTATATAATTCCCCGAATAGACGCCTATAATCGTTCCGAGAGCGACGACGACTGCCAAAATAAGCACCGCATCGATCCAATTAAAACGCACAGCGCCGTTCTTCCGCTTTTTTCTCGGCTTTCTTCCGACCGTATCTTGTACGGAGCCGTCGTTGATCTCGTTAAGCCGTTCGCGATCGTTCATTTTGCTCTTCTCCGTTTTTCAGATTTATTCTTCCTTGTCGCATACGTCCTCCGCCTGTTCGCCGCGTGTGCAAACGGGAATCAGGACCTCGGCAAATTCACTCGTATTTTCAAAAGCGTCGCACGCTTTCTCCTTTTGCAGCTCCGCGCTTCCGAGGTCGACGGCGGCGCTCGATATACCCGCCAACGCCCAAAACAAAAACTCGACGCGATAAGAGTACCACGTATAATCGAAAACACCCGTCGCAAGCAACGCGACCATACCCGAGAGCGACGCCAGTGCGATAATCCTTATCTCCGCGTCAGCCCCCTTGCGCACGGCAAAAGATATGCATTTTTGCGCCGAAAAGAATATCGCGACGCCGAGCAACAAAACGCCGAGTATGCCGAATTGCAAAACAAGCTGCATATACAGGCTGTGCGAATGAGGCAACGTTTCCGTCCCCGCGGAGGCATAAAGCGAATACACTCGCTCAAACGAAGCGTTGCCCGCACCTATGCCGCACACGGCGTTATCGCCGAGCATTTGCCACACGTTCGCCCAAGTTTTAAGGCGATATGCGTTGGCAGTGTCCGCGCGGCTTGCAAAATTCGAAAGTCTTGCCCCGAAGCTGCCGGGCAAAAGCAAAGCAGCCAAAGCCGCACCGCCGGCAAAGCACGGCAAAAAAGCAAGCGTCAGCGCACTTATCGACAAAAGAAACAAGATGACGGAAAATGCCATCCCGACCCATGCGGCACGTGACCACGTCAATATAACGCAAACGAAAGTCAACACCGACGCAACGAAAGCAAACGCCCGCGTTTTTCTTTTACCCTTTATAAAAAGCAAAGCGAGTACGGACGGAAAAGCGGCGATAAGATAAAACGCAAGAACGTTCGGATTGCCGAAGAAAGCGTCCGCTCTGCCGGATATTCCGCCGAAAAGCGAACCGTCGAGCATTCCGCTCGTGGCTTGACCTGCCATATACTGCAGTATACCCGCGCCGGAGGTGATCGCCGCGGAAACGACCAGCGCGCGCAAGCACGCAAGCAACTGTTTTTTCGTTCTGATAAGATTTACAGCCAAAAAGCAAGCGGATATCATCGCGCAGTGCATAAGCGCCGGGTAAAGATCCGCCTTGCCGTTTGCCGTAATACCGCCCGACAGCGTCAACAGCAAAAATGCCAAAACGCCGAGTTCCGCAATGCCGAATTTAAAAACGCGTTTGCCGCGGATCAACTTAAAGAGATACGACAACGCAGTTACCGCAACCATAAGCCCGAGAACAAACGACGGTGCTTCCGCAAGCGAGACGAACGGCACGCAAAAGATCAACAGCACGACCCCCGCCTCGGGGCAACACGCAACGAACCAAACCGCAATCGCGGCAAAAAGCGAGAGAACTATCTTTGCCGGGGAGACGAAATACGTTGCCGCCCCGCATACGACGCCGCACAGCACAGGCAAACCGAACCTCACGCTGCGAGCCTTTTCGGCTCCGGGGCGATTTGCGCGCGCGCCGAAGACATCCGTTATCGACTTGCCGAAAAGGAACCCCGACTCGATCGCCACGCCGAGCGTTTGCGAAGAAACGAGCAACGGTATCGCCGCGCACAAAGCCGCCCCGGCGAAAAGCGGCGTCGACTCTGCGACCGCCGCGTCGAAAACGAACGCTTGCATAAAGTACGTCAAAAGCGTGTACGCACCGAAAGAGAAAAGAAACGCGCCGTATGCTTTTACGGACGCACCCAAAAGCACGTCGGCAAAATACGAAAAGGCTTTTGCGATCGTCGAATTTTCAAACCCTCGGGAGATTCGTTTTCTTATACGCCGCAAAACTCCGTCCTTTTTTTCCGTAAGTCCGCGCACGATACCAGCCGCCGCGGAATCGTTCAAAAGCTTGTTTGCGGTATCGTACGATGAAAATATTCGCGCCGCGAGTCCGCCGCGCATTTTTTTGCCAAGCGCCGCGCAAGCCGAGGCTATCGCGCCTTTTCCGCGCTCCCCGTCAACGGTCTTCATCTCGGGCACCTCCTTTTCAGCCGAAAACACGTCGGCATTTTATCCCTCGTCATCAAGAAGTTCGGGGCGGCGCGACCGCGTTATCCGCATCGCCTCTTCTCTTCTCCATTCGTCTATCTTGGCGTGGTGCCCGGACAGCAAGACATCGGGCACTTTAACGCCGTGGAATTCGTACGGTCTGGTATATTGCGGATATTCGAGCATACCGCAAGCGATGCTCTCGCTCTCGTAGCACTCCGGGGCGGAAAGCACTCCGTCCACGGTACGCGCGACGCAATCCACCAATATACAGGCGGGTATCTCTCCGCCCGTCAGTACGTAATCGCCTATGGATATCTCCTCGTCCACGATCTCGTCTATCACTCTTTGATCGACTCCCTCGTAGTGACCGCAAAGGATTATAAGTCTTTTATAATCGCGAGCCAGTTCCGTTGCCCGACTTTGCGTAAGCACCTTGCCCTTGGGCGACATATAGACAACTCGCGTCGGCTCCGCGTCCGACGCGGCTTTTACGGCGCAGAAGCAGTTGTACACCGGGGGCGCCGCCATAAGCATCCCCTTGCCGCCGCCGTACGGCGTATCGTCCACGCGGCGGTTTTTATCCTCGCTGAAATCCCTTATATCGTGGGCAAAAACTTCTATCTTGCCCGCTTTGCGCGCTCTGCCGATAATACTCGCGGAAAGCACTCCGTCGACAAGCTCGGGGAAAAGCGTCATAATATCGAATCTCATACGTCAAACATTCCCTCGATAGGTCTGATATATATCCCCTCGCCGATCTCTATCCTGTCGACAAATTCCGCGACCGCCGGCATCATTCTTTCGCCTTGCGGCGTCGCCACCGTGTATATATCGGACGCTCCGGCGTTGAAAACATCGGATACCGTACCGTAGAGTTTGCCGCTGTCGGCATCTATCACGGGCAAGCCGATAAGATCCGCTATAAAGCAAGCACCGGCGGCAAGCGGCACGTCCTCGCGCCGCGCATACACGACCGTATCGCGCATTTCGTTAGCTTTTTCCACGGTATCCACACCTTCAAGCCGGGCGAAAACGAATCTACCTTTAACGTATGCGCGCGTAACGGCAATCGGCGAAAAATCGCCCCCGTTCCGCAAAAATATCGTGCCGAGCTCTGCCAAAACGTTCGGCGAATCGCACCACGATTCGAGTTTGACCTCGCCGGCAAGACCGTGCGTGTTTATTATTTTACCGCATTCAAGATAGTCGCCCATATTCCCTCCGAAAAAGTACCGAGCATAGCCGCTCCGAAACCGCAACACCGCCTTTGCGGACGGCGCAACGGGCGAGTTTTCAAAACTAAGTATACCACACCGCACCGATATTTTCAACCGTCGGCTCGTTTTTTTTCGCCCGAAAGAACTTTTTTTGCCTTTTTACTTGAATATTGCCTTTTTTTATTGTATAATACTGTAAAATAATATAAGGGAGGACAAATCGATGAATATGTTCCTTGCGGACGCAAGCACTTGGGGCTCGCTTATAATGATAGTTGTTTTGCTTGTCGTATTTTACTTTTTTATGATAAGACCGCAAAAAAAGCAAGAAAAAGAAACTCAAAATATGCGCAACGGGCTCTCCGTCGGCGATGAGATCGTTACGATCGGAGGCATCGTCGGTACGATCGTCTCCATCGGCGGCGACGAATTCATCACAATCGTATCGTCGCGTGAAAAGTCGCGCATCCAGCTCTTAAAAACTTCCGTTTCGAGAGTTTTGGTACCGGCAAACGCACCCGAAGAAGCCGCACCCGAGAAAAAATAACCGAATATAAAAAGTCTCCGATAAATATATTGTATCGACAATATTTATCGGAGGCTTTTTTATGGACAAAAAGAGTTTGCGGCGCCCCCCGCGTGCACCACGTTCTTTTATCGCGACTGTCTTCGCGGGCGGTGCGCTCTCGCTTGCCGCGGGGCTTTGCGCCCTGCCCGTTTTCGCCGCAGTCGTTTTCCGCTTTCCCGATCCCGAGCCGCTCGGAGCGTGCGGTGCGCTTATCGCGCTGTACGGCGGCGCCGGCGTCGGCGGTGCGTTTGCCGCCAAACGCCTCGACGGTGCAAAACGATATACCGCGAGCCTCGCCTCCTCCGCCGTGCCGGTCCTTACGGTGATCTCCGCTCGCCTTTTTACGGGCGGCGGCACGACAAACGCACTCGCGCACGTATTCTCCGTCGCAGCCATTCCCTGCTTTTCGCTCGTGGGTGCGTTTGCCGCCTCTTCGCTCTCGCGCACGAAAAGAAAAAAGAAAAAAAGACGCCGCGCAAAATAAAACGAGGCTCGGAGTCGGCGCGAGGACGCGCCGACTCCGAGCCTTTTGCAACCGATTGATTTTTCTCAATCGCTCGCGAAATTATTTGAGCACAACCTTTTTATAAGCCTTTTTGCCTCTGCGAAGCACCTTGCCGGCGCGAAGCTCGTCGGTGCCGAGGGTAAGCTTTATATCCGAGACTTTTTCGCCGTCAACGGTCACTCCGCCCTGAACGATCGCGCGACGCGCGTCGGATTTGGAAGCGACGAGACCGGCTTTTACCATAAGCGTCATTATATCCGCGCCGTCCGGAGCCAAGTCCGCTTCGTCGATCTCAACGGTCGGGATATCGCCGTCGGCTCCCGCGCCGAAGAGCGCCTTTGCGCTTGCCTCGGCACGAGCCGCCTCTTCTTTGCCGTGGACAAGTTTCGTCAGCTCGTACGCCAGGATCTCCTTGGCACGGTTGAGTTCGCTCCCCTCCCACTTGTCCATCTCGTCGATCTGTTCGAGCGGCAGGAAAGTAAGCATACGCAGGCATTTCAAAACGTCCGCGTCGCCGACGTTCCTCCAGTACTGATAAAAATCGTACGGAGAAGTTTTCGCGGGGTCGAGCCAAACCGCACCGGATTGCGTTTTGCCCATCTTTTTACCCTCTGAATTGAGCAAGAGGGTTATCGTCATCGCGCTTGCGTCTTTTCCGAGTTTGCGGCGAATAAGCTCGGTACCGCCGAGCATATTGGACCACTGGTCGTCGCCGCCGAACTGCAGGTTGCAACCGTACTTTTGATAAAGCATATAAAAGTCGTAGCTCTGCATTATCATATAGTTGAATTCAAGGAACGAAAGCCCCTTTTCCATTCTCTGCTTGTAGCACTCGGCGCGAAGCATATTGTTAACGGAGAAGCAGGCGCCGACGTCGCGCAGCATA
>CAZOFD010000023.1:0-26397 GCA_964579135.1 uncultured Ruminococcus sp. | reverse complement strand
TGATGACGCGCAAGAGAAGAAATAAAGTTCTTAAGGCCGCAAAGGGCTACTGGGGCGCCAAGAGCAAGCATTTCAAGATGGCAAAGCAAGCCGTTATGAAAAGCGGCAACTACGCTTTCATCGGTCGCAAGCAGAAGAAGAGAGACTTCAGAAGACTTTGGATCACCCGTATTTCCGCCGAGGCAAAGGTCAACGGTATGAACTATTCGACCTTTATGCACGGTCTCAAGAAGGCGGGCGTCGATCTTAACCGCAAGATGCTTGCGGAGATCGCCGTTGCGGACAAGGCGGGATTTGCCGCTCTTGCGGCTCAGGCGAAAGCTGCGCTTTAATCTTTCTAATATGTGGGGTTGTTGCGATCTTTATTGCGGCAGCCCCCGTTGTCGTAATTTCGGGCGCTCCGCTTTTTTCGCGAAACAAGCGGCGGCGACCGCCGAACGAGGTCGATAATGGGATTTGAACCTTTGTATATAACTTCGCGCCAAAACCCGACTTTGATGAAGATAGCGTCGCTCGCGGAGCGAAAATATCGCGACAGAGAAGGGCTTTTTCGTTTTGACGGGATCAAACTTTTTCGCGAAGCGGCGGCGTGCGGCATCGCCGTTCGCTACGTCGTTTTGCGCGAGGACGTAGAGAGCGAGTATTTGCCCGAGGTACTCCGAGCAGCTCCGCAAGCCGAGATATTGGTCGTCGCGGAGTCCGCTTTTTCCAAAATATGCTCCGAAAAAGCTCCCGAGGGCATAATTACGGTCGCGAAATATATTGACAAAATTCGTAAAACGGCTAAAATAAATGATATAACCGTGCTCGGATACAGCGAAAAACGGATATTCGCCCTCGAATCCGTCAGGGATCCGGGTAATCTCGGCACCGTGGTGCGCACCGCAGCGGCTCTCGGGATCGATTGCCTTTTGATATCTTCGGATTGCGCGGATATTTACAACCCCAAAACTTTGAGAGCGGCGATGGGTGCGGCTTTTGTCACGGAGATAGTGCAAACCGGCGATCTCGCCGCCGCTCTTGTCGAGCTTGCAGCTTGCGGGCGGCGTACGTATGCCGCAACGCTGTCGAAAGACGCGCGTACGATCGACAAGACCGACTTTTCGGGGCGCGACTGTATCGTCGTCGGCAACGAGGGTCACGGGCTTTCGAGCGGGGTTGCAGCCGCTTGCGGCGCCTGCGTGATATTGCCGATGCGCTTTGCCCCCGGCGTCGAATCTTTGAACGCGGCGGTCGCCGCCTCGATCTTTATGTGGGAAACGTCAAAAAGACCTTTTTGACCGATTTGACAAATGCTTGCGGAGGTGCCTATGGGAGATATGCTTTACGGTATTTGGCTCACTCGTCGCCTTGTGCCCGGCAAGAGCGACGCCGCCAAACTGTTCGACGCGTTCGGCAGCGCAAAGGGTGTATACGAAGCCTCGGACGACGACGTCGCATCGGTCGGCATCTCGGCAAGTAACGCGCATTTTTTGCGTGACAAAAGCATAGGCGACGCGGTGCGTTCGCTTGAGTTTTGCCAAAAGAATTCGATACGACTTATAGATTACGCCTCGCCCGATTATCCCGCCGCGCTTAAGGATCTTTCGGATCCGCCTTGCGCGATATACGTCGAGGGCGAGCTGCCGAATCTTGCGACAAGACCCGCTTTTACGATGGTCGGCACGCGCCGTATGTCAGAGTACGGTATGCGAGCCGCTTACAAAACCGCGTTTGAGCTCGCAGCCGCAGGCGGCGTCGTTGTCAGCGGTCTCGCTATCGGCATCGACGCCGCAGCGGCTGTCGGCGCGCTTTGCGGCGGGGGCGAAACGCTCGCGGTACTCGGTTGTGGTATCGACAGGACCTACCCGTCGTCTCACGCCGACCTGCGACGCAACGTCGCCTTACACGGCGCGGTCATCTCGGAGTTCCCGCCGGGAACGCCTCCGGAAGCGAGAAACTTTCCGATACGCAACCGAATAATGAGCGCGCTCGGTCAAAGCACCGTCGTTATCGAGGCGGACGAACACAGCGGCGCACTTATCACCGCAAGGGAAAGCCGCAAACTCGGCAGACGGGTTTTCGCACTGCCGGGTAACGTGGACAGCCCGACCTCCGTCGGAACGAACGCCCTTATCAAAGACGGGGCGACGATGGTGCTCGACTCCGCGGATATACTCGAGGATCACGCGCTCAGATTCGGCACGTCTTTTGACGAGCGCGCGTATGCCGTGGCAAGATCGCGCTCGGAATACAAAAACGGAGCACTCGAGGCTTTCGACGTTACGACGCCTTTCTCGGCGGAGCGAAAGTCTCACGCGACTCATTCCGCACGGGGATCTTACCGTGCCGCCTCGGAGCCTCCGCGCCTTATATACGAGAGCGAGGTGCCGACGGCAACCGTCGGACGACACGAATTGACGGACGCAGCTCAGCGCAAACTTTACGATGCGATGCCGAGCGACAGAGCGCTCCCGGCGGATAAGATAGAGTTTGACGCGCCGGCGGGAGAAAAACTCGCCTTGCTCTCGATGCTCGAAATATACGGCTACGTTTCGACTTTGCCGGGCGGGCTTTACAAAAAGCTCTGATCTTTTTTGATACGAAATCAAGCGAAAGGAATCATTTTTTCCTAAAATGAAGAATCTTGTTATCATAGAATCTCCTACGAAAGCGCATACGATACAGAGTTGCCTCGGGCAGAACTATAAAGTCGTCGCGTCAAAAGGTCACGTACGCGACCTGCCCAAGAGCTCTTTCGGTATAGATATAGAAAACGATTTCGCCCCCCATTACATTAACATCAGGGGTAAGGGCGACCTTATAAAAGATCTGAAAAAAGAAGTCAAAAACGCCAATAAGATATATCTCGCGACCGACCCCGACCGCGAGGGAGAGGCAATTTCTTGGCATTTGTCGACTGCACTCGATCTGCCGCCCGAGCGCACGATGCGCGTTACTTTCAACGAGCTTACCAAAACGGCGATAAAAAACAGCATCAAAGCGCCGCGGCAAATAGACGAAAATCTTGTCAACGCCCAACAGTCGCGCAGAATACTCGACAGGATAGTCGGCTATAAGCTAAGCCCCCTGCTTTGGAAACGCGTGCGTCACGGTCTGTCCGCGGGGCGCGTGCAGTCAGTAGCGACTCGACTCGTCGTCGAGCGCGAGGAGGAGATACGCGCATTCGTGCCGTCCGAGTATTGGACGGTTGCCGCAAAGCTCGGCGAGGGCGGATCGATATGCGTCAGATATCACGGCGACGCATCGACCGGCGCCAAGGTCAAAATCGAAAACGAAAGCGCGGCGATGAAGATCGTCGGCGACGCAAACGGAAAATATATGACCGTGAAAAACGTTCGCCACGGCACGAAATACCGTTCGCCCGCGCCCCCCTTTACGACCTCCACGATGTTGCAGGAAGCGTCGAGAAAACTCGGATTCCAATCCGCGAGAACCATGCGCACGGCGCAGGAACTCTACGAGGGTATAAACCTCGGCAGCGCCAACGGCGGCTCGCAAGGTCTTATAACTTATATGCGTACCGACTCTCTTAGGGTCGCCGCGGAAGCGCAGGACGCCGCAAGGGAATATATCGCGCAAAAATACGGAGCGGAGTACCGCCCCGAGACGGTGAGAAATTACAAAGTCAAACCCGGGGCGCAGGATGCGCACGAGGCGATAAGACCTTCGAACGTAGCACTCGCTCCCGCGGAGATAAAGCAGTACCTTACACCGGATCAGTTCAAACTTTATAAATTGATATGGGAGAGATTTCTCGCCAGCCAAATGGAGAGCGCAAAGCTCGATACTTTGAGCGTGGATATAGTTTGCGGCGAGCATCTTTTCAGGACGGGCGGTTACAACGTCGCTTTTGCGGGATTTTTGGTACTTTACGAAGAATCGACCGACGAGGGCGGCAAAAACGCCGACGAAGACGACGATATTAAAAATATTAAGCTCCCCGCGTTGACCGAGGGCGAGCGCCTTCTTTGCACGGAGGTCGTTCCGACAAAGCACTTTACCGAGGCACCGCCCCGTTACACCGAGGCGTCTCTTATGAAAGCGCTCGAGGACAAGGGGATCGGTCGCCCGAGTACCATAACCCCCACGATCACCACGATTATCGCGAGAGAATACGTTAAAAGAGACGGCAAATCGCTTGTACCCACCACACTCGGCGAACTTACGACGGGTCTTATGAAGACGGACTTTTCCGACATCGTGGATTATAAATTTACCGCAAATATGGAGGAAAAACTCGATGGTATCGAAAACGGCGAGGTTTCGATGACGGACGTTCTTTCCGAGTTTTGGCGCGGGTTCAGCGCGGAGCTCGAAGCCGCCGAAAAAAAGGCGGAAGAGAACAAGATAGAAGTCCCGCCCGAAACGACCGATCTCGTTTGCGACAAGTGCGGGGCGCAGATGATAGTTAAAACCGGGCGCTTCGGCAAATTCGCCGCCTGCCCGAACTATCCGCGTTGCAAAAATACGAAAAAGCTCGACGCTGCCGACGCCAAAACGGGGGACAAAGAAAAGGTCGCGCCGACGATAGCGGATTTCAAATGCGAGGTCTGCGGCGGCGATATGGTCGAAAGGCACGGACCTTACGGCACGTTTTTCGCCTGTGCCAATTATCCGAAGTGCAAATTCGTAAAGCAGCAGTTTCAGGCGCTTGACGTGCCGTGCCCCAAGTGCGGCGGCAAGATTCTGATAAGGCAAAGCAGAAATCGCTCCGTTTTCTACAGTTGCGAGAATTATCCGAAATGCGATTTTTCGTCTTGGGATATGCCTACGAGCGAAAAATGCCCCTCTTGCGGTGAGGGTCTCTACCGTCGCAAGGGCAAGCGCGCGGGGCTCGTTTGCAAAAACGAGGGGTGCGGATATTTTGCGCCCGACGCAAAGGGAGCGAGCGCGGCTGCCGACGAGGGAAAAGCGGCGAGCGCAAATAAGGAAAATATTGAATAATATCGAAAAATGGAAAATAAAGATCACGTAAACGTATACGGCGCGGGTCTTGCCGGGTGCGAAGCGGCGTGGCAACTCGCAAACCGCGGAGTAAAGGTCGTTTTGCACGAGATGAAACCGAAAAAATTCACTCCCGCGCACAAAAGCGAGAATTTTGCGGAGCTTGTTTGTTCGAACTCGCTCCGCTCGGACAGCCTCGTCAATGCCGTAGGGCTTTTGAAAGAGGAGATGCGCCGTCTCGACTCGCTTATAATATCCGCGGCGGACGCCACTCGCGTGCCCGCCGGCTCGGCGCTCGCCGTAAACAGAGATGATTTTTCCGCCGCGGTTACCGAAAAGATAGGATCTCATCCCAATATCACGGTGGTATACGAGGAAGCGAGCGGCGTCGAAAACGGCGGCGTGAATATAATAGCCACGGGACCGCTTACGTCGGAGCCGATGGCGAAATTTATCCGCTACGAGCTCGGGCTCGGCGACCTGCACTTTTTCGACGCGGCGGCGCCTATCGTCGACGGCTCGACCGTTGACACGGGCGTTGCGTTTTTCGCCTCGCGTTACGACAAAGGTGATGCGGATTACCTAAATTGCCCTATGACGCGCGAGCAGTACGAAGCTTTTTACGATGCGCTTGTGACGGCAAGAGAGGCGCAGCTGCACGATTTCGACAAGGAGGCGCAGGGCGACGTTACCGTGTTCGAGGGCTGTATGCCGATCGAAGTTATGGCAAAGCGCGGGCGCGACACCTTAAGATACGGACCGCTTAAGCCCGTCGGGCTTGCGGACCCGAGGTGCCCCGAAAAGCAAAAAAGCTATTACGCCGTCGTGCAACTCCGTCGTGAGAATACGGACGGTACGATGTACAATCTCGTCGGATTCCAAACGCATTTGGCTTTCCCCGAGCAAAAGCGCGTGTTCGGAATGATACCGGGGCTCGAAAACGCGGAGTTTTTGAGGTACGGAGTTATGCACCGCAACACGTACCTTAATTCGCCCGGAAATCTCGACCGTTCGTACCGTCTTGTCAACGGCAAGTGCGACGACGTCTATTTTGCGGGGCAGATGACGGGCGTCGAGGGGTACGTCGAATCGGCGGCTTCGGGTCTTGTTGCGGGCATTGCCGCCGCAAGGCGAGTTTGCGGTCTGCCGCCGCTCGCGTTTCCCGAGGAGACTATGATCGGTGCGATGGCGAAGTACGTATCCGAGGGGAGCCTCTCGAAGTTCGTGCCGATGAACGCCAATTTCGGAATAATTCCGTCTTTCGCGGAGCGGGTACGCGGCGGAAAGATCGCAAAATACACGCTATATTCCGAGCGTGCGCTTGCATCGCTCGACAGATTTATCGCCGACGAGTTGTCGGATAACCTTTGATACGGCGGCAACGTACGCAATTTTGCCGCATACCGTATATTTTACGCGCGCTTCGGGTGCGCTGGGTCTGCCGCGCATAGTAGCGAGGCGACTCGAAAACAGCCGATCGCACAAGCGCGAGGGCACTCTCGCCAAGATCGTAAGGGGCAGAAAATGAGGATTATTGTTGATTGTATGGGCGGCGATCACGCGCCGCTCGAGGTGGTGCGCGGGGCATATCTTGCGTCGCAGGAATACAGTGCGAATTTTATACTTGTAGGCGACGCGTCTCGCATTAAGCAGATAGCGGAAAGCGAAAATATGGATCTGAGGAGATTCGACGTTGTCGACGCTCCCATCGTAATCGAAATGGATGACGACCCGATATCCGTAGTTCGCCAAAAGAGCGATTCGAGTATGAGCGTAGCGCTTCGTATGCTTGCCGAGGGCAAGGGCGACGCCGTGGTCAGCACAGGGAACACCGGCGCGCTTTTTACCGGCGCGACGCTGATAGTTCGCAAGATCCGCGGCATACGCCGCGCGGCAATAGCGAGCATATTGCCTATGGATCCGCCGGTTTTGCTTTTGGATTCGGGCGCGAACGTGACGGTTACCGACGAATATCTCGAGCAGTTTGCCGTTATGGGCAGCATATATATGCAAAAAGCATACGGACTTTCCTCGCCGCGCGTGGGGCTGCTCAACAACGGAGTCGAGGAGTGCAAAGGCACCGAGCTCCAACTGAAAGCCTATGAAAGGCTGAAAAATTCGCCCGACGTTAATTTCGTCGGCAACGTCGAGGCAAATCGCGTGCCCAAAAACGCGTGCGACGTGCTTGTTACCGACGGATTTACGGGCAATATATTGCTGAAATGTGTCGAGGGTATGGGAAAAATGATGCTTGGCACGATGAAAGAACTTTTTTATGCCGATCTGAGGACAAAAGTTTCGGCTCTTTTGGTCAAGGATAAGCTCGGAGACGTCAAAAAGCGTTTCGACCCGTCGGAATACGGCGGCGCCCCCTTGCTCGGTATTTCGAAGCCTGTCATAAAAGCACACGGCTCGTCGAAAGCCAAAAGCGTCAAAAACGCGATACGCCAGGCAATCGAATACGCCGACACCGGCGTAACGCTTGCCATTGCGAAAGAAACGCGTGCTTTCGAAAAGGCGAAATCGCCCTCGGCAACAGCCGACGGCGGAGAAACTTCGTCCGAAAAATAACCGGATATTCGGCAACGCCGAAAATTCATATCTACGGGAAGAAATACGAATGAACGATTTAAAACCTTACGATCAAGCGTTGCTTGAGAAAAGAATCAAACATAAATTCTCGGACAGAGGTCTTTTGACCGAGGCATTGACCCATTCGTCATATTCCAACGAACACGGCGGAACGAAAAAGCACAGATGCAACGAAAGGCTTGAGTTTTTGGGCGATTCGGTGCTGTCTCTCGTAACGAGCGAGCATATATTTTCGCTTTTTCCCGATTCGCCAGAGGGTGAACTTACGAGAATGCGCGCGGAACTCGTGCGCGAGGAAACGCTTGCGGAGTTTGCCGTACAGATCGGTCTCGGAAATTATCTTTTGCTCGGCAACGGCGAGGAAAAGGGCGGCGGCAGGAGTCGCAACTCCATTCTCGCCGACGCGTTCGAGGCGCTGCTTGCCGCGGTCTATCTTGATGCGGGTGCGGACGTTGCGGGCAAAAACGCGGTAAGAGCGTATCTTATCGAGCTTACGGACGAAAAAATAGAGGTGCTGCGCGAGGTATGGCACGGCGCCGACTGCAAAACGCGCCTGCAGCAGATCGTGCAAAGGTCCGAGGGTGAGAATCTCGAATATATAACGGTAGACGAGCAGGGGCCCGATCACGACAAGACCTTTACCGTAGAGGCGCGGCTGAATTCCAACGTTATAGGAGTCGGCACGGGCAGGTCGAAACGCGCAGCCGAGCAAAACGCAGCCAAGCAGGCGCTTGAACTGTTCGGTGAATGATATGCCGCACAAAAAGCACAAAAACATCCCCGTTTTTATTCCGCACGTCGGGTGCCCCAACAATTGCGTGTTTTGCAATCAGCACGTGATCTCGGGGCACTGCGGCTTTGACGAGACGAGTGTGGAACGCGAGATAGCAGACGCTGTCGCCACTCTCGGCGAGAACGATGAGGCGGAGATTGCGTTTTTCGGCGGGTCGTTTACGGGCATCGACCGCGACCTTATGCGCCGCCTGCTCGAGATCTCGGACCGTTACCTTGCCTCGGGCAAAGTCGGTGCGGTTCGCTGCTCGACGCGCCCCGATTATATCGACGACGAAGTTCTTTCGATCCTCGGCGAGCACGGGGTTAAGACCGTGGAGCTCGGATTGCAAAGTTTTTCGGACGAGGTGCTCGCAGCGTCGAATCGAGGGCACAATGCCGAGGTTTCGCGTGCAGCCTGTCGCCTTGTAAAGGAGCGCGGTTTTGCGCTCGTAGGTCAGATGATGGTAGGGCTGCCGCGCTCAAACGTCGAGAGGGAAACGGAAACGGCGAGGACTGTCGTCGAGCTCGGCTGCGACGGGGCGCGAGTTTATCCGACCGTCGTTTTTCGCGGCACGGAACTTGCCTTTATGGCGGAGCGCGGCGAATACGAGCCGCTGACGCTCGAGGGCGCACTCGACAGGACCGCAGCCGTGCTCGACGTGTTCGATCGAGCGTCGCTCCCAGTTATACGGGTCGGTCTTTGCGCGAGCGAGGGGCTGACTTCCGACGACACGGTCGCCGCGGGACCGAACCACCCCGCGCTCGGCGAACTTGCGATGAGCGAACTGCTCTTTCGCAGGGTATGCGAGGCGATAGACGCCTCTTCTTTTGTCGGAGAACGCATCGACGTCGCCGTGTCGCGCGGCGCTCTGTCGCGTGCGATAGGGCAGCACGGATCCAACCGCAAGCGTATCGTCGCGCGCTATTCCGCGTCGCGCGGGATACGCGCCGTTCGCTTTGTCGAGTGCGACGGGCTTGCGACTTACGAAACGAAAATCATCGCGGATTAACGAACATCGGAGGTAAACGCATTGTATCTCAAGCAGATCGAAATGCAGGGCTTTAAATCGTTCCCGGACAGAACGAGGCTCGTTTTCGAGCCGGGCTCGACCGTTATCATAGGTCCAAACGGAAGCGGAAAATCGAATATATCCGACGCTATGCGTTGGGTGCTCGGGGAGATATCGTACAAAACCTTGCGCGGAAGCAAAATGGAGGATATAATCTTCGGCGGCTCCGACAGCAGAAAGCCGATGGGCTTTGCCGAGGTATCCGTTACGTTCGACAACAGGAGCGAGCACGGAAAACTCGATTACCCCGCGGATGACGTTACCGTCACAAGACGCTATTATCGAAACGGCGACAGCGAATATTACGTTAACAAAAAAAGCGTTCGTCTGCGAGACGTATACGAGCTTTTTCTTAATACCGGTATCGGGCGCGACGGCTATTCGATAATCGGTCAGGGGCGGATCACCGAGATGATCTCCCGCAAGAGCGACGAGAGGCGCGGCATCTTCGAGGACGCAGCCGGGATCGCAAAATACCGCCACAGAAAAAACGAAGCCGAAAGGCGACTTGCTGCCACGCGCGACAATATGGAGAGGGTACGCGACATCGTCGACGTTATAGGCGAACGTCTTGTAACGCTCGAGCGCGAAAGCATAAAGGCGAAAAGATATCTCGAATACAGCGAGATAAAAAGAAAGGCGGACGTGCGCCTTTGGCTTTACGATACGGACAATATGCGCACCGAGGTCGCGCAGGCGGAACAAACGTTGCGCGAAACCTCGCGCGAGCTCTCCGAGGCGTCCGAGGCGCTTGAAACTTTGCTTGCAAAGCAAGATCGACTTGACGAGCTTTCGGTAAAAAACAAAGCCGAATCCGCGCGTCTCGTCGAGGAAATGCGCGTACGTACGCGCGAAAATTACGAGCTCGATTCGTCAATAAAGGTCGCGCAAACGAAACTCGCACACCTTGAGGCTACCGCCGCGGGCGAGCGCGAAAAGGCGAGGAACGACGTTGCCGAGGCGACAGCCGAGGCAAAACGCGCCGAGGAAAAGCGCGCCGAGGGTGCGTCTCTTGCCGCCGAGGCGGACGAGCTGGCGCGGCGCGACGCCGAAATAAAAAGCAAAGCGGAAAAAGCGGAGGAACGTTCGCGCTTGTTAAAAGAGGCTGTCGCCGACGCTTTCGACAAGCTTTCCGCCTCAAAGGCGGAACTATCGGACGTCAACGCGCGTCTCGAACTCCTCGGCAGAACGGAAAACGAAGATCACGGCAGGGACGAGGCGGCAAAGCGCGAGATAAACGACAGGCAAGCTTTGGCGGAGCAGCACTTGTCCGAGTGCCGAGAGAGCGAGCTGACCATCGCGCAATACGGCGAGCGCATTGCCGCGAGAGCGGAAGAAGCCGGCGAGCTTTCGAGCCGCTTGCTTGAGTTGCAAGAGGTGCTCGGCAAAGCGGAAAAGTCGCTTGCCGAATATTCCGTACGCAGCGAAACGCTGACGGGCAAAATCGACGCGCTGCGCAGAATGGAAGAGCATTTCGACGGATACAACAACAGTGTTCGCCACGTTATGCGCGCTTATAAAGAGGGTGGGATCGGCGGCAGGATACCTTGCGGAACGATATACGGACCGCTCTCCTCGCTTATCAAAGTAGAGAGCCGCTACGTAACGGCGATTGAGACCGCGCTCGGCGCCGCGATACAAAACATAGTAGTTGACAACGAAAATACGGCTCGCGCCGCCATCGAGTGCTTGAAGCGCGACAGCGCGGGCAGAGCAACGTTTTTCCCGTTGACGTCGGTGCGCCCCCGCACACCGTACGGCGACGACGTTCGCCGCGCGGGAACTTTCGCGGGTTACGTGGGAGTTGCCGCGGAGCTTGTCGCAGCAGATCCCGCTTTTGACAATATAATACATTCGATGCTCGGCAGGATAGTCGTTTTCGATACGCTCGAGAACGCCGTAAAGATGTCGCAAAGCGTTAAATACGGTCTGCGCGTCGTCACGCTCGACGGGCAACAGATAAATCGCGACGGCTCGTTTACGGGCGGCTCCGTCAGAACGGGCAGCGGTATATTGACCCGCGCGGACGAGATAGCGCGTATGAGCTCCGAGCTCGAAAAACTGCGCGGTGCATCGGCGGAACTCGAGAAGCGCGAGGCGACGCTGAGACGCGAGGTCTCCGAGGTCGGCGAACGGCTCGAGTCGGTCAAAAACGAGGAAAAACTGCTCGAGACTTTGCGTGCCGTCGAGTCGGCGAAACTCGAAAAGCAAAAAGAGACGGTAGCGTCCGACAGAGAACTGCTTGAAAAACTTGCGGCGGATCTTCAGAACGTTACGGGTGAGATTGAGCGGCGCGAGCACGAGGTGGAACTGCTCGAGGCGAAAAAGCGCGAGCTTGTCGTGCGCATAAGCGAGACAGAGGCTTTTCGCGCCGAGCGCGAAAACGAGCGCGGCGCACTGCTTAACGAATGCGACCTTTTGCGCGGCGAAAGCCTAAAGCTAACAGTGCGAATATCGGAACTGCGTCGCGACGTGGAGAGTCGCCGTGCCCTTGCGGATATATCCGACGACAAGGTCAGGGCTTTGCGGTCGGAGGCAAACGCTTGCCTTACGCGCGCCGAAAATTGCGAAAAAGAAGCCGCAGCCCTCTCGTCGGAACTTGCCGACGAACTTGAGAAACATATAAAAGGCGAGGCGGAGCTCGGGCAGATAAACGACAAAAGGCGAAGCGTGGACGACGGCGGGCTCGAACTCGAGCGCAAACTCAACGATATACGCCGCGTTATCAAAGAAAGACAGGCGCGGAAAGACACTCTCGTACAATCCGCAACTCGCAAAGAGGCAATGCTCGAGCAACTTAAAGAAAAGCTCGATTCTTTGATGAAAAAGTTTTGGGAGGAGCACGAGTTAACGAGGGCGCAGGCTCTCGAGTTCGGCTATCCCGCGCTTACGGCGGCGGAACGACCCGCGGAGATCGCGTTGCAGACCGAATATCGCAACAAGATACGCAACATCGGCTCGACAAATCCCGCGGCGATAGAGGAATACCAAACCGAAAAAGAAAAATACGACAAACTTACCGAACAGCTGAAAGACCTCGACGCCTCGGGGAACGAGCTCGAAAAACTGATATCTCGCCTCGAGAGCGAAATGAAAACGGCGTTCTCCGAGTCTTTCGACAAGATAAACGAGAATTTCGGCAAGACGTTTTGCGAGCTTTTCGGCGGCGGCTCGGCGCAGCTCATTTTAACCGACCCCGACGACGTGCTCGAGAGCGGCATAGAGATCAAGGCGGCACCCCCCGGCAAGATAATCAAGTCGCTTATGCAACTTTCGGGCGGTGAGCAGGCGTTTGTCGGCGTTGCGTTGTTCTTTGCGATATTGCGCGTCAACCCGACGCCTTTCTGCATACTCGACGAGATCGAGGCGGCACTTGACGAGGTGAACGTCGAGCGTTTGGCGCAATATATTCGCAAATATTCAGAGGAGACGCAATTTATCATCATAACGCATAGGCGCGGAACCATGAACGCCGCGAACAGGCTCTACGGAGTTACTATGCCTGAGTCGGGCATATCAAAGATACTTACGGTCGACGTTGCCGACGTGTCTGATAAAAAAGGGAACGGAGAATTGTGGAATGAGCTTTCTCGATAAACTGAAAAGCGGTCTCGGCAAAACGAAAAACGCACTCGTCAGCCGTATACACAACGTCCTTAAGGCGTTTGTCAAAATAGACGAAGAGGCGCTCGAAGAGATTGAAGAGGCGCTTATATGCGCCGACGTCGGAGTTGCGGTGGCACAGGAGATAACGGATACTCTTCGGCTTAAGATAAAGGACGGCGGCATCAAAGAGAGCGACGACGTTATGACGGCGCTCAAAGAGATAGTAAGCGACGCAATCGGAGAGGGCGAGCCGCTGCGGCTTGACACCACCCCATCGGTCATACTCGTTATAGGCGTAAACGGCGCGGGAAAGACCACGTCCGTCGGCAAGATCGCAAACAGACTGCGCCTTGACGGCAAAAAGGTCGTAGTAGCAGCGGCGGACACCTTCCGCGCGGCGGCTATCGACCAACTTTCCGTTTGGTGCGAGCGCGCGGGCGCAACGCTTATAAAGCATACCGAGGGTTCCGACCCCGCAGCCGTCGTTTTCGACGCGGCGTCGTATGCGAAAAACCGCGGAGCCGACGTGCTTATAGTCGACACCGCGGGCAGACTGCACAACAAAAAGAATCTTATGAACGAACTCGAAAAGATCGATCGCGTCCTGACTCGGGAGCTGCCCGGCGCGTGCCGCGAAAATCTGCTCGTGCTTGACGCCACAACGGGGCAAAACGCTATCGTTCAGGCAAAAGAATTTAAAAACGCCGCGTCTCTCACGGGGCTTGTGCTCAACAAACTCGACGGAACTGCCAAAGGCGGTATGATACTATCGATCAAAAAAGAACTCGGCATACCCGTAAAATTCATCGGCGTCGGCGAGAAGATCGACGATATGCAGGAGTTTTGCGCAAAAGATTTCGCAAACGCTCTTTTCGAATAATCGGTCGGAGAATAATATGGAAAACGCAAAAACGAAGATCCTCGTCGCCACGCATAACGGCGGCAAAATGCGCGAGATACGCAAACTTTTAAGCGAATATATCGGAGATCGCGCAGAGGTACTCTCCCTCGGCGACGTGGGGTGCTTCGAAGAGATCGAAGAGAACGGCGAAACTTTCGAGGACAACGCGTTTATCAAAGCGAGGTTCGCGTCGCGATATTCCGGTATGATATCCGTTTCCGACGACTCGGGGCTTGCGGTAAACGCACTCGGCGGCTTGCCCGGAGTGCGCTCGGCGAGATACGCGACGGAGGGGCACGACGACGCGGCGAACAACGCAAAACTCTTATCCGAACTCGCCCTTGCCATCGACAGAAGCGCCGCGTTCGTTTGCTGTATGGCGTGCGTTATGCCGAGCGGCGAAGAATTCAGCGTACGCGGCGAATGCCGCGGCAAAATACTCGAAGAATATCGCGGAAGCGGCGGCTTCGGCTACGATCCGCTGTTTTACGTGCCCGAACTCGGAAAAACGTTTGCTCAAATGACGGAAGAAGAAAAAAATTCGGTAAGTCATAGGGGCGCGGCAATGCGGCTGCTCGGAGAGGAGCTGAAAAAGAGGCTTTGAATATGCCGAATCCGCCGCGCGCGGCACGGAGACTCGTTTTCGACGACGTAAAAACAGATATTTCGCGTCGAGGGCGCGTATTTCGGCAACAAATTTTGCGTTATCCGCTATTTACGGATTGAAAAACTCCGCATTTTGCGGTATAATCAAAAACACGGCAATACGACGTGCGACGCATATGCGTTTTCGTCGTTTTTTGCGAAAAAAGGAAGCGAAAGGACTCCCGACTTCTTCGGGACAAAAAATATGACCGATATAACGTCAAAACAGCGTGCGTATCTGCGCTCGCTTGCGGCAAAAGAGGCCGCGATATTTCAAATCGGCAAAGGCAGTATAGGCGAAACGCTCGTCAAGACCGTCGGCGACGCGCTTGAGGCGAGGGAGCTTATTAAGCTCTCCGTGCTCGAGACTTGCGAGGAAACTCCTCGCAGTGCGGCGGAAAAACTCGCCTCGGCTACCGGAGCCATGGTGGTATGCACGATCGGACGTAAAATAGTGCTTTACAGAGAGTCCGAAACGAAAAAAAGGATAGAACTGTGATAAACGGAATACGAAGGGTCGGGATATACGGCGGCAGTTTTGCTCCCCCGCACAACGGGCACGTGAATGCGGCGCGCGAATTTATGCGGCAGATGAAGCTGGACTATCTCTACGTCGTTCCCGCCGCCGTTCCGCCGCACAAATCGCTCGACGTTAAGGCAAGCGCGAAAGATCGGCTTAAAATGTGCGAGTTGGCATTCGCGGATATCGACGGGGTCATCGTAAGCGATTGCGAGATAAAGCGCGGCGGCGTCAGTTATACCGTCGACACCCTGCGCGAACTTTCCGCACCGGACGCAAGGCTTTTTCTTCTTTGCGGCACGGATATGCTCCTTTCTCTCGACACGTGGTACGAGCACGAGGAGATATTCAAGCTTTGCTATCCCATCTACGTCAGGCGCGAAAACGACCCTATAATAAGCGCGCGAATAATTAAAAAAATCGGCGAATATTCCGAGAAATACGGCGCTATCGTGCGCCGCGTGGTATGCGAGCCGCTCGAGGTCTCGTCGACCCTCGTGCGCGAGCGGCTTGCGGCGCACGGGTCGATATCCGATCTTGTGCCGCCATCGGTGGAAAAATATATTGTCGAAAACGGGCTTTTCGGAGTAGGAAATGAACGAGACTGAGTACGTTAGCGAAGAAATGCTTGAGGAAGTGCGAGTTTACGTTAAGTCTGCGCTATCACCGAAGAGAGCGGCGCACGTATTCGCGGTGGAAAAAGCCGCCGTGCGCCTCGGTCAACTGTATCTGCCGAGCGAACTTATGGAGTTGCGAGCGGCGGCGCTGCTGCACGATATAACGAAAGAATATTCTATCGAGCGTCATCTCGAGATACTGTCGCGTTTCGGGTGCGAGGCGACGGAAACGGAGCTTTACGCGCCGAAAACGCTGCACGCGAAGACGGCGGCGCTGCTGATACCCGAGCTTTTTCCGCGCTTGGCGCAGGCGGAGATAGTTTCCGCCGTTCGCAACCACACCACGGGCTGCGCGGGTATGTCGCTATTCGATATGCTGATATATCTTGCGGATTATATCGACGAAACGCGTACTTTCGGCGATTGCGTTAAACTGCGCAATGCTTTCGAGGGGGCACGCCCCGATTCGCTCGCGTACGCGGACCGCATAAAACTGCTTCGGCGAATTATGGCGACGTCTTTGGATATGACGCTTGTCGCGCTTATCGCCGACGGTGCACCCATACATCCGGATACCGTTGCGGCACGCAACGAGCTTGTATTGACGATCAAAAAAGAAAACGAGGAAATCGAAAAATGAACGAAATCGAATATATCCCGACCGTTGAGACCGACGAGAACGGAGCACCGTTGCCCCAAGCGCTGGCGGAAGCCGTGTATCACGTTCTCGACGCAAAAAACGCAGACGACGTTTCGGTGGTCAAAGTGGATAAAAAGACGGATCTTACGGATTATTTCGTCTTTTGCACGGCAAGGTCGACAACGCACGCGCGTGCGCTTTCGGACGAGCTTGAATACAAACTCGGTCTTGCCGGAGTAAAGCCCGACAGAGCCGAGGGCAGAGGCAACGGCAACACTTGGTTGGTCTTGGATTACGGTTGCGTTATCGTGCACGTTTTCACGCGTGACGCGCGCGCGTTTTACGATCTTGACAGACTTTATTCCGACGCGGAAAAGATAGATATCCGCTCGCATATAGAATGATAACATCACGAGGAGCAGATTATGAAATATAATTTTTCACAGATCGAAAAAAAGTGGCAGGACCGTTGGGATGCCGAAAAGACCTTTCGCGCAGCCGATCCCGGCGAGGATGGCTCCGAAAAGCCTAAGTTTTACGCGCTGGTCGAATTCCCCTATCCGAGCGGAGCGGGAATGCATGTCGGTCACATAAAAGCGTATTCGGGGCTCGAGGTCGTTTCGCGCAAACGCCGTATGCAGGGCTACAACGTTATGTTCCCTATGGGGTTCGACGCTTTCGGTCTGCCCACGGAGAACTATGCGATAAAAACGGGTATGCACCCGCGCGCGGTGACCGACAAAAATATCGAGCGTTTTACCTCGCAACTGCGTCGCGTCGGCTTCGCTTTCGATTGGGATCGCACGATAGATACCACCGACGAGGATTATTACAAATGGACGCAGTGGATATTTATACAAATGTTCAAACGCGGGCTGGCTTTCAGAGATACCGCTCTTGTCAACTATTGCCCGTCGTGTAAGGTCGTGCTCTCCAACGAAGACTCGCAGGGCGGTAAGTGCGACGTATGCCACAGCGATATCGTGCAAAAATCCAAAGACGTTTGGTACCTTAGGATAACGGAGTATGCCGACAAACTGCTTCAGGGTCTTGCCGAGGTCGATTATCTGCCCAATATCAAGCAGCAGCAGGTCAACTGGATCGGCAGGAGCGAGGGAGCTTTCGTCAACTTCGCGCTTGACGGCAAAAACGACTTTTTGCGCATTTACACCACGCGTCCCGATACGCTTTTCGGCGTGACCTTTATGGTTATAGCTCCCGAGCACCCCATAATCGACAAATATCGCGGCGAGATATCGAATATCGACGCTATAGACGCGTATCGCGCCGAGTGTGCGAAAAAGACCGAGTTCGAGCGCACTCAGCTCGTTAAGGAAAAAACGGGAGTCAGAATCGACGGGCTTGAAGCGATAAACCCGATGAACGGCAAAAAGATCCCCGTATATATCGCGGATTACGTTATGATGGGCTACGGCACGGGTGCGATAATGGCTGTGCCCGCACACGATACGCGCGACTTTGATTTCGCCAAAAAGTTCGATATCGACGTCGTCGAGGTAATAGAGGGCGGCAATATAGCCGAGGAGGCTTATACCGGCGACGGCAAAATGATCAACTCCGACTTCCTTAACGGATTCGATAACAAAAAGGATTCGATACGCCGTGCGATAGAGGAGCTTGAGCGGCGCGGCGTCGGAGAGGGCGGAGTGCAATATAAAATGAAAGACTGGGCTTTCAACCGTCAAAGATACTGGGGCGAGCCCATACCGATCGTTCACTGCCCGCACTGCGGTATGGTCACCGTGCCCGAGGAGGAGCTACCGCTTCGGCTGCCCGATATGACGGAATTCGCCCCCGGAACGGGCGGCGAGTCGCCTCTTGCGAGAATAGATTCGTTCGTTAATTGCAAGTGCCCGGTTTGCGGCGCACCCGCAAAGCGCGAAACGGATACTATGCCCCAGTGGGCGGGGTCTTCGTGGTACTTCCTCAGGTATATAGATCCTCACAACGACAACACCCTTGCCGACCCCGAAAAACTCGATTATTGGCTGCCCGTCGATTGGTACAACGGCGGTATGGAGCACGTTACGCGCCATATGATATACTCGCGTTTTTGGCACAAGTTCCTTTACGACGAGGGTGCGGTGCCCGTATCCGAGCCTTACGCCAAGAGAACTGCGCAGGGATTGATACTCGGACCCGACGGCGATAAAATGAGCAAGTCGAAGGGCAACGTCGTTGACCCCAACGACGTCGTCGACAACTACGGCGCCGACGTTTTGCGCACGTACATCCTCTTTATGGGCGATTACGGCTCCGCCGCTCCGTGGTCGGAGAACGGCGTTAAGGGCTGCAAGCGCTTCCTCGAAAGGGTTGCGGATCTTTACAATATCGCCTCGGGCAACGGGGTAACGCAGGAGCTCGAGACTTCGTTCCACAAAACGATCAAAAAGGTCAGCGAAGATTTCGAGGGGATGAAGTTCAACACCGCCATCGCCGCTATGATGGGGCTGATAAACGAAATCTTCGAGGTCGGTCATATTACGCGCGACGAGCTTTTGATCTATATCAAATTGCTTTGTCCCGTGGCTCCTCACCTTTGCGAGGAGATCAACGAAAAACTCGGCAGAAGCGAACTTCTCTCCGTATCGGCGTGGCCCGAGTACGACGAGGCGAAGACCGTGGAGTCGAGCGTCGAGGTCGCGGTTCAGATAAACGGCAAGCTTCGCGCGACGGTAACTTTGCCGATAGATTGCCCGCGCGACACGGCAATAACCGCGGCGAAAAACGACCCTCGCGTTGCGGAACTCATCATGGGCAAAACGATCGTAAAAGAGATCGCCGTGCCCAACAAGATAGTCAATATCGTTATAAAATAATCCAAATAAAGGGCGCGACGCAAGTCGCGTCCTTTATTTCGCGAAATTCGGGCAAGTGATTGACAAGCTCTTTTGCTTGTGTTATAATTAATTTGTATTTTTGTATCACTTTTTGTTTATTATAATATGTAAAATGGATAATAACCGTAATAATATTTACGAACGAAACGCCGTGCGGCGCGTGCCCGAACGTCGCCCCGCACGAGAAAAAAATAAAGTTGCCGCGATAGTTCTTATCGCCGTTTTGGCGGCGGCTTTTTTTGCCGTGCTGATATTTGCCGTATCGGCTATTTCGGCGCCCGAGCGACCGGCTTATATTAAGGATTCCGTCTCCGTGTATTGCGGAGCGGAAGCGATAACTCCCGAGGACTTCCTTTCGGAGGGCGGTCACACTGTCTCCTTTGTTTCCGGGCGATACGACCTCGATAAGGTCGGAACGTATAAGATAAAGCTTGCGGTCGACGGCAAAAAATACAAGGTGCGCGTCTGCGTTTTGGATCCATCGGAGATCCGAGACCCCGTCGCCAACCCCGTTTTGGTGATAGAAGCGGGCAACGAGCTGCCCGGGGCAGACGCATTTACCGGCATTTCGGGGCTCGGAAGGTTCGTTTCCGACGTGAGTTTGATATCGTCGCCCCCCGTCGGCTCTTATATGCTCGAGATAGAGGTCGCGGGTAAAGTATACGACGTAACTCTCGAGGTGCGTGATACGGTGCCTCCGAGGGCGGAAATAAGAACGCTGTTTTGGTCCGAGGACGAAGCGCCCTCGCCGTCGCTTTTTTTCGCCGAGATATACGACGCGTCAAGCGTGGTCGCAACCTACACGTCGAGTGTGCCGCAATGCGATAAAGAGGGGCGGTATGACAACGTAAGCATAACTCTCACCGACGCCGTCGGGAATGCGACCGTCTATACCTGCACGCTTGTGGTTGACAAAACGCCGCCCGAGATCGGCGGATTTTCAAGCGAGATCAATATCGAGGTTGGCGACGCAATAGCATATCGCAACGGCATCACCGTTACCGACGACTCGGGAGAGGATTGCGAGCTTTGGCTCGACGCTTCGCAAGCCAACGTTAACGCCGCGGGCGAATATATCGTTTACTACGTCGCACGCGACAAGGCGGGGAACGAAACGAGAATACGCGCCGTTCTTACCGTTATGTCGGAGGAGCACAGCGAGGCGGAACTCAACGAGATCATAAAACCCATCGTCGATGAGCTTATAAAGGGCGATATGTCCGACGAAGAAAAACTCAAAGCAATAAATCTTTATATCAAATACAATATTACGTATGAACAAACGGGAACGTCTCACGTCGATTGGCGAAGCGAAGCGTATCGCGGTCTGCGCGACAGAACGGGAAGTTGTTACACGTATTACGCCGTCTCGCGCGCTTTTTTAACGTATCTCGGATACGAGAACATCAGGGTCGAAAAGGCGCCGGAATATGCGGAGATCTCGGGCGTTCGCCATTACTGGAATATGGTAAACATAGGTACGTCCGAGTCGCCGCTTTGGTATCATTTCGACGCAACGCCGATAGCGGGCAACTTTAGGATCTGGTCTTATCTTTTGACCGACGCACAGCTTGCCGCATATACGAACTGGAGAAATACGGAAAAGGTAGACGCCGCCGGAGTGCCGACTTGCGATTACTTTTATCAGTTTGACCCAACGCTCTATCCCGCTTCCGCCACCGAGGAAAAAGTGAGCGTTGAAGAGATCCCGAAAAAATATTTTGACTGATGGATTTTGGATTGAAAATCAAGATAGCTATCCTATCTCTCGCCGCGCTTCTTTTGTCTTTTGCACTGTGCGCGTGCGCAAACGACGACGAGACGTCCGTGTACGAACTTTACGTCGAGGCGGGCAGCGGCATAGAGATCCTCGCCTCGGATTTTGCTCTTGATCCGAGTGTCGCCGCTTCTTTTGCCGCGGCTCCCGAATGGGATCTCGACACCGCGGGGGATTATACCGTGCGCATTAACTTAAACGGCAAGGAGCTCGAGTGTACGCTTCACGTCGTCGACGGCGGAAGCGCCGTCGACCCCGTTTGGTCGCAAAACGCCTCGAACGTGCGCGCTGAGGACTTTTGCCGTGCCGAGGGCGTCGACGTATCGTTTGCGGTTTTGCCGCAGATAAGCGACGCGGAAGGGAAATATCCCGTTCTTCTTTCGGTAAAAAGCGAGACGACTCTCAGGTACAAAACTTTTTACTGCGTTGACCGCACCGCGCCGCAAGTCACCGGCGTGCCGAAGATCGTTACCGTCGAAAAAGGCGACTCAATATCGTATCGCGACGGAGTCGAGGTAAGCGACTCGAGCGGGTGCGAATGCTCGTTCTATCTCGATCTTGCCGGCGCCGACACGTACGTTCCCGGAGAGTATGACGTTTTTTGCGTCGCGCGCGACAAAGCGGGGAACGAAACGAGGGTGCCCGTACGCCTTATCGTGACCTCTCCGAGCATAACAAGAGAGATGCTCGATTCCGTTGTGGCGGAAATAGTTCCGCAGATCGTAAACGACGGTATGACGAACGTGGAAAAGCTCGCGGCTATACACGCTTATATCACCGAAAATATGGACTATATCGACAAAACGAGCGACGGAGAATGGTGGGAGGAGGCATACCTCGCTTTGCAGCGGGGGAGCGGTGCCTGCCAAGATTTTTACGCAGTTTCGCGCGCCTTTATCACTTATATAGGACTTGAAAACAAGTGCGTACGACGCTCCGACGAGTATACGGCGCTCGCAGGATCGACACATCTTTGGAATCTCGTAAACGTCGGCACGTCCGACGCACCCGCGTGGTACCATTTCGACGCCACCCCCAAGGCGGGGGTGTTCGATATTCCCTCGCATTGCCTTACCGACGAGCAGGTATTGGCATATTCCGCGTGGCGCAACGCGGAGCAGACGGACGGCGCCGGCAACGCGGTAAAACTGTATTTTTACTGTTTCGACCGCGACGAATATCCGCCGTCGTCGACCGTAGAGATCGTACCTCACGATCTGATCCCCGAAAAATATTACGAGGAAATTGCCTTTTCGGCAACGGTTACCGAATAAATGATAAACGAAAAAACCAAAGAACGAGATAAAGATATAAAAGAGAAAAAAGTTCGCACCGGTGGCAAAAACGCAGTTCGCGCCCTATCTTTGGCGGCGATTACCGTCGTTTTGCTTATTTTGGCGCAGGCACTGCTTGTGCCGAAGTACGCCTCGTTCCCCTATGAGGGCGGAATGGTGCGCGAATATTATTCCGCGACCACGCAGCACGACGTCGTATTTTTCGGGGACTGCGAATTTTACGAAAGCATAAGCCCCGTGACCCTTTGGGAAGAATACGGGATATCGTCCTACGTTCGCGGCTCGTCGCAACAACTGATATGGCAATCGTATTATATGCTGCTTGATACGCTTGAATACGAAAAGCCGAAGGTCGTCGTATTTAACGCTATGGAGATGAAGATAGGCTCGGTGCAAAAAGAAGAATACACAAGGCTCACTCTCGACGGAATGAAGCTATCGCGTTTCAAGCTTGCCGCAGCAAAAGAATCTCTGACCGAGGGGGAGACGCTGCTGAGTTACGTTATACCGCTTATGAGGTACCATTCGCGTTGGTCCGATCTTACGGGCGACGACGTAAGATATATGTTCGAGGACAAAGCGGTATCGTACAACGGCTACTTAATGAACACCGGCGTTAAGGCTCAAACGGGCGACGTTTGGGTTGACCCGCTCGGATTTCTCAACACGGCATACGACACCGATCCCACCGACGACTCCGTATTTTCGCCCGTTTGCTGGGAATATCTTGATAAAATGCGCCTGCTTTGCGAGGAGGAGGGGATAGAATTCGTCCTTTTTAAAGCGCCGACGCAGAGTGCGAAGTATTATTGGTACGACGAGTGGGAAGCGGAAGTTAAAGCCTATGCCGAAGCGCACGGCGTGCCGTATCTCAACGGTATCGAAGTTCGCAGCGAGATGGGACTCGATATGACGACGGATACCTACGACGCAGGCGAGCACCTTAACGTTTACGGTGCGGAAAAGTGCAGCTCTTATTTGGGCAAATGGCTGGCGGAGCGCTTTGATATAGAGGACAGGCGCGGCGAAAGCGAACTTGCCGCGGCGTGGGCGGTCATTTGCTCGGCTTACCGCGAAGAAAAAGGCAGCGCCGAGACGAACGGATGACCCGTATTCGCAAATTTGAATTTACGAAAGGTAAGGAATTTTTATGAAAAACAAAAACAGGATAGCGGCATTGATTTCGGTTTTGGTGGCACTCGTCGCGTTTTGCGCGCTTCTCGCTTCTTGCAACGGAGACGGAACCGGCTCGGAGACGAGCGGCGATACGACGACGGCTGACCAGATCGAAAAAAACGACGGATTCGCTTTCGTTTACGAGGGCGTGACGATACGCCCCGGAGCCGATATGAGCGCCATTTGCGACAAGCTCTCCGCGTATCAGATCAATTATACCGAAAGCCCGAGCTGCGGTTATATCGGTCTTGACAAAGTTTATACCTATATGGGCTTCGTTATAAACACGTATCCCGAGGGCGACAAAGATTACGTGCTTAAGGTATCGTTTACCGACGACTCCGTAAAGACCCCCGAGGGGATCGGTGTCGGCTCCACCGTCGAAGAGGTGAAGGCGGCATACGGCGACGCGACCGAGGTTATGGGAACTCTTTCATATAAAAACGGGTGCACTTTGCAGATATTGATAAAGGACGGCAAGGTGAAAAATATAACCTATCTCTCGGCAGACTGATTTAACACATTTGGTGCGCAAGTGCCAATGTTTACAGAATGTTCACAAAAATACAATAAAATAGACTTAACTTCCGACGGGTTTTGTGGTATATTATCAGTGTTGATTAGCACTGCATTGGTGCGAGTGCTAACGAGCGCGATATGCTGCGATATCCGTCGGATATTCGTTTCGTGTATGCGTTAAATCGGTCTTGCGTTTGCGGATCTGCCGTGCTCGTTCCACTCGCACGGTCGGCTCCGACCGCGGCAAGATGTCGCGCGGAACGCAGGGCAAGCAGAGGGGGGAGTTCATTGTACGGCAGCGAATTGAGTGAAAGAAAAAAGCAAATACTCAAAGCGATAGTCGAATCTCACATTGAGCTCGGCGAGCCCGTAGGCTCGAAATCCCTGCTTCAATCGATAGGCATAGGGTGCTCCTCGGCGACCGTGCGCAACGAAATGGCGGAACTCGAGGAGATGGGGTATCTCGAACAGCCTCATACTTCCGCGGGGCGTATACCGTCGCAGCTCGGGTATCGTTTTTACGTCGATCAGCTTTTGGAACATTACGCTATGACCACGAGCGAGATCGCGCAAATAAATAAGATACTGAAAAGCAAAACCGCAGAACTTGACCAAATACTTTTGGCGGCGTCGAAGATAGCCTCGTCGCTTACGAACTACACGGGTCTTGCCGCCAAGCCGAAAGGCAATGCGGTCACCGTCGAAAGATTCGAAACGGCTTACATCGACCCCTATAACTTCGTTCTCGTAATGATGACCTCGCTCGGGACCGTCTCGTCAAAGCACGTTCGACTCGGCGAACCGCATACGCGGGAGACGGTAACACGCCTTTGCGAGGCGTTTAACACTTACGTCGCGCATCTCGCGGCGGACGCGATAAATATGCCGGTTATGATGGCTCTCGAGGCGGCAATGGGCGACGACGCGCCGATGATCGGTCCGATAATCAAAACGGTATATTCCGCGCTGAGCGAATACGACGGCGGCGAACTCCAACTTTCGGGCATAAATCATTTGCTCGAATATCCCGACTACGACGACCCCGCGCAGCTTGTCGATCTCCTCGGCACGCTCGAGCAAAAAGACGAGATATTGGAACTCGTTTCCGATCCGAAAAAAGACGACATATCGGTGCTTATAGGCTCCGAATCGTCGGTCAGAGTAATGAACAACTCGGCGCTCGTCTTCAAACCGATCGTAAGCGGCGGCAAAACGCTCGGAGTGATAGGCGTGCTCGGACCTTTGCGTATGGATTACGCGAAAGTTCTCGAGACCATCGAGAGGATATGCGGCTCTATAACCCAACTCGTCGGCGGTTATGCCGAAATCGAGGGCAACGAAAATACTGATAAAAAGGAAGATAACGATGACGGAAAAAACGGAATTGAACGATAGAGAAGAAAACGTCGCGACCGAGGAAGCAAAATCGGAAACTACCGTGGCGCAAGAATCGCCCGGCACCGCAAACGAGCCGACTGCCGAAGCGACGGAAAAAGGCGATAAAACCGAAGATAAAAATGAAAAGAAAAAATGCAAAAAGTCGGAAGCTCGTATAGCCGAACTTGAGAAAAAGCTCGCCGACGCGGAAAAAAAGAACGCGGAAGACGCCGACAAATATATGCGGCTCGCCGCGGAATACGACAATTTTCGCCGCAGAAGCGCAAAAGAAAAGGACGGCATATACGGCGACGCCTATGCGTCCGCGATAAAGGATCTGCTCCCCGTGCTTGACAATCTCGAGCGCGCCGTCGGATGCGACGACCCGAAAGCGCTTGCCGAGGGATTGGCGCTCATCCTCAAGAGTTTCGACGAGGCGCTGGTCAAACTCGGGATTGAAGAGATCAAAGCTCTCGGCGAAAAGTTCGACCCCGATCTCCATTACGCCGTTCTTCACGTCGAGGACGACTCGCACGGCGAGAACGAAATAATCGAGGTTCTGCAAAAAGGCTACCGCAAAGGCGAAAAAGTCATAAGATACGCAGTCGTAAAAGTAGCAAACTGAATCGCGCGCCTTACCGTCCCTTGCGGCGAACCGAAAAATATAAACAACGGATACGATAATATATCAAAAGTTAGTTTTAGGAGGATAAATTATTATGGCTAAGATCATAGGTATCGATTTGGGTACGACCAATTCTTGCGTCGCCGTTTTCGAGGGCGGCGAACCCACCGTCATTCCCAACCCCGAAGGCGCGAGAACGACCCCCTCGGTCGTCGCCTTTAAAAAGGACGGTGAGCGTCTTGTCGGTCAGGTCGCAAAACGTCAGGCGATCACCAACCCCGACAACACGATCAGCAGTATCAAGAGATATATGGGTACCGACAAAAAGGTTAACGTCGACGGCAAGTCTTACACCCCGCAGGAGATCTCCGCAATGGTGCTCCAAAAGATGAAAGCCGACGCCGAGGCTTATCTCGGTCAAAAGGTATCGCAGGCGGTAATCACCGTTCCCGCAT
>CAZOFD010000022.1:0-26799 GCA_964579135.1 uncultured Ruminococcus sp. | reverse complement strand
ACAAAGACCAACGCAAGAACACGCAAGGGTCCCGCAAAGACCATCGCAAACAAGAAGAAATAAGGCGAAAGGATAATTGCGAATTATGGCTAAAGCAACTGCTAAAAAGGTTATTAAAAAGCGCCGCGAGAAAAAGAATATTCCTGCGGGACAGGTTCATATCCGCGCTACCTTCAATAACACCATCGTAACCGTTACCGATACCGCCGGAAATGCAATTTCCTGGGCTTCTGCCGGTGAACTCGGCTTCAAGGGCTCCAGAAAGAGCACGCCTTTCGCTGCTCAATCCGCATCCGAAACTGCCGCTAAGGCAGCTATGGAGCACGGACTCAGAACCGTTGAGGTTTACGTAAGAGGTCCCGGAGCAGGTCGTGAATCGGCGATCCGTGCACTCGAGACCGTAGGACTTCAGATCACTATGATCAAGGACGTGACTCCCGTTCCCCACAACGGATGCCGCCCCCCCAAGCGCCGCCGCGTTTGATGCAAACAGATTATTTTAGGAGGAACAACCAAAAATGGCAAGATATACAGGTCCTGCTTGCAAGCTCTGCCGCAGAGAAGGCGTTAAGCTCTTTCTGAAAGGCGATCGTTGCACTTCGGGCAAGTGCCCTTTTGACCATGTAGACCCCAACTCCCGTAATCGTGATGCCGTTCCCGCCGCTCCCGGTCAGCACGGCGCAGCCAAGAAGAAGCTGCGTGAGTACGGACTTCAGCTTCGCGAGAAGGAGAAAGTCAAGAGATTTTACGGCGTTCTCGAGCGTCAGTTCCGCAACTACTTCGACAAGGCAGACCGTATGGAGGGTATGACGGGTGAAAACCTTCTCGTCCTTCTCGAGCGTCGCCTCGATAACACCGTTTATCGTATGGGATTCGGCGACAGCCGCGCAGAATCGCGTCAGATGACTCTCCACGATCACATTCGCGTAAACGGCAAAAAGGTAAACATCCCCTCGTACAGCGTTAAGGTCGGAGACGTTATCAGCGTTGCCGAGAACTGCCGCGACAGCGAGAAGATCAAGGGACTTATCGAAGCTATGCCCTCGAAGATCGCTCCCAAGTGGCTTGAGATCGACGCAGCAAAGGCGACCGCTAAGGTCATTGCTCTCCCGACCAGAGAAGACGTCGGCTTTGACTTTAACGAACAGCTTATCGTCGAGCTCTATTCCAAGTAATACCGCCGAATTGCGCGATTTTTCGATCGCAACAGCGTATTGCTCAGTTTTTACGCCACACAGATTTAAATTCAGGAGGGTATAACAAGGATGATAGAGATCCAAAAGCCGAATATCACTACGGTAGATATCAGCAACGACGGAAAGTCCGGACGCTTTACGATAGAGCCCCTGGAAAGAGGCTACGGTATAACGCTCGGAAATTCGTTGCGCAGAGTTATGCTCAGTTCGCTTCCCGGCGTTGCCGTTACTTCGATCAAGGTCGACGGCGCGCTTCACGAATTTACGTCTCTCCCCGGTGTTACCGAAGATCTGACCGAGATCGTTTTGAATATCAAGGGCATAGTTGCCAAGCTGCATACGCAGACGGCAAAAACGACCGTTCTTGACGTTGTCGGTCCTTGTGAGGTCACTGCCGGCAACATCAAGCAAGATGCGGATATTACGATACTCAATTCCGAGCATCATCTCGCAACTCTTGCGGAGGGCGCACACCTGTTCATCGAGCTCACGTTTGAAAACGGTCGCGGATACGTTTCGCAGGATCGCAACAAACTGATACACGCGGATGCATACGGTTCTGCCGTTTCCGCGCCGATCGGTTTGATCTATACCGATTCTATCTATACGCCTGTTTATAACGTAAGCTATACGGTAGAGAACACTCGTGTCGGAAGCAATATCACCGATTATGATAAACTCACGCTTGACGTTTTGACAAACGGAACGATAACGGCACAGGAGGCGATATCTCTCGGTGCCAAGATTCTCAACGAGCATCTCAACTTGTTTGTGGATTTGTCGGATGAAGCAAAGAACATCGATATTCTTATCGACAGACCCGAAAAGGGTAAGGAAAAAGTTCTTGAGATGACCATTGAGGAACTTGACCTGTCCGTGCGCAGCTTTAACTGCCTGAAGCGCGCGGGCATTGATACAGTTGAAGATCTGGTCAGCCGAACCGAGGAGGAAATGATCAAAGTTCGTAACCTCGGCAAGAAATCGCTCGAAGAAGTTATACAGAAGCTGCAGTCGCTCGGACTTTCTCTTAACAAAGAAGAAGACTGAGAGCGAAATTAAGCTGAATTGCGTTTTTCACATTTAAAACAATAAGGAGGGAGCATTAAAATGCCCGGAACCAGAAAACTCGGCAGACCTACCGCACATAGAAATGCTATGTTGCGCGGTCTTGTTACCTACCTGCTCGAGAACGGTAAGGTAGAAACAACTCTGACCCGTGCCAAGGAAGTTCGCGCACTTGCTGAGAAGATGATCACTCTCGGAAAGCAGAACACTCTTGCCAGCCGTCGTGCCGCGCTTGCATATATTACCAAGGAATCTGTTGTAACCAAGCTCTTTACCGAGATCGCCCCCAAATATGAGGGACAAAACGGCGGTTACACCTGCATTTATAAGCTCGGACCGCGCCGCGGCGACGCAGCGGAAATGGCTCTTATCACTCTCGTAACGACTAAAGCCGAGGAAGAGGCTGCAGCCGCAAAGAAGAGCACCAAGACAAAGAAAAAGACGACCAAGAAAGTCGCTGCGACCGAGGAGACCGAAGCCCCCAAGGCTGAGGAGACCGCTACCGAAGAAAAAGCGGACTGATCCGAAGTTAAAATCAAAAACCTTGACCGCTTCCGTGTGAAACGGTAAAGGTTGTAGCTAAAGCCCGTCCCCGGCACCTTTCGGTGCCGGGGACGGGCTCGTTTTGTGTCGGCGCACTTGTTTCCTATGTCCCGCAGGGCGAAAACGTAACGGCGTGATTTAAGTTGATCCGGATGCAAGACGTAAGCGCCGTTGCTATTTTTTGCGAACGGTGTCTATAACTGGGCGGAGAGTTTATTTTAGGAATCGCGAATATCCTTTTCCGAATTGAACACAACGCGAAACGCGACTGAGGGTGGCTGAGGAGATATCGGTCTCTTCTATTATTTGATTATAGGTTTTGCCCGCGATCAAAAGCTTTGCGGCGCGCAGACGTTGAGCCATTTGTGCCACTTCCTTGTACGTGCAAAGATCGTCGAAAAGATCCTTGCAGTCGCTCGGATCGTTTATTTCGGAAAGAAGAGAGTAGAGATCCTCTACCATTTCGTTTACGTTATGTTTGCTTTCTTCCATAGTTGTTTTTTCCTTTCTGTGCCGTACGGTAATATTTTACCATACGGTTTTGCCATTTAATATTGTAGATTTGTCGGCGCGTCGCTTAAAAACGAGCACCGTTGCCCTGTCGGTTGCCGTAAGGCGCGTATAGGGAACTTTTGCTTTTCCGCTCGGTAAAACGCTGTTGTGTTGGAGCGTGGACGTGCGCCAAGATTGCGAAAATCGCGCTTCTATGCGCGAAAATACACACCTTTGCGTTCTTTTTAGGAGCGCAAAGGTGTATAATATGACGGAGATTATGATTTTATGCCCGAATTTTGTAAAAACGCACGGGTCTTGTCGGATCGCGGAGAATCGAACACCTCGTATGGGGTGCCCGCCTCCTCTATTTGCCCGTCGGAAATAAAAATCACTTTATCCGCAACGTTTTTGGCAAATTCCATCTCGTGAGTAACGACGAGCATTGTGGTATCGGAGTCTTTAAGCTCGCGAATGACGCGCAGGACCTCGCCCGTGAGTTCGGGGTCGAGTGCGGAGGTCGGCTCGTCGAAGCAAAGGATGTCCGGCGACAGTGCAAGTGCGCGCGCTATCGCAACGCGCTGCTGTTGCCCGCCCGACAACTGCGACGGGTAGGCGTCCTTTTTGTTTGCAAGTCCGACCCGATCTATCAGTTCAAGCGCTTTTTTTTCGATCTCTTCGGGCGACGCCAATTTTAAAAGCGTGGGGGCGAGGGTAACGTTTTTCAGTACAGTGTATTGCGGAAACAGGTTGAACGACTGGAATACGAGCCCGAAATGCAAACGGACGGAACGGAGCTCTTCGTCCGTGAGCTTTTTTCGCTTCTCACCGTCGTATATCACCTCGGAGTTAACGGATATCGTGCCGCTGTCGGCAAATTCGAGAAAATTAAGGCAGCGCAACAGCGTCGTCTTTCCCCCTCCCGAGGAGCCGATTATGGCAAGCACCTCACCCTTTTCGAGAGAAAAACTTACGCCGCGGAGCACGTCCGTTCCGCCGAAATTTTTTTTGAGATCTCTGACTTCGAGAACCGACATAATTTTTTACTCCTTAATCGAGATACGAAAGTTTCTTTTCCGCGCGGTTGAATATTATCGTCAAAACGCCGCTGAACAGCAGGTAGAATACGCCGGTGAAGAAGAGCGGCCAAATGATACCGCCGTTTTTTACAAAGCTTTCGCCGGCGTATATAAGTTCTTGCACGGCAATTATACGAGACAGCGACGTATCCTTTACAAGCGTTATTATTTCGTTGCTCATCGGGGGGATGATGCGCTTTACGACTTGCAGCAAAACTATTTTGAAAAAGATCTGCGTTTTCGTCATTCCGAGAACTTGACCGGCTTCATATTGTCCGCGGGGGATGCTTTCTATTCCGCCTCGATATATCTCCGAAAAATAGCAGGCGTAATTTAGGATAAAAGCCGCAAGCGTAGCTATGAATCGCCCGGAATTTCCCGATCCCCAAATATTATGACGCAAAATTATTCCGGGACCGTAGTAGATGATCATAAGTTGCAACATCAACGGCGTGCCTCGAATGATCCAGATCAGTATGCGGGTGAAATACTTGAGCGGTTTAAATCCGCTCATCGAGCAAAAGCAGATCAAAAGTCCGAGCGGAATGCCGCCGAGAAGCGTGAAAATAAATATTTGGAGCGACTTTCCGAAGCCCGCGCCGAGGGCTTGCATAACAATTGCAAACATATTGTACCTTATATCCTCAAACATTCCGCACTTCAGCCCCGCGGTCGTTACCCTCGGGGCTAAAAAGTGCTTTTCAGTTTTGTGCTATTACAGTGTCGGAGATGCCGTACTTTTCCGCAAGCTTTTGCATATCTCCGGAGGCGTAATAAGACCGCATAAACTCGTTGAGAGCCGCGGTAAGGTCGGAGCCTTTCCTAAAACCTACGCCGTATTGCTCGTTCTCCTGTTCGTTAAGTGCGACGGTGTAACTTAAGTCGGAGTAGGAGGTGCCCTCGCCTGTCATCGCGCCCGCCATTAGCAGATCGATAACGGCTGCGTCCGCCGTGCCAGCCTTAACCTCGGTTAAAGCGTCGGATTGCTTTTCAAGAGGCGTGACTTTGTATCCGAGCGCTTTCAGTGCAATCTCGCCTGCGGATCCGCTCTCGGCAACGAAGTTCAGTTCTTTGATCGCCTCTATGGAATTATAAACGTCCTTTTTGTCGCTTTTTACGACTACAACCTGCATATTTTTGCAATATGCGTTCGACGTGGACATCGCGTTTTTGACCTCGTCGTTCAGCGTCATACCGTTCCACACGCAATCGATGTTTTTGCCGTTGAGTTCGAGCACTTTGTTGCTCCAGTTGATCTCGATAAACTCGGCTTCGACACCGAGGCTTGCGGCAAAGGCTTTTGCCATATCGGCGTCAAAGCCGATCCATTCGCCGCCGTCGCCCTCTTTGTAATCCATCGGGGCGAAGTTGGTTATGCCGATAACGAGTTTGCCTTTTTTTTGCACGTATTCTTTGTCCGAGCCGTTGCCGTCACCGCAGGCGGACAACCCTGCGACGAGCAATAACGACGCCAAGATAAGAGAAACGATCCTTTTTGCATTTTTCATTTTTTGCTCCGTTCCGCCGCGATCTGCGCGGCAAATGATTTCTTTTCGGGGTCTGTACCTCGGGTATGACGATATTATACTTCATCACACTAAATTTGTAAAGTGCTTTTTGCGAAAAAATATAATTTTGTTAAAATGTAACAACGCGTGCTTGGTTTTTTAGGTTAAAAATAGGGCAAAAGTGACGCGGCAACGGTTCCAAAACGCAAAAATGTATGAATATTGTGCCGATAAAATCGCAACTCGCTTGAAAATTCCACGCGAATATGATACAATAAGTCGAAGATACTTTGCCGTAAAGCTCGGGGGCGTCGGTGCCTTGGGACGTGCGCCGAACTCGTTTCCCGATCTTTCGTTTCGCTTTTTCGAAAACGACTTTTTCGCGGCAAAATGTATAATGCAAAATCTAAGAGGAGTATGCTTCCGCTTGCGGCGGCAAAACAACAAAATGCCTATCAGTTATTCAAAATCAACCAATCGTTTCGTTTTAACGACCAAACGTACGAAATACGTCTTCGATATATCTTGCGGTCGCCAACTGACTCACGTTTTTTACGGAAAGAAAATGGACGACGTGCCCGAATTCAAAAATCCCAAAAACTGCTCCGGTTTCGAGCCCGAGTACGAGTGGGCGGGCGGCTCGAGAGAGAGCGTTCGGTTTCACGAGATATCTTTCTTCGGCAACGGAGATTTTCGCCCCGAGGCACTGCGCCTCACGGGCGGCGACGGCACCGGAGTTACCGACTTTCGCTATCGTTCGCACAAAACGTACGCCGGTAAGCCGAGCGGCGACGGATTGCCGACGGCTCGGGCGGGCGAGGATACGCGCACGCTCGAGGTGACTTTGGAGGACGGCGTAAGCGGTTGCCTGCTTACTCTTTATTATTGCGTTTACTGCGAAGAAGACGTAATAACCCGTTTTTGGAAGCTCGAAAACGCGGGAGACGGCAGCGTTAAGATCGAGAAATCTATGTCGCTTTGCATTGATATGCCGCGCAAAAATATGGAGATGATCACCCTGCCCGGGCAGTATTCGCGCGAGCGGGCAGCGTATCAAAGAGTTCCGCTCGTTTACGGTACGCAGTCGCAATCGTCGCGCCGCGGCGCGACGTCGCATATGGCAAATCCTTTCTTTTGCCTTTGCGATAAAACCGCGACGAACGAGCGCGGCGAGGCATACGGATTTAACCTCGTATATTCGGGCTCGTTTTTGACGGAGGTCGATCTCGATCAGTTTGACAATGTTCGCATAATGAGCGGCCTCGGCGGGGATTGCTTTTCGTATACCCTCGAACCGCAGGAGAGTTTTACCTGTCCCGAGGCGGTGATGACGTATTCTGCGCACGGTATCGGCGGGATGAGCCGCAACTTCCACGATTTTATCAGAAGATATATAATGAAGCCCGAATACGTCGACAAGCGTCACCCCGTGGTTTTAAACACTTGGGAGGCTTGCTGGTTCGATATCAATGAGAAAACGCTTCTTGACTTTGCGGACGAGGCGAAAAAAATCGGCATCGATATGCTCGTTATGGACGACGGTTGGTTCGGTGCACGCAACGACGACCGCGCGGGGCTCGGCGATTGGAGGGAAAATCGCAGCAAATTCCCGAACGGGCTTAAGTCCTTTGTCGACAGGGTGAAAGCCAAGGGCATTGATTTCGGTATTTGGGTCGAGCCGGAGATGGTAAATCCCGATTCCGACCTTTTTCGCGCACACCCCGATTGGTGCCTGCGCGTTCCCGGACGCGAAATGTTGCTCGGAAGAAATCAGTGCGTGCTCGATATGTCGAACGGGGAAGTTGTCGACTACTTAAAGGGGCTGTTTTCCGAGACTTTCGACGGCGTCGATATCGATTATTTCAAGTGGGATATGAACCGTCATATAACGGCGGCGGGCTCTGCCGCGCTACCCGCAAGCAGGCAGTGCGAGGTGCCTTTCAGATATATGAAGGGAGTTTACGATCTTCTTGCATGGTTCGGCGAGAAATTTCCGAACGCGGTGATCGAAACTTGTTCGGGCGGCGGCGGACGCTACGACCTCGGTATGATGTGCTACGGTATGCAGATCTGGACGAGCGACAACACAGATCCCTACGGAAGAATCCCGATACAGTATTCGTCGATGACCGCGTATCCCGCGGCAACGATGTCTTGCCACGTTTCCGATCCCAAGGAGAATGCCGCTTCGCTTGATTTCAGATATAAAATCGCGATGGGCGGTATGCTCGGTTACGAGCTGAATATCCTCAAAACGTCGCAGTCGGTCAAAGAAACGATCCGCAAGCAGATAGCGGAATACAAAGCGTCGGAGCACCTTATGCGTTTGGGCGATTATTATCCGCTCGTATCTCCGTTTGAAAAAGGATACACGGCGTATTATTATGCGTCTGCCGACGGACGCGAGCTTATGCTTACGGTCGCGCCTGAAAACGGCAGCGGCGTTAAGAAAACCAAAAAACTCCGCCTTTCTCGGGCTTTGCCGAACGAAATTTATACCGATCGCCGCAGCGGCAAGCGTTACAGCGGAGAGGAATTGCGCGATGGGCTCGAATTCTCGTTTGACGGGACAAAATTCGAGGGAGAGCTTTTGTGGCTCGTTGCCGAATGACGAGATAACGTCAAAATAATATAATAAAATCCCCCGATGCGACAAAGTTCGCCTCGGGGGATAAAAAACGAGCGGGCGATTTTTGTCGCCCGCTCGTTTTTATTAAGCTCAGTCTGCGTAAACGCTTACCTGTTTTTTGTCCTTGCTTTTTTGCTCAAACTTAACGTGACCGTCGATCAGAGCGAAAAGAGTGTGGTCGGTGCCCATTCCGACGTTGTTGCCGGGGTGAACTGCCGTTCCTCTTTGTCTGATAATGATATTGCCCGCGATAACAGCCGCACCGTCTGCCTTTTTAACGCCGAGTCTCTTAGACTCGGAATCGCGACCGTTTTTGGTGGAGCCGACGCCTTTTTTGTGAGCAAAGAACTGTAAGGAAATTCTAAGCATATTAAATTCCTCCTTAATTTGATAGCACCGTGCGGTGCTTGCCGCTTCAGGCGGCGTAGTCTTTGTCGATTACATCGACATCGAGATAATCCGAGTATTCGTCGAGCAAGTCGTTCAGCTGGTAAAAATACCCTTGGAAGATACCCGATACGGCATATCTTTTGCACTCGTCCGATTCGAATTCGGGAAGCGCGGCTTTAGCCGTGACTTTGATGCGGGTGGCGCCGTCGTCGATCTCGTACTTAATATCGGAGGCGTAAGATATCTCCACCGTATTAACTATAAGCATCGTCATAGCGGACAGCGCGGAGCATAGAACGTCGTCTCCCGCCTCGCCGTAGCCGGTGTGCCCCGTTTCCTCAAAGCCGTAAAAACAACCGCCGCTTCTGAAAAAAACGATCTTTGTCATGGTAAATAATTACCGACGGGTCGTTCAGGCTTCGATCTTGGTGATCTGTACCTTGGTGTAAGGCTGTCTGTGACCGATCTTCTTTTTCTCGTTCTTCTTTGCCTTGTATTTCAAGACGTAGATCTTCTTTGCTTTGCCGTTGCCGAGAACGTTAGCGCTGACTTTTGCGCCGTTTACCGCTGCTCCCGCACGGAAGCCGTCCTCTGCGGATATTGCCTTAACGCAGTCGAAAGTAATTTCGCTGCCTGCTTCAACTTCGAGCTTTTCGACAAAAATAATGTCGCCCTCGCTGACCTTGTACTGCTTTCCGCCGGTTTCGATTACTGCAAACACGAAAAGCACCTCTCTTTCATATATAGACTCGCTGATTTCGGCGGTGCCGAAGCACACTTAAAGAAGCCGATTTCAAGCGGCTTCTTATTATACATCACATTTTTCGTTATGTCAATGATTTTTGCGAAAAAAACGTAATTATGGCAAAAAAGATCGCGCTCTCGCAGAGGAGTCTTGTGCGGTCGGAGTTTTTTGCGGCGCACAGAAGCGTTTGCGCCATACGGAGGGGGGAACAGCGCCTGAGCTTGACCGAAACGGCGGCGAGCGGTTTGTACGAGCGCTCGGCGCGATGAGCGGTGGGCGAAAGTTGGCGGAGAAGGAGAAGAGGTTGCGCGAGCGTTTGTCGGGAGCGTGCGGGCGGAACTCTTAATACCGAACTGACGGAAAAAGCGCCCGAATCCGAAAAGTTCGGACTCGCCCGATATGGTCGGGCGCTCGTGTTTCGAAGTGGAGGAGTATGAGCGTGTCGGCGCAATCAGCAGACAATAAATTACAAATAAAGAAAATGAAGACAATCACGGGCAAAAACGGCACAAATTGCGCCGTTTTGAGGAGCGGAAGCGGAATTTCAATAATTTTTTTGAGGATCTTGCGCTTTTTTTGAAAAAAATCTATTGCATATTTTTTGCCTTTATACTATAATAGAAACACCGAAGTGGTGCAAAACGGTGGAAAAAGGTGTGAAATGTGTGGAAAACTCATTCAAATGCCTTAAAATCGGGGCGCTAAATCGTTGGATTCGCATTTTATTGCGGTTTTAGTTCGGATTTTCGCGTTGGACGCCGATATGGTTTGCACAGGGCGTGCGATGCGCCGATGTTATTACATTTAAAATTAGATTTGATCGCTTGAGCGACCATTTTGTGCGCCGCGCGGCGCACAAACAAAAAAACTCGGAAACGGGAGAAAGGCAGGGGACGAGAATGGCAACCATCACGCCGATAACGGGCACGTACCGTCATACGCTTGACAGTAAAAACCGCATTTTTATACCTGCCAAGCATAGGGAGGCGCTCGGTGCGCCGCTTGTGGTTTATCCGAGTATCCGCGATCGCTCCATAAAGGTCTGCTCTTTGGAGGAGTGGAACGGCAGGATGGAAAAGATCGAGGCGATGTCGGGGAAAGAGCGTGAATACGTACTGCGTTTTTACAACGAAAACAGCGATACGCTGACGCCCGACGCGCAGGGAAGAATAGTTTTGAACCAAGCGCTTATAAAGCACGCGGGCCTTACCGATACCGCCGTGATAGTCGGGTGCGGACGCTATTCCGAGATATGGGCATCTTCCGCATACGACGAGTTTAAGGCAGGCGTCAGCGTGGACGATATACGAGAGGCACTCGAAAGGTTGGGGCTTTGATCGTGAGAGGAAACGAAAACGGCAAAGCCGCGGTCGACTTCTCGCATCTTCCCGTGATGCTTGACGAAGTTATAGACGGTCTTGATATAAAAGAAAACGGAATATATATAGACGGCACCGCCGGCGGCGCGGGACATTCGTCCGCGATAGCGGCAAGGCTGACGGGCGGCAGGCTTATATCCCTCGACCGCGATGAGGTCGCCGTCGCCGTGGCAAAGGAGCGGCTGGCGCGATTCGGCGATCGATCGACGGTCGTGCACGCCGAATTCTCCGATATGGCGCGCGTGTGCCGAGAGCTGGGGGTGGAGCGCGTCGACGGGGTGTTGCTCGATCTCGGTGTGTCCTCGTATCAACTGGATACCGCGGCGCGCGGATTCTCGTATATGAGCGACGCCGCGCTCGATATGCGTATGGATCGCTCGCAAGAGCTTGACGCCGCAAAGGTCGTTAACACCTATTCCGCAGAGGAGCTCTCTCGGATAATTCGCGAGTACGGCGAGGAAAAGTTCGCATATCGCATAGCTTGCGGTATAGTCGCGGCGCGCGAGAAAAAACCGATAGAGACGACGGGCGAGCTCGTTGAGATCATTCGTTCGGCGTTACCCGACGGAGGTCGGTCTCAAAAGCATCACCCCGCGATGCGAACGTTTCAGGCGATAAGGATTGAGGTCAACGGCGAACTTGCTTTGTTGCCGCGTGCGATAAGCGACGCCGTGTCGCTTTTGGCGCCCGGCGGCAGACTCGCCGTGATAACTTTCCATTCGCTTGAGGACAGGATAGTAAAAAATTTGCTTTCGGAACTTGCAAGCGGGTGCGTTTGCCCGGCGGACTTTCCCGTGTGCGTATGCGGAAGAAAACCGCAGATAAAACTTTGCGGCAAAAAGCCGCGCACGGCAAGTCCGCGCGAGCTTGAGATAAACGGAAGGGCGCACAGCGCGAAATTGCGCATTGCCGAAAAACTTTGACCCTCGGCGGGTAAAAAACAAAACTTTTCGAAAAAGGAACGGTCGTTAAAATGAACGCAGCAACGATATATGAGGGAGCCGCGGCGAACGCGTTTGATTCATATAACAATTCGTATGCGGTACTAAAGTCGCGATTTTTCGGGCGCGGAGTTTTGGAGGGCGCTCGGATGCTTGTCGAGGAACAGATAAAAAGCGAGGACGAAACGAGGCTTTCCAACCCCGCGGCGTACTTGTTCGGCAACGTTATGGAGCACGATTATAAGAATAAGTATCGCACGGGAGCCGCGAACGGCACACCGTATATGACCGTTGACGATCTGAAACGGCTTTACTATACCGAGGCGGGTTACCGTGCCGGCGAATACGGCGCGCGGCGCACCTCGCGCAAGAGCCGTGCTCGCGACCTCGAGGCAGCGATGGTCGCCGCTCGTCCCGCCGCGCCGTATCGCGTGCTCGAAGAGCGGCGCGTCGGCGAGGAAACGGAGGCTCTTTGGGGTACGAAACAACTCGTTGCTTCGCAGGGCAAGTATCGTCGCTCCGTTGTGGAAAGGGCGGACGGTACGGCAAAATGCGTGGAGACCTACAAAAAGTGGTTCCCGAGCAACGAGGTTATAAAAACGAGCGGTCTGCGCAGGCGCAGATCCACCGGCACTTTGGCGGCGGCGGTGCTTTCGCTTTTGTTTGCTTTCGTGTTGGCGTTGCCCGTTTTTATGAATATAATGATAAACGACGTGTCGGGTGAGGTCGGCGCACTGCAAAGCGAAATACGCGAAAAAGAAGAGGAAGTCAGGGAACTCGAAGTTCTTTTGAGAGATAAAAACAGGAAATACGGCGTGGAAGAGCTTGCCGTTACCCGCTACGGAATGATAAAGGCGGATAAGGCAAACCTTAAAAAGCTCGACCTTAAGCAAAGCGACGGTATAGAAAGTTTCGACTACGAGCAAAGCGAGAGCCGCGGAATAGTCCCCGCGCTTTTGAGCGCACTCGGGATCAAAAGAGGCTCGTGACCCGACTTTGACAAGACTTTTTTCGAGATAAGAGGGCGGACGCATTGCGGCGGAAGAATAAAGCCCCGTTTTTCGCAATAAAATCAAATTAGCACAGTTAGCAAAGGAAAAGAGAATATCAATGCGCAGAAACAAGATCAGTACCGGCTTGATTTGGCGATCCGCCGTCATTTTTTTGCTGACTGTCGGTTGTTTTGTCGTCGTGGGCGTGCGCATCTTTATGCTGCAGACCGTCAATTTCGATTATTATCAAAAAAAGGTCGTTGATCAGCTTACTACCGAGTCGACCAAAAGCGCCAAACGCGGCGAAATATACGACGCGGACGGCGAGGTGCTGGCGACCAATATAACGGCATATAGGATATTTATCTCCCCATCGGGGATAAATCGCGAAAAAAAAGAGGCGCAGGCAAGCGGCGACGAGGTGCGTGCGAAACTCGACGAGCTTATAGCCGACGGTCTTGCACAGATACTGGGCAGCGATCGCGACGACGTTCTGAAACTGACGGAAAAGATAGGCAGTCTCGACGCGACGGTGAAACGCGAAGCCGACAGAGACGAAGCCGACAAAGTTCTTGATTTTATAGCGAAAAACGACCTCGAGGACGTTCTTTACGTCGAGGCAGTCAGCAAAAGATACTATATGTACGGCGATCTCGCTTCGCACGTTCTCGGTTTTACGGGGACGGACGGCGCGGGGCTTTACGGACTCGAATATACTTACGACAAAGAGCTCTCGGGTACTCCCGGGAGATATATAACCGCGCGGGATTCCTACGGGAACGAGATGCCGTACGAGTATCAAAGCTTCGTTGATGCCGTTGACGGATACGATCTTCACACGACTCTGAAAAAGAAAGTGCAGGAGATCCTTGAGGAGCAGCTTGAGGCAACGTATAAAGAATCCGCCTCGAAAGCGGGCGTTTGCGGGATAGTTATGAACGTCAAGACCGGCGCGATATACGCTATGGCGACGTATCCCGACTTCGACAACAACAACGCGTGGGAACTGACCGGAGTTTATGCCGAAACGTTGGCTGCGAGCGGCTACGCGGAGGGAAGCGCGGAATATCGCTCGCTTAAAGGCTCGCTGCAACTAAAAATGTGGCAAAACAAAGCCATAACGGACACTTTTATCCCCGGCTCCACGTTTAAGATAATAACCTCGGCGGTAGCTTTGGAAACGGGAGCCGTCGGTACGAACGAAACTTTCACCTGTAACGGCTACCATATAGTTGCCGGCATAAAGATACATTGCCACAAAACGCGGGGGCACGGGCTTTTGACTTTCGCAGAGGGGCTTCAGCAATCTTGCAACCCGATAATGATGACCGTTGGCGCAAGGATCGGCAGCGGCAGCTTTTACGAATACGTTAAAAATTTCGGATATCTCGAAAAAACGGGCATCGACCTGCCCGGCGAGGCGCAGGGATTGTTCTTTTCTCCCTCGAGCTTTAACGAGGTCGAGCTTGCGACGGCTTCTTTCGGGCAAAACTTTAAGGTCAGCCTTTTGCAGCACCTGACCGCCATCGCCTCCGTGGCAAACGGCGGAAAGCTCGTGACGCCGTATATCGTCGATCGTATAACGGACGCAAACGGCAAAACGATAAGCGCACACGAAACGGAGGTGCGTCGGCAGGTGATAAGCACGTCGGTTTGCGAGACAGTTGCCGATATCCTCGAAAAAGGCGTTTCCGGCAACGGAGGAGCGAAAAACGCTTACGTTGCGGGGTTCAGAGTGGCTGCGAAAACGGGTACGTCGGAAAAAATAGGCGACGACGAAGAGGCGCGGGTCGGCTCTTGCGTGGCTTTCGCGCCAGCGGACGATCCCGAAATCGCGATAATAATTATGGTTGACGAGCCGACCTCGTCGAGTCGTTACGGCAGCGTCGTTGCGGCGCCGTATATTGCCAATTGTCTTGAGCAGATGCTCCCGTATCTCGGGGTCGAAGCGAAATATACCGACGCCGAAAGCGAAAAGCTTATGATAGAGGTTTCCGATTATACGAACTCCGATATCGTGAGCGCCAAAGAAAAACTTACGAGGGCGGGACTTAAATACGAGATAGTCGGTTACGGTCCGGTTGTGACCTCGCAGGTGCCTGCCGCAGGGCAGGAGATGTCGAAGCAAAACGGCAAGGTGATCCTTTACACGGGCGAGGAAGAGCCGTCGAATACGGAAACGGTGCCGAATCTTGTCGGTATGACGGCTTCGGCGGCAAACCGACTGCTTATAAACGCGGGATTCAATATAAATATAAAAGGAGCGACGAATTATGCCGCTTCGTCCGGGGCGGTCGTTGTGTCGCAATATCCCGCCGCGGGCGAGAAAAGGAGCAAAGGCGACGTTATAACGGTAACGTTCAGATATCTCGACGTTACGGACGACTGATCCGCGGCGCAGATGAATAAAAAGGAAGTTTAAAGGCGTGTGAGTGAGAGATCTTTAAGGCTCGGAGGGCTTATATGCGACTTTGCGAACTTCTTTCAAAAGCAGACGTTTTTTGCCGCTTCGGCGGCGAAGAAGACCCCGACGTTCAAGGCATTTCGACAGATTCCCGTTCGGTGCGCCCGAATCAGTTGTTCGTGTGCATTCGAGGCCTAAAACATGACGCCCATCTTTCGGCAGGCGAGGCTGCGGCAAACGGTGCCGCGGCGATACTTGCCGAAGGCGAGGTGTCGGGCGTGCCGGCGGGGATACCCGTAGTATATACCGACGACACCAGAGCCGCCGTCGCGCGGCTCTGGAACGTTTGGTACGGCTTTCCCGCGCGAGATATAAAACTCGCGGCTGTTACGGGCACGAACGGGAAAACTACGGTAACTCAGGCACTTTTCTCAATATTCTCCGCGGCGGGATACCGTTGCGGAACGATCGGAACGCTCGGCGTGCAAACGCCGAGCGGGCAAATACAACTTTCAAACGGCGACGTAAACGCCAATATGACGACTCCGGACCCCGAACAACTTTACGCGGCGCTCGCGAAAATGCGCGACGACGGAGCCGAATACGTTTTTATGGAGGTCACGTCTCATTCTCTTGCTTTGAGAAAGGTGGCTCCGCTTTTCTTTGAAACGGCGGTTTTTACAAAGCTGACGAGCGAGCATTTGGATTTTCACGGCAGTATGGAAAACTATTTTCTCGCCAAAGCCTCGCTTTTGCGAAAATGCAAAACCGCCGTCGTCAATCGCGACGATCCTTGGAGTGCGAGATATCTTTCGTACGCAGCCGCTTGCGGATGCGAATGTCGGATGATTTTGACAACGGAGAACTACGCGCCCGACGCGGATTATCGCGCGGAGCACGTCGTTTTGCACGGCTCTTCGGGGATATCGTATACTCTTCGTTCGAGATCGCTTGCGCGCACGATACGTTCGCGCGCGGCGGGCGCTTTTTCGGTTATGAACACCTTGCAAGCCGCTGCCTGCGCGCTGGAGAACGGCATATCGCCGAAATTCGTTGGCGACGCACTTGCCGTTTTCGGCGGTGCGAAAGGGCGGCTCGAAAAGATAAAAACGGTTTGCGGGTACCCCGCGTCCGTTTATATAGATTACGCACATACGCCCGACGCTATGGAGAACGTACTTCGCGCGGCGAGAGGTATTTTGCCCGTCGGTTCTGCGCTTTGGGTCGTTTTCGGTTGCGGCGGCGACCGCGACAAAACGAAAAGACCGGTTATGGCGCGTATCGCCTCGCGTTATGCCGACAAAATTATTTTAACGCGCGATAATTCGCGTTCGGAGGAGGTCAACGATATCCTCTCCGACGTTGCCGCGGGACTTGACGGCGCCGTTTCGCACGCGGTTATATCCGATCGCCGCGACGCGATAGAATACGCCGTTATGAACGCTTCGCGAGGAGACGTCGTTATATTGGCGGGCAAGGGACACGAGCAATATGAGATAGATAAATTCGGGCGGCACTCTTTCAGCGAAGCCGAGATAGTAAAAAACGCGGCGCGAGAGAGGATGGGTACGGGCGAAAAGGCGCTGGACGACGATCGCGGCTGAGAACGCTGCGACCGAGCGGAGCCGGTGCGGCGCGATACGGACTTTGGCGCAAAACGTTTGACCGGAAAGGATGATTTGCCGCTTTGTCGGCAATGAGGATGCGAAAATGCGAATAGATTTCGGAAAAGGAGCTCTTACGGTGGCGGACGTCGCGCGGATGTGCGGCGGGGAAATGATTTGCCACGACGGGGGAGAGCTCGAGGTGCGTTCCGTTTGCACGGATTCGCGCGAAGCGACGGCGGGGTGCGTTTTTGCCGCGATATCGGGCGCACGGAGCGACGGAGCTTCGTACGTCGCCGGTGCAGCCGAGCGCGGCGCGGTATGTGCGATAGCACAGCGGATAGACGAAAGCACGGTGCGCGGATCCCCCGTGATATTGGTGGAGGATACCCCGGCGGCACTCTTGCGGCTTGCCGCGGCATACGACGACCGGGTAGGAACCACAAAAAACTTTCGCGTTGCCGTTACCGGCAGCGTCGGAAAAACGACGACGAAAGAATTTATCGCCGCCGTGCTCGGCGCATCGCACACCGTTTACCGTACGGAGGGCAATTACAACAGCGTTATCGGTATGCCCCTGACCCTTATGGGTATGGGGGCGGAGGCGGAGACTGCGGTCTTCGAGCTCGGGATGGGAGCGCGCGGCGACGTTTCGGCGATGTCGCGGGTTTTACGTCCCGATATTGCGGTGATAACGAATATCGGCACGTCGCATCTCGAGGCGCTCGGCACGCGCGAAAATATAGCGGCGGCAAAGCTCGAGATAGTCGAGGGGCTTGCCGAGCACGGTAAATTGCTTTTGTGCGGCGGCGAGCCTTTGCTTGCGAACGTTGCCGATCCGCGCGTCGCGTATTTTTCGACCGACGAGGGCGACGACAAAGCGCAGTATCGTGCGATTAACGTTTGTCGCCGTGGCGACGCGACGGTGTTCGACGTCGTTACGCCGCGCGGACGGCTGGACGGGGCGACGATTCCCGCGATAGGTAAGCACAACGTCGCGGCGGCGCTTTGCGCGATAGCCGTGGGGCAACTTTGCGGAATGAAAAACGAGGATATCCTCGGCGGTTTGCTTGACTATCGCAGCGTGGGGCTGCGCCAGTGCGTGAAAGATATAGGCGGGGTTCGCTTCCTCGCGGATTGCTATAACGCCGCGCCGGAGTCGATGCGTGCCTCTGCCGAGGTCTTGGGTGAGATGGCAAAAGACCGCGGAGGGCGGCGGATAGCCGTTCTCGGCGATATGCTTGAGCTCGGAGCCGACTCTCGCGCTTTGCACGCCGAGGTCGGGAGATATTTCGCTTGCGGAAGAGCGGATACGATATATACTTTCGGCACGCTTGCGAACGATATCGCATCGTCTGCCGAGCCGCTGCTCGGCGAAGAAAACGTCGCTCGGTTTTCGGACGTATCGAGACCCGAGGACGTTGCCCGCCGTATTCGCGAGAGTGCGCGAGAGGGCGACGTCGTCCTCGTAAAGGCAAGCCGTGCGATCGCGGCGGAGCGGATAATCGACGCATTCGAAAGTATAAAAAAGTAAAAAACGTCGCAAGACGTTCGGACGTTTATAAAAGATCCGAGGAAGTTATGATATGAAAGAACGTATGCTTGTTGAATTTTTTGCGGTGCTCGTTTGCACGTTCGCCGCAACGGTACTTATCTTGCGCTACTTGATACCGGTGCTGAAAAGCAAAAAAATAGGGCAAAAAATATACGATATCGGGCCGCGTTGGCACAAGGGCAAAGAGGGGACGCCGATAATGGGCGGCGTTGCCTTTATAGCGGCTGCGCTGATTGCTTTTGCAGTCGTCGCGGCGGTATATGCCGCGCACGGAAGAGCGCGGGAACTCGCCTTCAGCGCGATAACTCTCGGAATGGCGCTTGCCAACGGACTTATCGGATTTTTCGACGATTATACGAAGCTTATAAAAAAGCAAAATCAAGGCTTTAAGGCGTGGCAAAAGCTTGCGTTGCAGCTTGCGGTCGCCTCGTTCTACGTATACGCCGTATCAAAGCTCGGCTTTGTCGGTACCGTGCTGCATATCCCGTATTTCGGTGCGGCGATCGATCTCGGATTCGGCTATTACGTCGTTTGCGTTTTGCTTGTGGCGGGAATGGTCAACGCGGTAAATCTTACCGACGGAATCGACGGCCTTTCCTCAAGCGTTACCGCCGTCGTTGCGGCGTTTTTCTCCCTTGCCGCGTTTGCTTTGCGCGATTCTCTCGTCGAGCCATCGGGGCTTGTCGTGCTCGGTGCGGCGACCCTCGGCGGAACCGTAGGCTTTTTAATGTACAACTTTTACCCCGCAAAAATATTTATGGGCGACACGGGCTCGCTGTTCCTCGGAGGAGCTGTGGTGGGAATGGCTTTTCTCGCAAACGAGCCGCTTATCGTGATAGTTGCCGGGATAGTTTACGTTGTCGAGGTTGCCTCGGATATAATACAAGTAGTTTATTTTAAACTTACGCACGGTAAACGCATATTCAAAATGGCTCCGATACATCACCATTTTGAAAAATGCGGTTGGAGCGAAGTCAAGATAGTTACCGTGTTTACCCTTGTAACGCTTGCCGCGTGCGTGCTTGCGTGGCTTGGGATCAAATGATCCGTTTTTGACGTTTGGCGGAGGAAGCGATGCTTGAAAAGATAAGGCGCTTTGCCGCAAAGATCGGCAAAAAGCGTGAGCGTGGCATTGAGCGTGCCGACGTTATGCGCGAGATCGGCAGGTCGGACGGCGCTGCCGAGAAACGTCCGCTTATACGGAGCGCGCCCGACGCGGTGTTTACGGTGCTCGTTATAGTGCTCGTTCTTGTCGGAACGGTAATGTCGTTCAGCGCGAGCACTGCGTACGCGCAAAGAGAAACTGGCGACAGCTTTTATTATCTGAAGCAGCATATAGGTCATTTGATAATAGGGGCGGTGCCCGTATTGCTTTGCGTTTTTTTGCTGACGCCGCGCCGCGCGAAACTTCTTTCGGCTATCATATACGGCGTGTCGCTTTTGCTGCTTGCGGCGGTGCTTGTCGTCGGAGCCGCAGACGGAGTGGCGAAGCGGTGGATAAATCTCGGTTTTTTTACGTTTCAACCATCCGAACTCGCAAAAACGGGGATCGTCCTTCTTATGGCGCTTTATATGAGTCAAAAAGAAAACGAGATAAATCGCCGCGGATTCAATAAAAATTCGGCTATCCACGGCTTTCTCGTGCCGGGGTGTATATTCGGCGCCGTGTGTCTGCTCGTTATGCTCGAAAACCATTTTTCCGGCGTAATAATAATCGGAATGATCGGCATAGCTATGATGTTTATGGGCGGAACGCAACTGCGATATTTTTTGTCGGTGGTTCCGGTGGGCGGTGCGCTTTTGGCGATAATACTCCAAACTCCGTATGCCAAGAGCCGTATAGACAGCTGGATAAACCGCGGAGCCGACGCGCTCGGGAGTGATTGGCAGAGCACGCAAGGACTTTACGCAATAGGGACGGGCGGACTGTTCGGGCTCGGGATAGGTAATTCGCAGCTCAAGCACGGCTACGTTTCGCAACCCCAAAACGATTTCGTTTTTACCGTTGTGTGCGAGGAGCTCGGCTTCTTCGGCGCGGCGGCGATACTCGTGCTGTTTTTGGCGCTTGCCGTGCGCGGCTTTATATTGGCAAGTCGGGCACCCGACAAATTCTCGTCGCTCGTTATCTTCGGACTTACCTTTAAAACCGCGCTCCACGTGCTTATCAACGTTGCCGTGGTAACGGGGCTGTTCCCCAATACGGGTATTTCGCTGCCGTTCTTCAGCAGCGGGGGCAGCGCGACGCTTATGCAACTCTTTGATATGGGCGTGATCTTGGGGCTTTCGAGATTTAGTACGCAAAAAAGATAAAAGTCGCACTTTGGCGACGGAACGGAACAGATTTTGAGAATACTTATGACGGGCGGCGGAACGGGAGGTCACGTAAATCCCGCTCTTGCCATAGCGAAAACCGTAAAAAAAGCGGATCCAAGCGCGGAGATAGCGTTCGTCGGTACGGAGAGAGGACTTGAGAACGATCTTGTGCCGCGTGCGGGATTCGAACTTTATCACGTTGACGTTCGCGGTTTTAAAAGAAAACTGTCGTTTGCGAATATAAGGGCTGCTTTTCTCGCGGCGGTCTCGCCGATAAAGGCGAAAAAGATAATTCGAGAGTTCAAACCCGACGCCGTTATCGGCACGGGCGGCTACGTAAGCTGGCCGCTGCTTGTGGCGGCGTCGCAAATGGGCATCGTATCCGCCGTGCACGAATCGAACGCGACCCCGGGGCTTGCCGTTCGCAAACTTTTGCCGTACGTCGACAGGGTGTTTGTAAATTTCGAGGAGAGCGCGGCTCTGCTCGGTAATTCGCCGAAAATAATGCGCGTCGGGTGCCCCTCGGAGCAAAGCGTTACTCCGGTAACGTACGAGGAGGCGCGACGGGCGATAAGCCTGCCCGCCGGGTGTTCCGATTACGTTCTTTCTTTCGGCGGCAGCCTCGGCGCGGCGAAAATGAACGAGGTCTCGCTTGAGATCGCGCGTTTGTGCGCGGGGGACGACGGGCAAGGCATATATTATCAGCACGCCTCGGGCAAGGGCGGATATTCCGTTACCAAGGCGCTTTACGGACAAAACGGATTTGCCGACTTGCCGAACGTGCGGCTCGACGAGTATATCTACGATATGCCGCTGCGTATGGCGGCGGCGGATCTCCTGATATGTCGCGCGGGTGCTATGACTATCGCGGAGATCGCGCAAATGCGAAAAGCCGCAATACTCATACCGTCGCCGAACGTTACCGACGATCAACAGTATAAAAACGCAAAGGTTCTCGCGGACGCGGGTGCCGCGGTGCTTATCGAAGAGAAAGAGCTCGCCGCCGGCAAGCTCGAGAAAACGGTGCGCGAGCTTTTGCGCGATAGGGCGAAAATTGACGAGATGCGCAAAAACGTGGCAAGGTTTGCCTTGCCCGACGCAAACGAAAAAATCTTCTCCGAGGTGTCGCGCCTCGTGCGGGAAAGGAAAAATGAAAATGCCTGAGCGAGACACGCTTATAACGCAAGCGGCAAACGGCGGCGAACACGCGGTCGCGCCGAATTATATAAGGCAATACGTTATGCCCGCAAAACGCAAAAGAACGTATTTGCGCTATCGCCCGGATATGCCGCAGGCGGAAGAGCGGGGTGACAAGGCGCGCCGTACGGACGCCTCGCAGGTGCGTGACGATGCGCGTGCCCGAGCGAAAGCCGTGATAGTGGCGCTTTGCTTGGCTTCGGTAGTGCTTCTTGCATATCCGATAATCAAACTCGGTCTTAATCGCCTCAAGGTCGAAAAAGTCGTGATAAACGGCGAATGCGTATACAGTGCCGAGGAGATAATGGCGGCGGCGGGGGTCGAGTACGGCGAGAAGCTTTATGCGGGGCGCGATTATTCCGCCGCGGCGGAAAAGGCTATGGCGAGCTTGCCGTACCTCGACGAGTGCGAGATTTCGCGCGCTTTCCCAAACGGAATAAGGATAAACGTTACTGCGGCAAAGGCTGCGATATACGTGTGCTTTGACGGCGAATACTATGCGATAAGCGACGAACTGAAAGTGCTCGAAAGAGCGGGCGCTCCGAGCGCTTTTGCGACGGCGGGAGCTGTGGAGACGCAGTTGCCGCGCCCATCGCGTATAAACGTAGGCGAAAAAATAGAGTTTTTCGATATCGAAGACGCGTCGTATATCGAAAACGTCCTTGAGGCGATCGATTCGTCGGGGCTGAAGGGGCGGTTTACAAAGCTGTTTTTCGACAAAAAATTCGATCTTGTCGGCGTGATAGACGGAAACGTGCGGATTAAACTCGGCTCGCCGTCCGACGTCTCGCTCAAACTCGAAAAAGCGCAAAGGCTTATGGAGGAGAGCGGAATCGAAAACGGAGAACTTGCCGTTGTGGACGTTATAAATCCGGACGTTTATTCGGTCAAAAGGAATGCCGATATAGATCCGGACAAGAGAACGGGCTGAATCGGCAAAACCGAGTGATAAAAATGCGTTTTTTCGCATTTTTTCAAAAAAACACTTGAAAAACGACGAAAAAAATATTATTATATATAATGAGTATAAAATTGCCCGATGCGGCGTCTTAATAATAAGATTTCGGAGGAAACAAAAATGTCATTTGAGCATGATGATGTACTTGAAAGCGGCGTAAGTATAAAGGTCGTCGGTGTCGGCGGCGGCGGAAACAATGCCGTAAATCGTATGATCAACACGAATATACGCGGTGTTGAGTTCATAGCGGTCAACACCGACGGGCAGGCGTTGCGCGTATCGAACGCGCCCAATCAGATCGTTATAGGAGAAAAGATCACGAAAGGTCACGGCGCCGGCGCAAGCCCCGAGATCGGTCAGCGCGCAGCCGAGGAGAATGCCGAGGAGATCAAGGCTTCGCTCGCGGGCGCGGATATGGTCTTTATCGCAGCCGGTATGGGCGGAGGTACGGGTACCGGTGCCGCTCCCGTCGTCGCACGTATTGCGCGCGAGATGGATATTCTTACCGTTGCCATCGTAACGAAGCCCTTTCTTTTCGAGGGACGCCGCCGTATGGTGCAAGCCGAAAAGGGTATAGAGGAGCTCAGCCAATACGTTGATTCGCTGATAGTTATCCCCAACGAAAGGCTCAAACAGGTTTCCGACACGAGGATCACCCTGCTCAATGCTTTCGAGATCGCTGACGACGTTTTGCGCCGCGGCGTACAGAGCGTTTCCGAACTTATAAACGTTCCCGGCTTCATCAATCTCGACTTTGCCGACGTTACCTCCGTTATGCAAGGCGCGGGATATGCGCATATGGGTACGGGTAACGCATCCGGTAAGGATAAGGCGGAACTTGCCGCCAAAGCCGCTATCTCCAGCCCGCTTCTCGAGACGTCCATCAAGGGTGCTACCGGTATATTGGTAAGCATCTCGATGTCCCCCGACGTAGGGCTTGAGGACGCGGACCTCGCATCCTCTATGATAGCCGCCGAGGCTCATCCCGACGCGAACGTGATCTGGGGAGTTGCGTTCGATCCGGATCTTGACGACGAGATGAAGATCACAATTATCGCAACCGGCTTTGAAAAGCAGGAAGAGCAACCCGCAAAGCCCACGCTTCAGGCACAGATGCCTCGCGCTGCGGCTCCTTCGCGTTCCGCCGCGCCTGCACCGCAGCCCGCAGCATCCCAGGCAGCACCGCAGACGGCACCTCAGGCGGTACCCGCCGCGCCTGTGGCACAGCCCGTGCGCCCCGCTCCGGCACAACCCGTACGTCCCGCTCCCCAACCCCAGCAGGCGGCTCCCGCTCAGGGCGACGGATTCGACGAGATTATGAACATCCTTCGCAACAGAAAAAAGAGGGATGATTTTCACGGCACCGGACGCAGATAATTATTAAAACAAGGCAAGTCGGCGACTCAAACGTCGGCTTGCCCTTTTTTCTCCCCGTCCGCTTTTTGCTTTTCGGGTGCTCCTGCAAAGCGGCGACGCGTAACGACGAGGACTACGGGGAATGCTTTGCGAAAGTATTTTGCGGCGGTGCGGCGTGTGTCTGTGCCGACGCATTACGAGACGGGCGACAACGTTTCGGCGCAGCTGTCACGCGAAGAACGGCTCGCACCGCTGCGTTAAGTAGCGTATAACCGAGGAAATATCGCCCGAGAGTACAGCGAGGCGACGTATTGCGGAACGTTTTGCCAAGGGAGGACACGGTAAGTGAGAGGCGCTTTGGATTTTTTGATAAAAGCTGCCCCGGCGGGGGCGGTATTCAGTATGATATACGTCGTTTGCAGATATCTTTATCTTTCGCGCAGCGGCAAACTCGAGGCGACAAGACCGCGATATGAAAAGAATCTTTATCTGCTTTGCCTGACGTTGGCGGTCGTTTTTTATCTGACGCTCGACAGCGACCTTTCTTGCCGATCGTGGGACGAGATCTTTGACGCAAAATGGTACAATTTCAAGCCTTTTGCGGCGTTTGAGCGGCTCGCAGACCTTTCGGGCGAGGCGTTTGAGTATTATTTTGCGGTCAATATTCTCGGCAACGTTGCTTTGTTTGTGCCGATAGGTTGGCTTTTCGGCGCCGTAACCGAAAATGGGGTTGCCTCTTCGACTTTTTTCGGTTTTTGTATTTCGTTGACCGTGGAAACTTTGCAAGTATTTTTGCCGCGAACGACGGACGTGGACGATATTATATTAAATACTTCGGGCGCGTTTGTCGGCGCATTGCTTTGTGCGCTTATAAAGAAAAAACGTCCGCAAAAATACGCGGGCTGTGCCGCGGCAAAAGCGAAAACGAAAAAAGAGCCCCCGCGTCGTAAGACGTAAGCCGCACGACACCGAGCTCGGCGCAAAATGCGGCGACAAGATTCGAACGGTCGCGAAAGGGCGCGGATAACGCTTCGGAACGTGATTTTGCCTAAAACCCGAGATAGGCTGCGCCGAACGCTTGCGAAAGGTAACGCGCACAACGCGTCGCGGTGGAAAATCAAGGAGAACATTTTTGCGTTATATGATAAAACACGGCGGAAAGACCAAAGGTCTTTCCGCCGTGTCGTTTTTTGTCAGCGCAGCTTCGCCAATGCGGCTTCTGTTCCGGCAAGGGTTTCGGTGAATCTCGCGAGTTTCGCTCGCTCGGCTTCGACCACTGCGGCGGGTGCTTTCGATACGAATCCTTCGTTCGAGAGCTTGGCATTGAGTCTTGCCGTTTCCGCACGGAGCCTTTGCAGTTCGCGCTCGAGACGCTCGCGCTCCTTTTCCGCGTCGACGAGCTCCGCAAGCGGCAGATATACGGTTGCGGCGTCGGTAACTATCTGTACGGAATCGTCTGCGGAGATCTTGCCCTCGAAGCTCTCGGCAACTTCCACGTCCGAGGCGGAAGCCAAACGAACGAAGAAAGGATGCGTTTCGACTCCGAAAATATCGTATTTCGTTTCGATATATATCTTTGCTTTGCGAGACGGGGGTACGTTCATTTCCGTTCTGCGTGCGCGTACGGCTTTGATGACCGTAATTATCCTGTCGAAATCTTCCGCTTCTTTAAAGCTTTGCGACTCGCTCGCCTTGGGATACGCGGAGATCATTATGCTGTCCGCGTCGCCTGCGGCGTGCGGGAGAGATTGGTAGATCTCCTCGGTGATAAACGGCATAAACGGATGCAACAGTTTAAGGATGCCGTCGAGCACGTATGCGATAACGTTTTGCGCGATACGATTGTCGGCGCACTCCTTGTCGGAAAGACGAACTTTCGCAAGTTCTATATACCAATCGCAAAATACGTCCCAAACGAAATCGTAAAGCGTTGCCAAAGCGACGCCGATCTCGTATTTGTCGATGGCAGCGGTAACGGACGCGGTAACTTCGTTATATCGCGTGAGTATCCACTTATCCTCGTCGGCAAGCAGCGACGCGTCGGGCAACTCTATTTTGTCGATCGAGAGATTCATTCTCACGAAGCGGCTCGCGTTCCAAAGCTTGTTTGTAAAGTTGCGCGCGGCTTCAATCTTTTCGTCGGAGAAGCGCATATCGTTCCCCGGCGAATTTCCGGTCGCAAGTGCAAAGCGCAATGCGTCCGCGCCGTATTTCGAGATTATCTCAAGCGGGTCTATGCCGTTGCCGAGGGATTTGGACATTTTTCTGCCCTGAGCGTCGCGTACGAGACCGTGGATAAACACTTTGTCAAACGGCTTTTCATCCATAAATTCGAGACCCATAAAGATCATCTTCGATACCCAAAAGGTTATGATATCGTAGCCGGTGACAAGGGTCGAGGTGGGGTAGTACTTTTTCAGTTCGGCGGTCTCGTCGGGCCAACCGAGAGTCGT
>CAZOFD010000021.1:0-27817 GCA_964579135.1 uncultured Ruminococcus sp. | reverse complement strand
AAGCTCTGCCTTGGAGTGCAGACCCTTGACAAAATCGGCGCTGTCGCCGAGCGCCTCGAGAACGCTCGTACCCACGCGGGTCATTATCAGCATATTGAGAACTACGTAGATGGAATCCGTAAGCTCGATACCGTACTTTGCGAAATCGGAGCCGACGATGCCCATAGAATAGGGGATAACGTACATTGTTCTGCCCTTCATAGAGCCGCGGAACAGCTTCGAAAGCTTTTCGTAGCCCTCGGCGGGAGCCATCCAGTTGTTGATGTTGCCGGCGTCCTCTTTCTCGGAGGTGCAGATAAAGGTACGGTCCTCAACGCGAGCAACGTCGTTTATCGCGGTGCGGTGCAAGTAGCAGTTGGGGAGCAACTCCTCGTTGAGTTTGAGAATCTCGCCCGTGGAGCAAGCCTCGGCGCGAAGTTCGTCAGCCTGCTTTTCGGACCCGTCTATCCAAACGATCTTGTCGGGGCAGGTCATCGCCGCCATCTCGTCGATCCAATTCAGAACTGATTTGTTGTTGGTCATTTAACGTATCTCCTTATAAAATTTTCACTTTAATTATTGTACACTATTTCGTTCCTTTTTTCAATACTTTTTATAAAACATTTACTCTAAAAATCAAATATTTTTTCGCGCTTCACCCGCCGCAAAACGAAAGACCGCGCAAATTTGTTGCAAATATGCGTCAAATTCGCCCCTTGCGGCGCAATTGATGCACTCAAAATGCAATTTGGCTCATCCAAATAAGCAAAATTTGCCGTGCAGCCTTAAAGGCGTTCGACCTTTGCGGCGCACGCCATCAAGCTCGCCGAACAGCAAAAAACAAACGCGGAAATAACCAACGAAAAGACGCGAATCAATCGAGAGCGCAAAAAGCCGACGCGGCAAACAAACGCGCAAACAAAAAACGATAATCAACGACGAACAAGGGAAAACGCAAAAACGGAGATAAAAATAAAATCCAAAAAAACGGTAAAAACGTATTCGTAAAAACGTATTCGATAATAAAAGACCCGAGAATAATTATGGCCACCGGCGGTGCCTCCGACTTGCGACAGCCCCCTTGGGGCATTCCACACGCCGAGCCTATAGGCTCGGCGAAAAATCCGCCGCTTGCGGAAATTGCCCTACCGTTATTAAAATAGCAAATATCTATAACCGTATTGATAGCTTAAATTTTATTATTTGCAAAGGGGCGGGGTCCTCGCTTCGCTCGGATAAATAAACCGAGCTAAGCTAAACCACCTGCACTACCGGTGATTTTCAGGATACAAAAAAGCCCGAGTCCGCGCGATATACGCGCGGACTCGGGCAGAATATTATTTTAAAACTTTAAGTTTAAAATATTCGGTTTAAGATCTCAGTCCTCTTTTTTGCGGATCACGCAAACTGCGGGAACGAGAGCTATTGCAAGTGCGGAGAGAGCAACGGTCGAGCCGCATCCGCTCTTTTCGCTTGCAGCGATGGTAGCCGCGGGAGTCGTAGACGAAGGCGTGGTAGCCGCGGGAGTCGTAGACGAAGGCGTGGTAGCCGCGGGAGTCGTAGCTTCGGGAGTAGCCGCGGGAGTAGTCTCCTCGGGAGTGGTCTCTGCAGCCGCTACGGGAGCGTAAGTAAGCTCGATGTCTTTGAAGAATATGTTAGCGCCGGCGTTACCTACGTGGTAGTAGATGCCGAGCTGGTAGGACTCGTAGTCGTACATAGTGTGCTCCTGCATAAGGGTCCACTCGTTGTTGGCGTTGAGGTAGCTGAGGGTGTAGTTGAGGGCTGCGGTAGAATCGTTTGCACCGTTGCCGATAGCCTCTACCTTATAGGTCATATAACCGTCGGCGTCGACAGCCGCATTGGTGAAATCAAAGTCGGTGTTGGGGGTAAGGTTGTCGCGTCTCCAACCGCCGCGGAGACGAACGCCGGAACCGTCTTTCTGAGTAAGACCGCCGTAGAAGCATAAAGTGGACTCGCGAAGGTCGGCCTCCGTATCTCTGATGATACCGACACCGATACGTCCGGAGGTGGAGAGGATCTTCATAGTCATAACGTAGTGATCCATCGAGCCGACCATCTTGCCTTCGATATCGAAGCCGCGAAGCTCGTCATAACCGTCGGGGTCCTGGATGTTAACGACGCCGTTAACAACGGTAACGTCTGCAACACCCATTTTGGTAACGTTGTCGTCGCCGAGCCAGATACGGATCTCGCCCGTTATCTTGTTAAGGTCGAAATCGACCTTCTGCATATCGGCTGCGCCGACGGATACTGCCATAGTAGCGACGAGAGCCGCAACCATAACGATCGACATAACTGCCGAGAGAATTCTCTTTTTCATTGCTGTTGTCTCCTTGTGTGAAAAGGTTATAATTCTAACTCGCGGCTTTGAGTGTCGCGAAAGTTATTCGGTATTACGTCACTCCGCTCCGAATCGTCGGCTCGGTGCGGGGCGCTCCTTACGCTATTTATAATAGCAAACCGCAAGGCGTTTGTCAATACTTTTTTTGATTTTTTTGTGCATTTTCAACTTTTTTGCTCTTCGCACCCGCCTTTTTCGCAACATTTTGACCGCAACCGGCAAGTGCCGCAGTGCGGCGCACGCGAGGTGCACACCTCTCTGCCGAAAACGACGAGCCTGTGGCAAAAATCGGTTTGATCTTGCGGCGCTACGGCGCGCGACAAGATTTTTTCCGCGATCTCGGGCGAGCGCACGTCTTCGGGATAAAAGCCGAGCCTACCGCAAATGCGGATGCAATGCGTATCCGCAACGATGCCGCCGAGCCCGAAAACGTCGCCGCGCAAAAGGTTGGCGATCTTTCTGCCTACGCCCTCGAACTTCAGCAGCTCGTCCATATCGCTCGGCAGCACGCCGCCGTATTCGCGGCAAAGCCGTGCGCACGCGGCTTTGATCTGAGCCGCCTTGGTTCTGAAAAGTCCGCAAGGGCGCACTATCCGCTCTATCTCTTCGATATCGCCCGCCGCCAAAGCCTCCGGCGAGGGAAAAACGGAGAAAAGCTCGCGGCAAACGACGTTTACCCGCGCGTCCGTGCACTGCGCGGAAAGCCGCCCCATAACGAGAAGCCGCCACGGCTCGCCCGCCCACTCGAGCGAGCAGGCGGCGTCGGGATACAAATTCGCGAGCTCCTCTACCGCAAGCGCGGCAAGCGCGATATTCTCTTCGAGGCGCACGGCGTCCTCCGCTCGGCGTGCGCCTCGCGCTTCGGGCGCGCTCGCTTTTCGGCTGTTTTTCGTATCGTCCATAGTTCCTCTCGTCCTTGGTATTGTTTCCTCTCACTCGGGCGCCGCGGGAGGTTTTGCGTCAAAACGTCGTCAGTCACGCGCACGGAGAGCGGAGTATAATCGTCGCAAAGGAGGTGATAACGGTATGACTTGGGAGATCGTCGTCGGGCTTACGACGCTCTCGGGCGCACTGATAGCGGTGATGAACGTCGTCGTCCGCGTAAATCGCACGCTTACGTCGCTCGAGAGCGCGGTAAAACGGCTTGACGAAGCGGTGCGCGAGCAATCTGCGAAAAATCGCACTTTTTACGAGCAGCTCGGATCGCACGAGCTGCGGCTTTCAATGCTTGAAAAAGTTCGTTTGCACCGCGACACGGCGCGAATCGCGCGCTCGCCGCGCAGCCGAGCGTAACGGCGCGGCGGTACATACGCGTATATAATCCACACTGCATTATATGGAGGAAAAAACGAAAATGAAAATCGACTGGAGAAAAAAACTTTCGTCGCGAAAGTTTTGGGTAGCGCTCGGCGGATTCGCGAGCACCGTCGGCATTGCCGCGGGGCTGCCGCAGGCAAGCACGGCGCAGATAAGTGCCGTGATATCCGCCACCGGCGTGCTTATCGCCTACATCCTCGGCGAAAGCATAATAGACGCCGGCAAAAAATAATTTGCCGAAGCGTCGGGGCATTTGTCCCGACGCTTCTCTTTTCGGCTATTTTAGCACAAAACGCGCACCGTGTCAACACACGCGCGGCAAGCAAAATGCGAACAAATATTTTTTCTTTGTTATTGAAAAGAAGAAAAAAATGTTGTATAATGATTTTGTGTTTATTTTAGGGGGACGATCGACTATGCAATCGCAAAAAACAGGATTTGACAACGCCAAATATCTGAAGCTTCAAAGCGAACGTATCAGAGAACGCATCGACAGATTCGGGGGCAAGCTGTACCTCGAGTTCGGCGGCAAACTGTACGACGACTTTCACGCCTCGCGCGTGCTTCCCGGCTTCGAGCCCGACAGCAAACTCAAGATGTTGCTCGAGCTTAAGGAACAAGCCGAGATCGTAATAGTTATAAGCGCCGGCGACATCGAAAAGAACAAAAAGCGCGGCGACCTCGGCATAACGTACGACGCGGACGTGTTCCGACTGATCGACGTTTTTCGCCATTTCGGTCTTTACGTCGGCAGCGTCGTTATGACGAAATTCGAAAATCAGCCCGCGGCATGCGCTTTCGAGCAAAAGCTCGCGTCGCAAGGCGTCAAGGTGTACAGGCACTACCCGATAGACGGCTACCCGTACAACGTCGACCGCATCGTGTCCGAAGAAGGCTTCGGCAAAAACGACTTCGTAGAGACCGATCGCTCGCTCGTGGTCGTTACCGCACCCGGACCCGGCAGCGGCAAAATGGCGGTGTGCCTGTCGCAGGTATACAACGAAAACCGTCGCGGCGTACGCGCGGGATATGCGAAGTTCGAAACTTTCCCCATATGGAACCTGCCGCTTCGCCACCCCGTCAACATCGCCTACGAAGCCGCGACAGCCGACCTCAACGACGTTAATATGATAGACCCGTTCCATCTCGAAGCATACGGTCAAACCACCGTAAACTACAACCGCGACATCGAGATCTTCCCCGTCCTCAGCGCCACTTTCGAAAAGATATACGGCAAGTGCCCGTACAAATCCCCCACGGATATGGGCGTTAATATGGCGGGATTTTGCATAACGGACGAAGAGGTCGTGCGCCTCGCCTGCAACAGGGAGATAATACGCCGCTACTACGCCGATCTTTGCGCCGTTAAGCGCGGCGAGATATCGAACGAGGTCGTATACAAGCACGAATTGCAGATAAAGCAGGCGGGACTCTCCCGCGCCGACAGACCCGTTATCGCCGCGGCGCTTGCCAAGCGCGACGAAACGGGAGCCCCGGCTGCGGCGATAGAGCTGCCCGACGGCACCATAGTCACCGGCAAGACCTCGCGCTTGCTCGGCGCAACGTCGGCAATGCTGCTGAACGCCCTCAAAGCGCTTGCGGGGATCGACGACGACGAGCACCTTATCTCCCCGAGCATCATAGAGCCCGTGCAGCACCTAAAGGTCGAGCATCTCGGCAATCATAATCCGCGTTTGCACACCGACGAACTGCTGATAGCCCTCTCCGTTTGCGCAGTAACCTCGCCCGAAGCCGAAAAAGCTATGGATCAACTCTCCGGGCTGCGCGGCTGCGACGCTCACTCCACCGTCATCCTCTCCCCCACGGACGAAAATCTTTTGAAAAAGCTCGGCGTCAACATAACGTACGAGCCGGTGTATCAGACCAAAAAGTTGTATCACAAAAAATAACGTCCCGCGGCAACGCCGAAAAGGCGCGCCCGACCAACGACGCCCCGGCTCATCCCCATCGGCATTTTCACCCCGCGCGCGCAACGGCGCGCGCGGAAATCCGAAAACGCGCAGGTGCGCCCACCTGCCACACCCCAATTTTACGGAGATACCGCAAATGAGCAACAACCAAACATCCCCTCGCGCCGACGCACGGCGCACGATCATAAGAAGAAAACCGCAGGACAAATGCATTTCAAACACCCTTTACTCCAACGTTCTCTATATGGCGTCGCTTCCGCTGACCTTTATTTATCTCGAATTCGTTATGCGGATCTCGATGGGCGGAAATTTCTCCGCTTCGTTTTTCGCATACGCGGTGCTGTTTTCGGCGGCATTCGGGATTTTCGCGGCGATATTGACGACGCTTTTCCCCGAAAAAGTCAACTACGTCTTGATGCTCGTGCTGCTCTCTTTCATCTGCCTGTATTTTGCCACGCAAGTCGTTTACCTTGACTTTTTCAAAGACTTTTTTTACTGGGATCTGCTCGGAGAGGCGGGCAACGTTACGCAATTTTATCGCGAAGCGCTCGGTTGCATCACCGGTAACATCGGCTATATACTGCTGATATTTTTGCCCGTTCCGCTCTTCGCTTTCTTCGGCAAACACGGTTTGCGCCTCGTTCGCATAAACGTATACGCCGCGGGGGCGGGTCTGCTCGCCGCAACGATGCTTTACGTCGGCGGCGTATCTTTCGTCAACGCACACGACGGATATTTCGAGGACAAATATTATTATAACGAAGGCTTTTTGATGACCGAGGCGGGCACGCGCTTCGGCGTGCTGACCGCGCTGCGGCTCGACACGAAATACAAGCTTTTCGGCTCTGCCGAGAGTATCGATCCCGACCTTTCGGATAACACCACCGTTAACGTCGACCAGCTTTTCAAGCCCGACACGAGCTCGGACTCGAGCGGCACCTCGCAGGGCGGATCGTCCGTCACCCCACCCGAGATCGACCGCAGCCCCAACGTTCTCGACGTCGATTTCGACAAGCTGATAGCCGACGCCTCCTCAACTGCCGATAAAAACGCACACACGTACTTTTCGAACCGCACCCCGACGAACAAAAACGAATATACCGGACTTTTCGAGGGAAAAAATCTTATCTTTATCACGGTGGAGGGCTGGTCGCCAGCCGCGATAAATGAAACGCTCACTCCGACGCTTTATAAAATGAAGACGGAGGGATTCGTCTTCGAAAACTACTACTGTTCGCAATGGGGCGGCTCGACGGCTACGGGCGAGTACGCGAATATCACCGGCAACTTTTACAACAAGCAAACCTGCCTGCGCGACAGCGCCTCGAACTATATGCCGTTTACACTCGGCAATATGCTCAAAGCGCAAGGGTACGCCACCAACGCCTTTCACAACTGGACTTACACGTATTACAGCCGCAACCTCTCGCACGCCAACTTCGGATACACGTTCCACGGCACCGACTACGTAAAAAAAGGCAACTACCCCACCACCGGCGGCTGGGTAACCTCAAGCGGAGCAAACGCAACGTTCTCCCGCGCGTGGCCCCTCTCCGACAAAGAGCTCGCAACGAACACCCTTTCGTATCTGACAGCCGACGAGCCTTTTCACATTTATTATATGACCGTCAGCGGTCACGCTTTCCACACGGGCAACGCTCAGGCAAGCAAACATTACAGCTACGTCGACTCGCTCAACCTCGGCTACACCGAAAAAGCCGCCAAACTCTATCTCGCGGCACAGTACGAGGTCGAGCTTATGGTATCCGAGCTTTGCCGCGAGCTTGAGGCAAAGGGAATCCTCGAGGACACCGTATTCGTTATGGCTCCCGACCATTATCCTTACTCCATCGCCGGGAAAAGCGACGGATCCATCGACGAAGAAACGACGATAAACGCCCTCTCCGACCTCTACAAACTGCCCAAAGACAATATATGCCTTAACTTCGACCTTTACCGCGCCCCTCTCATCATCTGGTCGGCTTCTATGACCGAACCCGTGACCGTATCCAAGGTATGCTCAGCGCCCGACATTCTTCCCACGGTGCTCAACCTCTTCGGTCTCGAGTATGATTCACGCCTTATAATGGGAAGGGACATCCTCTCCGATTCCGACGGGCTCGTGCTCCTCAACTGCTCGAACTCCGGCTCGGTATCGCTTTACAACAACTGGATAACGGATTACGGTTATTACACCGGCGGTCAATTCTATCTGAACGAGGGCGTTGAGATAAACGACCCCTCGCTTTTGCAAAGCTATATCGACCAAAACAACAAAGAAATAAAAAATATGCGAACTTATTCGAACTACATCCTCGAAAAGGATTATTACCGCAAGGTGTTCGGATAAAAATACGAAATTGCCGCGCATCGCGCGGCAATTTCGATAAGCGGCAAACGCCGCAAGCAAAACGTCAAAGGACATAAAATATTATGAGAAAAAAACCCGTTATCGCAATCTGCTCTTCAATGTCGGACAATTTTATCAGAATGAACAAAGCGTATTTCGAAGCCGTTTACCGCTCCGGCGGGATCCCCGTATTCCTGCACTTCGCGGGAGGAGAAGCGGAAGCGGAGCAATTTTTCGCCGACGAATTCGACGGCTTTCTTTTTGCCGGCGGCGTCGATATCGACCCCAAATACTACGGCGAGGAAATCGCGGGAGAAAACGTCGAAATATGCCGAGAAAGAGACGTTTTCGAGTTGCGCCTGCTCGAGCTTCTGAAAAACGATAAACGCCCCGTTCTCGGCATATGCCGCGGCGAGCAAGTCATAAACGTATTTTACGGCGGAACGCTCTTTCAGCATATGGAGGGGCATCGCCAAACGGAACCCGGTACCGAAATGCCGTACCGCGCCGACATCGTGCGCGGGACGCTCCTGCACGAGCTTGCGGGCTGCGACGAATGTGCCACAAACAGCTTCCACCACCAAGCGGTAAAAGCCGTAGCGCCGTCGCTCGTCGCTTGCGCCGTCGACAAAGACGGCGCGATCGAGGCTGTCGAGGGGCGCGACCGCGAAAGATTTTTGCTGTGTCTGCAATGGCACCCCGAGCTTTGCTTTGAGCGAAGCGAACTTTCGCGCAACGTATTCGCGAAATTCGTCGGGGCGGCTCGCGAGCACGCGGAAAGATGAAAACGAGCCAAGTCGCCTCAAACCCTTTCGTCAACAGCGACAGCAACAAAAGATACTACACCTACGACTGTTACTTAAGGCGCACTTTCGGCGCAAAACTCGCAAAGATTCCGCTCGACGCGGGGCTTTCGTGCCCGAACGTCGAACGGGGCGGCGGCTGTATCTACTGCTCGCCGAGCGGAAGCGGAGATTGCATTGCGCACGCGCCGTCGCTCGCGGAGCAATATCGCATAGGTCGGGAGCGACTATCGTCAAAGTGGGACACGACCCTCACGATCGCCTATCTTCAGGCGCACACCAACACCTATGCGCCGGTCGAACGCCTCAAGGCGATATATTCGGAGGTGCTCTCGTTCGAAGGCGTTGTCGCGCTGAACGTCGCCACTCGGGCGGATTGCGTCGGCGAGGACGTTTGCGCACTGCTCGACGACGTATCGAAAAAAACGCACCTCACCGTCGAGCTCGGTCTGCAAAGCTCGTCCGACGTCACGGCGCGCGCCATCGGACGCGGGCACGATTTTGCCGAGTTCGTATCGGGTTTTGCCCGTCTGCGCCGACTCGTTCCGCGCGCCGAGATATGCGTGCACGTTATATTCGGCTTGCCGGGCGAAACGCGCGAGGATATGATGCGCACGGCGCGCGATCTTGCGCGTCTGCACCCGGACCAAGTCAAGATCCACCTGCTCCACGTTTTGCGCTCGACCCCTCTCGAGGATATGTACCGTCGCGGCGCATACGTGCCGATGGAGCGCGAGGATTATATCGAGACCGTGGCTTCGGCTCTGGCGACGTTACCGCCGGACGTCGTTATAGCCCGTCTCACCGGCGACGGCGTTGCCGAAGACCTCGTCGCCCCCGAATGGAGCCGCAAAAAGATCGCCGTCATAAACGACGTGGACAAATATCTTTTCTCTCACGACCTGTGGCAGGGGAAATATCGGGCGTAAATATGCGCCGACCGAGCCCCCGCGATCCGAAAAAACAAAGCGAGAGCCGCGACTCACGTCGCGGCTCTCGCTTTCGGTTTCGGCAAAAGATGCCGACGCCGCAATTTTGACCCTTTTGAAACTTTATATTTTAAATCTTGTATCGCACCTCATTGCCCGCACGCAGAGCTTCGGCACGACGAAAAATCCGACTTTGCTTTAAACGTGCGCCGATACAGATCACACGTAGGTCTTAAATCGTTTGCGAAGCATAAAAAAAAGCAAAATTCCGCCCGCGTAAGCGCAAACGAGCTCGCCTATCCCGACCGTCGCAGCCATAAACCACAGCGCATCCTCAGAGCCGTATGCGAAACGCAAAACGAGCGGAACTATCGCGGTGTTAGACAACACGGTGGGCAACGGCACAAGATATGGAAAGCGTCGCAGTGCGCGACCGCCGAGCATCCCGAGCAGTGTCGCCAGCGTCCCGAACAAAACGTCGTACACGGCGCCCCCGAACAAAAGGTTGGACAGCAGACACCCGACCGTTACCCCGGCGGTCGCCGAGGGCGTGAACACGGCAAGGATAACGAGTGCCTCGGATATCCTGAACTGTATTACCCCCTTATCAAGTCCGAAGATCGCGCAGAACCCCGTCATCACAACGTACGTTGCGGCTATCAAAGCGCCTCGCGTTATCTCGGCAACAGGCGTCGAATTGTTTTTTTTCATCGTAAAAATCTCCCGTAGTTTTGTTTTAGGTGAGGAAGGTCACGAACTCACCCGCACAAAGTGCATACGGATTATATCACCGAACGAAGAAATTGTCAAGGTCGTCCTCGCCGATGCGCTAAAAGGTCATATTGCCGCCGCCGCGGAATAAAATTAACTATCCGCCGTCGAGGCAAGGGCTCGGCGCGGCGGAAAGGGGGCTGGGCGAATATGCGACAAAACGGCGGAAAAGCAAAGACGATCGTGCGCAATTCTCTTCTGATGTGCGCGGTCGCGCTGATTATGCGAGCCGTGGGCGTGGCTTTCGGCGTTTATCTCTCGAACAAAGTCGGGGCGGTGGCTATCGGCATACATTCGCTGATAACGAGTGTGTGGGGCTTTGCGCTGACCCTCGCAACGTCCGGCATAAATCTCGCCGCCACACGTTGCGTTGCCGAAGCGAACGACAGCGGCGCCGTGATCCGAGCCGCCGTTCGCAAATGCGTCGCTTTGGCATGCGTTTGCGGCGCGCTGTCCGCGACACTGCTTTTTTTCGCCGCACCGACGATTGCCGCAAATTGGCTCAAGACCGAAAGCGCCACCCTGCCGCTTCGCCTCTCCGCCCTTTCTCTGCCCGCGATAGCCGTTTCTTCCGCGCTATCGGGATATTTTTCAGCGGTAAGGCGCGTTTGGAAAAGCGCCGTCTCGCAGCTTAGCGAGCAAGGCATAAAAATATTCGCCACGGTCGCGCTTTTAAGACCGCTTTTGCCGCACGGCGAGGTCGCCTCCGTTTGCGCCGTTATCCTCGGCGCGGCAATTGCGGAGATACTCTCGCTCGCGCTTTCCGTATTTTTGTACCTCCGCGAAAGCCGCCCGCGCCTTGGCGAGTCGTTAACGTGCGCACAGTCGCACGCACTCGGCACCAAGATATTCGGCATATCGTTCCCGACCGCCGTCAGTTCGTATATTCGTTCGGGACTTACAACCGTCGAGCATATTTTGATCCCCGCAAGCCTCGTATCTTTCGGTATGAGCCGCGCTGCGGCGATCGCATCGTACGGAGTGCTTACGGGGATGGTATTCCCCGTTATAACGTTACCTTACGCGCTGATAAATTCGTTCACCGCGTTGCTCGTGCCGGAGGTCGCCGGGGCAACAAACGGCTCCTCGTCGCGCCGCCTCTCTTATATAGCCTCGCGCGTTTGGCATCTGTGCCTGCTCCTCGGATTTGCCGCTGCGGGCGTTATGGGTGTCCTCGCGCGTGAGATCGGGCAGACCCTCTATTCAAGCACCGAAGCGGGCGAATACGTCTCGGCTCTCGCGCCGCTTTTGCCCGTTATGTATCTCGACACGGTAACGGACTCGATGCTGAAAGGTCTCGGCGATCAGGTGTATACCATGAACGTCAACGTAGCGGACGCCGCCCTTTCGGTCTTGCTCGTACGCCTTTTGCTGCCGCGTGCGGGTATATACGGATACATAGCCGTGCTATACGTCAGCGAGCTCATCAATTTCGCACTCAGCGCAGCTCGGCTCATCGGACGTACGGGGCTTCGCGTCCGCGTCGTATCTTGGATAGGTGCGCCGCTTGCCTGCGCCGTCGGCGCTTCGCGCATATCCGTGCTTTTGTTTCAACTTTTTCCGCTCTTTTCGCTCTCGGCAAAAGCCCGTCTCGCCGTGCACGTATGTATCGTAAGCACAACTTTCGTCATTTTCGCAAGGCTTTGCGGCGCACTCGACAAGGAGACCTGCTCGTGGCTTTTCGATTGCGTTTTTTCGCGCAAAAAAGCAAAAAAAGACAGCATTGCCGCAAAAACCGCGCCGGAGCAGGCAAATTTTCGCCAAGGCGGTGCTCAAAACGGCAAATAAAGCGCGTTTTTTTCAAAAAGCGGTTGCAATAAGAGCCCTTTTGGTGATATAATGATAAATAATATATTTACATCACAAAAGAGCTTCCCGCCCGACACGAAAGGAATACCGAAAATGATAGACGTTAAATTTTTACGGGAAAACCCCGAGATCGTTAAGCAAAATATTCGCAACAAATTTCGCGACGACAAGCTGCCCTTGGTCGACGAGGTCATCGCTCTCGACGCGGAAAACCGCAGAATAATCGGCGAGGCAAACGCGCTTCGCGCGGAAAAAAACAAGCTCTCAAAGCAGATAGGCGCACTTATGGCAAGCGGCAAACGCGACGAAGCGGAGGCTGTCAAAGCAGAGGTTGCCCGCTCTGCCGCACGCCTTGCCGAGCTTGAAGCCCTCGAGCCCGAATACGAAGAAAAGATCCGCAAAATAATGATGGCTATCCCCAACATAATCGACCCCGACGTGCCGATCGGTCGCGACGACAGCGAAAACGTCGAGGTACAGCGGTACGGCGAGCCCGCCGTACCCGATTTCGAGGTGCCTTACCATACGGATATATTCGAAAGATTCGACGGCATCGACCTTGACGCAGCGCGCAAAGTCGCCGGCAACGGATTTTACTATCTTATGGGCGATATTGCACGTTTGCACTCCGCCGTTATCTCCTATGCGCGCGATTTTATGATAGACCGCGGCTTTACCTACTGCATACCTCCCTTTATGATCCGTTCCGACGTAGTTACGGGAGTTATGAGCTTTGCGGAAATGGACGCTATGATGTACAAGATCGAGGGCGAGGATCTCTATCTCATAGGCACCTCCGAGCACTCTATGATCGGTAAGTTCATCGACACGATAAACCCCGAGGAAAAACTGCCCTACACTCTTACCAGCTACTCGCCCTGCTTCCGCAAGGAAAAGGGGGCGCACGGAATCGAGGAGCGCGGCGTTTACAGGATCCATCAGTTTGAAAAGCAGGAAATGATCGTCGTTTGCAAGCCCGAAGACAGCAGGACGTGGTTCGATCGTCTTTGGCAAAACACCGTCGACCTCTTCCGCTCTATGGACATACCCGTTCGCACGCTCGAATGTTGCTCGGGCGACCTTGCGGATCTCAAGGTCAAATCCGTCGACGTCGAAGCATGGTCCCCCCGCCAAAAGAAATATTTCGAGGTGGGCTCCTGCTCCAATCTCGGCGACGCTCAGGCGCGCCGCCTGAAGATCCGCGTTTCGGGAGCAAACGGGCAAAAATACTTTGCGCACACGCTCAACAACACCGTGGTCGCTCCGCCCCGTATGCTTATCGCGTTTGTGGAAAACAATCTCAACTCCGACGGCAGCATAAGCATCCCCGAGGCGCTTCGCCCCTATATGGGCGGCAAAGAAAAGCTTGTGCCCCTGCACTGATAAAAATATCCGCTCGGCGAAATGCCGAGCGGATATTTTCGTTCCGTCAAATATAAGCGTACAGCAGTCTTTGGCTGTGCGAATCAAGTGCGGTGCAATCGGGTATCTCGTATCTGTTGTCGTCCGAGTCGCGGATCAAGATACGATTCGATTTGCCTATGCGCTTTATGTCACTGTGGCGATTCCGTATCCTGAAAGTCACGTTGCCGCGGTCGGTCTCGACCGTCCAGCGAAGAGTGCCGAACTTATCGAGGCAATCCACGAAACGCGTTATCTTCGGTATCATATAATATTCCTTAAAGCACTCTTCGAGCGCTGCGACAGACGCCTCGTCGAGTTCTTCGTAATCGCGCACGAATCCGACTTCGCGCTCGTCGGAATCGAGCAAAGTTATAAACATCGTCGTATTCGATATCGGAAACAATCGCCGCGGCTCGAGATCCTCGTAAACGGAGCCGTCGGTCATAACGAGGCGAACGCGGTACATATCCGTCCGCTCTATCTTTCCATTATATTTGTCAACGTAAACGCGTCTCATCTTTGCCCCCGTTAATCCAATTTTTCTTCGCGGCGCGATTGTGCCACCTTATCCGACATAGATTGTATCTGCACGAGTTTATAATACTTGCCCCTCAGCTCCATAAGTTCCTGCGGCGTACCGCATTCTATTATGCTGCCGTTATCGACAACGACTATTTTGTTCGCCTTTGACAGCGTGGAGAGCCTGTGCGCTATCATAATCGTCGTCCTGCCGCTGATAAGATGCTCTATGGCGTCCTGAATCAGGTGTTCGGTCTCGGAGTCGACCGAGGCGGTCGCTTCGTCGAAAACGAGCATTTTGGGGTTGCGCAACATAGCTCGCGCAATGGATATCCGCTGGCGTTCTCCACCGGAAAGCCCGACGCCGCGCTCGCCGAGAACGGAATCGTATCCGTCCGGTTGACGCACGATAAACTCGTGCGCGTTAGCCACGTCCGCGGCGTTTATAACCTCGTCAACGGTAAAAGAACTGTCGCCGTAGGCAATGTTGTTATATATGGTGTCGTGGAACATCATCGGCTCCTGCTGAACGTAGCCTATATTGGAGCGATAATACTGCATATCGATATCTCTGATATCCACGCCGTCCACCGTGATAGTTCCCTCGTAATTATCGTAGTAGCGCAAAAGCAGGTTGACAAGGGTGGACTTGCCCGAGCCCGTAGTACCGACGATACCGACGACGTCCCCCGGCTCTATCGTAAGATCGATGTTTTTAAGCACCTTTTTCGTGCGGTCGAACGAAAAATTCACGTCGCGAAATTCGATCTTGCCGCCCATATTCGCCGCTGTGTTGCCCTTGCCGAAGTCGTGCTCGGGCTCTGCGTTCAAAATGTCCATTATCCTTTCCGCGGACGCGGCTGCGTTTTGCGTCGAATCCGAAAGGTTGGCAAAAAAGTTAACCGGTTCGTAGAACATCGACGCATACGAGATAAACGAGACGAGGAGACCTACCGATATATTCGCCGCTCCGGGAGCGAGCAAGCCGTCGATAACGACGTTGCCGCCGAACTGCCAAATAATTACCGAACCGCAGGCGATAAGGCAGTTTACTATCGCGGGATAGGCGTTGAGCATCTTGCCCGCACGCGAATCCGTTATGCGCCAATCTTCGACTTTTTCGGCAAAACGATCCGTTACTTTTTGCTCGTTAACGAAGGATTTGGTCACTCGTATGCCCGGGATCGTATCCGTCAGAACCGAGGTCACAGCCGTAGATCGCATCCATATGCGGCGATAGAACGGTTGTATCTTTTTTCTGAATATGCGCGAACCGACAACGACGATCGGCACCGGAAAAAGCGAAAGCAACGTCAGTTTCCAGTTCATACACAGCATAACGACCACAATACCGACCATCTTGAAAAATTGAACGACGACCTCCTGCGTTATGCGAAGCATAAACGCCTGAAGCGTGGCGGTGTCGCCGCTTATACGATTTATAACGGAGCCCGTCGACGTTTTGTCGTAAAACCTCATCGGCAGGTACTGTGCCTTCTCATACACCTCGCACCTTATGCGCGCGACGATATTGTCACCCGAGATGCGAAGCATATATCCGCGTATCCCCGCCAAAGCATAGTGCAAAATATGTATGCACACAAGCCCGACGGAAACGTAAAGCAGCATATCTCGCCTGCAATTCGGCAAAATATCGTCCACAAGATTTCGCGTCAGCATAGGCGGCACAAGCGCGATTGCCGTCGTAATAACGGAGATCAATACCGATACGGCAAGCACGGGAGCCTCGGGCTTCATATACTTTGCGAGTTTGCGCAAAAGCTTGCCCTTTTTCATACAGTTCATACACGGCGTCGACGGCGACGATAGCACTCTGCCGCATTTCGGGCAAACGGACAACTGCTTTTGATAAGTTGCCTCGACGGCGCTCAGCGCGCAGCCGACGTCCGCTCCGTCGCACACCGACCTTACGAAGTTCGCGCCGGCGTCGCAAAGCGAGGCGACGGAAAACGTAAAACGAAAAACGTTTTCGAGCTCGCCGCTCTTTTTGCGCACTCGAAACACTCCGTTGCCGTACATACGTTTTGTAAACAATTCGCTTATATCGGAATACTCGATCTCTTCCGTCGCGGCGTCCTTATCCGCGTCGAAAGATATGATCCGCTCTCGCGTAAATATCAAATAATTTTTTCCGTACCTCGCCTTTGGCGAAATATCGCCGACGATAACGAACAAAGCAGGGGTATCGCCGCCCGTCAAAAGTCCGATTCGCTCGATTTCTCCGTCGGAGAGTTGTCTGTTAACAAGAAACGGTACGTCTTTCATCTCGCGGGGTCTCCTTCCGTTTCGCGCTTCGAGGGGCGTTTTGCCGCCACGAACGCACAGCTTACGTAAGATATAATTCCCGTTAATTTTATCATACGAAAGCGCAAAAAGCAACGAATCGGGGGGCTTTTTGTTTGTTTTGACAAAAAATTGTAAGCGCCGACAATGAAAGCCTTGCGGATATCGTCGCCAAACGGCAAAACACACAAACGAGCGAAAAACGAACAACGTCCGCTTAAGCGGACGTTGTTATATCAATTCCCGTCACCGCCGTTTGCCGCGCAAAAGCGCTTATGACTCGCAAGCCGCCGACGCTATATCTTTACGGACGTCGTGCAAACGCATCTCCCGCGCTCATCGATCTCAAACACGGCGCCGCAAGCGGATATCTCGCCCTTTGCGACCTCGTAGCGTTGCGGCATCGCAAGCGTCATTTGGCGCACGATTATCTCCGGCACAACGCCGAGCACGCTCTCCGTCGGCCCCGTCATTCCGAGATCCGTAATATACCCGCTCCCTTTCGGCAAAATGCGACAATCCGCAGTAGGCACGTGAGTATGCGTCCCCCAGACGGCGCTGACTCTCCCGTCGAGGTAATAGCCGAGCGCGAGCTTTTCGGAGGTAGCCTCGGCGTGATGATCGACGAGCGCGATATCGAAATTTCCGCTCTCGCGCGATAGGATCGCGTCCGCCGCCGCAAATTGCGACGACAAGGGGAGATTCATAGCATAATTCCCCTCGAGATTCATCACAAGCACCCGCACGCCGACCGAATTCACTATAACGTATCCGTGCCCCGGAGCTCCCCCGGGAAAATTTGCCGGGCGCAAAAGACGAGCCTCGTCGTCAAAAACCGAATACGAACTTCTTTGAGAAAAAGCGTGATTTCCCGTTGTGATAACGTCAGCTCCCGCCGCGAAAAGATCGTAAACGTCGTTCGGAGCTATACCGCGGATCTCTGCGGCATTCTCGCCGTTTACGACGGCAAAATCTATGCGCAGCTCCCGTTTTGCGGCGGGCAACTTTTTTAACAGATAATTAACCGCCGCCGAGCCGACGACGTCTCCTATCGCCAATATCCTCATTCCGTCACCTCCGCGTTATCTCGCCAAAACGGCACCAACGACGACCGTTTGGCAAAAAAGCTTATTCCTCGCATACGATATTCTTGCAAGCGAGGAATTCTTCGTTGCCATCGGTAACGATGATTTCCGCAAGTCTCTCGCGGGAAAAGGCACATTTTACCGTCGTCAGATCCTCGATATCTTCAAAAGCTCCCTTGCCGACCTTTTCGAGCGTAGACGGCAACGAAACCTCGCACACCCCGAGGCAAAACGAGAAAGCGCCCTCCTTTATCTCCCGCACGCCGCTCGGCAACTCTATCTTTTTGAGCGCAATGCAGTTGGAAAAAGCATATTCGCCGATAATTTGCGTCGCGGAGGAGAAAACGACCTCCTCCGCCTTGAAGCAATAGTTGAAAGCATACGAAGATATCTCCGTAACCTGCCCCGGCAAAACGATGCGCTTAAGCGCCGCGCAAAATTCAAAGGCGGCTGTGCCTATCTTTTTTACCCCCTCGCCTATCGTAAGCCGAGCAAGAGCCTCGCAATGGTTAAAAGCGTATGCCCCGATCTCCGTTACTCTGTCGGGGATATCTATTTCCTTAAGCGAGGTGCATTGATAAAAGGCTCTGTCCCCTATTCGTTCGAGCGACGCGGGGAGCAATACGCCCGTGAGAAAAGTGCACTCGCGAAAGCACCCCTTGCGCAGTGAGCGAACGAGTACGCCGTCAAAAACGTCCGGCACGCGCACCGTCGAATCTCCCACGTATTTTTCTTCGTCAAAAGCGATCTCGCCCGTTTTTTCACCTATCTCAAACCACGGCATAGTCTCGCTCGTACCGATAAGGATATCCTCCCTGCCCGCAAGTTTTTGCGCGTTAAGCAAAAGACTTTCGGATGCTCGGGAACTCGCGTCCGAAAAGCCGCCCAGACCCGAGAATATCTCGTAAGCCTCAAGATATTTGCCCTTTTCAAGCAGCTTTTCCGCCTTTGAATATTTCACGGACGGAACGACGAAAAAAATCGAAAAGAGCACGATGCCGACCAAAACGAGCGCCGCGGCGCCGAGCAACGCCGCCTTTTTCATTTTTTCGCGATTTTGCCGTTTTTTACGCGCCGCATACTCCGCCTCGCGCATTTTTCTCACGGTCTCCGCATAAGTCTCCCTTTTTTGCGTACCGCCGCTTTTGTTTGTGTTTTTTTCCATATTATCAGTTCTCCGCCGTATTATTTCAAGATATCAAACGTAGCCGCGCCGTTATGGCGCCGAACGTGCTCCCGATGCTCGCCTCACGCTTCGCTCTCGACGTTTTTATCCCCGCGAGTCTCCGTTTCGCTTATCACGTGCGCCACCGCGTCGGCTACTATGCGGCATACGCGCACACACGGGCGCTCGGCATAATACCTTTCCGTTCTCGCTTGAGGCGTCGGATCCTGCCCGACTTTCACCCCCGCAGCTGCCAAAATATCGCGACAAACGACGGAGCCCGTCTCCTCGCGCACAAGCGCTGCCAACCTTTGCACACGAGCGTAGTGCAAACGTTTTTCCTCCACGCTCGGCGATATGCCGAAACCGTACAGCGTCCCCAGCACCATCGCCCCACCGGAAAAGGCGCCGCAAGTCTCGCGCAATCTGCCTATACCTCCGCACATCGAAGAAAGCATCCGCGCCGCCACGTCAGGGCTTATGCCGTGAAGATCCTCAAAAGCAAAAAACACCGCCTGCGCACACCCCGCACCGGAGCAAAAAAGCCGCGCTGCGAGCTCGCCGCGATCCGTCGTATCAGTGCTTTGCATCCAAAAACCTCTCTCTCATTTCAAGGGCGATATCAAGTAGCCGCCCCTCAAGCAAGACTCCGTCGCGCAACGGCTCGCCCGAGCCGTTTTGTACGGAATAATCAATGGTGCTCGCCACGGTCTTTGAGGCGAACTCCGCCGCACGGGCAAGTAAGGCGTCGTCCGCCCTCTCGCAGCAATAAAGCAGCGTGCCGAGCAAGACCGAAGCGAAAAGGTCGCCCGTGCCCTGATATTCGCGGCAACGCAACGGCTGCGTAAAAAGGGTGCCGCTTACGTAAGTCGATACGCCTTGCGAACTCGGTATCCCCGTTATCAGGCATCTCGCCCCCGTCAGCTTGCCGAGCGAAGCGGCAAGCTCGCGCGCAAATCGCTCGGAATCGGCGAGCGGCGCCGACGCAAGATCTACGTACGGCGTATCCGTAAGCAAGCACGCCTCGGTCAAGTTCGGCGTTATAACGTCCGCCGCAGCCACAAGTCGCTTCATCTCGCGCACAAGCTCAGCGCCGCAACCGGAGTACCTCGCACCGCCGTCGCCCATAACGGGGTCAACCAAAACGAGCACGCCGCTCCCGCGAAAACGCCCGATAAAATCCTCTATCACACGCACTTGCTCCGCAGAACCGAGGTACCCCGTATATATTGCGTCGAAATCAACGCCGACGTTGTCCAAACGTTTCCCGATCTCCGCTATCGCGTCTTTAAGATCGAGCGTATACGTATCCGTAAATCCGCCCGTGTGCGTTGACAAAAGCGCCGTGGGAACGGGCACCGTTTGCACACCGAGCACCGACAACGTCGGCATTATTACCGTCAGCGCGCATCTGCCGAAGCACGAAAGATCGTGCAATGCGGCAACGCGCGGAATTTTTCGTTTACTCATATTTTCACCGAATTCTTTGAGTCGAGCCGACGATGCGCCGCGTTTCCAACGTGAACGGACCGCCTCAGCGCGAACGATACCTAACGATATCGCCGACCTGCCCCTCTATGACCTTGCCGAGCCCCAAAGCGACGCTGTCGAGCGGGCGCTTCGCCACCGTGACCCGCACGCCCGTCCTCTCGGATATCAACGCGGGCAAGCCGCCAAGCAAAGCTCCGCCGCCGGCAAGCATTATACCGTAATCGAAAATATCCGCCGAAAGCTCGGGCGGCGTGTTTTCAAGCGCGGTTCTTATCGTATTGATTATCCGGCTGACCGGCTCCGTGATCGCCTCGCGTATCTGCGCCGAGCACACCGTCATTACCGCCGGCAAACCCGTGCGCAGATTCCTGCCGCGGATCTCCATCTCGCCGCGATCCATACTTACGTGCACCGAGCCGATGTTCTTCTTGAGCGCCTCTGCGGTCGTGTCTCCGATAAGGACGCCGTATTCCCGTTTCATATACCGGACTATCGCCTCGTCGATCTGGTTGCCTGCCGCACGCAACGAATGCGAGATAACGATACCGCCGAGACTTATAACGGCGACCTCCGCCGTTCCGCCCCCGATATCGACTATCATCGAGCCTCGCGCCCCGTTTATCCGCAGCCCCGAGCCTATCGCCGCCGCCATAGGCTCGTCCACCAAAGCGACGTTTTTGGCGCCCGCCTCAAAAGTGGCGTCCTCAACGGCACGCCGCTCGACCTCGGTCACCCCGTAAGGTATACAGATCGCAACGGACGGGCGCGAAAAGGGTCCCGACGCCTGCACCTTGCCGAAAAACGAGTGCAACATCTTTGCCGTTACGTCGAAATCCGCTATAACTCCGTCTTTCATCGGGCGATACGCCGCGATGTTGCCCGGTGTTTTTCCTATCATTCTCTTGGCGTCTCCGCCTACCGCAACGACGCGTTTGCCGACCTTGTCGACCGCAACGACCGAGGGCTCGCGAAGGATTATCCCCTTGCCCTTCATATAAACGATCGTGTTCGCCGTTCCGAGATCTATTCCCAACTGCTTTGCCATTCTGCGCTCCCGCTCCGCAAAGGCGGAGCCTGTTTTTTCGGAAGTATCTTTTCTTTTCGTTTACGCACGCGTATCCGAAACGCTCGGCAAAAAGCCGAATTCGTCCTTAAGTATTTTATACAAAGTATGAACGGGCAAACCCATAACGTTAAAGTAGTCCCCCGTTATACCGCGTATATAAAGCGCCGCTCGCCCCTGAACGGCGTATGCGCCCGCCTTATCGTAAGGCTCGTCGCACGAAACGTAGTCCTCTATCTCCTCAGGCGTCATCTCGTCAAAAGTAACGTACGTCGTTTCCGTTTCGCAAACCGCCCTGCCGCCGCCGAGCACGCAAACTCCCGTGTGCGCCGCGCTTCCGCAACCGCAAAGCAGGGTAAGCATACGGCGCGCGTCATCCTTGTCGCGCGGCTTGCCCATTATCTCGCCGAAACACTCGACCGCGGTATCCGCGCCTATAACGATCGCCCCATCGTCCTCGCCGCGCTCGCGTAAGATCTCAAGGGTCGCCTCCGCCTTTTTTCTCGCAAGCAGGGCGACCGCCTCGACGGGCTCTATCCCCTCGGGCAAGCTCTCGTCGACTTGAGACGCCACAACGTCGAAATCTATCCCGACGGAACGCAATATTTCGGCGCGCCGCGGCGACGCCGAAGCCAAAACTATCCTCATATCACACCCCCGTGGAGCCGAATCCGCCCTCGCCGCGCGCAGTTTCGTCAAGCTCCGTCGATTCGACGAAATTCGCCCGCAAGATGGGCATAAACATTAGTTGCGCGATACGGTCGCCGTCGTTTACGGTAAAATCCTCGCCGGAATTGTTTTGCAACGCAACGCATATCTCTCCGCGGTAATCCGCGTCTATCACCCCGATACCGTTAGCCAAAGTGATGCCTCGCTTGCAAGCAAGACCGCTGCGAGCCGCGAGAACGGCGACAACGTCGCGCCTTGCGGGAGATATGGCAATGCCCGTAGGTATAAGCGCTCTGCCACCCGCGGGCAAAACGAGGCTCTCGCCGCCGAGTGCGGCGCAAAGATCCACCGCAGCCGAATCCTCCGTTGCGTACCTCGGCACCGAGGAGCCGCGCGTCAATTTTATATTTACGGATATTTCGAAGTTCTTCATTCTTTACTTCCAACCTTTTCCGATATTTTGCGCATTTTTCGCGAGCGATCGACCGGCGTGCGGCAAATCCGCTCCCAATATAAATTATATCACAACGCTCGGCGCCTTGCAAGGCGTAATTAAAATTTTGCGCACCGCGCAAACGCGCCCGTCCTTTTTCAACAAAAATTGAGTATGATTTTTCGCCGCCCGGGTTGACTTTAAGTATTTCGTATTGTATATTTATAATAGGAAATATTTTTCGCATCAAGGGAGGATACCGTTGAAACTACTGAACAAATCTCTCGCGGAATCGCTCAGTTCCGTTTTGCCTATTTCGGCAACGGTGCTTTTGCTAAGCATAAGCCTTTCGCCGCTGCCCTCGGGCGTGCTCGCACTGTTTCTGTTCGGCACGGTGCTGCTTATATTCGGAATGAGCCTTTTTACGATCGGCTCCGATATATCCATGCGCCCGCTCGGCGAGGAGATCGGCGTCAAACTCAGCCGTTCGGGCAAAGTCGCCCCGCTCGTGCTCTGCTGTTTTGTTATCGGCGCGCTTATAACGATTGCCGAGCCCGACCTTACGGTGCTGGCAGAGCAGATCCCCTCCGTCCCCAATATGACGCTCATCCTCTCCGTTGCCGTCGGGGTCGGCATTTTTCTCGTCATCTCCGCGTTGCGCACCCGCTTCCGCTGGCGACTGGCGCCGATCCTCATAGTTTTTTACGCAGCCATCATTCTGCTCGCATTTTTCGCACCGCAAAGTTTCGTTCCCGCGGCTTTTGATTCGGGCGGAGTTACGACAGGACCCATAACGGTCCCTTTCATAATGGCTTTCGGCGCGGGCTTGGCTGTGACGGGCGCGGGCAAAAAATCGCCCGAATCGGAATTCGGCACCGTCGCGCTTTGCAGCATAGGTCCGATACTTTCCGTTTTGATACTCAGCATTTGCTTTAACCCCGATGCCTCCACGACGACCACCGTCATCACCGACGCGTTGACCACAAAAGACGCGTTTATGCAATTCGTCAACGCCGTACCGCAATATTCGAAAGAGGTCGCGATAGCGTTTTTGCCCCTTGTCGGCGTTTTCGTTTTGTTCCAGATATTTTGTCACGCATTCGAGCCGAGAAAAATGGCAAGGATCGCTATGGGTATGCTCTATACTTACGTCGGACTCGTTTTGTTTTTGACCGGCGCAAACGTCGGATTTATGCCGGCGGGCAGACTGATAGGAGCCACCATCGCCGGCTCGGGCGGAGCCGCAAAATATTGGCTGATACCCGTCGGAGCACTGATGGGCGGTCTCGTAGTCGCAGCCGAGCCGGCTGTACACGTACTTAAAAAACAGGTCGAAGAAGCGACGAACGGCAACATAACGCAAAAAGTTATAGGCACGGCGCTCTCTCTCGGCGTCGCAGCCTCCGTCGGCATTTCTATGCTACGCGTACTTACCGGCATATCCATCTTGCCGTTTCTCATCGTCGGCTACGGTATCTCGCTTGCGATCAGCTTTTTCGTTCCGCCGGTATATACCGGAATAGCGTTCGACTCCGGCGGGGTCGCCTCGGGACCTATGACCACGACGTTTATCCTGCCTTTTGCCGTAGGCGCGTGCGAGGCACTCGGCGGCAACGTGCTCACGGACGCATTCGGCATCGTCGCGCTCGTTGCTATGACGCCGCTTATCACCATACAGACCGTCGGGCTTTACAGCCGCATTAAACATTCCGCAATGCGCCGCCGAGCTACCAACGAGATGAGCCGCATAGACGATACCGTCGTATATTTCGACGAGGAGGTAGGGCAATGAACGACCGCTTGAAAATGATAATAGCCATAACGGAACGCGACCGCGGAGCCGCGCTTGTCGGTCAACTGCGAGAGTGCGGAATGATCGCAAGTATGCGCCTTGTCGGCAGAGGCACCGCAACCTCGGATATGCTCGATATTTTGGGGCTTGACAACAACGAAAAGTCCGTCGTTATAAGTTTCGCCACAGAGCAAACGATAGACCGATTCACGTCCGCACCGATATTCCACTCGGGAAGTTCGCGCCAAACGCGTGCGCTGATAACCGTCTCGCCCGTGAACGCGGCAAGCCGCCTGCTCGCCGCCGTTGTGGAAAGGGGCGCCGGCATACAAAATCAAGGAGATAAAGCTATGAGCGAGAAAGAATACAAATACAGTATGGTGATGATCGCCGCAAAACGCGGCTTCAGCGAGAGCATTATGAGCACCGCCTGCCGCGCGGGCGCCAAAGGCGGAACGCTCCTGAGAGCCGGCTTCACCGGCGCGGAGCAGGTCGAAAACGCCACCGGCATCCTTATCGACGACGACAGAGAGATAATTATGATCCTCGCGACCCCCGCCGAGCGCGCATCTATAATGGAAGCGGTAAACGCGGAATTCGGGCTTCGCTCCGAAGCACAGGGGCTTCTTTGGTCGCTCCCCATAGAGCAGGCAATGAAGATCTGAGGCGGAGCTTCGCTCGTGCTCGGTAAAACGGACGAAAAACAAAGGTCGCGCGACTTGTCGGTCGCGCGACCTTATTTTGTTTGCGCCTTTTCGGCAAATCGCCGTCAGGAGTTTACCGTGTATCCGAAATACTTTCTCGCGGCGGCGGAATAATCCACGATGGCGCGGCAGATATTGTCTATGCCGCTCTCCACCCCGTCCTCTATGACAGCCGCGCAATATTCGATAACGCTGTAACTTACCACGTAGTCGTATTTGACCTCGCCGCCCTTGGTCGTACAAAGCCTGAAATAATACGTATCGGCATATTCCTTGGCGGTAAGTCCGCCGAAATCGAACTTGCCGTCTTTAGGCGAAAGCACGGTCTTGCATCTCGACTTGACCATCAGGTCGGAAATATCTTTGCCGCCGTTCTTCGCTTCCTGTACCAAAGCGGCATATTCGCTCGCGCTGAAAACAAGCAGCTCCGCACTCTCACCCGTCGGCAGGTCGCGAACACCGAAGCGCAACGACACCGTGTCGCCGAGCACCAAAGAGGCGTTTGACAAGTGAGCCGTCGAATCAAAGGCAACCGCAGGTGCGGCAAGCGCACGCACTATGCCCTCTCCGCTCAAAACGCGATCCGATGCGGAAAGCGCGGCGTTGGCAAGGCTGTCGGTGTTGTAAGCAAAATATTTTTGCGATTCCGCGCCGTAATTCATCATTGCCGCAAGCAACGCGTCAAGCGAAGCGTCGGTGCCGTATTTCGCCTTAACGTATTCTACGGGAGAATACGTAAATTCGGCGCTGTAACGCGAATAGGTCTTTCCGCCCGACGTAACGGAGGCGCAGACCTTAACGCTCAACTCGTCCGCGAGTTTTTTTGCGGGGATGCCGCCGGTCGCGAACGTCAGCCCGCCCCCGCTTGAGGGGAACGTCGCTTCGCTTCCGTCGGAATACGTGCAAACGAGAGAATACTTTACCCCGCTCGGTGCCGACGACAAAACGCTCGCACCGAAGCTCATCGCAACGTTTTCGTTTATAGTCAGACCCGCGGTATTTATCTCGACGCGAAATTCGTCGCTGTATATCGTATAGTCGCCGCTTTTTTCGCTCTTAAGGAAGGGGTCCGCCGCAAGCATGGCAACGGCGTTCTTCGTGCGCACCTTGCCGCCCGAAACGGAAATCGTATATTTTCCGCAGTTAAGCGAATATTCTCCGAGGTCTACCGTCATCCCCTCGGGGACTGCCACGTTCGACGTAAGCGTTTCGTCTCCGGTAAGTTTAACGGTCGCCCCGTAGGAAGCTTGATATATCGCCTCGGCGAGCGAATTAAATCCGCCGCGCGAGGTCAGTTTGCCTGCGCTGTCATACGTTTCGGCAAGGGCTCGCGGCATATCCGAGATAAAATCGGCGAAATCGAGCGATATCCACCCCTCGACACCGTCGGCAAAGACCTTGCCCCAGCCGTTGTCGACGACGGTCACGATAACGGTAACGCCGTTGCTGAGGTATCCGATAATGTCGGCTTGGGTCGACGGCGTTTCGCGTATACGCAAATAGCTCGTCGTCCTAACGGAATAAACGCCGATTTTGTCGACTCCGCTCTCGGGATCTTTGTCCGGATCCGTCGTTTCGCCTCCGCCGGAGCCCTCGGGCGGCTCAAACTGGATAAATCCGTCGAAACTGTAAAACAGCGTGTCGTACTTTGCGCATATCTGCGCTATCGTGCACTTTATCGGCGTGCCCTCGGAGTAAGCCGTGCCCGCGACCGTCGTATCGAAACTCTCGGAAAAATAAACGTATCCGTCCACTATCGCGTGGATCAAAAACGTATGCCCGTACTTTTGCCCCGCGGTCGTGCCGGTTTTCGAGAAGCAGGCAAGCACGTTTTGCACGCAATTCCCTTTCGACGCGATCTTTTTCAGCGCCGTCGTAAAGGTGTAGGACGAGGCTGGATAAACGCTTATCTTGTATCCCCCGTTGGAATATGACTTGTATCTGTAATTGGCAAACTCGTCGCAACCGTTTCCGCCGACGAAACTGCTGTTGATACCGAGCAGATAAAGTTGCCAGTTTACGTACATAGCGCAATAGCCGTCAAAGCTTTTTACCCCCGACTGTTTAAGCGCCTTGGCATACGTGTTCTCGATGCGTGTGATAAATTGGTCCCCCGTTACGGCTCCGACGGGAACGACGGGCAATATCATCGCCACCGCAAGCAAAATGCTCAGCAACGCGGCAAACGCCCCGCCTTTTCTTTTGGTTTTTACGTTAACGTTATCGAAACGCATCGAAATCCCCCGAATTATGTTATAATCAAGGTTATTTTATCATAGCGAATATCGTATTGTCAAGTGCAAAACACAAAATGAAAACGGTGCGTTTGCGATTTCGTCATATGCGTCAAAATCGCCTCACGCGCTCGGCGCGGTACGCGCGAGCAAAGCTCGGCGCTGCCCTCTCTCCGCCGCGCGGTGCCGATATAAAAACCGCAACGCCTTAGGCGCGCCGTCGTCTGCGGTCTTTCCCGTTTTCGTTGCCCGCCCCGCGCCTCACCGCCGCTTCGTCGGTGCCGCCCGCCTTGCGACCGTTGACGAATTTCGAGCTTGTCCTGTCGAAAAAGCGGTCTTTTTGCGGCACAATATCGGCGCAAAAACAAAAAACTTTAAAATAGGGGTTGACAAAGCGGCAGAACGGGTGTATAATAGCAATGCGCTCAATCGGAAGTTGCTGTTTTTTGCCGGTGTGGCGGAATTGGCAGACGCAAGGGACTTAAAATCCCTCGGTTGAAAAATCGTACCGGTTCGATCCCGGTCACCGGCACCAGCGTATACAAGTGCGCGGGCGAGGTCGACGGTAGCGCTTTCGTATACCGCGGAGTGGAGCAGATGGTAGCTCGTCGGGCTCATAACCCGGAGGTCAGGTGGTTCAAGTCCCCTCTCCGCAACCATGTTGTGTTGACGAAATAGATGCCAACACGAAAACCCCAGATGT
>CAZOFD010000020.1:0-29094 GCA_964579135.1 uncultured Ruminococcus sp. | reverse complement strand
CCGACCGGAGTCGTGTTTATCAAAAAGGCTGCGTCGCCGTGCGCTTTCGCGGCGTAGCAATACGCCGCGCAACCGTCGCGTGCGGTGCGAGAAAGGCGAACGACCTCGTCGGCACCGAGATCCGTGGCGACTGCCGCCGCCGTAAGCGACGTTCCGCCGCTGCCCGCGACAAGAACCTTTGCCCCGCCGAGGTCCGCGCACTGCCTTGTTACCAGTGCGCGCAGTCCGCTGTAATCCGTGTTGTAACCGAAAAGTTTGCCGCCGCGATTTACTACGGTGTTGACCGCCCCGATACGCGCGGCAACGGGCGATATCACGTCGAGATACGGTATCACCGCTTGCTTATACGGTATCGTCACGTTAATACCGCGAAATTCGCGGCGACGCATAAAATCATCGAGTTTATCGCGCCCGATCTCGCACAGCTCGTAATCGTACCCGAGCCTTTTATGTATATCCGCCGAAAAACTGTGCCCCAGTTTTTCGCCTATAAGACCGTACCTCATACCCGCGTGCCCTCCGCGCCGACGAGCATATCGAACACGACGAACGCGGCGACCGCATCGACCACCGCACGTGCGCGGTGGACTATGGCGGGATCGTGCCTGCCCTTTATCTCTATTTCCGCGTTGACGTTTTTTCGTACGTCAACGGTTTTTTGCGCAAGCGCGATAGACGGGGTCGGCTTGATCGCCGTGCGGAACACTATCGGCATTCCGTTCGTAATACCGCCGTTTATACCGCCGTTATTGTTGGTCTCGGTAACGATCTTGCCGCCCTCGGCTCGAAACGGATCGTTTGCCTCGCTGCCGCGCATATCGGCGATGGCGAATCCCGCGCCGAACTCTATCCCTTTGACGGCAGGGACGGAAAAAACGGCGTGCGCTATCAGCCCCTCGACCGTATCGAACCACGGCTCGCCGATTCCGGCTGGAACACCGACTATCGCAGTCTCCAGAATGCCGCCGACGCTGTCGCCCTCGCTCGCGGCTTCGAGGATCCTTTTTTTCATCATATCGCCCGCACTCGCGTCGAGAACGGCGAACTCCCTCGCGGCAAGCGCCCTCGTTTGCTCGGCGAGACGCAAGGGGTCAAATGCGGAATCCTTAACGTCGGCAAGAGCGGCGATATGCGTGCCTATCGTTATACTGCGCCGCTCGAGCTCGCATTGCGCCAATGCGCCGGCGGCGACAAGAGCCGCGGTTATCCTGCCGGAAAAATGACCTCCGCCGCGAGGGTCTTGATTTCCGCCGTAGCGACGCTCCGCCGCATAGTCCGCGTGCCCCGGGCGCGCAAGCGACGATATATCCGCATAATCGCAAGACCGAGTGTCAAGATTATCTATAAGCATACATATGGGAGTGCCCGTCGTCTTGCCTTTAAACACACCGCTGACTATTCTGACCTCGTCCGTCTCGCGGCGCTTTGTCGAGATATCTCCGCTCGCCCTGCGCAGTGCGCATTTTGCCGCAATATACTCGGCGTCCACGTTTATCCCCGCCGGCATACCGTCCACAACGGCGCCTATGGCAGGTCCGTGGCTCTCCCCGAACAGTGTCAGCGTCACGTTATTTCCGTAAGTATTTTTCATTTCGATTCCGATCTTTCGCTTGCGACCCCTCCGATACCGAGGATCTTGTCGCGCATTTCTTCCGTGTTGAAAGTTACGTTTTTCATAATACATTCGCCGGGGTGCTCGACCTCGATAAGAGTTATGTCGCCGCCGCACATTTTTTTGTCGTGGCAAACGGCGCGCACCGCTTCGTCGACGTCAAGGTTTTTCGGCAGCAGCGAGGGAAGCCCGATCGCATCATACACCTCGGAAAGCCTGCGGCGGACGTCGGCGCCGCACATCGGCAGCATACCGAGCGCGACGCACTCGCCGTGCAAAAGTTCGCCGTGTGCGGCACACTCGATCCCGTGCCCCAGCGTATGCCCGAAATTGAGTATCTTGCGTACTCCGTGCTCCTCGGCGTCTTGCTGTACGATATCTCGCTTAACGCAAAGCGCGCGATATATCACGAGATCCGTCTCGCTTTCGTATTCTCCCCTCTCGAAGATCGAAAAAAGCTCCGCATCCGACGTAAGCGCCATCTTTATCGCTTCGGCAAAGCCGCACCTTTTCTGCCGCGGATCGAGCGTTGCCAAAAGATCGGGGTCTATAAGCACCTGCCGCGGCTGCTTAAACGCCCCGACCACGTTTTTAACCTCGTCGAGGTCGATAGCGACCTTACCGCCGACCGACGAATCCACCTGTGCGAGAAGCGTTGTGGGAACGTTGTAAAAGTCGATGCCCCTCATATAAGACGAGGCGACGAATCCCGCAAGATCGCCCACGACTCCGCCGCCGACGGCAACCACGCAATCGTTGCGATCGAAGCCCGCCGTCAGCATACGCCGACAAATATCCTCAAAGATCGTAAGCGACTTGCTTTTTTCTCCGCTCGGCACGCAAACGACGAGAGGCTCACGCGATTGCGCGGCGATTGCAGCCGCGTACTCCTTTGGCACCCCGCTGTCGGTCACGATAAGCACGCGACGCCCCAGATCGAAACATTCGCTCGCACGGCGCAGCGCACCGCGCTCTATAACGATCCCGTATCCCGTACCGTTTATCAGATCTATCCTGAGTCCCATCAGTTCCACCGCTTTACCCTTGCAACGGCAAAAGGTTCCTTTCTCGTTTATATGCCGGGGATCCCCGATCTCGCAGGGCGCAAAACCCGTCACGTCGCATTGCCCTTTGCGAAAACTCCGGCGAGCTTAAGTTTGTCGCAGCACTCGCCGAGCTCGCGAATCATAGCCCTGCCGTTATCCGTGTCGGGGTTGCCCTCCGCCTCGACGTAAAAATAATACTGCCACAGCAGATCTTTCATCGGTCTGCTGCGCAACGAAAGCATATTGAATCCGTACCGCCCGACAATGCCTATCGCTCGGGCAAGCGATCCCGCCTCGTTCCTTACCGTAAACATAAGCACGAAACGAACGCCGCCCGTGCCCTCGGAATATGCGGTGCGCACTGGTGTGAGAACGGCGAATTTCGTCGTGTTGCTGTCGCTTTCGTTTATATTTTCCGCGGCGATCTCGAGCCCGTATTTTTTTGCCGCTTCCTCGCCGGCGATCGCGGCAATATGCGGGTCACGCAGCGAAGCGACGTATTCCGCGGCGCGCGCGGTGTTCGAAAATTCGCGCGTGAGGAAGCCGCGCCTGCGGATATACTCCGCACATTGCCCGAGCGCCTGAGGATGACTTACCACCTCGCGGATCTCCGCAAGTCTCGCCCCCGGGAGCGTAAGAAGATCTTGCCTTACCGCAAGATCGTACGTTCCGCTTATATAAAGGTTGCCGGAAAAAATCAAATCGTTAACCTGCCCGACCTCGCCCGCACTGCTGTTCTCTATCGGCAAAACGGCGCTTTCGCATTCTCCGTCGACAACGGCTGCGTAAGCCGAGGCAAAATCCGCATAGCCCACGCGCTCGGCATACGGGAACACCTTGCCCGCGGCTACGTGGGCAAACGCTCCCTCCGTACCGCTGTACGCGACTCGCACGCCGGACAAAAGTTTTTCCTGATATTTGCAGGAGATCTCTATCGTTTTTCTCAAAAATTCGTCGTATCCCGCCGCGACCTCAAGCGGGTCGGTGCAGAAGAAAGAGGTGTTTCTCGCTATAAGCGCCTCCTCGCGTTTGGCGTCGCGCACGGGCAACCCGTGCGTTTTTTTATACTCCGCTATAACCCTCGCCGCAGACATCCTTCGGCGAAAAAGTTCAGCCATCTCCGAATCTATCGCGTTTATCTCTTCTCTTGCGGATATAAGTTCGCTTTTTTCCATTTCCCACGCACCCGTCATTCCCGTCCGTCAGCGATCACCGCGTGCCTATTCAAAGGCTGTCGATCGCGTTCGACCGTAAAATATATCGTTTCTCGCGTTTTCGCACGCATCGTCGTATCGGCGATTCGGGCGAAAACGCAGCTGAGTTAACACTGTTAACTTGTAATTATGCGATTATTATACATCCGCAGTCAGGCGTTGTCAAGAGATTTTGCCGTAATTTAACGTAAAAGTACGCAAACGGCATTATACAGCACGTCGGCGAGCCTCCCGAAAACAAAAACGCGCCGCATACGTTCCCGTATGCGGCGCGTCCGTGCCGACGATCAAAAATTCTTTTTATACGCAAGTTCTGCCAAAGTACGACAAAGTTCGTCGTAGGATATCCCGGCTTTTTCCGCCGCTTGCGGCAAAAGCGAGGTCGGGGTCATCCCCGGCAGCGCATTCGCCTCAAGGCAATAAAATTCACCGTCTTTTCCGAGGATAAAATCGATCCTCGCATACGTTTCCATACGCAATGCGGAAAAAGCGCGCAACGCAAGATCGGCAAGCCGCTCGCTTTGCTCGGCGGTAAGCGGTGCGGGACATATCTCCTCGGTAAGACCCGACTGATATTTGTTTTTATAGTCGTAAAAGCCCGTTTTGGGAATTATCTCGACGGCGGGAAGCGCACGACCGTCGAGTATGCCGACAGTAAGTTCTCTGCCCTCGATCATTTTTTCGGCGATAAAACTTTTTTCCCACTTTTGCACCTCGGCAAGAGCCGCGGCGAGTTCGGAGGCGCATTTCACAATGGTCACGCCGACGCTCGAGCCGCCCGAGGTCGGTTTTATAACGCAAGGCAAGCCCACGTCCGCTTCCACCTTTTCGGGCGTAACGTCGTTTGCGAGGTAATACCTCCACTCCGCGCTCGGAACTCCCGCCTGAGCCAGCAAACGCTTCGTTATGTCTTTATCCATGGCAAGGAGCGCCCCGACGTAGCCCGTACCGGTATAAGCCTTGATCCCGTGGCAATCGAAAGCGGCTTGAAGCTGCCCGTTTTCGCCGACCCCGCCGTGCAAAGCAAGAAAAACGACGTCGGCGGCACGGCAAAGCTCGATTATCCCCTCACCCAAAGGTGCCTCTCTGCCGCCGGCGGCGGCAACGAGCGCTTCAAGGTCGGGGGCTGCGGAGGAAACCGAATACGGAGGAACCTTTTCGTCGGTAAAAAGCTCGCAGACGTCTCGCGGAATATCGCGTATCCCGCAATAAACGTCCGCCAAGCAAACGCGATGACCGCTCGATATCAAAGAATTCGCGATAAGAGCGCCCGACGTGAGCGAAACGTCGCGTTCGGGACTCAGCCCTCCTGCCAAAACTGCTATATTCATCGTTATAAAAAACTCCCCTCAGCGATCTGTCTTTTGCGGCAAGCGCCCCTCGTTTAAAAGGATATAATACTCGTAAGAATCCATAAGCGCCTGCCTGCCTGCGGCTATTATGTCCGTAGAGGCACCGGTCGTACGCCAAACCCGCTCTCCGTCGCTCGATTCGACGAAAACGCGCACTATCGAAGCGGACGCCGCACTGTCGTTCGAATCTATCCGCGCCTTTATATCCGTCATTTTTATTTTATTAACGTACGGATAAAAGCGCTCCAACGCCTCGTGAGCCGCGTTGTCGAGGGCGTTCACCGGACCGTCGCCCTCGGCGGCGCGCATCTCGTTCTCTCCGCCGACCGCGATCTTGACGATGGCGGACCATTCGCCGGGAGCGTCGCCCGTCGCCGTTCCGCCGAGCAGCAACTTGCAATCAGCCAAAGAAAACGGCGCGCTCGCGCTGCCCACCGTATGAAGTATCAAAAGCAACAGCGACGCCTCGGAGTTCTCAAACTGATAGCCTCGCTCCTCGGCATCACGCAGCGCGGCAAGCACCGACGGCAAAACCGGGTCGTCCCGCTCGACGTTTATACCGAAACGGGTCATTATCTCCCTGAGCGCCGACTTGCCCGCAAGCTCGCTTATGGCAACGCTGCGCCTGTTGCCGACAAGCGCGGGGTCTATATGCTCGAAATTCGACGGTTGTTTCGACACGCCGTCGATATGCATCCCCGCTTTGTGCATAAAAGCGTGGGAGCCGACGAACGGGTCGCTTTCGTCAAAGCCGAGATTGGCTATCTGACATATCCTGCGCGACGTTGCGGAAAGAGCGGCAAGCCTTTCCCCCGAAATGCAATCGAATCCGAGTTTGAGTTGGAGCACGGGGACGACCGTGGAAAGATTGGCGTTGCCGCAGCGTTCGCCTATTCCCGACACCGTGCACTGCACCTGCGACGCACCCGAAAGGACGGCTGCAACGGACGACGCGTCTGCCATTCCGATATCGTTGTGACAATGTATACCTATCGCCGTGTGCGGGAACTCGTCGTGCACCGCCTTAACCGCCAGACCTATCACGTCGGGCAACATTCCGCCGTTCGTATCGCAAAGCACAACACCCGCGGCGCCGGCATCTATCGCGGCGGCAAGCGCGGACTTCGCATATTCGGGATCGTCGGAATAACCGTCGAAAAAATGCTCTGCGTCGAAAAAGACCTCTTTCCCGCGACCTACGAGAAACGAGACCGTGTCTTTTATCATAGCGAGGTTTTCGTCGGCATCGGTGCCTATAACGGACGTGACCTGCCAAAGCGACGCCTTGCCGACGACTGCGATCGTTTTGAATTCGCTTTGCGCCGCAAGTCTCAAATATTCCTCGGCGCAAGCCGAAGCACCGGCACGGCGCGTCGGGCAAAGCAGCGAAAGCGAGGCACCCTCGGTTTTGCATCTGCGCGGCATATCGAGAATATCCGCCGGGGAGCCGTCGCCGAAAAAGCCGACCTCAACGTAGTCTGCTCCGAGGCGGTCGAGCTCCGTCGCTATCAGCTCCTTCTCATACTGAGAGAACTTTACCCCCGCCCCCTGCGCCCCCTCACGCAACGTCGTATCGTATATGCATATCTTCATCTTACGTTATTCAGTTCTCGCCGGGAACGGATTCAAGATAGTACGCCGCTTCCATATCCGCAACGCAAAGCGCGAAAGCGAGCGGGAACATCTCGAGCGCCTTTCCTATCTGCCCGTTATCCTCGGGACCCGAGAAACCCATATGATATCTTATCGCAAAAGCCTCGTCGCGCGTAAGTTTCATAAATCCGGAAGCTATGTATACGGATTTCTCCCCGTGACCGTAAGGCAACGTGTCCTTGATAGTGTAGTACGGCACCGAAACCCACTGACCGTCTTTTTTAACGTTGCGACTCTCCACGCGGTAAAAATTGATCTTGCAAAGATCGTGCAAAAGCGCCGCGATGGCTATACTTTCGTCGGAATATTGCACGCCGTACACCTCGCGCATTCTGCGGCGCGAAAGAAAATCGCAAAGGCAATCGTAAACGTTGAGACTGTGGCGACAAAGTCCGCCCGTTTCCGCACCGTGGAATCTCGTGGAAGCGGGAGCCGTAAAAAAGTCGCACGACTCGGAGCAAAGATATGCCAAAAGTTCGCTCGCGCCCTCTCTTGAGATCTTGTCGTTAAAAATCTGAATAAATCTTTCCTTATCCGTCATATGCGGTATGACCGCAGTTACACCGTAGGGTGCAAAAGCGCTTCCTTTCGTGAATTTTGCGTTTTTATACGGCTGCGTCGAGCCGACGCCGTTAAACGAGTTTTGCCGCCGCGTCGACAAGCAGCGAGACAGCCGTGCTTATGTCGGGGGCGACTATGGTGCACCCGGCGGCTCTGACGTGACCGCCGCCGCCGAAAGCTGCGCAAAGAGCGGCGACGTCGCCCCGTCCGTTTGACCGCGCGGAAACGCGATAGCGCCCCGGCGTTTCCTCACGCACCGAAAAAGCGACCTCAACCCCGGCGACGGAGCGCGCGACGTCTATCAGTGCGTCAAGTTCCTCGCGCAGCAAACCGCGCAAGGCTATCTCGCTCTCCGTCATAGCGCATATCGCGATCTTGCCGTTCTCCGATATCTTAAGAACCTCGAGCGCAGCCCTTTCCGCCTCGAGTCTTGCCGGCGTTTTCGTATCGAACAGCAATCTATCGATATCCGACCTCTCCGGCACCTCGGAAACGAGTTGCGCCGCGGCACGGTGGGTCTGCGCGGTAACGTTCGAATACTTAAAGCACCCCGTATCCGAGCTTATCGCGGCGTAAGATGCCGCCGCGGTCTCGTGCGGTATGCGATCTATCGCGCCGCGCCTTTTCAGTTCGCGCGCCACGCGCCAAACGATCTCGCCCGTTGCCGCCGCCGCGGGGTCGAGATATCTGTCCGAAAACGCGGTCGAACTCGCGTGGTGGTCGAGCGTCAGCACAACGTCGTACTTTCCCTCAAGCGTTCCGAGCTGAGAGGGAGAGGCTACGTCGAGCGCAACGGCGCGGCACCCCGGTGCGAATCTGCCCTCCGCGGGCTCGAGAATATCGGTTTGACGATCGCCGGCAATAAATTTCAGTCTTTCCGGCAATTTATCCGCGCATATCACGCGCGTTTCGCACCCGAGGCACCCGAGCAACGCCGCAAGCGCATATGCCGAGCCCACGCAATCGCCGTCGGGGTGCGCGTGGATAAGCAGAGCCAGCGAGCCCTCGGTCGCCTCGGACACAAGGCGATCCACAGCAGCGGCAAACGTAAGTTCCGAGCAGCTCATTCGCCGTCTTCCTCGTCGCCTTTTTCCTCTTCGTCCGAATACGTCAAGCCGTTCAGCACGGATGATATATGCGCGCCGTACTCGATAGACGTGTCGCAAACGAAAGTCAACTCGGGAGTTTGCCGCAGGTCGAGCTCCGCAGCCAAACGACGGCGGATGTAGCCGGCGCTCGATTTAAGCCCGCGCGCGACCTCTTTTTTGCCGTCGGCGTCCGCGCCGAGTACGGAATAATATATTTTCGCGTATTTCATATCGCCGGTTACGTCGGCACCCGTTATGCTTATAAACGCCGAGCTGACGCGCGGGTCCTTTATCTCTCCGAGCACGGCGGAAACCGTTTTTTTCGTTTCGTCGTTGATTCTGTTTCTTCTGTATGATGCCATTGCAAATCCTTTCGAGCCTACGTTCGACCTTTTTTCGTCAAGCGCCGCGGCGGCGCGAAAACGGCGGTCAAACGATACCTATACTTATTTATTATATCATAAAAAATCAAAAAAACAATGGAGAAATGGGGATTTTGCCGTGCGGCGGTGCAAAAGATTGACATTTTTTTCTTTAGATGATATAGTATTATAATAATATCCCCCCCGAGAAAGGATAGCTGCCAAGCGAAATATCTTATATGACTTACGGAGAAATTACGGATAGGCTGCGCAAATGCGGCATCGAAGAGGCGGAAACGGAAGCCGAGATATTGCTTGCCGTTTTTTTTGAGTTGCCTCGCCACGAATTGATGCTTCGTCGCTTCGATGACTTCTCATCCCCGGAGCTCGAGCGGGCATTGCGCAGGCGCGAGGCGCGCGAGCCTTTGCAGTACGTTTTGGGCGAATGGGAATTTTTCGGGCTGAAATTTAAGCTGAACCGCGACACTCTTATTCCCCGCCCCGACACGGAAATCGCCGTCGAAGCCGCTATTGCTCGCATTCCGCGCGGGGGCAGGTTTTGCGACGTCGGAACCGGGAGCGGCGCCATCGCCGTCTCCGTTTTGCACCGAAGGGACGACCTATGCGCCCTCGGAGTCGACGTAAGCGCCGAAGCGCTGTGCGCCGCACGGGAAAACGCCGAGTCGAACGGCGTCGCAGGACGCTTCGAAACGCTTTCGGCAAACGCGCTCGACGCGGATTTCTTGGCGTCGGAGCAGTTCGACGCGATCGTATCCAATCCGCCGTACATACCGACGGGCGACGTCTCATCGCTCGCGCCGGAGCTGTCGTACGAGCCCCTGCGTGCGCTTGACGGCGGCGAGGACGGGCTCGTCTTTTACCGCGCGTTGCTGACGCGCGCCGCGCAAGGGCTTTTAGCTCCGAGCGGCGTTTTTATCTGCGAGTTCGGGATCGGTCAGGCAAACGGGGTGCGCGATATCGCCCTCGCGCACGGATTCTCCGCGTGCGAGATACTGCGCGATCTTGCGGGGCGCGAACGCGTTGCCGTAATAACACGGTAACGTAAGCGGTCGCGCCCGCAAAGTTCGGCTTATCGCCGTACGCTCGCAAAAACTTCGCGAAGCGCCGTTTGCGTAAACGAACGACTTTTCAAGGCGCAAAGCCCCAACGCGGCGCTTATCTCACCGACGAATATTTGTCTTTCAGCGAACGCGCCGCAGCCTCGAGCGCCCTTTTTCTGAGGCGAAAAGCGCCGGCGCGAGAAATGCCGAGCATCTCCGCGCAACGCGCAACGGGAACTCCCCTGACGTAATGCCAATAAAGCAACAGGCGCACGTTGCCGTCGCTTTTTATCCCCATAATAAAATTCTTAACGTCAAACATCTTCGTTCTGACAAGGACGTCGTCAAGTTCGCGGTCGCGCGATGCGTCGCCACCCGCATCGCCGCCGCACAATTCCGGATAACGGCTCTCAAACTCTCTGCAGGAAAGCATTTTACAGCCGAATCTGTAGCTCGAAAGATACTCTTTGGCAAACTCGACGTCGGCGCGATTCAGATCCGAGGCGATCCTGCGACTTTCGCCCGCATCCGCACTCCGCGCCCAAGCACTGCCGTCGCCGCGCTCACGCGCCAAAGGCAACGCATCGGCTCCACCGCTTACGACAGGCTCTTTGCGAGTCTTTTCGATCCCGTTTTTCAAAGTTTCCGTTTTCGGCGAATCGTCGCGGGATTTAAACGATTCGATCTTTTTGCCATCGTCGGCGACAGTCGCCGCGATAAAAGCATCCGTCATTATTTCACTTCCTTTCGTCTGACGCTTCGTTTTCGTTTTCGTTTTTCGTTTTGCCGCCCGTTTTCACACTGTGCGGCAAGGGTAAGCGAACGGCTCCCCGATTGCGCGCGGACTTACCCGACACCGCGTTTGCAACTTTTTTTGCCCCGCAAAAGCCGCGCTCCCGCTCGAGTTCGGCGGCGCGCACGCACGGCGCAAGCCCGCGGTGAACGTAGGCGGTACGGGTCGTATCCGTCATACCCCGGACAACTCGGCGGGCATACGGTCTTTCGGCACTCGACACACATCTCTCCCCTCCTTTCGAATATTTTCGCAGATTTTGCATAGCTCTTCGCTTTTGTCGAATTTAATAAAAGTTCGTTTTTTTCGAAAAGCCGATGAAGTATATCGTCTGTAAAAAGGATATTTTTTCCTTTTATTGCTTTATTTGTCATCTACGTTCGGATTATATCACATTTGCGAAATATTGTCAACACTTTATTTCGCATTTTCGCAATACGGTGTAATCAAAGGGGTAAAATGGAATATTCTGTTCTCGAAGAATTAATGAAGACGCACGGGATATCCGCCTATCGCGTCGCCAAAGACACGGGGATCGCTTTTTCGTCGTTTTCCGATTGGAAAAGCGGGCGCAGCTCGCCCAAAGCGGACAAACTCGAAATTTTGGCTGATTATTTCGGCACCAGCATCTCCGCACTGCTCGGTCGCGAAAAATCGGGCGGCGAATCGGCGCAAACGCGGCACGTTGCCGTAATATCCGAACACGCGGTGCCCGTTATCCGCAAGATATGCGCCGAAAGTCCGATAGTCACCGAAAAAACGCTCGTAGGGTACGAGCCGGCGCACATATCGTCCCCGGAAACTGCGGACGACTACTTTTACCTTGTAGCCGGCGGCAATTCGCTCAAAAGCATCGGAGCGGTAGACGGCTCTCTTTTGCTTTTTCGCAAACAACAATACGCTCGCGACGGAGATATCGTCGTCTGCGTTGTCGGCGGATCGTCCGCCGTCGTCGGACGATATTCGCGAGTCGGTAAAAACATCCTCATCACTACCGACAACGACGAGAGGACGACAAAACTGAAAAGTACGGATTTCGAATCCGGAAAAGCGAGGATACTCGGTATCGCCACCGAAATAAAGACCAAACTGGCAAAACCGCACAGCGCGGCGCAAGATCCGCGCACAAAGCCGTAACACAGACGAAAAACGGCATCTTCCGTCGCCGCCGCTTCGTCACAGCGCGAACAAGGTATGCAAACCGAAAGCGCAAAGCACGACGCCGCGTCGAAGCGCCGCGCCGCACCCGAACTTCTCCCGCGCGAATAACTTCGCACGGGTGAAATTTTTGCCACAAACCTATTGACAGGATAGGTTTTGTATGATATACTCGAGTCGAAAACGCAAGAACTCCGCCGACCCGTGTGCGAATATGCGAAAAACGACGGACGAAAGCGCAGATTCGGCAAGCGACGGCACCTGCCGCTCGGGCACTCGGTCGAAAGCGGCGCAAAAATTTCGGAAAGGGAAACGATCGACAAACGACCGCGAAATACGATATGACAAATTTTTACCGCGATAAAAAGATATATCTCGACAATGCTGCAACCTCGAAAGCAAGCGAAGCGGCAATAAACGCCGCAATGCCGTATATCGGCGAAATATACGGCAACCCATCGTCGCTCTACTCTCTCGGTCAGCAAGCCGCCGAAGCGCTTGAGGACGCGAGGGCGCGTATGGCTCGCTGCCTCGGGTGCGAGCCGAGGGAGATAATCTTTACCTCGGGCGGCAGCGAGGCGGATAACCAAGCCGTTTTGTCCGCTGCGTCGGCAGGTGAGAAAAAAGGCAAAAAGCACCTGATATCCTCCGCCATCGAACACCACGCGATATTGCACACGCTTGAAAAGTTGCGGCGCCGCGGCTTTGAGGTGACCCTGCTCGACATTGACGAAAGCGGAATATTACGCGCCGAGCAAGTGCGCAGCGCCATACGGGACGACACTTGCCTTGTCAGCGTAATGTTCGCAAACAACGAGATAGGAACCGTGCAACCGATAAAAGAGATCGCCGACGTTTGCCGCAAGGCAAACGTACCGTTTCACACGGACGCGGTACAAGCCGTGGGGCATTTGCCGATAAACGTCGCCTCTCTCGGCGTAGATATGCTTTCGCTTTCGGCGCATAAATTTCACGGTCTCAAAGGCGCCGGCGCTCTTTACGTCCGACGCGGCACACCGATAGAATCGCTGATAGAGGGTGGTGCCCAAGAACGCGGCAAACGCGCCGGCACGGAAAACGTCGCCGCCGTCGTCGGTATGGCGGCGGCGCTTGAAGAAGCGTGCGCACGTATGGAAGAGTCGTCGCGGCGCGTGCGCGATATGCGCGACTTGCTGATACGCGAGATACTTAAGATCCCGCACTCGACGCTGAACGGCGACGCGCAAAAGCGTTTGCCCGGAAACGCGAACTTTTGCTTTGAGGGGATCGAGGGAGAGTCGCTCATCTTGCTGCTCGACGACAAAGGCGTATGCGCGTCGTCGGGATCGGCGTGCACGTCGGGCTCTCTCGACCCGAGCCACGTGTTGCTTGCCATAGGCAGACCGCACGACGTCGCTCACGGCTCACTGCGCCTATCTCTCTCGGACGAAAACACCGAGGACGAGATCGAATACACCGTTCGCGCGGTGCGCGAGACCGTCGAACAATTGCGCTCGATGTCGCCCGTATGGCGCGACCTCGTTTCCGGCAAAAAAGAGTTTATTATAAAGTGAGGTACCGCTATGGCACTGTACAGCGAAAAGGTTATGGACCATTTTAAAAATCCGCGCAACGTCGGCGTTATCGAAAACGCCGACGGTATAGGCGAAGTCGGAAACACCAAATGCGGCGACATTATGAAGATATATCTCAAGATCGACGGCGATATCATATCCGACGTAAAATTCGAAACTTTCGGTTGCGGCTCCGCTATCGCTTCGAGCTCTATGGCAACGGAGATGATCAAAGGCAAATCGATCCGCGACGCCTTGAGCCTGACCAACCGTGCCGTAGCCGAAGCGCTCGACGGTTTGCCCGCGCACAAAATGCACTGCTCGGTCCTTGCGGAAGAAGCGATAAAAAACGCTCTGCACGACTATTTTGACAAAAACGGCATCGCATACGACGGCAGCGAGGCGACAAATTGCGCCGGCTGCACCGAATGCGCCGCTTGCCGCACCTCGGAAAACGGAGGTAAGCAAGAATGATGATATCGACACGGGGGCGCTATGCGTTGCGCGTACTGATCGATCTTGCCGAACACGGCGGCGGATACGTCCCGATGCGGGATATCGCCGCAAGGCAGGGCATATCCCTCAAGTACCTCGAGCAAATATTGCCCGTTTTGACAAAAAACGGCATAATCGAGGGACTGCAGGGCAAGGGCGGCGGATATCGCCTCCTTATCCCTGCCGAAAAATTAGTGATAGGCGACGTTTTGCGTCTGACGGAGGGCGATCTTGCGCCCGTAGCCTGCCTCGAAGCTGGAGCTGCGCGTTGCGAACGCACCGAAGAGTGCAGGACGTATCCTCTGTGGCGCGAATTTTACGAAACGGTAAACCGATTTTTCGACGGCAAAACGCTCGCCGACGTCGCAAGGACGAACAAAAACCGGAAAAGCAAGCGATAGCTTAGACATCCGCCGCACCGTGCGAACAAAAATCCCCCCCGAGTTTACAAACGAAACTCGGGGGGATTTTTCTCGAAAGTACCTGCGAAAATTTATTTTTCGACGACCCTTATGCTTTCGATAACGACGGGCTCGCGCGGCACGTCGGAAAAATATCCGTATCTGCCGGTCGGAACGTCCGCCACGGAATCCACAACCTCAATGCCGGACACTACCCTGCCGAAAGCGGCGTACTGTCTGTCAAGATGCGGCGCGTCCTCGTGCATTATAAAAAACTGCGACGACGCGGAATCGGGGATCTGAGTGCGCGCCATAGAAAGAGTGCCGCGAGTATGCTTCAGCGTGTTCGTAACGCATCCGTTAGTCGCAAACTCACCCTTGATCGGGGACGCCTCTTTTTGTTCGAAGTCGGCGTCGTATCCGCCGCCTTGGATCATAAAACCTTTTATAACGCGGTGAAATATAAGTCCGTCATAAAAATTTTTTTCGATCAAAGATATAAAATTTTCCACCGTCACGGGTGCGTATTCGGGATAAAGTTCCGCGGTCATACTTCCGTGATCTTTTACCTTGATCTCGATAATGGGATTTTTCATTTTTTCTCCTAAATATTTTTATAATTCGGGTTTGCCCGCCGCGTTTTCGGCGGGCAAGCCTTTTTAAACGTAAAAGCCGAAGATCATAAGCGCTATCATAACAGTCACGTACAAAATAAACCCGGGGGCGAGGAACACCGTCTCCCCCACGCGCGACTTCTCGATACGACGCTCTCCGCCGCGGGGGCACCAAAATTTCTTGTCAAACAGATCTTTGCGCCAAGCCGCGAGGGTAACCGCGCCCGAAATCGCAAGCCCCAAAGAGCAAGCGGACGAGATCCCCGAGACCGCCAAATACGGCAAGACATCGCCGAAAAGCCCGACAAGAAGCAAAAGCGCCTCTTTGCTCACTTCGCCGCCGAGCTCCTCAAACGCCTCGTAAAAAAGGCGCACGGACTCACCGCTCGGCGCAAGCCGCTCCGCAAGCAACGGCAAAAATCCGCCCAACAAATTAAACGCCGCGTGCAGCGCAACGGAATAACGCATTTTGCCCGTTTTCAGATACACGTACGCGAACACGACGCCTGCCAAAAACGTATAAAAGAACTGCTCTACGTTACCGTGCTCGAGTGCGAATATGAGCGACGAAAGGATTATCGCCGTTCCGTTACCCCACGTGCGCAGTTTTTCGGTCACAAATCTGCGAAAATAAAGTTCTTCGAATATCGGAGCTGCCACGACCGTCAACAAAAAGAAAAGCCAAAGAGGAATCCGGTCGGAAAGGGACGAAAGTCCCGACTCCGACGTCGTGCCGAGCAGCGAAGAAAACAGCGAATTCATTATCCCCGCAAGATACGAGCCGACGTATGCCGCCAAAAAAGAGATGCCGAGTGCACCGTATGCGCCGCCTGCCGAAACGCGAAACTTTTCGCGCCGCTCGGGCGGCTTCGGCATACCCGACATTATAAACATACCGACGGGCATTGCCGCACAGTAATAGCAGAGAGTCAGGATCGTATACGTCACGGCATAGTTTTCGCCGACAGTCGGGAAGAAAGCGCCGAGTATCGCGCCGGCGCTTATCTGCAAAACGGCATTTACGGCAACCGTCGCCAAAAGGGCAAAACCGAGGCGCGAAAACGCCGCTCTGTCTTTTTTCTTATCCGAGGCGTTGCCCGAAGGCTCGTACGCCGCGCCGCCCCCGCCTCCGGTCGCGCCGCCCCCTGAATCGCAGCGAGCGGGAGCGCCGGTTGCGCCGAGAATATCACGGTCACTTTTCACGTTTCGTTCTCCTTTAAAAATTCATTTTTTGTCGCAGGCGGTAAACCGAGATCGTGCGACCTTACCGCCGACGCGTCAGCGCATACCGTTTTTCTCGTGGAACGGCGAAGCGCACAGTCTGCATATAAAGTACGTAGGTAAAGCAAAAACGAAGGTCATATAAAACTCGGGAATAACGGTCTCGCCGAAAAGCGTTAAAAAGGAAAATCCGACCTCCGTTGCGGCGGTATAAAAAAGGGTCAAGACCGCGCGCGACGCGCAAAATATCAAAGTATATACGCACCACGACAAAAAATTCCTTTTTAAAAAGCGGAGCGCCATAATCCCGCACACGTACCCGACAAGCATATAAAACAGCGGCAAAAGCGTGATAGCCGTCCCGCCGAGCACGTCTGCCAAAAAACCCGCGGCAATGCCGCAAATCGCGCCCGAGCGCTCGCCGTCAAACAAAGCGATACCCGACACCGCGGACAAAAGCAGATCGGGCGTTGCGGGGAACACCCCGAAAGCGCCGAAAAAAGAAGTTTGCGCCGAGGCGGTAATGAATATAAGCAAAGAGAAGATCACGACCTTGCCGAAAAATTTAGAGGACAAGATCGGATCTTTCGGAGAATTCGCATACGACATACTTCAGCTCCAAAGAGACGCCGACGCGCAAATATTCAAGCATTGCCGCCGACCGATTTTATACATTATACATCATTTTCAAATGCATTTCAACGCCGAAAGGAAAAATTCCGCGTTTTTTAATTTTCGATACCGCAGTAGACCCCTTGATACCGCACGAGACTTTTCGCCGCGCTAAAATCTTCGTGTACCGAGGCGCACGCGGCGCGCAGCGGTACTCAAAAACGCAAAAAGGGGTGATACAAACGGAAACGGAATAACGCCAAACGGCACGGCAAGCAGCCCCGCAAACGGCGAAAAGATCTGCGATATGCTCGAAAAATACTTAAAAAGTTGCAGCGACGACAAAAAAGCGAAATTCCCGAACGTTGCGGGTTTTTGCCGTTTTTGCGGAGTCGGAACGGACATTTTCGACGAGCTGCGCGAAACCGACCCGAAACTTCACAGCGCCGTTTGCGCGGTGCTCGAGGACGAAGCTTTGAACTCGAGCGTTTCGGCATCGGTACTGTCGGTATACCTCAAGCTCCGCCTCGGTTACGAAAAAACGGGCGAAAAAAGCACCGCGGACGTCGGTCGTATACAGCTCGTATTCGACCACGACGCTTTTTCGGACGGAGAATGACGGCATATCCCGCAGAAACGCGCGACGTACGCAAAGTCCTCGTCAAAGGCGTACCGAACGAGCGACAAAAGGAGTTTTTCGCATCGAAATCAAGATTTACGGCATACGGCGGTGCGCGCGGCGGCGGCAAATCTTGGGCGTTGCGACGAAAAATCGTGCTTATGTGTCTGCGATACCCGCGTTTGCGCTGTCTTATCGTGCGCAGGACGATCGCGGAGCTGAGGGCAAACCATCTCTATCCCTTACTTGACGAGCTCGGGGACTCGGTCTCTTTTCTCGAGAGTGAAAAAAAGATCGCATTCCCGAACGGAAGCACCGTAACTCTCGGCTATTGCGCCTGCGAACGCGACACTTTGCGCTATCAGGGGCAGGAATACGACGTTATCGCCGTTGACGAGGCAACGCAACTGAGCGAATTTCAGTTTTCGATATTCAAGGCCTGTCTGCGCGGCACGTCCGACTGCCCGAGACGTATGTACCTGACTTGCAACCCCGGCGGCATAGGGCACGCGTGGGTAAAAAGATTGTTCGTCGACAAGGCGTATCGCCGCGGGGAGGACCCGAACGATTACGCGTTTATCCCGGCAACGGTATACGACAACGCCGTTCTCACCGCCGCAGATCCCGAATACGTCAAAAGGCTCGAAGGGCTGCCGCCGCGCTTGCGCGACGCTTGGCTGTACGGCAGGTGGGACGTATTCGAGGGGCAGTTCTTCCCGGAATTCGATCCGTCGCTTCACGTTTGTCCGCGCTCTGCCATTCCGAGCGTTACGTTCGCGTTTGCGGCTTTAGACTACGGATTCGATATGTTGGCTGCCTACCTTTGCGGGATCGACGCACTCGGACGGCTTTGCGTTATAAAAGAGCACTGCGAGCCGGACCTTACACTGTCGGCGGCGGGTGCTCGCGTTGCCGAACTTTGCCGCGGCGCGAATGCGGAATACGCAGTCGCCTCGCCCGATCTTTGGAACAGACGGCAAGACAGCGGCAAATCGGGATTCGAGATAATGCAAAGCGTTTACGGAATGCCGCCGATGCGACCAGCGGACGACAGACGCGTGGCAGGGTGGCGAGTGCTGCGCGAATACCTCGCCGACAAAAGCGGCAAGCTCCTGATATCGGAGGATTGCCGCGAGCTCGTCTCATCGTTGCCCGCCCTGCTCTTCGACCGCACGCGGCGCGACGACGCGGCAAATTCGCCGCACCGCATAACCCACGCCCCCGAAGCGCTGAGATACGCCGTTATGAGCCGCCCCGAGGTAAAACGTGTGCCTGACGAGCCGGATCGCACTTTTCGTTTTTCGCGCGGCGGCTCCGAGTGGGGCGAAGATCTATTCGCCTGACGCCGCTCACCGCGCCGCGTGCGGTAAAGCGCGGCGGAGGAAGACGAACGTAACGCCGCCCGGGGCAAAAAAACAAGCCGAAAAAGAAAGGAGGCTTTCACACGTCGAAAGCCGCGAAATACGAAATGCAAAAAAAGAATTATAAAGCAAAGGACGAAAGAAACGCCGAGGGTTTCGGCGGAGTCGGCGCCGACCGCGATCACCCCGCTACCGAAAGCGGGGAGTGCCTTGCACTCGTAAACCTCAGAGCGAACGCCGACGGTACTCTCACGAGCCGCAAGGGCTACGCGTACTGCGGCTCGTTTCCGAGGAGCGTACGTTTTGTCACTGCGGACCGACGAGGGACGAACGGCGGCGTCATCGCACTTTGCGGCAACGAGATATTCTCGCTGAGGCTCGACGGCACGCCACCGAATTCGGTCGCGACCGTCGGCTCGGACGAGGGCGACGGAGCGCTGTTCTTTGCCGGCGGAAGTCTTTTTGCCGCGGACGGCGGCGATATACTGAGGATCGGCGAAAACGGCGAGACTGCCGAAAACGGATACGCGCCGCTCTACGGCAAAGATTGGCACCCGACCTTGCGCGGCGATATCCGACAAAAAAAGAACGTATTGTCCGACAGATTGCGCATATCGTTCAAAACGAAAGGCACGGACGGCGACAGCGAACGATTCGATTTCGGACTCGAAGTTTTATCCGTAGACAGAGTCACGCTAAACGGCGAAGAGTTGCCAGATCCGTCGAAAACTCTCGCAAGCGATAAAACCGGCGCGACGTTGCCGTCGTCGCCCGTGGGTTCGAAGGCGGAGTTTTGGCTAAGCGTCAATCGCGACGACTCGCGCTACGGTGCGGCGCAATTCTCCAAAGCCGCCTTGTTCGGCTCCTCGCGAATCGTGCTTTACGGAGGCGACCTCGCCCGCGTTTCGCTGCCGATATCGGAAAGCGACGGGCGTGCCGAGCCTTACGCCGACGCGCACGATCTTTACGTGCCAGAAGGCAACGTTATCCGCCTCGGCTCGGCACGCCGCCCCGAAAGCATCTTGCCGCTCGGCGAACACGGACTGATACTCACGCGCGACAGTTTGCACCTTATGGATTGGGGCGGTGGAGCGGACAAACCGACGCGGGCACTGCCGACCGTGCGCACGCTCTCCGACGCCGTAGGCACCGACGGAGCGTGCTCGACCTGCGGTGACGACGTCATCACCTTAAGCGGAGGCAAGCTTTATCGCGTCTTTGCCGACGGCGGGCACGAGGTGCGCGAGATAGGCGAGGGCGTATCGAGCCTTATCGAAGAAATATCCCCGAGCGCGGCGTTTGACAACAAAACGGAAAACGAAGTTTGGCTGTACTCGCCCGAGGCGCGGCACGGCAAAGTGCTCGTTTACAACTACTCTTCGGAAAAATTTTACGTTTTTTCGGGGATATATGCGGACGCGTTCTTCATAGCCGACGGGAATCTCGGATTTCTTTCGGGGAACGACGCTTTCGTTTTTAAAAGCGACGCCGTCGACAGCGACGTCGACGCGACCCACGAAATAGAGATACGCGCGGCGTCGCAAAACGCCGACTTTGCTCTGCCGGACGAATACAAAAGAGCCTGCCGCGCCGTCGTTCGCGCCATCGGAGAAACGGGCGGCGTTTCCGCGGTGCTGTCGCTCGACAACGGAGCAAAGGCACGCACGAAACTGCGAAACGGCGCCACGACTTTGCGAATCTCTCGCGGCAAATTCAAGCTTGCGACGTGGGAGATCCGCGGCAACTGCAAAGGCGATATACGCCTATGCGGCGTCGAACTGTATGCGAATTAGCTCCCACTAAGACAGAAAGGCGATAAACCTATGAACAGCGTAACTCAAACCAAAACGTGGCGGCAATACGAATTCGGCCGCGATTACAAAATGCGCATAGGGCTGTACCGTACCGTGCGCGAAAACGAACGTTTCTACCGAGGCGATCAATGGCGCGGCGGAACGTCGTTACCGCACCCCGTGTTCAATCTCGTGCGCAGAATAACCGACTATCTTATCTCCACCGTTGCCGTAGGCGACGTAAAAATAACGTATACCGACGAAAACCTGCCGTTTTCGCCGCGCGACGCGGATGCAAAAGCGATAGCCGCCGGGGTTGAACTGCTGACCAAACACGCGGCATATCGTTGGGAGGACGGAAAACTGCAAAAGACCGTGTTCAGACTGCTGAAAGACGCGGCGATATCCGGCGACGGCATCGTATACTGCTACTGGGACTCTTCCCTGCCCTCGTGCGGAGGGTGGATGGGCGACATCGTTACGTCGATATGCGACAACGTGAACGTTTTTCCCGCCGACGTTACGAACGAAGACGTTCAATCGCAGGAATACGTAATATTGGCTGGCAAAAGCACTGTCGAAAAAGTACGGCGCGAAGCACGCGCAAACGGCGTGCCCGAATCCGACGTTGCGCGCATTTTGCCCGACAAAGGCGTCGAGGCGCGCTTTGTCCCGGGAGAGCTTGCGCAGTACGAGCCGCACACCGAGCCCGAGGACGCACCCGTAACGTACCTTATCAAATTTTGGAAAGAAAACGGCAAAGTGTGGTTTGAAAAATCCGTGCGCGAATGCGTTATAAAACGCGCCGAGACCCCGTGCCGACTCTACCCGATAGCCAAGCTCTCGTGGTACCCGACGAAAAACTGCTTTTTCGGCACGTCGCCCGTAAGCTGTATGATTCCGAATCAAAAATACGTCAATCGCGCATACGCCATGGTAATGAAGCATATGGCGGATTCGGCATTTTCCAAGGTCATATACGACAGAACGCGAATCCCCGAATGGAGCAACGAAGTGGGCGAGGCGATCGCGGCAGTGGGCGGCGGAAACATTTCCGACGCAGTTAAGATAATAGATACGGGAAAGCTCGAAAACGGCTATCTCGAGCTCTTAAACGGCGTTATCTCGCTGACGAAAGAACTCGCGGGAGCAACCGAGACCCAGCTCGGCAACATCACGCCGACGAACACCAGCGCGATCCTCGCCCTGCGCGAAACGGCGATACAATCACTCGAAAACGTGCGCACCGAGCTGTACGTTACCATCGAAAATCTTGCTCTCATCTGGGCTGATATGATATGCGCTTATTGCCCGAACGAGCGCCCGCTCCGAACGCACGACGGTTACGGTCGAGCAGACAAAGAGATCCTGCGCTCGGCTATGCTGCACGCCAAGATAGACGTTGCGGACTCCTCGCGCTTTTCTTCGTCGAGCACGCAAAGTCTGCTCGATCGCCTGCTCGACGGCGGATACATAACCCTTTGCGAATACCTGAAGCGACTGCCCGACGGATTGATACCGGAAAAAGCGGAGCTCATATCCGCCCGCAGCCGCGACTCGGGCGGCAGCCCGAGCGCGACGTTTAACGCAAAGCCTCAAAGCGACGACAAAAGGGACGAAGCACCCGCCGAGGTAGGTGACGAAAATTGAAAGAAATAAAAGAGTTATCTCGGGCAGAGGCAAAAGCTCGCCTCGCGCAGCCCGAAAACGACGAGTGCGCCCCGCGCCGCGATAAAAAAGACGGCAACGAAAGCGGTCTCGGCGAAACGGCAAAAGTCCGCCCCGAAAAAGGAGACGGCGGCGAATGCGACGACGATGCAAAAACACCGGTGCAACGTGAAAACGCAAATACGGGCTGCACACCCGTTACAGTCGCCGAAGCGCCGCGCGAGGGTGACAAACGCGCGCCCGAGCGCTTTTTCGGCGAAGAAAACGCCGCGAATGACAGCGAATCGCACGCCTCTTCGGCAAACGGCAACGAAAAAACGCAAAGCCGTCCCGCCGAGCCCTCTCGCGAGTGCGAGGACTTGCCCCGCGCCTCTATCGGCGACGCGGGCGCGCCCGACGCAACGGAAAACGAGCGCCTGCGCGCCGAACTCGAAGGGATGAGGCGGCGCTTTGCGGAACTCGAGCGAGGGTACGCGGAGCTTATCGAACTTTTTCCCGGTGCAGATCTGTCCAAAATGCCCGACAGTTTCTCCGAAGCCGTGTCAAACGGCGTTCCGCCGGCGGCGGCATACGCTTTGGAGCTGCGCCGGCGCGAGGTGTTTTTGCAAAAAGTAGCCTCAGCCGCCGAAAGCGCGTCGGCAAGCTCGGCAGGCAAACTCGGCGGCGCTTCGGACGACGTTTTGTCTCCCGCGGAGGTGCGCGCAATGTCGCGCGACGAGGTCAAACGTAATTATTCGCGAATAATGGAATCGATGAAAAGATGGAATTAACGGCAAATATGCCGCTATCAAAATAAGAAAGGAATATTAAAAAATGGCAATAACGAATTTTATCTCGACGGTTTGGAGCGAAAACCTGCTCACCGCACTTGACAAAACCTACGTCGCGGTTGCGAACTGCAACCGCGACTTCGACGGCGAGATACGAGGTCGCGGAGACAGAGTCAAAGTCTGCGGCATAACGGGAGTTAACGTGTTCGATTATACGAAAAACACCGATTTCGCCTCAAGTGCCCAAACGCTGACCGACACCGCGCAAACGCTCGTTATAGATCAGGCAAAAGCGTTCAATTTCCAGATCGACGACGTCGACCGCGCTCAGTCCAACCCCAAAATTATGAACGGCGCTATGAAGATCGCCGCCGGCGCTCTCGCCGACGCCGCGGACGCATACGTTTTTTCGCTGTACGGCTCGGCGGGGCACACCGTCAGCGACGCAGCGGTCTCCGAGACAAGCATTATTAACGACCTTATCGACGCACGCACCAAGCTGCTCGAAAACAACGTAAGCGACCCCTCCGACATAGTTTTCGAGGTGTCTCCGGCGATTGCGGCGTTTATACTCAAGGGAAAGATGACCCTCTCAAACGGCGACGCCGCGCTTGAGAGCGGTTGCATCGGCAACGTCGCGGGGAGCAAGATTTTCGTCTCCAACAACGTCTACGTCGACGGCAAGACCCACAAGTGCCTCGCACGCTCGCGCAGAGCGATCGCTTTTGCCGAACAACTCAGCGAAATAGACGCTTATCGCCCCGAAAAAAGATTTGCCGACGCCGTAAAAGGCTTGCATCTCTACGGAGCGAAAGTGCTCTACCCCTCCGAGATGGTGCTGCTCGACCTCACCGTCGCGTAAACGGGAAGCAGAGTATGAGGACAGCCGAAATCTTCGACGCCGCAAAACGTTTGATATCCGCGTCGGCGTGCGACACACGTGAAGACGATTACGAAGAGCGCGCACCGTACGTAGCTGCGGCGATATGCTCCGAAGCGGGCGCTCTCGACCGTGCATACCGTCGATCCGAAGGCTTGCCGCCGCAACGGGCATCGCGCGGCGCCTTTATCCCGCTTGAACGCGACTTTCCACTTTGCGACCGTTTCGCCTCTGCGGCGGCGTGCTATATGGGGGCAATGCTCGTGCTCGACGAGGACTCGGACCTTTACGAAAAGTTGTTCGACCGTTGGTGCGACAGCCTCGCCGCGATTTCCGCGGAGATAGAATTCAAATGCGGCTCGACCGTTGACGTTTACGGCAACTTCGACGCTTAAATCAAGGCGGGCACGGCACGATTCGTGCCGTGCCCGCGCACTTGACATTTGCTTTGGGCGGTGATATAATGACCTTTAAGATAAAATCGGCATTTCGGAGAAAAAATGATATCGAAAAACAAAAAAAGCGTAAACATCCGTCGTGCCACAACAGCCGTTATGGCATTGGGATTTGCGGCGATAATAGCCGTCGGCACGATACTTTTGACGTTGCCCGCGGCAAGTGCGAGCAAAACCGTCACACCGCCGCTTGACGCCCTTTTCACCGCCGTAAGCGCCACCTGCGTTACGGGACTTACCGTTGTGGAGACGGGCGTACATTGGAGCTTGTTCGGGCAGACCGTCATCCTCGTTTTGATACAGATCGGCGGTCTCGGCTTTATGTCGCTGGCGGCGCTCATCCTTTCGATGATCCGTCGCGCGATAACTCCGCGCGACCGTATGCTGCTCGCTATGTCTTACAACGTAAACGATTACGGCTCGTTGCGCCGCCTTTTGCGCAGCATACTCGTCGGCACTTTCGTTTTCGAAGCCGCAGGGGCGATATTGCTCTCCTGCGCATTCGTGCCGCAATTCGGCGCCGCACGCGGAATATATTACGGGATATTCCACTCCGTATCGTCGTTTTGCAACGCGGGATTCGACGTGCTCGGCGGCGGCAACTCGCTTTGCGACTATGCCGCAAACCCGCTCGTTTGTCTTACCGTGGTCGCGCTCATAACCGTCGGAGGGATAGGCTTCCCCGTATGGAACGACGTGATAGCGCACGTCTCGCGCAAATTGCGCGGCAAAGGCGGGCACCCCGTATCGGCATATACAAAGCTCGTTTTGATCCTCTCGCTCTTTCTCACGCTTTTCGGCGCGGCGTGCGTCGCCTGCCTTGAATGGAACAATCCCGAAACGCTCGGCAACTTGACCGTAGGCGAAAAGTTGCTCGGCTCCGTTTTTCAATCCGCAACGTGGAGAACGGCGGGATATTACACCTTCGGCAATGCCGCGGCTCACGACACGACCAAACTCCTCGGTTGCGTTTTTATGTTCGTCGGCGGCGGCTCCGGTTCGACGGCGGGCGGAGTTAAAATAGCGTCCGTAGCCGTGATAGCCCTAACCGTCATCTCCGTCGCGGTGGGAAAACGCGACGTAAACGTTTTTCGGCGTCGCATAACCGAGGAGACCGTTATGCGCGCTCTGACCGTTATAGTTATACAGTTGTTCCTCGTGTTCTGCGCAACGGCTGTCTGCGCCGCAACGAACGACGCGCCCATAATCGATCTGCTTTACGAAGTCGTATCTGCGGGCGCCACCGTCGGCATCTCGGCCGGATTAACGCCGTCGCTGTCCGTCGCCGCACGGGTATCGCTTATGTTTATGATGTATTTCGGCAGGGTCGGCATACTGACGGTCACTTACGCCGCCGCCATAAATCTCAAAGAGAACAAAGTGGCGGTCAAATACCCCGACGCGAATATACCGATAGGTTAAACGCGTACAAAAAAAGAAAGGCGGCTGCCCTCGGGGCGCCGAAACGCAAAGATATGAAAAGCTTTTGTATAATCGGACTCGGAAAATTCGGCACTGCGCTGGCAACGTCGTTGGCTGAATACGGAAAGCAGGTAATGGTCATCGACTGCAACGCCGACCGCGTAAACGCACTTGCGGACACGGTCACAAACGCCGTTATCGGAGACGCGACCAACGAAAATCTGTTGCGCGCCGCAGGCGTTGCGGATTACGAATGTGCCGTCGTATGCCTCACCTCGAATACGAACGATATAATACTGTCGACGATTCTTTTAAAAGAGCTCGGAGTGCGCAGAGTTATCACCCGCGCGGTCAACGAAAGCCATCGCAAGGTGCTCTCGCGCATAGGCGCGGACGAGATAACCTTTCCCGAATACGACGCGGGCGAAAAGTTGGCGTTTCGTCTGTCAAACGATTCCGTAGCGGATTACGTGCAGTTCTCGGGCTATAAAATAGTCGAGCTTTGCGTGCCCGACGAATGGATCGGAAAAAATCTCATAGAACTCGACCTGCGCCGCCGATTCGGCGTTAATATCATAGCGATATCGTCAGACGGCAAAGCCGACGTCGCCCCCGCCGCCGCCAGAGCTTTTGCGGGCGGCGAACTCGTTTCCGTTATCGGAGCCGACCGCGACGTCGACAAACTGACAAGGCAAATAAAATGACGGTCGACCGCCAACGAGCCGACAGCGCGGCGGCTTTTCGTCGCTTCGCAGCTCTCGGACTTCATCGCACGTCGTCTCCCATCGAACTCCTGTGTCGCGTCCGTGGCGTTTGCCGCGACGACGAAGCACTGACGATGCTTGCCGTGGGCGACACCGTGCGTTTGCTTGAGTTTTCGGGTCAAAGCGAGACCGCGCGCGCCGTGCGCGCCGTGTATTTCACCTCGCGCCGCTCAAGACCGCGCGCATCCGAAGTATCAGGCAAAATACGCCGTTTCGCCGCCGAACATCATATGGACGATCGCACCGTATATCGCCGCCTCGCAACGGCAAGAAAACTTTTTTCTTTTATCCGCGCCGAATATTCAACCTGCGGCTTCGACGTCGGCGATCGCGGCAGTCTGGCGCCGCTTGTTGCAACCGAACAGGCTCGCAGGTGATGATAAAACGGCAGGCACCACCTCGATCAAAACAAACAACGCTCCTCTTAAAGGTCGCACCCGTCCGATAATTTCACAGGGTGACCCAAGAGGATCGTTTTTGTTTGTCGCCCGGGGCAAAGATCGCCGTACGAAGGATCCTTTCTTTCTTCGCGCGGCTTCTCTTTCCGCTTGGCATAAGCCTTATAGGCTTGTTTTTTCGCACGTCGTCGCTTTAAGCACGAAAAAGCAAAAGCAACCGCAAACCGAAGCGCACTTACGGCGGGCGACAAAACGCGGTGCCACACCGCTGTTATGCGCCACGCCGCCCGTGGCATTCGGCGACGTCGGCATCGAGCGTTTTTTCCGTCAGCGTGTGCCTCACGCCCTCGTCCGTCGAGTATTCTCCGACTTCGGCGTATCCGAGTTTTTTGTAAAAATTCACCGCTCGCACCTGCGCCGAAATGCGCACTGTCGAGGTTTTTCCGTCTTGCAAAACGTCGGCTTCCGCAGCGCGCACCAACGCTTCGCCGAGTCCTCTGCCGCGCCACTCACGGCGCACCGCTACTCTGCCTATCACACAGCAACCGCTCTCGGCGTCAAAGTAAACGCGGCAAGTCCCCACCGCAGCTCCAGCAAAAAAGGCAACGAAATGGCGGCTGATATTGTCTTTTTCGTCAAATTCATTCTTAAAACCCTGTTCCTCGACAAAGACCGCGCGTCTTATCTCTCGCGATTCTTTCGGCAACTCGTCGTATCTTTCTATCTTAATATCGTTCATAGCATTTTCTCTTTCACACAGCTCTTAAACAAACGTCGCAGCACGATCTCGTTTGCCTCGCAAAAACGCGCGTCGCGCGGCGAAACATACGCCAAGACTGCTCCGTACATCACTCGAATTCGGTGCTTGCGCCGATATCGCATTATAAAGTTCTCGCGCAGTTCGACACCGCCTTTGCCAACGAAAATACGACACGGCGATTTTCGTCCGCCGCGATACGTTTTAACGGTATATTAATTATACTCGCGTTTACCGCTCCCGTCAATACCGGCGTTTCACGTCGTTTACGCTCCGTTTTTTACAAAATCGGACAAAAGCGCACGTATTTTTAATATTTTTTCAAAAAAGGGTTGACATTTTGCATTTCGAGTGATATAATACACAAATGTGTGGAGAGCTTGTGTGTTTTGCACCGATGTACGAGAAACTTGTAGGTTTCACGCTAAAATCTGGGTGTGGCGCAGTTGGTAGCGCGCTACCTTGGGGTGGTAGAGGCCGCACGTTCAAGTCGTGTCACTCAGACCAAAAATCCGTAGAATTTGTATAAATTCTACGGATTTTTCTTTCACTGTTTTGTCTGGTATCAACAAACATTGCAGTATTTTTATTTGTCTGTAACACTTATCAAATATCCTTGACCACAATGCGAATAAATCAGGCTTTCGGCTTTCTCTGATTTGGAGTTTCCGAAAGCCTTTTCTTTGTTTACCGCATATTATTTTTAACTCGTGATGCCGAGTTCTACTTTCATCTCGTGTATCAGTTCTGTGAGCTTTTGCTCGCATTCCTGTTCGCTATGTGCGTAAACGTTCCGTGCGATACGCTTTCCGTTTACGGTCGGGGTATATCTTCCTTGCCAGCAGTTAGCAGAAAGCTGTTTGATATATCCAGTACCCAGCTTTCGTTTCTTGCCTTTGTACGGCTCAAATACCGTTTTTACGGCTCGTTGGGCATTGTCTTCTAGTTGCTCGTCTTTTCCTTCCTCGTCACACAAGGTGTTATTTTTGCTCACTGCTGTGCCAAGCGTATTGTCGATCTGTTTTGCCGCGTCCTGCTTCATCTTCTCAGAGGTGTGGGCGTAGACATTCAGCGTTGTTTCTACGCTTTCGTGACCGATCGTACAAGCCAGCGTTTTGACATCTATGCCGTAATGAAAAGCGTGGGAAGCAAATGTGTGGCGGAGAGTATGGAACGGCATATGCTTATTCTCATTCGCTTACGGCAGTTTGAAGAACATCACCGAAACCGCAGACGCAAGCGGAACGATCGAAATTGACCTTTCGGGTATGAACAGCGGTGACAAGGTTTATATTCTCAACGAACAGTGGAACGGCGATTATAAGACAGACTACGCAAGTGCGCTGAAAGCGGTGCAGATTTCCAAATTCGTTGAGAATGGTATAGGCTCCGTTGAGGTGACCTACGGCGT
>CAZOFD010000019.1:0-30438 GCA_964579135.1 uncultured Ruminococcus sp. | reverse complement strand
TTGCATGTGTTAGGCGCGCCGCCAGCGTTCATCCTGAGCCAGGATCAAACTCTCTGAATCATTGTATCATATGCTTCCGTGGAAGCTTAAGATCTTTCTTCAGAGCTTTTGCTCTTGTTTCTCACTCGACCGAGCTTTCGCTCCGCCGGCGTGTTTCTTAATTTACTTTTGAGTTCGTGTTTCTCAAATTCTTTGACTTTTCCTCGCACGTTTTTGTGCTTGTACTTATTGTCTGTTGTTCAATTTTCAATGATCTCCGTGCCGCCTCACGCGACAGCTTTGTTATTATATCACCCCCGAACCGCTTTGTCAACACTTTTTTTCGTTTTTTTCAAACTTTTTTCGCTTTTGGCTCTTTTCACCAATCTCGCCGCCTGCGCCAACCCCTCTCTGTGGGCATTTTTGACTATGGTCGCCAAAAACACACCGCGCAAACGACCGAAAGCGGCGAAAGAGGCGAATGCGGCAGAAGAGGCGGAAGCGGCGGAAGCGGCAGAAGCACCTGCGCACCCGACGATTACTCACTCGACCGGCAGCGTTCAACTTACGAGCCGCCTTTCTTCCACTCCTTTATGCTCCCTATCTTTTCCGCATACGTCCGCGCGGCGAAAAAGCTCCGAATACGACGCCGTGCGATCTGCCCGAACATATTTCGTTATTTTTCTTGACCTTGCGATAATGATGGTGTATAATTAAATAATGAAAAACAGCCGTATGGCGAAAGGATGACATATATAATATAATGAAGACAAGCACAAATTTCAAAAAATTCGTAGCTTTGTTGGCGGCATTGGTGCTTCTGTTCACACCGACGTACGTAGCCATTGCGAATTATCGCTCCGGAGGGAGCGCTCGCAACTCGGACGTGCCGACGAAGATCACGATCAAAGTGCCGAGCGGACAAAGCTGGACCGTTGCAGCGGACGAAGACTCGAGCATTATCTCGACTTTTCTGAATATGAACAAAAGCGAAAACAAAGTGCAATCTTTGCCCGAGAGCATAAGCGGCGGAGCGTTCACACTCGTGACTTTCGACTACGGCAGCAAGACCGCGGAACGAAAATATTATTTTTCGACCAATTCTTCGGAATGTTATTTCACGGACGAATTCGGCGACAGTTACAGAATACAGTCGTCTTACGCGGCGCAGTTTTTAAACACACAATACGCGAGCTTCCTATATAAAAGTTCGACGCTCCCGTCGCTCACAGTCAACGGTCTCGTTCTCGACGCGGCGGTGATCAATTGGTCGTACAAGACCGAAAACGGATCCTTTAAAAGCACCTCGAGCACAAACACCGACAACGCGCAGTTCGACGCCGCAAACGGCGACGGCATCAACATCGCATTCGACGTTGCGCCGACAAACTCAAAGCTTCTTGTCAAATCCGGTGACACGATATGGTACGAGGGCGATTACGCAAGCGTCCCCTCCCTGTCGCTCGACCGCAATACCGACCTTTCTTTCACGCTTGACGCTTCTTGGCAAAACGACTCTTACGTCGGCAACGCCACCTACTCGTTCACGTTGTCCGTGACCGCTCCGCCGCGCTTTCTCCTCGGCAGCGCCGAAGTAAGCCACGGAGACGTCGTCGTCCTTTCGGGGCTCAACGTCAAAGACACCGGCAAAATCCGCTTCTCGAGCGAGCCGACTATAAACTTCACCCCCGCATTTTATCGCGACGGTGATTACGTGCACGCCCTCATTCCCCTCGGATGCGATCTCAAAACGGGCAAATACAAGTTCACCGTCGCATACGGCGACACCGTGAGCGAGCTCGAACTGACTGTAAACGCCCCGAGATACAAATTCGACTCAAGAACAAGCAACGTCTCAGCCGATATCGTTAACAAGCTCTACACTTCCGCAAATCTCAGCGCATATTATTCGGTGCTGACCGGGATAGGCACGCAAACGTCCGTTGCCACCGGCTCGACTACAACGAAATTCACCCGTCTTTGGTTTAAAAACAACAACGAACTGACCAGCAACAAAAACCTCAAAATGGGATTCGGCAAGATCGTGACCCTCGCGAACTCTTCGTCCAAAGCGTCTTACACGCACACGGGGCTCGACTTCGCGGTAGAGGACGGCACAAGCGTGCCCTCCGTCGGAGACGGCGTCGTATGCGCCGTCGGCAGCGACAACCTTCTCGGCAATTACGTCGTGGTCGACCACGGCTTCGGATTGCGAAGCTGGTACGCACACCTCGGCGAGATATCCGTTAAATCGGGCGACAAAGTCATAGCGTCGCAAACCATCGGAAAAAGCGGAAGCACAGGCTTCACCGAAAGCGGCAGGCTGCACTTCGGATTTACGGTCGGAACGACCGCCGTATCTCCCTACTCCCTCTTCGACAGCGGTCTCGTCTTCCCCAAATTTTAAAAACGACAAAAGCGAAGCGCGCGGAAAATCCGCGCGCTTCGCTTTTTTCATTCCACTCGGCAAGGCAGCCGTTACTCCTCGTTTGCCCCGTCCTCGTCCGCTTTTTCGCGACGCAAGACCACAACCTCGGATATACGGTGTGACTCGGTCTTCGACACGGTAACGTTGATATTTTCGAAATCGAATCCGTCGCCGGGCTCGGGAATACCGCCGAGCTGCTCCATTATCCAACCGCCGAGCGACACACTGTCCGACGTCGCGCTCAGTTCGAAGAAATCGCAAAAATCCTCGAAATTCGCACTCGGATCGACTATATATCTGTCGGGCTCGACTTGTCTGAACTCTTCCACGATCTCGTCGTGCTCGTCCCATATCTCGCCCACAAGCTCCTCGAGGATGTCTTCCATCGTAACGATACCGAGCGTTCCGCCGTATTCGTCGAGAACGACGGCTATATGCGATTTTTCGCGCTGCAAATGCTTTAAAAGATCGCTTATCATCTCGGACTGATGTATAAACAGCGGTGGCGTTATTATCTCCTCAAGAGGTTTCGGAGTCACACCCTTACCGACGTAAAAATCTTTTTGATGTATAACTCCGACGATATTGTCTATGCTGTCTTCGTAAACCAAAAGCCTGGAAAAACGCGACTCGGTAAACGCGCGAGCGACCTCGTCTTTCGTCGCGTTCGCCGGAACCGCCTCGATATCTGTCCTGTGCGTAAGTATATCCTCGGCTTTAAGGTCGGTAAACTCGATGGCATTGCGAAGCAGGTCGCCCTCCTCCTCGTCGATACTGCCGTCCTGCTGCACCTCGTCGACAAGAAGCAAAAGCTCATCCTGCGACATTTTACTGTCGTCGTCGCTCCTTATTATAAGCGAAAGCAGCTTGTTCCAGCCGGAAAACACAACGCTGACGGGATAAAGTATCCAGCCGATAAAACGAATTATCGGCGCGGAGAACATCGCGAACTTCTCGGGGAAGTTGCGCGCGAGATTCTTCGGCGTTATCTCGCCGAAAGCCAACACCGCAAGGGTGGTAACGGCGGTCGAAACGGTCGCACCCGCGTCGCCCATCAGTTCGACGAAAAGCAACGTTCCCAAAGAAGCAAGCAGTATATTAACGATATTGTTTCCGATAAGTATGGTAGATATCAGCTTATCGTATTTATCGGCAAGCTTTAAGGTCATCTCCGCGCGCTTGTTGCCTTTTTCGGCAATAGCCTTTACGCGCGTTTTGTTCATTGTGGAAAAGGCAGTCTCCGTCGCCGAAAAATACGCCGACATAACGAGACACACCAACATTATTATTAATTTCGCAGTCATAATTACACTCCCGAACAGATCGAAATAAGATCGAAAAATAAGTTAAAATTAAAAACAAACGCAAAAAGACATACCCGCACCGTCATCAAATGCAGATATGCCGCCTAATATTCGGGATTGTCGTCGGGCTTATCGGTTGCGTCGCAACTGTGACCGTCCACGGTAAACAAAATCCTCCTGTTACTGAATATTATAATGTTGATATTGTATCACATATAAGCACGGATGTCAAGATGATTTTCGCAAAATATTTCGCCAAGAATTATTACGCAAAAACCGTTTCGGCGAGAGGTGCGCAGACCGCTCCTCTCGCCGCTTACAGTCAAAGCTCTTCTGCCCGCCCGCGTCGCGCAAAGGCTTTTTTCATTTTGCTCTTGGCAAACGGATGCAAGCGCAGCGTTTTCGCCCCCTCGGGGCAAGCGTAAACGCAAGACGCGCACCTGAGGCAATCCGCGCCGTTGACCGTCGTCCTGTCGGGACTTGCGGCTCCCGTCGGGCAGACGGCGGCGCATTTGCCGCAAAAAACGCATTTTTCGATATCCGTTTTCGGAACGGACGCCGTAAAACGCAAAGCGAGAGCGCGAGGGATCCGCGACGCGACGGTGCGTTTTACGTAGATCCCGGGTGCGGCGTCGCCGCGCGCCGCCGAAAAGACGAACCTCTCCACGTCCGAAAATCCGGGAGGCAAAAGCTGCTCGCTCTTAACGAGCGGCGCGTGAGAATGCGGCAACGGGTAGGCAAGTACGCGCGTCAGCTCTATCCCCGCCTCGGCAAACGCACGCTTCGCATCCGCAGCCGCGTCGCCTATACCGCAAGAGCCGTAGCCCAAAACGAGCGCGGCGTTTTTTGCGTATATTCGCGAAGACGCCAAAAAATCGCAAATGAGCTCGGGCAATCGCCCCACGTGTACGGGGAAAAAGGCTATCACCGTATCCGCGCTTATCTCGGTATCGCGCAACTCCGCACGGTCGCTCGGCAACGTTACGTCGCCGAGCATAACCGCAAAATCGGCACGGTAAAGCGTGTATGCCGCCGCCTCGGCAAGCTCTGCGCACCTGCCGTTCGGCGAAAAGGTCAGAACAAGTATCTTTTTATTCACCATAAGTTATCTTCAGTCGAAATATCCGAGGCGGTAAAGCAATTCGGCGTTAAGTACCGCGCCGCCGGCAGCGCCTCGCAACGTATTGTGCGAAAGTCCGACGAACTTGTAATCGAAGAGGGTATCCTCGCGCAGTCTGCCCGCGGAAACGCCCATACCGCCGTACAACTCGCGGTCAGTCGCGCATTGCGGGCGATCGTTATCCTCGAAATACGTGATAAACCGCTTCGGAGCGGAGGGGAGCTCGAGCTCTTGCGGCAGCCCCTTATAAGCTTCCCATCTCGCGAGTATCTCTTCTTTCGACGTTTTTTTGTCGAACTGCACGAACACTGCGGCGGTGTGACCGTTGGTCACGGGGACGCGAATGCACTGGGTCGTAATAACGGGAGCCTGCGCTTTGACTATCTCGCCGCCCACGACGTCGCCCCATATTCTGAGCGGCTCCTGCTCGCTCTTTTCCTCTTCGCCGCCGATGTACGGGATAACGTTATCCGTCATCTCGGGCCAGTCGCGAAAAGTTTTGCCCGCCCCGGAGATCGCCTGATACGTCGTCGCGACAACTCTCGAGATACCGAACGTGCGCAAGGGGCTGAGCATCGGCACGTAGGATTGGATGGAGCAATTCGGTTTTACGGCGACAAAACCTTTTTTCGTCCCGAGCCTTGCGCGCTGATGCTTTATTACCTCGAAATGCTCGGGGTTTATCTCGGGGATGACCATCGGCACGTCGGGCGTCCAACGATGCGCGGAGTTGTTCGAAACGACGGGCAGCTCGCACGCAGCATAGCTGTATTCGAGCGCTTTTACAGCCTCTTTGGGCATATCAACGGCGCAAAATACGAAATCGCAAAGCTCGGCGATCTTTTTCGGTTCGTCTGCACTGAGTACCGTCATATCGGCGAATTTCGCGGGCATAGGAACGTCCATTTTCCAGCGGTCGCCGACAGCCTCCGCATAGGTTTTCCCGGCAGAGCGAGCGGACGCCGCCAGCGCCGTAACCTCAAAATACGGGTGCTCGGCAAGCAACGTCAAAAACCTTTGTCCGACCATTCCCGTCGCGCCGACAACGCAACATTTCTTCTTATTCATAGATAAATTCCTTTCCGATAAACGATATCAGTTTGAACAATATCAGTATGATAGCATATTTCTCGACAAAAAGCAATAAAAAAAGGCAAATTAAAAACCGTTCGTCGATTTTAGCCCCCGCCGTCACGTTTTTCGCGCGAGTTTTTCGTCCGAGTGCGAAAGATCCGCCTCGTTCGACCTTTTTTTACAAATTGCTTTACTTTTTCCCTCTTTTATGTTATCATATTCACAGCAATACAAAATATTCATTCGGAGGAATCAGCAATGCAACTTCGTTACGGCATAAGCGACAAGCCGAAATTCGGCAAATTGGTCGTATTCGCCATCCAACAGCTCCTTGCGATAATGGCGGCTACCTTGGTGGTACCGGTTATCACGGGCAACGGTATGAGCCCCGCAGCCGCTCTGTTCGGCGCAGGCGCGGGCACACTCGTTTACGTTCTCTTCACAAGAAAAAAGAGCCCTGTTTTTCTCGGCTCTTCGTTCGCGTTCCTCGGCTCGATGGCTGCGGCTTTTGCCGGCGCGGCTACGGTCGAGCTCGGATATCTCGGTCTGATCATCGGCGCGATATTCGCAGGTCTCGTTTACGTGGTCATCGCGATTGTGGTAAAGTTCGTCGGCGTAAATTGGCTTAACAAACTTATGCCCGCCGTCGTCATCGGTCCCACCGTATCCATAATCGGTCTTTCTCTTGCGGGCAACGCGGTATCCGACCTGCAAAAAGGCGGAGTTACCGTGCTCGGGCATTCCGTTGCAAGCACGCTTTTGTGCGTTTTCATCGGCGTGGTAACGCTTATCATAACTATGCTCTGCTCCACCTACGGTAAGAACACGGTAAAGCTCATTCCCTTTATCATAGGCATACTCTCCGGCTACGCACTTTCGGCGATCTTTACCGTTATCGGAAACTGTGCCGACGTGGACGCGCTTAAGATCATCGACTTTTCGCACTTTACCGACCTCGTTGCAGGCGGCATAGGCATCAAAACGTTTTTTGCTGTTCCCGAGTTCACGTTTATCAAAGCGCTCGGCGGCTTTGAGCATATCGGCGGAGCATACGTCGGTACCATTGCGGCGGCATACGTTCCCGTCGCCTTCGTCGTATTCGCCGAGCACATCGCCGACCACAAAAACATCTCTTCCATAATAGAAAAAGACCTTCTTGAAGATCCCGGTCTTTGCCGCACGCTCCTCGGCGACGGCGTCGGCTCTATGGTCGGAGCCATCTTCGGCGGTTGCCCGAACACAACCTACGGCGAATCCGTCGCCTGCGTAGCGATAACGGGCAACGCGTCCGTCGCGACGATAATCGCAGCCGCAATCGGTGCGATCGTAATATCTTTCCTCACGCCTTTCGTCGCGTTCGTTAATTCGATCCCCGCTTGCGTTATGGGCGGAGTTTGTATGGCGCTTTACGGATTTATATCCGTTTCGGGTCTGAAAATGATCAAAGAGGTCGATCTTGAAGAAAATCGCAACCTCTTCACGGTTTCCGTGATCCTTATCGCCGGCATCGGCGGTTTGTCGCTCACTTTCGGCAAGATCTCGATTACGTCGATCGCCACCGCGCTCATCCTCGGCATCATAACCAACGCCATCCTCGGCAGAAAGCCGAAGAACGACTGACAAAAAGCAAAATAACGGAACAGCCCGCGAGCTTTTCGGCTCGCGGGCTGTTCCGTTATTCTTTGTATCTTGTAAAATACCCTTGCGGATTGCCGCAAGAGGGGCAATGTTCGGGGGCGCTGTCGCCGCTCCAGATCTGACCGCAGGCAAGGCACACCCAAAGCACCGTGCCGCTCTCTCCGTCCGCTATCTTGAATTCGCAACCGTTCGCAACGCGATCGCGCGAGGCGAGATACCTCTCCTCGTGTCGGCGCTCGATCGCCGCGACCCTCTCGAAGCGCAACGCGATATCCTCAAAGCCCTCCTCGCGCGCAGTCGCGGCAAATTCGCGATACATTTCGTCCCATTCGAAATGCTCGCCGGCAGCCGCCACTTCGAGATTGCGCACAGTTTCCTCGGCACCGCCGAGGATCTTAAACCAAGTTTCGGCATGTTCCGATTCGTTGCGCGCCGTTTCCTCGAAGATCTGCGCTATGCCGATATAGCCCTCTTCACGCGCTCGGCTCGCAAACCAACGGTATCTCTGGTAAGCCTGCGACTCTCCCGAGAGTGCCGTGTGGAGATTCTCCTCCGTTTTTGTCCCTTTCAGTTTTTCGCCCGCGGGTACGGGAACTTCAAAATCCATAAAAAAGCACCTCCTTTTGAATTCGATCCCATTATCGTCTTCGAAAAGGAGGAATATTCACTTGTTTTCGTTTTTTACGTTTTCAGGCTCGAAAAATATTCACGTGCCAATATCGAACACACGCCGACGTCGCGATATTCGCCTCGCAAATACAAAGACGAGCGAAGTATCCCCTCGAAGCGCATCCCGACCTTTTCCATAACGCGGCGCGACGGGTCGTTGCCGACAATGTATCGCGCCTCGATTCGATTGAGCTTCATCTCCTTGAATCCGAAACGGATAACGCGCGCCAGCGCCTCGGGCGCGAGAGCTTGCCCACGATATCGCGGATTTATAACGTACCCCGCCTCGGCGGAATTGTCCGAGCAATTTATGCGGCTGAAACCGCAAGTTCCAATCATCTTCGGCTCTGCCGCATCTCCCCGACAAACCACAGCCCAATCGAAATATTCGCCCAAGCGATATTTCGTACCTATAAATTCAAGAAATTCGCGCGTATAATTGCGCGACGGGTGCGGTTGCCACGTCAGATAGCGCGTCACGTCCGCACGCGAAGCATACTCGAACATATCCTCCGCGTCGCCGACGCGCAGCTCGCGCAAAACAAGGCGCGGAGTGCAGAGCGTCGGCGGCTTTGAAAAGATTCTCTTTACGTCTTTTTGTCTCATACCTTTGCGTATCGTTACCACTTATCGCTGCCGTCGCTCGGCACGACCTCCCGCAGCGCGGCAATGGCGCACTCTATCATATCGTCGGTGGGCTCTTTCGTCGTCACGTGCTGCAGCCAAACCCCCGGGGCGGAGATTATGCGGGTCAAAACGTTGTCGTGCCTACCGGCAAACTTTATCACCTCATACCCGATACCGACGACGAGCGGCAAAAGCAAAAGCCCGATACCCGTACGCGCGATAACGTTCAGCACTCCGCTCGAAACTATCTTCGCGGGGATAAACATATTTACTATTACGGAAATAAGAAGCATAAGGATAAGGAACGACGTTCCGCACCTGGGGTGGAATCTGCGTTGACGGCGTACGTTTTCCACCGTCAGCTCAAGCCCCATCTCATAGCAAAAGATCGTTTTGTGCTCCGCACCGTGATACATAAACGTGCGCCTTATGTCTTTCATAAGCGAGACCGCCGCCATATATCCGACAAGGATCGCGATCTTTACGCAGCCGGTTATCGCCGAACGCAGTAAAGAATAACCGTAACCCTCGCCGTCAAAAGCGGGGACAAGGCGCACAAGCCCCTGATAAAGGCTCTCCGGTATCACTTTGAAAAGGAAAAGCGCCAGCGCCACACCGAGAACCATACCGACAGCCATTATCGCGTTAAACGCTCCTCGGCTGATCTTATCGTCGTCTTTCTCCGTGCTTTTTTCTTTATTATTCGCACCGTCTTTTTCGTTGTCGCCGACCTCTTCGGTCTTGCTTTCGTCGGCGCTTGCTTCCGCGGCGCTTGTCGCGTCGGTCGCTGCATCGCCGTCGTCGCTACCGCCCGCATCGCAAGTCGACTCGCCCGTTGCCGTATCGGCAACGTCGCAGGCATCTTTTTTGGGGTTGTCTTCTATCATCCCCTCAAGCTCACCGATCTCAGCCGAACGCATAAGATAGCGATATCCCGAGACCATCGAATCGACAAAATTTACCGTTCCGCGAACGATGGGTAGCTTAGTAAATCGCGGACGCGACGAGGCGGCGTTTTCGTTTGTTTCCACCACCATCTCGCCGCTCGGCTTTCTAACCGCCATTGCGGTTTTTTGCGGTCCGCGCATCATTATGCCCTCAAGCAATGCCTGCCCGCCGATCGACGTCTTTTTTATTATCTCTTTGTTTCTGCCCGTATTTTTACTCATATAAACCAGTCCCCCGCCATCTGTTCCTCGTTACGTGTCCTCGGTCGCGGCGTCGCCGCTCGGTACCGACTCAACGCAATATATCATATTATACCTCATCATTGTGAACATATTGTGAATACTTTCGTCGCACCCGACTTCTTTTTTAACGAGCACAAAACCGTGCACTTAGTTTTTTCGCCCGACCGCTTTCGACCGAAAAGCACACCCTTGCCGTGATATACTTTTCGCAACGCCTCTTTAATAAACGATGCGAAAAACAAAAAGGAGTCTCCGCTTTGCGAAAATCCGCGGAAAAAGACATATCGCCATGAAGATAAGACAAATCAAAGCAAGCGTGCCGACTCGCGACGGTACGTCGGCGCTTAAACAGTCCGCCCTTGCCGCCGGCGTCGTTATCCTCGGGACGGTCTTTATTGCCTTTACTTTCGTATATGGTCTTGCCTACACTTCGGCGCACTCGGCACCTGCGGAATACGTGCCGTCGCAGCTCATCGCACCCTCGGACCCGGAGCACGTTTTCGAGGACGGCGGCACTGCCGCCGATAACGACGCGCGTTTTACCGGCTCGCCGCAAAGCACGGCAACCTGTGCTCCGCCGTCTTTGACGCAGGTGCCCGCGGAGACGTTACCGCCCGAGGTCTCGGGCACGGCAAAAAAGGATTACGTTCCCGTCGATTCCGCCGCAGCCGCCGCGCTCGACTCCTCCGTCAATTCCGCAAGCGCACTGCTCTTCAGCCGAACAAGCGGCAAGATCGCGGCGCAATATGCGGCGGATAAACGCATATATCCCGCGTCGCTGACGAAAATAATGACTCTGATAATCGCCGCGGAAAACGTTGCCGACTTTACCGATACCTTTACCCTGACGCGCGAGATCATATATAACGTGAACAATCGAAACGGCTCGAACGTCGGGTTGGCTATCGGCGAAAAAGTAACGCTGCGCGACCTTATGTACGCAACGGCGTTGCCCTCCGCCTGCGACGCCGCAGCCGCGCTCGCCTGTTACGTCGCCGGCAGCGAAGCGAGCTTTTGCGAGCTTATGAACGAAAAAGCCAAAGAGCTCGGTATGAGCGGAACGAATTTCGCCAATTCGTCGGGTCTGCCCGACGACGATAATTACAGCACCGCGCGCGACGTCGCCACTATGCTGAACTACGCGCTCGACAACGAGCTTTTGCGCGAAATAATATGCTCGCAAAGCTACGTTATGTCAAAGACAGATTATCACGCGCCGCGCACCGTTCGCTCGACGACTTTTTCGTGGCTTGACGGATACACCGGAAACCGTACGCCGAACGGATTTTCGATCCTCGGGGGCAAAACGGGGTCGCTTACGTCAAGCGGACGCAGTATGGCGTCCGTTGCCGTAGACGCATCGGGCGAAGAATATATCCTCGTTGCCGTCGGCGCTCCGTCGTGTCGCGCCCTTATCGACGACGTTTACGGGATCTTTTCGCTCGGATTCACGTAGCGGTCGGGCGCAAGTTCCTCGACGTACGGCAGTCGCGCGGGTGAGCGGCGCGAGTGTTGACAGCGAAAGAAAAAAGTTATATAATGTCCGTGCGGAAAGGCAAAAAACAAAACAGCCGCGCACGGAGAATTCTATGGTATTTCACGGATTTAACAAACTCACTTTGCTCGACTACCCCGAAAAGGTGGCGTGCACGCTTTTCGTCGGCGGTTGCGACCTAAGGTGTCCTTTTTGTCACAACTCCGAGCTCGTTCTTCACCCCGGGACGGCGCGGGTCATTCCCGAATCGGAGGTCATAGATTATCTTCGTCTGCGTGCCGGAGCGCTTGACGGAATAGTCGTCACCGGCGGCGAGCCGTGCCTGCAAAAAGATCTCGAGGATTTTATGTCGCGCGTTCGCGAGATCGGCTCACTCAAAATCAAGCTCGACACAAACGGCACGCACCCCGACGTTCTCGCCTCGGTTATCGACAAGGGGCTTTGCGATTACGTCGCGATGGATATAAAAAATTCGCCGCCGTTATACGCCCAAAGCGTCGGGCTTAAGCAATTTGACGTAACGCCGATCTGCGAATCCGTTGCCGTTTTGCTTACAGGTAAAGTCGATTACGAATTTCGCACCACAGCCGTGCGCGAACTGCACTCCGAGCTCGCTTTCAAGTCTATCGGCGCCTTTATCAAAGGCGCGAAAAAATATTATATCCAAAATTTCGTGGATTCGGGCGCGCTCATCTCGTCCGGAATGCATGGATTCGACGCGGAGACCTTGCGCTCGTTCGCCGAAATCGTTCGTCCGTACGTCGGCGCGGTATCCGTGCGCGGAATTTAAAAAATTGTGACAAACTCACCAAAAAAACGTCTTTTCAACTATATATTGTGCCGAAAATATTTTTTTGCACAATATATAGTTGTTTTTTGTTGACAAGGAACACAATATATAGTATAATTACCTCACTTGCAGTCAACACTGTTTTTTGGAGGAAACATAAATGTACCAGGTCGTAAAAAGAAACGGAAAAGTCGTCGATTTCGACATTTCCAAGATCAGTCGCGCAATTGCATCGGCATTCGAAGCCTGCAATAAAAAATACAACCCCGACGTTATCGACCTCATATCTCTGAGAGTCACGTCGAATTTCGAGCCCAAAATAACCGACGACAAAATAGCGGTCGAAGACGTTCAGGACAGCGTCGAGGCGGTTTTGGCTCAAGCCGGCTACGAGGACGTTGCGAAAGCATACATCCTTTATCGCCGTCAACGCGAAAAGCTGCGCAATATGAAGTCCACGTATCTCGATTACAAAGAGATAGTCGATTCTTACGTAAAAGACCTCGACTGGCGAGTAAAAGAAAACTCCACCGTTACCTACTCCGTCGGCGGTCTTATACTTTCGAACTCCGGCGCGATAACCGCGAACTATTGGCTCTCCGAGATCTACGACGACGAGATAGCAAACGCCCACCGAAACGCGGACATCCATCTGCACGACCTTTCGATGCTTACCGGATACTGCGCAGGTTGGTCGCTGCGCCAACTTATCGAAGAAGGGCTCGGCGGCATCCCCGGCAAAATAACCTCCGCCCCCGCAAAGCACCTTGCCACCCTTTGCAACCAAATGGTCAACTTCCTCGGAATTATGCAAAACGAATGGGCTGGCGCACAGGCGTTCTCCTCTTTCGACACTTATCTCGCGCCGTTCGTAAAGGCGGAGTCGCTTGAATACGAATCCGTCAAAAAGTGCATCGAATCTTTTATTTACGGAGTTAACACCCCCTCGCGTTGGGGCACTCAGGCACCCTTCTCCAACATCACCCTCGACTGGACCTGCCCGCCCGACCTTGCGGATCGCCCCGCAATCATCGGAGGCAAGCCCCAGAACTTTACCTACGGCGATTGCCAGCGCGAGATGGATATGGTCAACCGCGCGTTTATCGAGATTATGATCGAGGGCGACGCAAACGGTCGCGGCTTCCAATATCCGATTCCGACCTATTCCATCACTCGCGATTTCGATTGGTCCGAATCCGAAAACAACCGTTTGCTCTTCGAAATGACGGCAAAATACGGCACACCGTATTTCTCCAACTATATAAACAGCGATATGGAGCCGAGCGACGTTCGTTCTATGTGCTGCCGTTTGCGCCTCGACCTGCGTGAACTTCGCAAAAAATCCGGCGGTTACTTCGGCTCCGGCGAAAGCACCGGCTCTGTCGGCGTAGTTACCATCAATATGCCTCGCCTCGGATATATTTCCTCCGACGAGCAAGACTTCTACCGTCGCCTTGACCATATGATGGATATCGCAGCTCGCTCGCTGAAGATAAAGAGGGACGTTATCTCCAAGCTTCTCGACGAGGGACTTTATCCCTACACCAAGAGATATCTCGGCACGTTCAACAACCACTTCTCCACGATAGGACTTGTCGGTATGAACGAAGCCTGCCTCAACGCTTCGTGGATCCGCGCCGACCTTACCGACAAAAAGGCACAGGAGTTCACCCAAAACGTGCTCAATCATATGAGGGAGCGCCTCTCCGACTATCAGGAAAAATACGGCGACCTCTACAACCTCGAGGCCACTCCCGCAGAGTCCACCTCTTACCGTTTGGCTAAGCACGACAGAAAGCGTTACCCTGACATCATCACCGCTACCGACGCGGAAACTCCCTACTACACCAACTCCTCGCACTTGCCCGTCGGCTACACCGACGACGTATTTTCCGCTCTCGACATCCAAGACGAGCTGCAAACGCTTTACACTTCGGGCACCGTTTTCCACACTTTCCTCGGCGAAAAGCTCCCCGACTGGAAAGCGGCGGCTACCCTTGTGCGCAAGATCGCCGAGAATTATCGTCTGCCTTACTACACCATCTCTCCCACTTATTCCGTATGCGCTACTCACGGCTATATCGCCGGCGAGCACTTTACCTGCCCCAAATGCGGCAAACCCGCCGAGGTATACAGCCGCATAACCGGATATTACCGCCCCATCAAGAACTGGAACAACGGTAAGTCGCAAGAATATAAGGAGAGACTCGAATACAACGTCGAAGAATCGATGGCAAACTTCGACAAAAAGTCGCACAACACGGTAAAGAAAGCCGCCGGCGCCGAGTGCGACTGCAAGTCCGCCCCCGAGAGCAAGGGCGAGCGTCTCGTCCTCTTCGCAACGAAGACCTGCCCCAAATGCAAGGTTGCCGCTCAGCTCCTCGACAAAGAGGGCATAAAGTACGAAAAGGTCTACCACGAGGACGAGCCCGACTTCGCAAAGCGTTACAACACGGCGCAAGCTCCCACGCTGCTCGTATTCGACGGTGAAAACGTTACGACTTTTGCCGATATTATGGGTGTTAAAGCATATATCGGCGCGCTGAAAGCATAAAAACCGCGACCGACGGCAATTTGCCGTCGGTCGTATTAAATACGATGGTGCGAAAATGTATGATATTATTATAATAGGCTCGGGGCCTGCCGGGCTTACCACGGCAATATATGCCCTGCGAGGCGGAAAAACCGCGCTCATAGCCGAAAAGTCCACGTTCGGCGGTCAGATAACCTTCTCCCCCAAGATCGAAAATTACCCCGCGTTTGCCGCCGTTTCGGGACCTGAACTTGCCGATATGATGGTAAGTCAAGCCATAGCGCTCGGTGCCGATATCGAGCCGACGGATATACGCGGCATAAAAAAAGAGGACGACGGCACGTTTACTCTCGTCTCCGCCGACGGTGAGTCATATTCGTCGCGCGCGGTCATAATCGCATCCGGTGCGGAGCACCGCCGTCTCGGTCTCGACGGCGAGGACGAACTTATCGGACACGGCGTCTCGTTTTGCGCCGTTTGCGACGGAGCTTTTTTCGCAGGCGGCAACGTTGCCGTCGTCGGCGGCGGCAACTCCGCGGCAGTCGAGGCGACGCAGCTCGCCGAGACAAGTGCCAAAGTTACGGTCGTTCAGAATCTCCCCGCCCTCACCTGCGACGCCGCCTCCGCCGAGGGGCTTAAAGCAAAATCGAACGTCGACGTTATTTGCTCGACCGTGGTTACCGATTATATCAAAAGCAGCGACGGCACCTCGCTCGCGGGGCTTCGGCTTCGCAACGTCGCAACGGGCGAAACAAGCGAATTACCCGTCGACGGAGTGTTTCTCGCGGTGGGGCTTGCCCCGTCAAACGGCATCTTTTCGAATCTCGTCGAGCTTGACGAGCGCGGCTACGTTGTCGCCGGCGAAAGCTGCGCGACCTCTTGCCCCGGCTTGTTTGCGGCGGGCGACTGCCGCACAAAATCGGTGCGACAGATAACCACCGCCACGGCAGACGGTGCGACAGCCGCCCTTGCCGCTATGGCTTATATCGACTCGCTTTGATACTTTTTACACGACGAAAAACCGCTCCGTCACACGACGGAGCGGTTTTATATTTTACGATCCTCAATAATCTTCGGAGTCCTCGTCATCTGCGATCTCGGATTGCTCGAATTCCTCTTTGCCCGCTCCGCAATAGGGGCAGGTCCAATCTGCGGGCAGATCGTCAAAATCCGTATCGGGTTCGATACCGTTAACGGTGTCACCCTCTTTTATATTATACTCATAGCCGCAAAGATTGCAAACAAAAACAACCATAAAGTCCTCCGTAAAATACATAATATATCGTGATTTATTAACCTATAATAATATAATCTCAAAAGGGAAAAATGTCAATATATATTTTATGGTTATTCCGCTGATTTTTTTACCGTTTTTTGTGTAAGAAAACGAATCCGAAAAAACTCCGCCGTGCGCCCGCGCCACGTCACAAAGTTGCCGCAACGCCCGACTTGCCGCGTTAGTCGGGCGCGGTGCACGTTTGCCGAAAACACGTACTTTTCGCTTTGCGGCAAACCGCACGACGCAGGCAAGTGCGTTATCGAGCAGATCTCGAAGCAGCGATCCGCCCGGAGAGACGAAAAAGATAAAAATAAGCCTCGCGCCCGTTCATATCGAACGAGCGGGAGGCTTGCGTTATTTAGGTCTTGTAATTTCGCCCTTTTACGCTCATCGCCGTCGGCGTGCGCACAGCTTATTTGCCCGACACGGTTATGCCGTCAAACGCAACGTACGGCAGGACGGAGAGACCGTCGCAAACGGTCTCCGCCGACACGGCGCGAACGTTCATCAACATATCAGCCAGATTGCCCGATATCATAGTCTCCGCGGCGGCGCCTGTTATCTTTCCGTTTTCTATAAGAAAACTGTTTTTCGCCACGCCCGAAAAGTCCCCGTTCGAAGCGGGCTCGCCGCCCGAAAATCTGCCCACAAGGATACCTTGCTCTATACCGGATATGATATCGTCGAATTTCGTCGTTTTTTCGGCATCGATCAGCATTGTGCCGCTGTCGTTGAGCGCGCGCTTTTGCCCCGTTTTGTTCGCTACGTAAAGCGAAACGTCAAAGCACTTCAGCACGCCGTCCTCTATAAGCGTATAATCCTCGGCGGGATATCCCTCGCCCGTAAAATGCTCCGGAGCCAAAAGTCGATCGTCCGAAGCGACGAGGCGCACGGTAAAGCCGCGCGAGGTTACCTGCTTGCCGAGTTTGTCCCTCCAAATGCTCGTGCCGTCGAGAATATGAGCGTCACCCGCGAAATTATCTATCGCCGTGCCGAGCAATTGCCCGAGACAGTCGGGCATAAGCACCGCCGTACCGCAAAACTTTTCGACGTTCGGCGCGGATACGAGTTGGCGCACGGTGCGTTCAAGCGAATCCGCAACGCAACCGCATTCGATAAACGGTCGCGACAGATCGTCGGTAACGACCATAGCGGAATCGAACGAAGTCGACGCGTCGCCGTCGATCGCGGAGTACGTTATGCCGACGCTGTAATAACCGCGTTTAACGTCGTACTCTATTCCGTTCGAGTTAAGATAGACCGTATGCGCGGTCTCGTAATCCGACGTCAAACTCTCTATAACGATTTTCGGATAGCGCGAACCGATATCGTTTATAAGTTCCCGCGTGCGCTCGAAAAGCGCTTCCTTATCGGGCAAAAGCGTACCGTCGACAAAATTCGCGCCGTCGGGGCAAGCCTCGAGCGGAGCTATATCCCACGCCTCGTCCGCATCCGCCGCCAAAGCAGCGGTTATGCAGTCGTCAACGGCAACGTCGATACTCTCCTCGTCAAAACGGTTGACAGCCGTGCTGCCCTTTTTGCCGTTCAATATCGCCGTCATAGATACGGAACTGCCGTAAAGCGTTCTGTAAAGCGTAAAATCGCCGCCCTCGTGGTTAAACTCGTCCGTTTCCTTGCTCGTTACGCTGCAGCTGACCTTGTCGGCTCCGCGCTCGCGCAGTTTTTCGACGATCTGCGCGGCTATCTTTTTCAGATCGTATATTTCATTCATTTAAAGCACCAAAACCTTTCGATAACGTTATCGTATGTGCCGATCTCGCGATCGGCGTCTCTTTCGGCGTTGCGTTCGCTCACCCGAGGCGCACGTTTCTCGCCGCACGGGAAGCAATCGCGTCTTTCGCCGTTATTTTATCTTCCGCCGACGTTGACAAAACACCTGAGGGCTGGACCGCCGAGCGACACGGGGATCATTTGCTTTTTACCGCAGTATCCAGAAGAGCACCATTCGACGGTGTCCGAAACCATATCTACGGTCTTAAGCATATCGAAAGCCAAGCCGGATATCGTCGTATCGAGGATCGCTCTGCCGATCTTGCCCTTTTTGATCTCGTACCCCATAGTGATGCCGAACATAAACTCGCCCGTCGTATCCGCCTGACCGTTGTTGGTCTTGCAAAGATAATATCCGTCGTCGACGGAGGCGATAATATCCTCGATTTTCGACGTGCCGGCGCACACGGCGGTGTTGCGCATACGAATCAGCGGCTCGTCGGAATAAGCGAACGCACGCGCGTTTCCGCAAGGTTGCATACCGAATCTTTCCGCAGTTTCGCGATTGTTCATATATCCGACCAAAATGCCGTCCTTTATAAGAACAGCGTCGCGCGCCTCAACGCCCTCGTCGTCAACGTATACAGGCAGCGGAACGACTCCGTCGGGCGACGTGTGCGCATAGTCGACCATCGTAACAAGCTCGCTCGCTACTTGCTTGCCGAGTTTCGAAGCGGCGACCGACCCGCCGAGAACTATATCAGCCTCGACGGTATGACCGACCGCCTCGTGGGCAAGCATCCCCGCCAACGAGCCGTCAAGCACGCACATTTTGAGCCCCGCATCGGCATAAACGCCCTCGCTCTTTCTCACGGTGGTCAGATAAAGCTCGTCGATCTTCGCGAAGTCGTCCTCGGGACGAACGAATCTGCTGCCGAACTCACCCCAACCGCCGAGGATCTCGGTGCACTCCACACCGTCTCCGCGCGGCGTGTCTTTGCTCATAGTGATATAGATATAACTGCGCTTCAGTTCGTTATGCGAATCAACGCCCGAGGAAACGGCAAGCACCTTTTCTATATACTCGTCGGTCAACGAAAGTTGGCGCGAGGCAAGATCGGGATATTTTTGCTCGATATAAGCGTCAAGGCGGCGCATATATTCAATATAATATTTTTGCTCGGAGTCGACGGCTCCGTCGGCAACGCGCTTTAACCCGTTTGAGATCGGAGCATACGGCGCCTTGCCGCGAGCGAGACGCGAATCCAAAAACACCGCGTTATCCGCCGCAGCTGCAAGCACCGTACGCGCCGCCTCGGGCGAAACGTCGCCCATTGACGAAAATCCGCTGACGCCGCCCTTGCGAACGCGTGCGCACACCCCCGACGACTGTGTGCGCGCATTTCCGACGACGTTGCCGCGCAACATCGACACGCGCCTGTTGCGATTGATCTGTGCGCGCAACTCCGTGTCGCAATTTGTCAAAAAGTTCTTTTTCAGATCGAAAACAAATTCTTCAAGCATAAATATCCTCCGTTATCCGTCCGCGCGCCAATTATCGCGCCGAACGTTGGTCTGGCAATTTAAAAAATCAAAAAACGGCAAAACACCGTTTTGCCGTTAACTCTCCCGCCGTAATATCGCAAGCAATTTTTCCGTTTCGGGCGGCAAAGGCGCGACAAAATGCATTCTTTCGCCCGTACGCGGGTGATCGAGCTCAAGTGAGCACGCGTGAAGGCACTGCCCCTTTATAAGATCCGTATGGCGCTGAGCAAACGGGTGATTTGCCCCGCCGTAAACCGCGTCACCGAGAACGGGATGACCGATATACGCCATATGCACGCGTATTTGGTGCGTACGCCCTGTCTCGAGCCTGCACTCGACAAGCGACAGCCCCGCGAACTCCTCTATCACGCGCCAATGCGTCACGGCTTCGCGCGCACCGCTGCCCGACGGCAAAACAGCCATCTTTTTTCTGTCGCGCACGTGGCGCCCTATCGGTGCGTCGACAGTTCCCTCGCCGCCGCGCGGCACCCCGATAACAAGCGCAAGGTAAGTGCGGTACGCGCTGTGTTCCTTTATTTGAAGCGCAAGGCTTCTGTGCGCCGTATCGTTTTTCGCAGCCACGATGAGCCCCGTGGTATCTTTGTCTATCCTATGCACGATTCCCGGGCGCATAACTCCGCCGATACCCGAAAGGCTGCCGCCGCAATGCGCCAAAAGCGCGGCGACAAGCGTCCCCTCACGGTTACCCGCGGCGGGGTGGACGACCATCCCCGCGGGTTTGTTTACAACGATTACGTCGTCGTCCTCAAAAACGACGTCGAGCGGTATATCCTCGGGGCAAACGACGTCGGGCACCAACGGGGGGAAGTCTATATCCACACTGTCGCCCGCTTTGACTTTGAATTTTTTTCCCACGGCTTTGCCGTTGACAGCCACGTCGCCGCCCTCGGCAAGTTTCGCCGCAGCGGAGCGCGATATACTCTCGCCGTCAATCTCCGCGCCGTCCGTATCGTCGGGCTGCTCACGTCGGCAAAACGAGGCGATAAAGCTGTCTATCCGACTGCCGTCGAACTCGGGCGGCACGATATATTTACTCATCTGTCGAGCCTCCGCCCGCCTGCGATTTTTCTGCCTTTGCGCTCTTTTGCGTGCGAATCAAATCCGTTATCTCGTACACCGCTATCAAAGCGACGCCTATGCATATCGCGACGTCCGCCAAGTTAAAGACCCACTTCCAAAGATTCGGGAAAGCGCAAAAATCTATAAGATCGACAACGTATCCGCGAAAAATGCGATCGATCATATTCCCGACGCCGCCGCCGAGCACAAGCGCAAGCCCGGTGCGCAAAAAGAAGTTTTTGCTCGGGAACTTGCACGTGTACCAGACTATGGCGGCGATCATTATTACCGAGAGAACGATAAACACCCATCTGTGCGAGGCAAGCATACCGAAAGCCGCGCCCCTGTTCTCCACGTAATTAAGTCTCAGCACTCCCTTTATTATATAAACGGAGTCGCCTCCTTTGAGGAATGATATAGCGAAATATTTGGAGATCTGATCCGCCAATATCACCGCAAAGGCAATGATAAAAGTTATAAGCATCACTTCAAGATCGCGTGGCAACGAGAGCAAACGAAACCGTCGCCGTCCTCAAAACCGTCTTCGGAATAAGCCCAACATCTGTCGCATCTGCGCCCCTTAGCCGCACGCACCGTTACTCCGAGCGAAGCGTTGTTCTCGGAAATATATGCCTCGGCGGACGGGGTTCCCTCCGTCACCGCAGCACCGCTCGTGATAAACACGGCGGAAAGCTCCTCGGCGGAGAAAGTGCCGAGCAGGGCGAGTATCTCTTTGTCGCTCGTCGTGATCTCTATCTCGGCATCGAGCGATTTGCCTATAAGTTTCGACGCGCGGGAAAGCTCGAGCGCTTTCATTACGTCGTCGCGCAGATCGAAAAGTTTTTCCCAGCGATCAGCCTCGGAGAATTCGTACGCTTCGCACTCTCGGGGCATAGGATTGAGATAAACGCTCGTTTTGTCGTCGGACGCCTTATGCGGCATTGCCTGCCATATCTCCTCGGAGGTAAAAGCAAGCATCGGCGCCAAAAGGCGAGTGAGCGAATCGATTATTATATAAAGCGCCGACTGCGCCGAACGGCGACGAGCGGAATCCGCCTTTTCAACGTAAACGCGGTCCTTGATGATGTCGATATACAGTTTCGACATATCTATGGTGCAGAAGTTGTTTATTGCGTGATAAGCCAAATGGAACTGATAGGTGTCATACGCCGAGCGAACCGTTTTTATAAGCGAATTAAGGCGCGACAGTGCCCAGCGGTCTATCTCTATCATATCCTCAACCGCAACGGTGTCGCGGTCGGGATCGAAATCGCCGAGATTTGCCATTATAATGCGCGCGGTATTGCGTATCTTGCGATACGTCTCGGAGAGCTGCTTGAATATGGTGTCGGAAACGCGCACGTCCGCAGTGTAATCCGTCGAAGCAACCCACAAACGAACGAGATCCGCACCGTATTTTTTGATTATATCTTCGGGCGCTATGGAGTTGCCGAGCGACTTGTGCATCGCCTTTCCCTCTCCGTCAACGACCCAGCCGTGTGTCAAAACGGTCTTGAAAGGTGCGCCCTCGCCTTTTGCTCCGACTGCAGTAAGCAGCGACGACTGGAACCAACCGCGATACTGGTCGGCACCCTCGAGATAAAGGTCTGCGGGCCACGTAGCGTCGGGAGCGTCGTCCACAACCGCAAAATGCGTCGAGCCGGAATCAAACCAACCGTCAAGAGTGTCGGTCTCGCGCGTAAAGTGCTTGCCTCCGCAATGCGGGCAAACGAAGTCCGCGCCGAGTATCTCTTCGGGCGCTTTGTCGAACCACGCGTTCGAGCCGTCCTTGGCGAAAGCGCGGGATATCGCGTCTATCGTCTCGTCGTTGCAAACGGGTTTTGCGCACTCTTCGCAGTAATAAACGGGAATGGGAAGACCCCAGTGTCTTTGGCGGGAAATGCACCAATCGGCACGCTCGCGCACCATCTGCGTTATGCGCTCTCCGCCCCACGCGGGTATCCACTCGACGTTTTCGCAAGCTGCGACCGCCGCGTCCTTAAACGCTTCGACGGAGCAAAACCACTGCGGAGTCGCGCGGAAGATGATGGGGTGCTTACATCTCCAGCAGTGCGGATAGGAGTGCTCCACCTCTTCGGAGGCGAAAAGCGGACCGCTTGCCGCCATATCCTCGAGGATAGCTTTGTTCGACTCCTCGTAATACATACCGGCGTATTTGCCCGCCTCGGCTGTCTGATAACCGCGGTCGTCGACCGGAACAACGATATTCATTCCGTATTTTTTGCCGGTCATATAGTCGTCGGCACCGAATCCGGGCGCGGTATGCACGCAGCCCGTACCGCTGTCCATAGTAACGTAGTCCGCATTTACGACAAGGCTGTCCCTATCGAGGAAAGGATGCGCCGCCGTCATATATTCGAATTCCTTGCCGGGCGCGGTAAGAACGGTCGTCCACTCGGCAATACCGCCCTGAGCCATTGTTTTTGCGGCAAGCGCCTCGGCAACTATATAATAGTTTCCGTCGTTTGCCGCAACAACGACATAGGGGTCGTCGGGGTGCAAAGCTATGGCGAGGTTGCCGGGCAGCGTCCACGTCGTTGTCGTCCATATGATAAAGTACGTTTTCGCAAGATCGACCTTGCCCGCGAGCTTGCCGTTATCGTTCTTTACCGCAAATTTTACAAAGATCGACGTGCATTTGTCGTCCGCGTATTCGATCTCCGCCTCGGCAAGCGCGGTCTCGTCGTGCGGGCACCAATAAACGGGTTTAAGTCCCTTATAGATATATCCCTTTTTATACATCTCGCCGAAAACGCGCACTTCGCGCGCCTCAAAGGCGGGAGCCATAGTCGTGTAGGGGTGCTTAAAATCGCCGACAACGCCGAGACGCCTAAACTGTTCGCTCTGCTTATCAACGAAATCCTGCGCAAACTTGTGGCACGCGTCACGGAATTCGGACACCGTCATCTCCTTGCGATTGAGTTTGTTTTTCTTTATAATCGCGCTCTCTATCGGCATACCGTGGTTATCCCAACCGGGGACGTAAGGAACGCGATAGCCCTCCATAACCTTGGATTTATTGATCATATCCTTTAAGATCTTGTTCAACGCGTGACCCATATGAATATTGCCGTTGGAGAAGGGGGGACCGTCGTGCAAAAGGAACTGCGGTCTTCCCTGCGCAGCTTTTAGCAAGCGGTCGTAAAGTCCGATCTCGTCCCAGTAAGCGAGCATTTCGGGCTCTCTTTGCGGGAGGTTGGCTCTCATAGCAAAAGTAGTGTTCGGCAAATTAAGCGTACTTGTATAGTCCTTGGGCATTTTTCGTTTCCTTGCTTTCGTGATTTTTATTTGTTTCGGATCCTGCGACGGATCTCGTCAAGAGAATTTTTCATTTCTTTAAACGATCTTACGTCTCTCTCGTATTCGCTTTCCTGCGTTTGCTCGACGTCGCAAACGTCGGCTGCGGCAGTCTCACCGTTGTCGCCGTCGGTATCACCGTCGTCAACCTTGTCGACCTCTCCGCCGTCGATTTCGTCGACCGCTGTTTGTGCGTCGCCGTGCGACTCGCCGTCGCCAAGGCTTGTGATAGGTCCGTCGACGGAATACAGAGCCGCAAGCATACGGCTTACGTTGTCGCTCTCGTCTTGCTCGTGCGCTACGTTCTCGTCGCTCTCGTCACTCTCCTCGCTCGGCGCGGCAACGTCGTTTTCGCCGCCGCAAACAGACGACTTGTCCCATTCCGACGCATTCTCCTCTCGGGGCACCGAAAGGTGTTCGTCGGCGGATTTTTCATCCGCAAGATCAAACTTACCCTCGCAACTTTCGATCGCATTATCACTCTGCTCCGCGTCGCTCTCTGCCGTATCGCTCGCGATACCGTCCTCGTCAAGCTCGCTGTCGCCGTTCGGTTCCGCGAGAGCGATATCGCACGTCGCGTTTTCGTCGAGCTCCGTCGCGGTCGGCAAGGCAACGGCGTCACGCTCGCTTTCGCCCGTATCGGTCTCGCAATCCGTGCTCGATACGTTCGCCCCCGGCGTTTGGTCGCACGGCTCCTTGATTTGCGCTTCCGGCTCAAACGGCTCAGACCGTACGATATCCGCCGCGCCCCCACACGCCAACTGCGTGCCGAGCGCGTTCGCAATTGCGCAGATCTTAAGCGAAACGTCGGACACTGCGCGCTCTATCGCGTCGAGACGCGACGTCGTCTCGCTCTCAAGGCGAGAGGTTTGCCCGCGCGCATTTTCGGCTTCGGCAAGCCGCTTTTGCATTTCCGCGACCCGAGCGCGAAGTGCGTCGCGTTCCGCGCACACCCTCTCGAGCTCCTCTTTCAGCGCACACTTATCATTGTAAAGTCTCCCCGACACCGCAAAAAGATCCGAGAGCGCGGCGTCTGCGCGCTCGCTCGGATACGACGGTCCGGAAAGAGAATATTTTTCTTTAAAGCTGTTCGGAATAGCCATATCTTTCTCCTTTTTCGCAGAGCGATCTCGTTATATCGGAACAAACGTCAAAATCATCCTGACAAGCGCTATCAAAGCGCAAGTCAGAAAAAAAGAAACGTCGATCGGCGAGCCGCCGAATAAATCGAAGCGGTCGATGATCGAGCGAACGGGCGCGATAAACGGCTCCGTCACAAGTGCCAAAAAAGACATCAGCGCGCAACTCTCGTCCAAAAAATAAGATAAAATCGCACGGAGTAGCATCCCGAAAAGTACGGCAGCCAAAAATCCGTCGACAAAAGTAACCGTGACGTAAATAAGCAATTTCAAGACGGCAGACCTTTCGCAAGCAACGTTTTCCGCGCATTGGCGTTTGCGCACGGAATGATCATAAGGCAATATGGGATGTCGCAAATCTCGCGACATCCCGACGTTTATAAAAAGCTATCAATAATTGAACGAGCCGAACGACGAATAGTCCGCCGCACCCTCGTCCGCCGCACCGTCCTCGGTAACTTCCATATTATGAGGAGTAAGCATATAGGTATCGGTGGAAACGAGCTTCATATGTCCGTCAATGGCATATATAACGCCCGTGAGGAAATATATAAGATTCGCAGCCGTCTCTTTATTGGTGTTTTCGAGATTCATAACGACCGCACACCCTTCGATCAGCTTATCGGCTATACCCATTCCCTCTTCGTAAGTCGAGGGCTTCATCAGTTTCATGGCAACGGGCGAAGAAGAAGACTGCGCACCGACTGCGGAATAGCTTGTGCGTTGCGGTGCCGGTGCGGGGGCTGCAACGGGTTGCTCGTTCGCGCTTACGAAGCCCGAGGGCTCCTCGTCGGAGACTTCGGAATCCTCCATATAGTAGCTTTCGTCGTAATTATCGTCCTTGTCCTGCCTCGGCTTGTTAAAGAAAGAAGTAAGTCCCATTTTATCCTCCGTATTATGGAATATTTGTTAAATTCAGTGTTCGCCGATCTGCGGTGTCGTGCGCCCGAAAAGAGCCCCTCCGATGCGAACGCAGGTCGCCCCCGCGCATATCGCCTCTTCGAAGCTGTCGCTCATACCCATAGACACTATCAGCTCTCCTATATTATGAAGTTTTTTTCGCCAAATGTCAAGAACAAGTTGATAAGTTTTTTCAAAATATTCCGTATATTCGACTTTTTTTTCGCATTTGGGCGCCATTGTCATAAAACCCGCCAATTCGACGTGCGGCAATTCGCGCAGCAAAAGGCAAAAAGCCTCGGCGTCCTCCGGCATAACGCCGCCCTTAGACGCTTCCCTGCCGCTGTTTATCTCCACGAGCACACGCACGCGGATATCTCGCTTTGCCGCCTGTCGCTCTATCTCCCTTGCCGTCGTTTCCGAATCGAGGGAATGTATCAAGCTTACCTTATCTATTATATACTTGACCTTGTTGGATTGCAGCGTGCCGATAAAATGCACGTTTATTCCGTCGCGATCTTCGAGCTTTTCCCAATGTTCCAAAAGGTGATTTACGCGATTTTCGCCTATATCGCAAAGCCCGCACTCTCGGTGCAAAAAATCGATCTCCTCCGCAGTCGCATACTTAACGGCGGCGATAAACTTCACGTCGCACGGCTCCTTGCCAGCTTTGCGAGCGGCATCGCCTATACGCCCGCACAGCGAGCGGTAATTCGCCGCAAGCGCTTCGCGCGCGGCGTTATCAAGTTTTTCCATATCAACCAAGCACCTTTCCGTGATAAAGATCTTTTCCCGTTAATATTACGTCCTCGGAAGCCGACAGGTGATAATAATAAAGATACGTCTCGTTGCTCTTGAGCGGCACGCCGCCGTTGTCGCGCTCCGTTTTTTGCCAACCCTTTTCTTCCGCGAACGAATGGATACCCTCGTATTCTCCGACGTGCCCGTCCGAATCGTATCCGAGCGCCCAATACGTAAGCGGCGCACCTTTTTCGCTTGCCTCGTAGCTTGCGACTATGCAGTACCCGTCGCTTTCCCAAAGCACGTCCACACGCCTAAACAAAACGTATCCGCCGTGCAGGGTAAACACGCCCGTTTCTCCGTCGTAAAATCTCAGTGCGGACACGGGCACGCGATAGCCGGCGTACTCTGCCGACTCTACCTCGATCCTTTGGCAGCGCAGATACAGCATCCCCTCGGGCATAAGGTTACTCGAGAACAGCAGCACGGCGTTGCCGCCGTCGGAATACAGCCGTTTTTCGAGCTTCATTCGGCAACTTATTCCGCCGTTGTCGGTAAAGCGCACCTCGTACGAGCTGCCGATGCGAAGATCCGCAAAATCCTCGTACGGCGCCTCGAAAGCAATATACCACTCGGAGGCGTTCGCGATCTTGCCCGCACTGCCCGCTGCGTCCGACGGCTCGCTCGCTCGCGCCTCGGCAAAAGCGCTTACCGAAAAGTCGCTTATAAGATCTTTGCCGAAGGTGCCCTCGTATCCGTCGCACTCCGAATAATAATATCCCGCCGACTCGGCGCATATCACCGCGGCGCTTTTGCCGAGACGCGCAAGCTCCGCCTGCCTTTCGCTCTTCAGTTCTTTGAGGCGCGCGGAATACGTCTCGACGTCGCCGTTCAGCACGGCGGCTCTGCCCATCATCTTCCGCCACGTCTCCGACGTTGCCGCGGCAGCCGCAACGTCTCCCGTGCAGAGCGCCGACATCAGATATCTATAATCCTCCGCCGCGCGCGCGGAGACCGCTTGCGCGCCCGAATACTCCGCGTCGCCAGCCAAAGCATACTCGACTATGCGAATCTCGCGATCTATGTCGTCGAGCCGTTTTTTCACGTCCGCGCGGTCTCCCCCCGCGTACGCGTTCGCCACAGCCTCGCCTTTTGCAACGCGCTCGCCGTCGTCGAAAAGCGGGTCTATATAGTAATCCGCGTATGCGGAAGTCAGCGGCGTTTCCTCACGCAATGTGTATGCCGTAGCAGACGCAAACACCTTTTTCTCCGCCGCGACGGCAAGCGTCGTCGTGACTTTGGGCGTAAAACGCGCATAAAGATGATAGGCGAAATAAAAGACCATACACACCGCCATCGCGGCTGCGCCTATCCTCGTCAAAGCACGCGCGAGGTAGCCCCAATCAAGCAAAGGGGTCCTTGCCGCACCGTCGTCGCCGAAGCGCTCGCGATCGTATATTTTCGCCTCTCTTCGCTTTTCGCCGCCGTTGCTTTCTTTCCGCATATTCTCCCCCTTTTATTTTGCCCTTTCGTTTTCGGTCAAAACGTCAATCGAAAAAGAACTTTTCCACCGCTTGTCCCGCCACACTCAGCGGGTCTATGCCGTTGGGCGTGACGTCGATCCATTCGACGTACTTTTTCGCGCCGAACCAAGTAAGTTGCCGTTTGGCATACCTGCGCGTTGCGAAAAGCAGCCGCTCTCGCGCCTCGGCAAGACCGCACTCGCCGCGAATATAACCGAGTATCTCCTTGTACCCTATCGCCTGCGCGGCGGTTGCGTTCGCGTCGAATATCCCCATATCGGCAAGCATCTCCGTCTCCCTAACGAGACCGGCGTCGAACATTCTGCCGATTCTCTCGTCGATAAGTCGGTTTTGCTCTTCGCGATCGGGGCGCCTTATGCCGATAACGAGATGCTCGTACTTTTTCTCTCCTCCGCGGCGGTCGAACTCGCTCTTCGGCACTCCCGTCGTTTCGTATATTTCTATCGCTCGTATGACGCGCCTTACGTTGTTCGGGTGGATACGAGACGCGCTTTCGGGGTCCGCCGCGGCAAGCCTTGCGTGCAGTATCTCTTTGCCCCCCGGCGTTTCGGCAAGCGATTCGAGCTCGCGCCTGAGCGCCGTCTCGCCCTCTCCCGCGCAGTACGACGGAGCGTAAAGCAAGCCGTCGAGGTAAAGCCCCGTTCCGCCGCATATCACGGGCAATTTGCCGCGAGCGATCACGTCCGCGATCGCCGCGTCCGCGTCGGCAACGTACTCCGCACACGAATATCGGCAACGGGGGTCTACGAAATCAACCGTATGATGCGGCACCGCCGCCCGTTCGTCGGCAGTCGGCTTCGCCGTCCCCACGTCCATCAGTTTATAGACTTGCATAGAATCGCAGCAAACGATCTCGCCGCCGTATTTTTCAGCCAAAGCGAGCGCCAATGCACTTTTTCCCGTTGCGGTCGGTCCCACGATCGCCAAAACCGCGGCGTTTCGCTTTTTCATTTTCATCACGACCTCGCGCACAAAATTAATTTCGTTTATTATATAATATTTAGCTCGCGTTTTCAATAGTTATCGGCAAAAACGCTCTCGCATTTGTCCGTTTACGACAAAGAGAGGCTTTCTGTGACAAAAAACGCCCCCGCAGCGTACAATATTAACAAAACACCGCAAAAGGAGTGTAAACGATGATGAACACCTACGGCGGAGGCGCTCCGTACGGAGCGCCTCGCAACGGATATTGTCGACAATCGCGAGCGGGGGCACGCGTCGCCGCACCGCACGGCGCCCCGGAGCCGCAAAGTCACGCGCTTTGTGAAAATACGACAAGCCGCTACGGCATAAGCGGACTGCCCGTCGGCGCAACTTACGCACCGCTGCAAAAATTCGAAGATATATACGACCCCGAGCGTGCTCTCGAACGCGGTACGGTTTTCGCCGCGCTCGACCTGCCGCTTGCGCACTCGTCGGGCAAAGGAGCGTGCCGCCGTGGATAACAGAAGAACCTCCCCCGCGCAGTGCGCCTGCCCTTGCGGCGGATGCCGTGACCTCGCCACCGCGCTTCGCCGCCTTGATTTTTCGATAATCGACGTCAACCTTTATCTCGACGTATATCCCGACTGTCGCGAAGCGGCATCTCGCCTTGCAAATCTGCGAGCCGAACGCGCACTCGTTGCCGCGGAATACGAAAAGAACTGCGGAATGCTTACCGTTAACGGCGTCGACGCGAGCACGGAACCGCGCCGCGACCTGCCCCAGCCTTGGGAATATGCGGCAAACTGAGAGGGTACGAAAATGTGGATATATGAAAAGAAGCTCGAATACCCCGTTAAGATAAAAAATCCCGATCCCACGCTTGCCTCTATGATAATATCGCAGCTCGGAGGTCCCGACGGAGAGCTCGGTGCGGCTATGCGATATATGAATCAAAGATACGCTATGCCGTACCGCGAGGTGTGCGACATCCTTACCGACGTCGCGACCGAAGAGCTTGCGCACTTGGAGATGATAGGCGCGATAGTCTACCAGTTAACGCGCGACCTCTCCGTATCAAGGATCGAGTCCTCGCCGTTCGCGCCGTATTTCGTCGACCATACGACGGCAGTTTACCCCGCATCCGCCTCGGGCGTGCCGCACGATATGCGTTCCGTCGGGATAAAGGGCGACCCGCTCGCCGACCTTGCGGAAGCGCAGGCGGCGGAACAAAAAGCGCGAGTAACTTACGACAATCTTTTGCGTCTTTCCGACGACCCCGACGTAAGCGACGCACTGCGATTTTTGCGCGAGCGCGAGATCGTGCATTTCCAGCGCTTCGGTGAAACGAAACGGGAACTATCAAGTAAATCTCCGAACGCGGAAAGCCCAC
>CAZOFD010000018.1:0-31838 GCA_964579135.1 uncultured Ruminococcus sp. | reverse complement strand
GGGGCTGACTCGAAATCAGTTTGCGAGCAATCGCACGAGGGTTCGAATCCCTCTCCCTCCGCCACTCAAAACCCGAATCGAATCCTCAAGGTTCGATTCGGGTTTTTTGTTTGCCGAAATCAAATATATATCCGCAGAGGCTTACGTAAAAAAACAGCTGCAGATCATATTCGAATCGATCCGAAGTCTTTAGATAAGTAAATATTAAAGCAATCGAATTCCGACGTCGTAAAAAATTGAAATTATTGCGGTTTTGTGATATAATTTACGTGGAGTGAGGATAAGCATATGAAAACTTATTATGAAAAAATCAAGTTTGTTAAAACGAAATTGGTTTCGTACCTCAATGAAATTTTTAAAGTTTACGGAAACGAATTCCTTTTGAGATTAGATGATTATAATCTTTTGCAAAACCCAAACAACTGTATAGAATCTTCGACGGCAATCGGTTATATTATGGAAGAATTTATCGTTTCCAAACTGGAAACGTACTCTCAAGCACATAATAATACGGATGAAATACGTATAGAGAGAATTGATTGCCACGGGACAAAAAACGCAAGTTACGACTGTTGCGTAAACTATCAAGACGTATTTTTTATGATCAACGTTAAAGTAGATAAAGGAAGCAACAATGCCGTTTCCGCAATAAACAATTTACGTAACGACTACGTTTTAACGGATCCGAGCCGAGAAAAATCTTATCTTGTATTAAAAACGAAATATACGTTCGGCGAATCCGAAAAAACCAAGGAACGCAAAATACTTGTAAAAGGGGTCGGCGTATACGCTTTGGAAGAAATCGATTTTTCGGCAGAACATAAGCAAGACTACAGAAATTGGTCCGACCGGTTCAATCCCGCGTCCGGGCGTTTGCAGGTTACAAAAAAATTTATGGAACTCAACAAACTCAAAGAAGATGAGATTTCATATAACAAAACCAAACGATTTATAGAAAAATGTATAATGCACAATAAAGACAAAGGGCTGATTTAACAGCCCTTTGTCTTTATATTACTTATTTTTATCCAAAGTTTTCATAACCGCAATACCTATCGCTTTGCCGAGCAAGGGGGGAACTGCGTTGCCTATTTGAACGAGTTGGTCTTTTTTGGCACCTTTAAAAATAAAAGTATCCGGGAAAGATTGCAGTGCAGCCAATTCTCTCGGCGTTAAAACTCTCGGCAATAACGGGTGGAGGTTAACCCCTCCGTGATTCTCTTTAACGGTGCAAGACGGTTTATCCCAAGGCGATTTCTTCCAAGCGTCCGAATAGTTGCCGAACAAGCTTTTGCCCTCGGGTACTGCCGTTATTCTTTGTCGCATTTCTTCGCTGTGCTTTGTAAAAGTATGGTTAAAATATTTGTCTTCGGGTAAATTGACAAACCGTTTTATGCTTTCTCCGAGCGTAATATATTTATCGCTTGTCAATAACGGCTTGGGATGATAATTTTTCGCCCCTATGCGATTCCCTATAAAAATAACGCGTTTCCTGATTTGCGGAACGTAATAGTCGGCACTGTTAAGAACCGCAACGTTCATTTCATAGCCTGCTTCTTTATAGTCCCGAATGATCTTTGCTTCGACTTTTCCGTCAAGCATAGAGCGTAATCCCTCAACGTTTTCGCAAACCACAATATCCGGTTTTAGGTATTTCACTATTTCAAGCATTTCTACGTACAGGCTGTTTCGCGGGTCGTCAACGACTCGATTTCCCGCCATACTGAACCCTTGGCACGGGAAACCTCCGACAATCAGATGTATATGCTTACCTTTGACCGAGCGATACAGCGCTTCTTTCGTTTCGGGCAATCTTATATCTCTTGTTTCGACATTTTTGTCAAAGCCCTTTTTTTCAGAAAAGTTATACTTGTACGTTTGAACGGCAGAATCCGATATTTCAACCGAGCCGACGGGAGTAAAGCCTGCCATTGTCAAGCCGCAACTTAACCCGCCCGCGCCCGAAAACAAATCGATAAAATTATACCCGTTTCTGTACGTGATATCGTTCCAGCCGTCATAGAGCCACTTGTCGGAAATATCGATCCAATTCACGTCGTTGTTTTTTACGCCGTCGTTTACTTCGGCATCGTCGAAAATCGAGTGAAATTCCAAACATTTTCCCGTAGCAAGCCACGTTTGCAAATTACCGTCGGCGATAAAATATCTGTTTTGCCTTTTAATCGACGGAAGGTTGCCGCACGCAATATGTCTGCGCACAGTTTTAACACTTACGTCGGCGATTTTTGCAACTTCTTCAATAGTATAGTATTTTTCCATAAAAAGCAGTCTCTCTCCACACTTGTTCATTATACATGAAAAGTGTCCACTTGTCAAGTTCTTACCGGTGGCGGAACGGCAAAAGATAGCGCAGCGCAAGCCCCCCGCCGTCCGCGCAATGCGGTTTGACGACAAAAGGTCGCGTATCTCAAAGATACGCGACCTTTTTCTCGTTTCGCGGCTTTGCACCGAGTAAACGGAGCGTTCGCCTTATTTTGCGGAAGCAACCGACAGCCTTGCGACGGCACGCATAAGTTTCGCACGAGCCGCATCCTGTTCGTAACGACTTTGCGACTCTTTCATTCGTCGCTCGGCACGCTCTTTCGCGTTTTGCGCACGCTCTACGTCGATCTCGTCGGCAAACTCAAACGTCGTTGCCGAAAGTTCCGCGGCGTTGCCGCCGACGGTCAAAAATCCGCCTCCGCAAAAAGCGGCACGCGCCCCTTTATCCGACACGAGTTTAGCGCGCCCCACGGTCACGTACGCTACGTACGGCGCGTGATTCGCCAATATCTGTACCTCGCCCTCGGCTGTGGTTACAAGCAGCGACTCGGCTTGACCCTCAAACTTTATGCCTTCGGGGGTCACGATGCGCAGATCAAACTTGTTCATTTCACTTCCCCGCGCATTGCAGCCGCTTTCTCTACCGCCTCGTCTATCGTACCTACGAAAAGGAATGCGGACTCGGGCAGATCGTCGTGCTTGCCCTTGAGGATCTCTTTAAAGCCGCGCACGGTCTCCTTTATCGGCACGTAGCGCCCCTGCATACCGGTAAATTGCTCCGCAACAGCAAAAGGCTGAGACAGGAACCTTTGCACCTTTCTCGCACGGTTAACGACGAGCTTGTCCTCCTCGGAAAGTTCGTCCATACCCATTATCGCGATTATATCCTGAAGCTCTTTGTACCTTTGCAGTATCCTCTGCACTCCGCGAGCGACCTCATAGTGCTCTATGCCCACGCTGTCGGGCGAAAGCATACGCGAGGACGACTCGAGCGGATCGACGGCGGGATATATGCCGAGGGAGGATATGCTTCTCGATAGGACCGTTGTTGCGTCAAGATGCGCAAAAGTCGTAACGGGAGCCGGGTCGGTAAGGTCGTCCGCGGGGACGTACACGGCTTGAACCGACGTTATGGATCCCTTTTTCGTCGACGTGATGCGCTCTTGCAACGCGCCCATCTCCGTTGCGAGCGTTGGCTGATAACCGACGGCGGATGGCATTCTGCCGAGCAGCGCCGACACCTCGGAGCCGGCTTGAGTAAAGCGGTATATATTGTCTATAAACAGGAGCACGTCCTGCCCCTCTTTATCTCTGAAATATTCCGCCATAGTCAGACCCGAAAGCGCGACTCTCATTCTCGCTCCCGGCGGCTCGTTCATTTGCCCGTACACAAGCGCGGTCTTTTCGAGGACGCCCGACTCTTTCATCTCGTTATAAAGGTCGTTACCCTCGCGAGTGCGCTCGCCGACGCCCGTGAAAACGGATATTCCGCCGTGCTCGCGCGCGACGTTGTTTATAAGCTCCATAATAAGGACGGTCTTACCGACGCCCGCACCGCCGAAAAGACCGATTTTACCGCCTTTGGCATACGGCGCGATAAGGTCGACGACCTTGATACCGGTTTCGAGGATCTCAGACGTTCCCTCCTGCTCGGAATATGCGGGGGGATCTCTGTGGATACACCATCTTTCCTTTGTTTCGGGCTTAGGTAACTCGTCTATCGGCTCGCCGAGCAGATTAAATATCCTGCCGAGAGTTTCCTTACCGACAGGCACCGTTATGCCGCTGCCCGTGTAAACCGCCTCAGCCCCTCTTTGCATACCGTCGGTGGACGACATAGCTATGCACCGCACAACGTCGTCGCCTATTTGGCTCGCGACCTCGCACACTACCTTTTCGTCTCCGTTTGCGACTTCTATACACCCGAGCAAGTCCGGCAGTTTACCCGCCTCAAATCTGACGTCGATAACGGGACCTATGATCTGAATTACTTTTCCGATGTTCTTTTCCAACTGAATTTACGTTCCTTTCAACTCGCTCAAAACCTCAGAGCGCCTCGGCTCCCGACACTATCTCGGTGATCTCCTGAGTAATAACGGCTTGCCTTGCCCTGTTATAGCTGAGATGCAAATCGTCTATCATCTCCGTCGCGTTCTTGTTTGCCGCGCTCATCGCCGTGCGCCTTGCCCCGTGCTCGGATGCCGCGGATTCGCAAAGGCACGAATAGATCACACCGCCGACGTAAACGGGAACTATCTCTTGCAGCATCAGCTCGGGGTCACCGTCAGTCAACGGTCGATTTTTCACGTCGCTTGCCGTTTCAAGTGGCAAAAGCTGCTCCGTTTTTACCGTCTGCGTAAGCATCGACGCAAAATGCGTACAGATAACGCAGACCCTATCGACGTCGCCGCGCAAAAAGCCGTCGGTTATCGCCGTCGCAAGTTTAAAAGAGCCTCCCACGCCGACGTCCGTCGCATACTCGCAAGTTCCGAGCGGCGTCGGTGCCTTGCGTGCGGCGAAATACTCGCACGCTTTTTTGCCTATCGGCAAAAAAACGTCTTCCTCACCGGCAAGCGCACGCACCGCCTTGAAAATATTGGCGTTATATCCGCCGCAAAGACCGCGATCGCCGGCGACGACTATCCAAAGCGTCTTTTTGCCCTCGCGCTTTTCGGTATACGGGGTGTCGCCCTCAAAGGCGGCAAGCACGCGCGACATTCCGTTTTTCAGCGAAAGGTAAAACGGGCGCGTCCTCTCCGCGGTCTCCTTTGCTCGGCGAAGTTTGGAAGTTGCGACGAGTTCCATTGCTTTCGTTATTTGCAAAGTGTTATCAACGCTTTTTATTCGCGATTTGATATCGTTCATGGAAGATCCCGACATCTGCCCCTTCCTCCTTTTATATTGTATTCGATATTATCGTACCGCGGAGTTTGCGAGAAATTTTCGTTTAACGTATACGATCGTTTTTTCAAGTTCTTCCGCCGTTGCGTCGTCAAGCCCTTTATCGCCCGAGTAAGCCGCGAGCAGATCGTCCCTCGCTTCGGTAAGGTAATCGAACAGATAGGCCTCGAACTCCGCGATTCTTTCGACGGGGATATCCGACAAAAGATCGTTTACAACGGCGTATATTATCGCCACCTGCAGTTCGACCGCAACGGGCGAATTTCTGTTTTGCTTCAAAACCTCGACGATACGCTTGCCCATCTCAAGGCGCGATTTCGTATCCGCGTCAAGATCCGAGCCGAATTGAGCGAAGCCTTGGAGCTCGCGATATTGCGAATACAAAAGCTTTAATCTTCCCGACACCTTTTTCATCGCCTTGATCTGTGCGTTGCCGCCGACGCGCGAAACGGATATGCCGGGGTTTACCGCCGGACGAACACCCGCGTGGAAGAGCTCGCTCTCGAGGAATATCTGCCCGTCCGTGATGGATATCACGTTGGTCGGGATATACGCCGAAACGTCGCCTGCCTGAGTTTCGATTATGGGAAGTGCCGTTATCGAGCCTCCGCCGCAAGCGTCGGAAAGACGAGCGGAACGCTCGAGCAAACGGGAATGGAGATAAAATACGTCTCCGGGATACGCCTCGCGTCCCGGCGGACGACGAATAAGCAAAGAAAGTGCGCGATACGCCACCGCGTGCTTTGAAAGATCGTCGTAAACGATAAGCACGTCTCGTCCTTTGTCCATAAAATATTCGCCCATAGCGCACCCGGCATAGGGCGCAATATACTGGAGCGACGAGGGGTCGGAAGCCGATGCCGAAACGACTATGGTATAATCCATAGCGCCGTTTTTGTAAAGCGTGTCGACAACGCCGGTTACCGTAGACTGCTTTTGACCTATCGCAACGTATATGCAGATAACGTCCTTACCCTTTTGGTTGATTATGGTATCGGTGGCAATAACGGTTTTTCCCGTCTGCCTGTCGCCGATGATCAGTTCTCTCTGCCCCCTGCCGATAGGTATCATCGAATCTATCGCCTTGATACCCGTTTGGAGCGGTACGGAGACCGACTTTCTTTCGATTATTCCGTAAGCGCGGCGTTCTATCGGGCTGTAATCCGCAGCCTCGACGGGTCCCTTTGCGTCGATCGGCTGACCGAGAGCGTTTACAACTCTGCCTATCAGCGCCTCGCCCACCGGCACGGACACGACCCGCCCCGTGCGCTTTACGACGCTGCCCTCGGATATACCGACGTCGGTGCCCAAAAGCACCGCCGAAACGAGATTCTCCTCAAGGTTAAGCGCCATACCGTACGAGCCGTTTGCAAACTCGAGAAGTTCGTTTGCCCGACATTTTTCAATGCCGTGAACCTTTGATATCCCATCGCCGACAGTCAATACGTAACCGATCTCGTCCTCTTCCGTTCTTTTACGGTAATTTCGGATCTGTTCCTTGATTATTTTGCTGATATCTTCTGATTTTGACTGCATTTTTATACCAACTTATCAAATATTGAGGGATACACGTCAAACCACAGTCCGACGTATCTGTTTTTCGATATTATCGAATCGCGTTTTTACGGATCCGTCGACCTGTTTGCCGGCGTATCTGAGTTTTACTCCGCCGAGTATTTCGGGGTCGACCTCGTTTCGAACGATAATATGCTTACCAGTCTGCTTCGCGAGTTTAAGCCGCAGCTTTTCGCTCTGCTCTTCCGTAAGCGGACGCGCCGTAACGGCAACCACGCGCTCTATTCCTCGCGACGCTTCGTACTCCGCGGTAAAGGCGGACAGCGCAAGCGGCAACGCGTGCGCCGCTCTTTGCTCCGCAAGAAGCATAGCAAGATCGACAAGGCAAGCGGCAAGCGGAGAGAGCGCTGCCTCGATAAGAGAAAGCCTTTCCGCTTTCGTCAGCGCCGGGGTGTCCATAAGTTTCGAATATTCGCGGTTTTGCGCAAGTATCTCGAAAAGATCGTCAACGTCTTTTTTTACGTCTTCCGTTATGCCCGTCTCCTCGGTCAAAAGGAACAGGGCTCTCCCGTATTCGTAAGCATTTACGTCATTCATCGTCTTTTCCCAACTTGTCTATAAACGAATCTATAAGTTCCGCGTGTTCCGCCTCGGAGACGTCGCGCTCGACTACCGCCTCGGCGATAGCTATCGCCATTTGCGACACCTCGTTTTTGACCTCGTTAACGGCGTTTTTCTTTTCAAGCTCTATCTGTTCGTCCGCCCGCTCGAGCGTTCTCGCCGCTTTTTGCCTTGCCTCTTTGAGGATCTCCTCCTCACGCAGTTCGGCGCGGCGCACGGTAGAACGAAGTATCTCTTCGCTCTCTTCTTTTGCGGAACGAAGCTTTTCCTCGTACTCGGCACGCATCTTTTCTGCGTCGGCGCGATTCTCTTCGGCGTCGGAATACATATCGTCAACTTCCTTTTGTCTCGAATCGATCATCTTCTTGACCGGTTTGAAAAGGATCTTGCGAAGGAACAGATATAGGATAAGCAGATTGCACCACGCAAATATCATCGTGTAGAAGTTAACTCCCACAAACGACTCGAACTTATCCAAAAAACGTTCTACCGAGCAAAACATCGTCATTAAACGAACAGGCACATCAATGCAACGACGAGCGAATAGATACCGGTCGTCTCGGTGACCGCGCATCCGAGTATCATCGTAGTACGCAAATCGCCTGCCATCTCGGGCTGGCGAGCCATAGATTCAATCGTAGCGGCAACCGCTCTGCCCTCACCGAGTGCCGGACCGAGAGCTCCCATTCCCATACAAAGACCTGCCGCAATATATTTTGCTGCTTGTGCATCCATTTTAGATTCCTCCGAAAATTTTATTTTTTATCCGAGCCACGCGTCATATCAGCGACTCGTTTTATCGGGCGCGTAAGCACCCGAACGTTCAAGTTTTAGCGTCCGCCTCTGTTGCCTTGTGCGAGATCGAACCGAGAGCGCCCTCGGTGAGCTCGCTTGCGCTTGCCTTAGTTTCGGCAACCGCTTTGCGGCGCACTTTTTTGCGTTTGTTCTTTTTGGGCGGCAACTCCTCGGGGGGAGGGCTTGCCGCGCTTATATACACCATCGTCAGCAAGCAGAAAACAAGCGCTTGGACAAAAGCGGAAAAAAGATCGAAATAAATGGAAAGAAATGCGGGTATTCCTACCTGGAATATCGGCGGAAATACCGCAAGTATGCGCTCGGGGAGCCAGCCGAACACAAAATTCGACAGCGCCGCAAGCGCCGCATAGATCAGCGCGGTGAGAACGCCGCCGCCCGCCACGTTACCGAAATGACGGAAAGCCAAGGCAATGGGGTTGGCGATCTCGCTGACGATATTCATCGGCGTCATAACGGCTATCGGCTCGGTAAAACCGCGAAGCCACTTCCAAAATCCGAAGTTTTTTATATTGTTCGCCCAAACGAGCCCCGTCGTAACGAGTGCCCACGCAAGAGTGACGGAAAGATCCGCCGAGGTAGAGCGAAATATCTGAGTCATACCTATAACGGTACCGCAAACCGAAGTTACGAAAAGGGTGCCGATATACGGGGCAAACTTCAGGTTATGCTTGCCCATCGTCTCTTCGACCAACTTATACAGCATCGTCACGAGCTTTTCCACTATGACCTGAAAACGCCCGGGGCGTTTCGTCAGTTTGCGTGTGGCAAAATACGCGACGAGCATAACCGTTATCGTTACGGCAAAGAGCGATATAGTCGTTTGCGTTATATTGATCTGCCCGAGATACGGAACGTCTATTGTCCAATATACCTTGGGACCGGTTACGCTGAAATCCATTTAACGTTCTCCGCCCTCCGTTTTGATTTTCTTGCCCGCCGCAAATTTCGCCGCCGATATTATCGGACGATATGCCAATATCGGTATTACGGTCGCTATCACGTCGAACTTGCGCGTCAAAAACGCCGCGACGAGCGCCGCAACCATAAGAGCCATACGCAAAGCCGTAGATCTGGCAACCGCGAGCTGCACTTTCGCGGTGTTCTTTTTGACGAAATCCGCCGTTTCCTCCTCGCTCATCTCACCGCTGCCGCGCTCGGCAAGCGCATTGTCGAACGCACGCTCGACGGAAACTGCAAGAATAACGAAATTTACGAAAGTGACCGCGCTTCCGAGCAGTGCTCCGGTCACGACCTTGTAAGAAAAGACGTCGGGACCGAAAGCGCCGATCACCGCATATACCGCAACGACCAGCAATGCAACAAGCGAGGTTATCGCGCCGACGTAAGCGACTTCTCTCCCCGAGCCGCGTCTTTTACCGTTTAAACTCATTTTTTCTTCTCTTTTTTCATTTGTCCGGGCTCTTGTCCGCACCGTTTTTCGCGGCAGGCGCATCGTCCGTATTGCTTTTTTGATCTTTTTCTATCGCTTCAAGGCTCCGCATTGCGCCTATCGTAAACTTTACGAGAGACACAAGCCCCGATATAACGCCGAAAGTAACGAGCGGCACGTATATCCAGCTCGGAGCCGAAAGATACTTTACGGCTGCCCACGACGCGACGAGCCCGAGCCCGACGTTGCACAGCAACGTAAATATTGCCTGAAACACGGTATTCAGCGCGACGGCTGCGTTCCAAACCCGTTTAAACACGCGACCTCCGAAACGGCGAAATCGTTTTTGCCGTTTTACATATTATATCATTCGGCAAAGTGGTTGTCAACATCGCTTTGCGCAAGAAACGCCCGAAATGCATATTGACACGGCAAAAAAATTTTATTATAATTGTCCGTGCGGCGCCCATTTCGGCGCCGCAGCAGCCTTTGCCATCGCTTTGACGGTCGGGCGCAATATCGAACGCAAGGAAAGACCTCCGCACGTCGCGTGCGGCTGAGTCGCGGTATATAATAATGAAAAACGACGCACGCGCGAAAATCGGCGTTCCCGAACGCGGAGTGCTGCTCGATTGCGGCAGAAAGTATTTTTCGCCCGAGCTTATAAGGCGCCTTATATCCACAATAAGCGACGCGGGTATGAACGCGCTGTACCTGCATTTTTCCGAAGATATGGGGCTGAGGCTCGAATCTAAGCGTTACCCTTGGCTCGCGGGCGGCGACCACACGCTGTGCGTTCACGGAGCGGCACTCGGCGCACCCGAGGACGACGGCAAATACCTTACCCAAGACGAAACGCGCGACATCGTCGCGTTTGCGAAAGAGCACGGAGTGGAGGTCGTTCCGTCGTTTGATTCTCCGGGGCATATGAACTACGCCGTAAAAAAATACAACGCACACTTCTCTGCGGATATCGGCAACCGCTTTCACAGCGGCGGACGAACGTCGGTCGTGCAAGGTTCGAGCCTGCCGCACGAAGAAGCGCAAACGAAGCACTCGCGCGGCATAGACATATCAAACCCCGAAGGGGTGGAATTCGCTCGCTCTCTATATACGGAGTACGGCGAGTTTTTCCGTTCACTCGGCTGCGTAAAATTCGACGTAGGCGGTGACGAGCTGCTCGGATTCGGCGAATCCATCGACGACACCCTCTCGAAGTGGCAATCGCTCGACCACTGGACCGAGCTTGCCGTTCGCCGCACGGGCGACAGGCGCGCGGTCGCATACGACGCCTTTTTGCTTTATATGAACGACGTATACGGGCTTATGCGCGATCTCGGTTACACCTCGGTCAGGATGTGGAACGACGACGTGCTCCGCTCTTCGGATACGGGGTGGCAACGCGTCGCAGAGCTTGACCGCGGCATAGAGATCGAATACTGGTCCCCCGGGGCAAACGGCGGCGCCAATCCAGCCGCGCTTTACGTCGACGAGGGCTACTCGCTTTACAACTTCCTCAATCATTACGGATATTACGTCGTCGGCGCGGGATTTCGCAGCGGCGTAACCCCAAAGGACGTTGAGGGCAAATGGAACGCTTTCGTTTTCGACCCGTTCGACGAAAAGCGCAACCTTGCGCCCGCCCACCCGAAGGTCAAAGGCGGCGCGATCTGCATTTGGTGCGACGCACCGGGCGCCGAAAGCGCCGAGGACGTGCTGTGTCACGTGACCCCGTATATCTATGCCGCAGGCAAAGCTCTTTCGGGTGCGGGAGCCGACGCTTAATTTAATATCTCAAGACGGTGTGCGAAAGCTCACCGCCTTTGCTTTTTACTTATATCAGTTCGCTTTTTTGCGGTTTTTGATCGACACCGCGATCTTGTATACGGCAAATACGATAACGACAAGAGCTATAACTGATATTATAACGGAAAAAGTATTAAGGCTCTTGCCGAAAACGTCCTCGGATTCCGCGACGACTATCGAAAAAGGTATACCCGTCGAAGCGGTAAACGCGCCGAGCGCGTTGTTGACCGTTTCTTCGGTCAAAGGCAAATCCGTATTATTGACAAGGCGCGACGGCGCAAGATGCTCGTCGGAACAATACACGAAAGAAGATTCGAGCCCGAGAGACTCCACTCTGCTTTGCATCTGTTCCACCGTATGCGCAAGATTCGAATCGAGCGAATATTTATACGACGACGCGTTGACGTTTGCAGCCACGGCTCGTCCGAGCTCGGTTTGCTCGTTTCCGAACAAACCGTTTATGCTCCCGGCGACGTGATCGCCGACCCATGCTATATAATGATAGTCTTGCGTGTCCTCGTCCGTTACGAAAACGAGCAGAATATTGTCCTCGAATCCGCTCGAAGCGCCGAACACGGCGCGATACTGCGAATCGGCATAATCCTGAAATTTCGTTTCGCTGTATTTAACGTCTCCGCCGCGCACAACGCTCGAGAACGATGCGCCGACAGCGGAAACAAGCACCGTAACGGCTATCAATATGAGGATCACGGGGAGTATTATCGCCCCGAGCAATCCGCCGAGGCACCCCCCGCCGTAATAAGGTCTCGGGCGGTGCCAACCGAATCCGAATCCGTACGGTCTGCGCGGCGGTCTGTGCGGCGGTCTGCCGCCGAAGCCTCCGTGAGGTCCGCCGAAACCGCCTCCGCGCGGTCCGCCGAAGCCTCCGCCGCCTCCGTATCCTCCTCCGCGGTGTCCACCGCCTCCGTTTGCTCCTCCTCCGGGTCCCGGCATAATGATATCCTCCTTAATTATAATTCGTTATTCGTCGGTTTATATCCGCACCGACTGCGTTTTTTCTTCGTTTGCCTCGCCGGACGCGGCAAGATTTTCCTGCGCCACCGAGAGCATAAGTTTTATGCGATTGAGCTGATTGACCTCGCTCGCACCCGGGTCGTAGTCGACCGCGGCGATATTCGCTTGGGGGTACGCCTTCTTGAGCGCTTTGACAGTTCCCTTGCCGACAACGTGATTGGGCAGGCAACCGAACGGCTGTATGCATACGACGTTCGGGACGCCCCCGTTTATCAGTTCGACCATCTCGCCTGCCAAGAACCAGCCCTCGCCGTATTGGTTACCTATCGAGAGGAACGGCTTTGTCATCTGCGCGATCTTTTCTATCGGCACGGGCGCGTCGAAGCGTCGGCTCTTGCGCAATGCCTCGACGGCGGGGCGACGAACGTATGCGATGGCTTTGATAGCCGCTTTCGAGACAACGTCCGCACTCTTTTTGCCGCCGAGATATTTGTATTTGTACTGCCCGCCGTAGCAGCTGTAATTAAAGAAGTCGAGCATATCGGGTACGACCGCCTCGGCGCCCTCTCTCTCGAGCAGTTCGACAAGGTGGTTGTTCGCAAGAGGCATATATTTGACAAGTATCTCTCCGACTACGCCGACGCGCGGCTTTTTCAGATCCTCGTCGATCGGCAAATTGTCAAAGTCCTCGACGATTCCGCGGCAAACGTCCTTATATCCGAGCTTGCATTTTTTGTTTACGATTTGCTCCGTCGCTATCTTCTTCCATTTATTATGCAATGCGTTCGCCGAGCCTTTTACCTTCTCGTACGGGCGCACGCGGTATAGGCACCGCATCAGCAGATCTCCGTATACGAGCGCGTGAGCCGCATCAAGCAGCAGCCCCGGCGTCATCTTAAACCCGGGATTCGATTCCATTCCGTTGGCGTTCAGGGATATTACGGGGATATGCGACAGCCCCGCCTTTTCAAGTGCGCGACGGATAAAGGCAACGTAATTGCTCGCGCGGCAACATCCGCCCGTTTGCGTCATCGCGATGGCAAGGCGATCCGTGTCGTACTTGCCCGACAGCACCGCCTGCATTATCTGCCCCACAACGGTTATGGATGGGAAACAAGCGTCGTTGTTTACGTACTTAAGCCCCGTATCTATCGCGCTTCGATTGTCGTTATCCAGGATAACGACGCGATAGCCGTGCTTTTTAAAGACAGGCTCGACGATATCGAAATGTATCGGGCTCATCTGCGGAGCGAGAATCGTATATTCTTCGCTGCGCATCTTGGCGGTAAACACCGCACGCGAATACTTAACGCTTTTCGGCTGTGCTTTGACGTTTCCGCCGCGACGCATGTTCATCGCGGAGATGAGGCTGCGTATGCGGATACGCACGCTTCCGAGATTGTTGACCTCGTCGATCTTTATAAGGGTATAAAGTTTGTTGCTCTGCTCGAGTATCTCGCTGACTTGATCCGCGGTGACAGCGTCGAGACCGCAGCCGAACGAGTTGAGCTGCACAAGCTCCATATCGTCGCGCTCACGCACGAACTCCGCCGCCGAATAAAGGCGCGAATGGTAAACCCACTGGTCGACCACGCGTATCGTACGATCGGTGTTCGGGTCCGCGGGCAAACTGTCCTCGCTGAAAACGTAAAGTCCGTACGACGATATAAGCTCGGGAATGCCGTGATTTATCTCGGGATCAATATGATAAGGTCTGCCGGCAAGGACGATACCGCGCCCGCCGGTCTTTTCCATCTCGGCGATAAGGCGCGCGCCTTCCTTTTTGATATCGTTTTTGGCGCTTGTCTGCTCGCACCACGCCGCCGCCACAGCCGCGCGCACCTCGCCCTCGGATATGCCCCACTCTTTCAGGCAAACGTCGACGAGCCTGTCCGCCGCCGTTTTTTCGCTCGTAAGCGCGATAAACGGGCGGATATAGCGCACTCCGTTCTCCTCGAGCCCCTCGACGTTGTTTTTGAGATTTTCCGCATACGAAACGACCATCGGACAGTTATAGTGGTTGCCCGCGTTCTTTACCTCCTGCTTTTCGTAAAAGACGCAGGGGTGGAATATGGTCTTTACGCCGTTGTCGATAAGCCATTGAACGTGCCCGTGCGCAAGTTTTGCGGGGTAACACTCCGACTCCGAGGGGATGGACTCCATTCCGAGCTCGTATATTTTGCGCGTCGAATACGGCGAAAGCACGACCCTAAAGCCGAGACGGGCGAAAAACGTCGCCCAAAAAGGATAGTTCTCGTACATATTGAGCACGCGCGGGATACCGATCTCGCCGCGCGGCGCCTGCGACGCCTCGAGCGGCTTTATGCCGAATATACGGCGGCGCTTGTATAGGTACATATTCGGCGCTTTTCTGTGGTCGAGTTCTCCGCCGAGAGCCTTTTCGCAGCGATTGCCCGAAATATGTACTTTTCCCGAGGAAAATTTGTTAACAGTGAGCATACAGTTGTTGGCGCAGCCCCCGCAACGTCGCGACGAGGATGTATATTCGAGATTTGCGATCTCGGAAAGCGGCAAAGTCGTGCTTTTTTGCCCGCCGTAGTTTTTGCGTGCGATAAGCGCCGCACCGAAAGCTCCCATTATACCCGATATATCGGGGCAAACGACGTTCGTGTCCGCAATTTTTTCGAAAGCGCGGAGCACGGCTTTGTTGTAAAAAGTGCCGCCCTGAACGACGATATGCTCGCCGAGTTCGCGCACGTCCGCAAGCTTGATAACCTTGTACAGCGCGTTTTTGATAACGGAATAAGCAAGTCCCGCGGAGATATCGGGCACGGACGCTCCCTCTTTTTGCGCCTGCTTTACGTTGGAGTTCATAAACACCGTACAACGCGTGCCGAGATCCACCGGCGCTTTTGCGAAAAGCGCTTCCTTACCGAATTCCTCTGCGGTATATCCGAGTGACACGGCAAAATTCTCGATAAACGAGCCGCACCCCGAGGAGCAGGCTTCGTTGAGCATTATGTTGTCGACAACGCCGTTTTTCAGCCTTATGCACTTCATATCCTGCCCGCCGATGTCGAGCACACAATCCACCTTGCCGTCGAAAAACGTTGCCGCCGCACAGTGCGCAACGGTCTCGACTTCGCCCTCGTCAAGACAGAAAGCCGATTTCAAAAGCGCCTCGCCGTAGCCAGTAGAGCAACTTCGGGCGACGTAAGCATCGGCGGGCAATCGTGCGGCAAGGTCGCGCACGGCTCTCTTTGCCGTTTCGACGGGATTACCCTCGTTGTTGGCATAAAATGACCACAGCAGCTCGCCGCTCTCGCCGACAAGCGCCATCTTCGTCGTAGTCGAGCCGGCGTCTATGCCGAGAAAGCATTTTCCGCTATAATCCTCGAGCTTCGCCTTCGGCACGACAGCTTTTTTATGGCGCTCGCAAAAAGCGTCGTATTCCGTCTCCGACGTAAACAAAGCCGGCAGGCGCGGCATCTCGAAAGCGATCTCCACGCCCTTTTCGAGCTTGGCGACAAGCGCGGAAATATCCGTCCGCGCGCCGTCGCTCATAGCGGCGCCCATAGCGGCGAAAAGATGCGAGTTATCCGGGTCGACCGTCGTCTCGTCGGTAAGCTTCAGCGTTTTTATAAAAGCTGCTTTCAGTTCCGTCATAAAATGCAGCGGCCCGCCGAGAAAAGCCACGCACCCCTTTATCGGCTTGCCGCACGCAAGCCCCGACACCGTTTGGTTAACGACCGCTTGGAATATCGAAGCGGCAAGATCCGCTTTCGACGCACCGTCGTTTATAAGCGGCTGGATATCCGTCTTCGCAAACACTCCGCAACGCGCCGCGATCGGGTATATCTGTTTCGCCTCGCGCGCCGCTTCGTTAAGCCCCGCGGCGTCCGTTTGCAAAAGCGCCGCCATCTGATCGATAAACGACCCCGTGCCGCCCGCGCAAACGCCGTTCATTCGCTCTTCGAGTCCGCCCGTAAAATAAATTATCTTGGCGTCCTCTCCGCCGAGCTCTATGGCAACGTCCGTTTGAGGCGCGACCTTTTTCAGCGCCGAGGCAACCGCCACGACCTCCTGCACGAACGGTATGCCGAGCGCTTTGCCGAGATTGATCGATCCCGAGCCGGTAATGGCTACGCGAAGCGAGACGTCGCCTGTTTTTTCTTTTGCGTCGAGCAAAAGCTCGTGCAAAGTCTCCCGCGTGTGCGCCGCGTGACGCATATAATTGCCGTATACGACGTTATCGTCGTCATCGAGCAAAACGAGTTTTACCGTGGTCGAGCCGACGTCTATGCCGGCGCGATATATTATTTTGTTTTCGTTCGTTAAGTTATTCATCGTGTTTTCCGAAGCAGTATTCGTCCTCACGCCTTATTCGGGCGCAAAGGCATCCTTTCCTTATTGCGTTTAACCGCGCCCGGCACCGAGGATCGCGGCGCCGCGCACTTATTCGTTCGTTATAAATATATTATCGTAGCCCGAGCGGATATTCCCGCCACCGGTGCACCGTACCGCCGTATCTGTGCACGTTGCCTTCGCAAACGCACCGTTACCGAGCGTATTACAATATATTATATCACCGAAAAAGCAACGAAAAATAAATTAAAAATCAATTTTCGTTGATTTTTGTCGAAACTGTGGGCAAAATTCCGCGGAGCGCTTTTTCGCGCTCCGCACGGCGCGCACGCAGCGCACTTTAATAACGTTATTTTCTTCTTTTAACTTTTTTCGTTTTTTCGCGCTTGTTCGCGGCGAAAAAAGATCCGAAAAACGACAGCGGCGTCGGTTTTGTGCCGTACGTCAAAACGCCGACGCGGTACACCTTTGCCGCAAAGTATCCGACAGCCACGGTCGACACCGCAAGCAACGCAAGGGATATCGCCGCCGCGTAAAGCGGAACGCTCGTCATACATATTCGCGCATACATCGCCATCGGCGAGGTCAGCGGAAAATACGAGCACACGACCATAAGAGTGCCGTTTACCTCACCGCTCACTATCGCCTCGACGACTATCGCAAAGCAGGCGACGAATATCAAAGTTACGGGCATAGACGCCATATTCGCGTCCTCGAGTTTCGACACGGTCGAGCCGCTCGCGCCGTAAAGGAACGCATACGTGATAAAGCCGGGCACAAAGAACAGCACCATAAAGATCAGCAGATCCACGGGGATATCGAAAATCAATCTCAAAACCGAGTTATCACTCAACGCAGCGCCGTTTATCCGAAAAAAGACGATACAAGAGCCGAACACGGCAACAAGCTGTATCAGCCCCGCCGTACACGCGGCGAGAACCTTTGCGAATATCAAGCTCGTCGTATCCGTACTCGTCACAAGCAGCTCCATAGCGCGCGAACTTTTTTCGGAGGCGACGCCGGTGGCGACGAACTGCCCGTATATGACTATCACCATATAAAAGGCGAATATCATAATATAAGAATAAAAGAAACTCTGCGTTTGATCGTTGCCGAGCGCCTCCGCACGTCCCACGGGGTACGAGCCGATAACCGCCTCAGCCTCGTCATACGATATCCCGTGCGACGCCATAAGTTCCGCAAGGCGTATCTCGCGCAGCGCCTCGGCAGCCACACTTACGCTTGAGTCGTACATCGAAAGGTCTCCGACGTAATATACGTAAGAGTCGAGACTGTCAAGCACGAGCGCACACTCGAGTGCGCCGCTCACCACGTCCTTTTTTATCTCCTCGACACCGCCATCGTACGTTCGCACGTCATACTCCGCAAAATACCGCGAAAAATATTTTGCCACGACCTCGCGCGAAACGCCGCTCGGCACAACCACAGCCATTATCGGCTTTTCCGCCACACCCGAGTCCTCCGAGCCGTTAGAGAAGAGCGCCGTGATATTCGGTATAAACGTAACGACGGCTATTGCCGCAACGAGCAGCAAAGTCACTCCTACGAATATCTTGTTTTTCAGGTATCCGCCGAGTTCAAAGCCGTAAATTACGGAAAAACGCTTCATTTTGCACCTCCGACGTCGCAACTCGCGTACTCGACGAAGATATCGGCAAGCGTCGGCTCGCAAACGCGAACTTCGTCGACGTCGCATATCTCCGCAACACGCTTTATCACGGAAGTTTTGTCGCTCGGGTCGGCAAGAGTGATAACAGTCTCCCCGCGCGCGCCCTCACCGCAAGCGGCGCCAAACTCGTCGTAAAGCTTTTGCCTATCCGCCGTTCGAACGGCAAGTCGATTGCGCGGATACCCTCTTTTGATCTGCGCAATATTGCCGCCAACAACGATCTTGCCGCCGTTTATTATTGCGATATCGTCACAGAACTCCTCTATACTGCTCATCTGATGGCTCGAGAAGATAACGATCTTACCCTTTTCTATCTGCTCTTTTACTATTTCTTTCAGCAGCCCCGCATTTACGGGATCCAGCCCCGAAAACGGCTCGTCCAGCACTATAAGACGCGGGTCGTGCGCAAGCGCCGTTATCAGCTGGATCTTTTGCTGATTCCCCTTGGAGAGAGTATCGAGCCGACGGTTTTTATACTCGCTCATACCGAGCCGCTCGAGCCAACGATCGATCTCCTTTTCCGCGTCTTTTCGCGAGAGTCCCTTCAACCGCGCGAGATACACGAGCTGGGCAAACACTTTTTTTCTCGGATAAAGCCCGCGCTCCTCGGGCAGATAACCCACGCCGACGCCGGCACGGTCTATGGGTGCGCCGTCAAGCAAAACGCTGCCGCCGTCGGGCAAAAAAACGTTCATAAGTATACGAATCGCCGTCGTTTTGCCCGCGCCGTTCCTGCCGAGAAGCCCGAGTGCGTGCCCGCCCTCGACCCTAAGCGACAAACCGTCAAGCACGAGTTTGTCGCCGAACGACTTTTTTATATCTTTCATTTCAAGAATCATACGCCCTCCGAAAAATCCTGCCCGAACCTTGCCGCCGCGGCGCGGAAACGTCGATATTTGTATGGATACGAACTATGCGGTAATTATAGCACAGTCAAGCGTAAAAATCAAGAAAGCCGGCAAAAAACGCCCCTCTGCGACAACGTCACCTTTTCGTCAAAAAAATTTTCAAAAAAATCAAAAACGGTATTGACAAAGCAGCCGTTCGGTAGTATAATGTCCGCAGTTAGCAAAGCCTAACCTTTTGTGTCGCCCGACGAACGTCGCGATTCGTATTTCGCGGCGCCGACTCCTTGCGACGCAAAACAAGATCAACGGCAAAGGGGGGATCATCAATGACTTTGAAAGAAGCAAACGAAGGAACGGAATACGTCATTCGCGAGATCAAGACCGATGACGAAGAACTCAACGCGTTCCTCTTCTCTCTCGGTTGTTACAGCGGAGAAAAGATTACGGTCGTATCCCACCTGAAGGGCGGTTGCATCGTTTCCATCAAGGACGGTCGATACAATATCGACAACCAACTTGCCGAAGCGATACTTATTTGACCCCCTACGGGAAAACGCAACTCTCGAGTTGCTTTTTGCCCCTCGGTTAGCCAAAACTAACTTATTGCTCGGTCGGCGGCATTGTCGCCAAACGTCGGTTGACGTGCCGAGTCCGGTGGCGATCTACGCCCCACACAAAGAGCCAAATTCGATCCGCGGATCGTTTAAGGAGGAATATATTTAATGAGAATTGCTTTAACAGGCAACCCCAATTCCGGAAAAACAACAATGTATAACGCCTTGACCGGGCGTAACGAAAAAGTCGGAAACTGGGCGGGTGTTACCGTTGACAAAAAGGAACACCGTATCAAAAAAGCCTACGCGGGCGACAACCAGCTCATCGCCGTCGACCTGCCGGGCGCTTACTCGATGTCTCCTTTTACCAGCGAGGAAAGCATCACAAGCTCGTACGTAAAGAAAGAAAATCCCGACGTTATCATCAACATCGTCGACGCGACTAACCTAAGCCGCAGCCTTTTCTTTACCACGCAGCTTCTCGAGCTCGGTATTCCCGTTGTCGTTGCCCTCAACAAAAGCGACGTAAACAAGAAAAAGGAGACCGTTATCGACGCCTCGCTCCTCTCTCGGGAGCTCGGGTGCCCCGTTGTGCATACCGTTTCGCTTAACGCAGGCGGACTCAAAGAGGTGGTCGCCGCGGCGGTCGAGCATGCGGGCGGAGAGCAAACGGCGCCGTACCACCAAGGCGACGTCGACCTAACGGATAAGGCTTCTGTCGAAGAGGCGGATCGCCGCAGATTCGAATTCGTCAACGGGATCGTCGCACGCGTCGAAAAGCGCAAAGTCCTCACCAAAGACAGGAACTTCGGCGACAAGATCGACGCCGTGCTTACCAACAAGTGGCTCGGGATCCCGATTTTCGCCGTCGTTATGTTCCTCGTGTTCCAAATATCACAAGTCTGGGTCGGTCAGCCGATAGCGGACTTGCTGACGGGTTGGCTCGACTCTTTCCAAGAGTGGGCGGGTGAACTTCTCGCCGACGCCAATCCCCTTATCTCGGCGATCCTCGTCGACGGTATAATCGGCGGCGTTTCAGCCGTTGTCGGCTTTTTGCCGCTCGTTATGGTGCTCTACTTTATCCTTGCGCTCCTTGAGGACTGCGGATATATGGCACGCGTTGCCGTCGTGCTCGACCCCATATTCAAAAAGGTCGGTCTTTCCGGCAAATCAGTTATTCCTTTCGTTATCGGCATAGGGTGCGGCGTGCCCGGCATTATGGCTTCGCGTACGATAAGAAACGAGCGCGAGCGCAGAGCGACCGCTATGCTCACCCCGTTTATGCCCTGCGGCGCAAAGATCCCCGTAATTTCGCTCTTTGCCGGCGTGTTCTTTAACAAGTCCGGTTGGGTCAGTGCGCTGATGTACTTCTCCGGCATCGTCCTCATCTTCCTCGGCGCGCTGCTCATCAACCTTATCACGGGTTATCGCTCGAGAAAATCGTTCTTTATCATAGAACTGCCCGAGTACAAACGCCCCTCTATCCTCGGCGCTTTCAAATCTATGTGCAGCCGCGGTTGGGCATACATAGTTAAAGCCGCAACGATCATACTGCTTTGCAATATGGCGGTGCAGATAATGCAAACTTTCACGTGGCACTTTACCGTTGCGGAGAGCGCCGACGAATCCATTCTTGCCTCCATCGCTTCGCCTTTCGCGTATCTCCTCGTACCGATAGTCGGCGTGCTTTCGTGGCAACTTGCCGCAGCGGCGGTTACCGGATTTATAGCTAAGGAAAACGTCGTCGGCACTTTGGCTGTATGTTTCGTCGGGCTCGAAAACCTTATTGACCTTGACGAGCTCGCAATGCTCGAGGGCACCGGCGCAGAGATAGCCGGCATACTCGCGATAACCAAAGTCGCCGCTTTGGCTTACCTTATGTTCAACCTTTTCACTCCCCCCTGCTTTGCCGCCATCGGCGCTATGAACTCCGAGATGAAGAGCGCGAAATGGCTCTGGGGCGGAATCGGTCTCCAGTTTGCGACCGGATACACCGTGGCTTACCTTGTATACACCGTCGGTACGCTTATAGTCGATGCAAGTATGCTCAACGTTACCGCGGCAATAGCCGGCGGAGTCGCCGTACTTGCTATGGTCGGCGTGGTAGTGGCTCTCATCTGCCGTACAAACCGCAAAATGAAAGCCGAATACGCTTTGAACTGAACGCTTAAGCGTGCGCGGCGTTCGGAGGGGCGGCTTAAGAGCGCCCCTCATATGCGCGGCAAACGCGCAAAATAAAAAGAGACGCAAACTTCGGCGGCTCGGGACAGAACGAAAAAAGAAAGGACGCCCCTCGCGGCGCGGAACAACGTTTATGAGAACAGCTATCGTGATCGCAATCCTCGTAGCAATTACCCTCGGCATAACGGTCTACCTCATCCGCGCGAAAAAGCGAGGAGAAACCTGCATCGGCTGCCCTTATGCCAAACAATGCGGCAAAAAATGCTCCGGCAATTGTTCGGGCACCTCGAAAAAAGACGGCTAAAGCCGCATATGATCTCAGGGGGCTGCGCCGCACGGCGCAGCCCCCCTCTTATTGTCTCTTGCGCCCTTGCCCGGCGCAAATCCGTTCTTCTGTTAAAAAACAAGATAACGTTACCGCAACGGAGGTATATATGAAAAACGTCGTATCCGCTATACTGATAGCCGCCGTATTTGCCTGCGGCATATTCTTCTCTTTCCGTCGCCTTAGAAATCGCGGCGGTTGTTGCTCGTCTTCGGCTTACCGACCGAAAAAGAAAAAGCTCGACAAAATCGTCGAAAAAAAGACGTTTCGCATAACCGGAATGAAGTGCGAAAATTGCAAATACCGCATCGAAGAAACGGTAAACGACGTAAGCGGCGTCGCCGCGCGCGCGGACCTAAAGCGCGGAACGCTGACCGTACTGTACTCGCACCCGGTTGCCGACGAAGAAATCAAAAAGAAGATCGAAAGACTCGGTTACGGCGTATTCGACGCGTCACCGCACGACGAGACGTGAGAACGCGGCAAGGCGCGGTGTCGCGTCTACAAAAACTCGCGCGCCGAAGTTTAAAGCCTCGCGCCGCAAAAAAGCTCCGAACGTCCATCACGGTTGTTCGGAGCTTTTTTATTTATCCGCGCTTGGCGCAGGCAAAAGTCCGCCGCGCCATAATAACGGTAAAAGCGATAAACGCCGCCATATAGAACGGCAAAAGCTTCATACCGCATACGCCCGACAGTACGCCGAAAACGGGCGGCATTACGATCGAGCCGCAATATCCGCTTGCCATCTGCATCCCTATTATCGCCTGCGAATTGTCGAAGCCGAAGTTAAACGGCGTTGAATGGATAAACGCGGGATATATGGGCGCAAATCCGAGCCCTATCACCGTAAAACCGACGAGCGCGGGGTACGGCGAGGCAACGGGCAACGCGACGGCAGCTATACCCGCGGCGGCAACGACGGCACCCGTAATTATCATTTTTCGGTCTCCGAATTTATCCGAAACAAAACCCGACAAAAATCGCCCGACCGTCATACCGATAAAAAACGTCGACGCAAAAGCCGCGGCGCTCTCCTCCGTCATTCCCCTCTCGCCGACCAAAAAGCTCGAGAGCCAAAGCATAACCGTCGACTCTGCGGCGCAATAGCAAAAGAAAGCAGCCAAAAGCGCCGGCACGCCCTTTATTCGCAAAGTGTTTTTGATGCCGACCGTTTGCGACGGGCTCTCTTGCGCCTGATTTTGCCCCTCGCGGCGCCAAAGCGGAAGCGACAGCGCAAGTATTGCCGCTATACCGAACTGCAAAAGCGAAACCGTGCGATATCCGCTTTGCCACGACCCGCGCGCAAGCGCCATACTCATAATATTCGGGCTGACGACTGTCCCGACGCCCCAAAAGCAGTGCAACCAACTCATATGGCGCGAGGTATAGTGCTGAGCAACGTAATTATTTAGCGCGGCGTCTATCGCCCCCGCCCCAAGCCCGTACGGAACCGCCCACGCAATCAGTTCGGCAAGACTCCCGCTGACGGAAAAGCCCATAAGCGCGACAGCCGTCATAATAACGCTGATAATGGTAACGTATTTTGTTCCCAAGCGTTTTGTCAGCCGTTCCGACAGCAAGCTGGACACCACCGTGCCGCACGAGATCGTCATAGATATAAAGCCCATATACGCGGGGAGCAGATCGAGTTCGGTATGGATCGCGGGCCAAGCAGAGCCGAGCAGCGAGTCCGGCAGACCGAGACTTATAAAAGCAAGATATATAACCGCCAAAAGCAAACCGTACATTTTAAGGATCCTCCGCGTGAGATTATATCATAAAAGCATCGCCTCGCGCAAGCGCAAACGCAGTTTTTGCAAATTTTGTCCTTTTCTCGCAAATATTCGACCGTTCTTTGACAAAAGCAAATCGCCCCTCTCAAACGCTCGGCACTTACGCGGCAAAAACTATCGCAAGCGTGCCGCCGACCATAAGAGCGAGACCGATCGCCGCCGACCTAGAGAGCCGCTCGCCGAGAATAATGCGGGAAAAGAGCACGGTGACGAGTATGCTCATCTTATCTATGGGAACGACGACGCTGACAACGCCCTTTTGTATTGCGTAATAATAGCAAATCCACGAGGCACCCGTAGCAAGCCCCGACAAAGCAACGAAGAGAGCCTCGCTATGCGGCACCGCGGCGATCGAACGCCGTTTGCCCTCGGCAAAAACTATAAGCCACGCCATAACGAGCACAACGCTCGTGCGTATCGCGGTGCCGAGGTTGGACTCCACCCCCGTTATCCCCACTTTGGCAAGTACGGAGGTAAGCGCCGCACAGACCGCAGACGTCGCCGCAAAAGCAAGCGAGCGCACGGTAGCACCGTTTCTCTCGCCCTTTTTGCCCACGTCCGTCATCAACAGCGCGCCTATCAAAAGCGCCGCAGCGCCGATAAGTTTAAAAAACAGCCCCTCCGTTTCGGAAAAGCATATAACAGCCAGCAGCACCGTCAAGACCGTACTCGATTTGTCGATAGCCATAACGGACGTCAACTTGCCGACGGCAAGCGCCTTAAACCAGCAAAACCACGAAGCGCCCGTCGCAAGCCCCGACAGAACCAAAAACACGAGAGAACGCGGCGAAATTTCGCTTATCGTCGACTGCGAGCCGACGATAAATACCATTATCCATGAAAAAAAGAACACGACCGACGTGCGCAATGCGCCGGCAACGTCGGGGTCGGTCTTTTTGATCCCGCACTTAGCCAATACCGAACTCGCTCCCGCAAAAAGTGCCGAAAGGCACGCCGCAACCATCCAATCCATAATAAACGTCCCTTTTTTCTTTTATTCGTCCGCGCCGCCCGAGCGCGCGGATATAAAATTGTTGACCCAATATTTTGTGTACGAATATAGCTCGTCAAGCGTTTTGCCGCCGTATCCGCGACAGTATTTAACGTACTCGCAGATCAGCCCCTCCAAAAATACGGCAATTTCCGTATCCATAAAAGCGTAGTTCTTTATTCTCACGTCGCCGAAAACGAGCTCCGATATTTTTGCCTCTGCCAGCGTCGTAAGCTTTTTCGCGGCAAACAAAAACTCGTTCGAACGGCTGAGCCGACGATAATTTTCGTCGTTTTTTCTTATAAACTCGAAGACCGAATCTATAAACTGCATAATATCCCTCGACTCGATAAGCCGCGCCCTGTCGAAAAACTCGTCGATAAGTTCGTTCTCGTAATCTTCGGCAACGCCGTAAATATCGTTGTAATGCGAATAAAACGTGCCGCGGCTTATATCCGCGCGTGCGCAAAGCTCGGTCACCGACAGCTTACCGAGCTCCTTTTTTTCCGAGAGCATTTCGGCAAATACCTTTTTTATAAGTTTTCTCGTTTTTTTCGACGAATTGTTTAAATTTCTCGCTTTCATTTTTCCCCCACGGCAAAAAAGACAGTTAGCCGCACACTGTTTATATTTTGACAACGTCCAAACGGCTGTTCTTCTCTTTTTTCTCCGTCGGTATTATAATACTTTACACTTTAAATGTCAACACTGTTCAACAAACAAGGTAAACGAAAGGAGAAAAAATGAAAATGGAATCTACGTCTTCGACCGACGGGTGCGAAACCGTTATCCGCGTTAAACGTCTGACGAAAGATTACGGCTCGGGCAGAGGCGTTTTCGACGTGAGTCTCGCCGTCGAGCGCGGTACGGTATTCGGCTTTTTGGGTCCGAACGGTGCCGGAAAATCCACAACGATACGCCACCTAATGGGCTTCTCGAAACCAGAGGCGGGAACTTGCGAGATACTCGGTTACAACACTTTTTTTAAATACGACAAATTTTTGTCCCGTGTCGGCTACGTCCCCGGCGAGATTGCACTGCCGGCGGGGCTTACGGGCGCGGAATTTATCCGTATGATGCAGGCGATGCAAGGCGTGCAAAACAAGGAGCGACTCAAGACGCTACTCGACCTTTTCGAGCTTGACGACGCAACGCTTGCGGGCGAGACCAAGCGTATGAGCCTCGGCGTAAAAAGAAAGCTCGCGATAGTCACGGCTTTTATGACAGACCCCGAGGTGCTTATCCTCGACGAGCCGACAAGCGGGCTCGACCCGGTTATGCAAGAGAACTTTATCGACTTTATTCGCCTTGAAAAATCGCGCGGGAAGACCGTTTTGCTGTCAAGTCACATATTCTCGGAGATAGACGCTGTCTGCGATCGGATAGCGATAATCAAAGACGGAAAGATCGTTTCCGATTTCGTGGCGGACGATCTGCGGCACGCTTCGCGCAAGTACTATACCGTAAAATTCGCCTCGCAAACGGCGAAAAACGAATTTTGCCGAAAAAGCTCGATTCTGCAAACTCTGCGCAAGATATCCGAGGGGGCGCTTGAGGTGTGCGTTTCCGTCGAGGACGCCGAACTTAACGAACTTATCGCACTGCTCTCCTCGCTCGACGTTCGCTCTTTCGGCAACAAGCGGGAATCTCTCGAGGATTATTTCATGAAATTCTACAAAGAAGAACGCGATTTCGGAGGCGCTTTGAAATGAACGTTATTGAAACTTGCGGATTGACCAAAGATTACGGCAACTCGCGCGGTATATTCGACCTTGATCTCACCGTCACCGCGGGAGAGATGATGGGTTACGTCGGCACGAACGGCAGCGGCAAGACGACGACGATACGTCATCTGCTCGGATTTTTGAAGCCGAGTGGGGGCAGCGTTAAGGTGTTCGGGCTTTCGTCTTGGGAACATTCAAGCGAAATTATGAAAAACGTAGGATACGTCCCCGGGGAGATCGCCTTTCCCGACCTAAAAACAGGCACGGAATTTTTGCGTTCTCAAGCAGACTTTGTCGGTCTTGACGACACGGCGCGCGCCAACGATCTGATAGAACGCCTGCAACTTGACCCACGCGCGGATCTTAAAAGGATGAGCAAAGGAATGAAACAAAAAACAGCGCTCGTCGCCGCGCTTATGAAGGACTCGCCGCTGATAGTCCTCGACGAGCCGACAACGGGGCTGGACCCGCTTATGCGCGCCGCCTTTCTCGATATTATACAGGAAGAACACAAAAAGGGCAAAACCGTATTTATGAGCAGCCACAGTTTTGACGAACTCGAAAAAACCTGCGACCGCGTGGCACTCATCGACCGCGGACACATCGTCGACGTTTGCGATATGCGAGCGATACGTAACCGCCCCGAGCGCGAATTTAAGGTGGAATTCACCTCTCACGAGGATTACGTGCGTTTTTCGGGCGAACGGTTCGAGGTTATCCGCCGTCAAGAGGAGTTCAACCAACTTACGCTGAAGATGTGCGCGGACGAAACGCCCGCCCTGCTGCAAGTGTTAACAAACTACAAAGTACGATTTATTTCCGAGTTACCGTACACCCTCGAAATGCATTTTAAAAAAATATTGCGCGAAAAATCGGGCAAAAACGTCCTATGACGAGCTGAAAAGCACCGCCATATGCAAGAAATACGGCGGCGTTTGCGCCGAGCGAGTCCGTATGGCGGCAAAGCCGCGCAAATCGAAAAAGCTATATAAAAAAGCCGCCGCGAGCGGCAGAACGGAGAAAGAAAAATGTTCAGCAAAGCACTTTTTAAACAATCCTGCAAAGCCAACGGAACTATGTGGAGCATAATCACGGCTGCCGTTTGCTTTATGCTTGCCTGCGTTATGCTGATATCCGGCAACGGAAACATCGGAAACGTAAAAAACGGAATTCAAGATACTATCATAACGCAAGAGATAGAAGCGCAAATGCAAAAACGCGCCGTCTCTTATTACAACGACGCGGAATCGGGCTTGGAAAAATTCGACGAAGCCTTTACAGATGGGGTATCGGAAACACTTTCATATCTCGCGTGGTGCTCCGAGATGCCTCGGCGCACCGACTTTGCCTCGGTCGAAGAGTATACCGCAGCCGTTGCCGTATGGCAAGCGAAAAAGCCGACCGTGCTTACCGCGGCAGGAAAAAAATTTGCCGCCGAAATAGAGGAGTATCAATCCTCCGCACCTCAAAAAGATAACCTCTCCGACGAAGAATACGCCTCTCTTACGGCAAAATATTACGCGTCGTCACCCGCAACCGAGGAGAACGCTGTCGCCGCAGCTTACGTTGCCGCTTGCGACAGCGTCACCTCGTATGCGCAAGACCTTGCCGCCCTGCGCGGATATGGCGCGGAGTCGACGGAAGCGGCGGAGATACTCGGCTGTATTATGTACGCCCTCAATCCGAACGGAAGTTTCAACGATTTCTATACCGCCAACGGTGAAAACGCGCCGGACGATTACGACGTAACCTCGCTTATTTCCGCTCTCTTCGCAAGCGGCGCGGACAAAAGCGATACGCTCGAAGCGCACGAAGAATACCGTCGCGACAGAAGCGCACGCGCATCCGCGATATTTCTTGCGGCTAATATGACTAAAAGCGAAAGCGTCGACGCACTCGTCGAGGCACTCTCGTCGTACGGCGTCACAAAGGAGAAGTTCGACGGTTTCGGCTATACGTATCCCACCGTCAAACTTACGGCGCAAAATGCGATCGTTACGTTTCGCGGCAGACTGGATAACGCGATCGAGTCGATAAATGCGGAACGCGACACCGGCAAATACGCAAGCGACGCGGAGTACGCCGCCGCAATCGAGACCAAACGCAACGAGATAGCCGAAGCCGTTTCGTCAAGCTTTCTTTCCACGTTGCCGAGCGAGGTATCTCTCGCCCTCGAAGAGATAGGTAAGGCGGACCTATACACACTTATCGTCGGCTCTATCTTTTATAAACTTGCCGGGCTCTTGTTGCCTATCATATATATGATAATGGCGTCAAACAACCTTATCTCGGGGCAAGTCGACAGCGGCTCGATGGCTTATATTCTTTCCACGTCGACCAAACGCAGCACGGTGGCGTTCACCCAAGGCGTATATCTTATAGGCTCGTTGCTTTCGATGTTCTTACTGACAACGGCGACCGGGTGCGTTTGCCTCGCGTTCGTTTCCGAGGACGTAGGTCTCGGATACGGTGAGCTCGTACTCCTCAACGTCGGCGCTTTTCTCGTCTTGCTCGCTCTGTCGGGGCTGTGCTTCTTTACTTCCTGCGTTTTCGACAGGAGCAAACGCTCTATGGCGATAGGCGGCGGGCTTTCGGTATTCGCTCTCGTTGCGGCTATGCTCGGGCTCTTCGGCAGCCCCGTGATCCCCTCCGTCGTCAGACTCGATGCGCTGAACAACTTTAACTACACCACCGTCATCTCTCTCTTTGACGTTGTGTCCATAATCGACGGAACAAATGCGTTTATATTTAAGTTTGCGATCCTTGCCGTCGCGGGCATTATCGGATACGTTGTCGGTGCATTCGTATTTACGAAAAAAGATCTACCTTTGTAATGGTACGCAAACGGTCGCCTTTATGCGTTTTTTGACTTGCGCATAACTTTACCGCACCTATGCCGCCTATCGGCTAAGGGAGGCGGCGTATAACCGACGAAACCGCCGGCAGCTCCGTTCTCGGAACTGCCGGCGGTTATTTTGTCAATATCTCAAAACGACCGTTTCGTAAGGACGAAACTCGCCGTCGACGGACGTACGATCCGCATAGTTGGAAAGGACTATACTTCCGCCACGAGGTATGCGATCTATATTTTGCGCGTTTTTAAAATTGCATACCACAACGAATCTCGCGTCCTCGTATTCGCGCTCGTAGACGAAAAAGTCGTCCTCGCGTGAAGATATCTCTCTAAACGTACCTTTTCTGAAAGCGGGATTCTCGCGCCTCAGGCGCAACGTATTTCGGTAAAACCTAAATACGGATCTTTGACCTGCGGCAAGATCGCTCTCAAGATTTATCTCGGCGGCTCTGCTTGCCATAGGAAGCCACGGCAGATGCTCCGAAAAGCCGCCGTATTCGCTCCCGTCCCACGCAAACGGACGGCGAGTATTGTCGCGAGAGCCGAAATTGATCTTTTCCATAGCTTCCCGCTCGCTCAAGCCTTTTTCGATAAACTCACGATAAGCGTTTACGGTTTCAACGTCGTTGAATTTATCTATAGTGTCAAAATGCGATGCCGCCGAGCCTATCTCCTGCCCCTGATATATAAAAGGTATGCCGCGAAGCAAGTATACCATAGCCGCTATGCAGCTTGCCGATTCATAGCGCAGCGCACCGTCGTCCCCGACTCTCGAAACGTAATAATTTTGGTCGTGATTGTCGGTAAGCAGCGAATAAAGGAGCCCGCGCTCCTGCATCTTTACCTGCCATTTTACAAGAATATCTCTCAGCGAGGCAAGGCTGTCGTCTTTGGGGGTAAATTTGTCGCTCCGTCCGACGTCAACGTGGTCGAACTGAAACAAAGTCGACAGTTCTCCCCTTTCCGGAGCTATATGGCGCTCTATCTCGTCTATATCGTTTGCCCAACATTCTCCGACGGTAAAAATATTCTCGGCTTTTTCTCTGCCGAAAAGAGCGTTTATATATTCGTGCAAATGCGGCCCGAAACAATTTCTGTTTCCCTCGAAATCTTTGGATATCTGGTCGATAACGTCGCACCTGAATCCGTCTACGCCGAGATCTATCCAGTAATCGACAACGTCGCACATTTCTTTGACAACGCAAGGCTCGTTCCAGTTAAGGTCGGGCTGTTGCACGCAATAAGAATGGAGATAATACTGCCCCCTCTTTTCGTCGAATTCCCAAGCCGAGCCGCCGAAGCAAGATTTCCAATCGTTTTGCGGCTCGTCAAACCAGTAATAATAATTTCGGTATTTTTCGTCCCCCTCGCGCGACGCGACAAACCACTCGTGTTCGCTTGACGTATGATTCGGCACAAGATCCATAATAAGTTTCATATCGCGCGAATGCATCTCGCTTATGAGGCGCTTAATGTCCTCCTGCGTGCCGAATTCTTCGGCAACGGTGCGATAATCCGAAATATCGTACCCGTTATCGTAGCAAGGGCTCTTGTAACAGGGGCAAAGCCAAATCGCATTTATCCCGAGATCTTTCAAGTAATCAAGTTTTTCGATTATTCCGGGGATGTCTCCGATACCGTCGTTATTGCTGTCGTTAAAACTTTTGGGATATATCTGATATACCACCCAATCCATAAAAGCTTCCTGCTTTTTCGCCATAATCTTCATTCTGTCGCACCTCACTTATCGTTTTTCAAACTATTGCAAACAAATCACTCGGATATCTTAAGCGCACGCGCCTTTGGATATCGCATTGCGTTTTTATCATTTTATCATACCGCACAATATTTTTCAATAAAAAATAAAAAAAGCGCGTTAAGCGCTTTTTCTAAAAACACAGCGATTAAATTTCGCAACCACCGACCTACTCATTGAAAACCGAAGAAAGAGTAAGTAAAGAAGACTCAAGAAAATTGGAACTGAAAAATACAGTTCAAGCCCTCGGTCTATTAGTATCGGTCAGCTGAACACATTACTGTGCTTACACCTCCGACCTATCAAACTTGTAGTCTGCAAGTGACCTTACTCAATTTAATTGATGGGATATCTAATCTTGAAGCACGTTTCACGCTTAGATGCCTTCAGCGTTTATCATAACCGCACGCGGCTACCCAGCTGTGCTCCTGGCGGAACAACTGGTGCACCGGAGGTGCGTCCGACCCGGTCCTCTCGTACTAAGGTCAG
>CAZOFD010000017.1:18258-33718 GCA_964579135.1 uncultured Ruminococcus sp. | reverse complement strand
AGATACAGAGGGTTATAGACACTTAATCAATCCAAAGGCTTCATCGTCGGGAACAGGAGCACGTCGCGGATAGAGGCGCTGTCCGTCAAAAGCATAACGAGGCGGTCAACGCCGAAGCCGAGACCTCCCGTCGGCGGCAGTCCGTATTCGAGCGCCGTCACGTAATCGCGGTCGACTTGCGCCGTCGTGTCGGGCTCGGCAGCACGCTTGGCGGCTACCTGCTTCTCAAAGCGCTCGTTCTGATCTATCGGATCGTTGAGCTCCGAAAATGCGTTGCCGTATTCGGTCGCACAGATAAAATACTCAAATCTTTCCGTGAAAGCGGGATCGCTCGGCTTTTTCTTTGCCAAAGGACTGTTTTCGACGGGATAATCGTATATTATAGTCGGCTGGATAAGGTGCTCCTCGACGTACGCGTCGAAAAGTTCCGCAAGCACGGTGCCCTTGGTGGCGTCGGCGGGGACCTCTACGCCGAGCCTTTTCGCCTCGTCGCGTGCGTCGGCATCCGACGTCCAAGCGGCGTAATCCGCACCGGAATACTTTTTGACCGCGTCCGTCATCGTCATCTTCGTCCAATTACCGAGGTCTATCTCGACACCTTGATACGTTATCTTCGTCGTGCCGCACACAGCCTGTGCCAAGCGCGGATACATCTCCTCGACAAGCGCCATCATTCCCTTGTAATCGGTATAGGCACAATAAAGCTCGACGGTCGTAAACTCGGGGTTGTGTTTCGTATCCATCCCCTCGTTGCGGAATATCCTGCCGACCTCGTAAACTTTATTCATCCCGCCGACGACCAAACGTTTAAGATAAAGTTCCGTTTCTATACGCAAGAACATATCCATATCGAGCGTATTGTGATGCGTTTTAAAAGGACGCGCCGACGCGCCTATCTCAAACGGAGTGAGTATCGGAGTGTCTACCTCAAGATAGCCTTTTTCGTCGAGATACGAACGGATCTCGCGCATAATCGCCGATCTTTTTACAAAAGTTTGCTTTACGTCGGGATTGACTATAAGATCGACGTAGCGCTGGCGGTAACGCGTGTCCGTATTTGTCAAACCGTGGAATTTTTCGGGCAACGGAAGAAGCGATTTCGCAAGAAGCTCGAGCTTTTGCGCGTGAACGGATATCTCACCGCGACGAGTGCGGAATACGAATCCCTCAACGCCTATTATATCGCCTATATCCCACTTTTTGTAGTCCTCGAACACGTCCTCGCCGATATCGTTTATCCTGACGTAGCACTGTATACGCCCCTCGCCGTCGGCAATATCTATAAAATTGGCTTTACCCATATCGCGGCGGCTCATAATTCTGCCGGCGATACGTACCGTTGCGTTTTCGTACTTTTCAAAATCGGCTTTTATCTCGGCGGAAACGGCGCTGACGTCGTATTTGACTTTTTCAAACGGATTTTTTCCCGCCGCCACAAGAGACGCCAGTTTTTCGCGCCTTATCTCGAATATACTGCCGATGTCGCCCTCGCCCTCGGCGGTCTCGACGTTTATATTTTCGTTTTCGTTCATTTCAACGTCCTTTCTCGTATTTGCCTGCCCAAGCTCTCATTATTTCTTCGTTCTCGAGACCTTAACGATCTTAAGATCGAAATTTTTCGAGGGTGCTTGAACCGTTACGACGTCGCCTGCGTGCTTGCCGACGAGCGCGCGTCCTATCGGCGAAAGATCCGAAATGCGATGCTCGAGCGGATTGACCTCGTTTGAGCCGACTATATAATATTCGATCTCCGCATTTTTGTCGCTGTTAAAGACGGAGACCGTCGAGCCGACGGAAACGACGCTCGTATCGATAGAGCTCTCGTCCATAATAACGGCATTACGAATTTTTTCCTCGAGTTCCGTTATGCGGCTCTCGACGCGCGCCTGCTCCGTTCTCGCTTCGTCGTACTCGGCGTTCTCGGAAAGGTCGCCGAAGCCGCGGGCGACCTCGATATCGTGAACGACTTCCGCACGTCTTGTGTTTTTAAGATAATCGAGTTCCGCGACGAGCTTGTCGTAACCCTCTTTCGTTACGTTCAATTTTTGCTTTGTAGCCATATCCGTGATCTCCTATTGGATTAATTATTTGTTTAATCGTTCGCCAAAGCCGCAATCGCAGCCGCAAGCTGATTGTCCTCACTGTCCGTCAACGTCAAAAGATGTCTGCCCGACAACGAAGACGCAAGTGCCGCCGTCACTTCGGGCACGATACCGACCCCGTCGTACCCCTCCGACACGGGAGGAAAGTACATATGCGTGGTGAGCTTGAGTGCGCCGTCAAGCCCGTAATATTCGAGCGGCACTATCTTTTGCATACAGCCCTTGCCGTACGTGGTCTCGCCGACGGAACACGCGATTCCGTAATCTTTAAGCACTATCGTAAACAGTTCCGCGGCGCTTGCGGTCGAGCCGTTCGTAATAACGACCGACCTGCCGCTCACCGCCTCGCGATATTTACCGATATCCTCTTCCGCGACGTTGCAAGCGGCGTACGAATTTTCCTCGGCGTAATTTACCGTTTTGACGGCGGTGCGCTCCTCGTTGCCGTTTTTGTCCTTGGTAACGATCATAACGTCGTCCTTTTGCAGCATCGTGCTGAGTACCGCCGTTATCGAGGCAAGATCGCCGCCGGGATTATCCCTTACGTCAAACACGAAATTTTCCGCACCGAGCTCTATCAGTTCGTCCATCGCGGCTTTAAATTGGCGTGGAGTCGTCAAATCGAACTCCAATATCTTGATAACAGCCGTATTTTTTTGCTCGGAGTGGAGCCTGTATATAACGGATTGCGAAGTATACGGGGTACGAAGCACGGAAAAATCGATTTTCTTTCGCGATTCGCCCCTTTCGACGGTAAACTCGGCATAAGTTCCCGCCTCGCCCGCCAAAAGTTCGACGGCGGCGGTATATCCGACGTCCTTAACGTACGTCGTTTTATCGTCTTTTTTTATCGCCACGATGCGGTCGCCCGCCTCGATACCCGCTTTTTCCGCGGGCGAATCCTTTGTCACGTGGATCACGTGAACGGCGTTTCGCTCGGTATCCGCGATAACGCTGATACCGATTCCTTGCGTATTGCCCGCCTTGGAGCTTGACATCTGCGCATATTCCTCGTTCGTATAATACGCCGCATATCTGTCGACGGTATTGTACATTCCGTTGACGAGCGAAGCACACAGCGTGTCCTCGTCCATATCGTAGTACGAATATGCCTTTATAATCGCCGCAAGCGTTTCGAGCTTTTCGTTCTCGCTCCCCGACGTACCGCCGACCTCGCCGCGCATCATCGAATCGGCGACGGTAAACGCGGTCATAAACGACAAAAGTATCGCGGCGAGCAATACGAATATAAACACTGAAATCGGAATCTTCTTAGACAAAACGATCTTCCTTTCGTGCGTTGATTGCGATATTTTTACGGTTTTATAAGCAACGTCATCGGATCGACGGTTTTACCGTTTATACGTATCTCGATGTGCAAATGCGGCCCCGTGGAATTGCCCGTGCTGCCGACTTTGGCGATAACGTCGCCTTGCTTGACCGTTTGCCCGGCTTTGACCTCAAGCTTCGAGGCGTGAGCGTACAGAGTCTGAACTCCGTTGCCGTGGTCTATCAAAACGTAGTACCCGCGCGTCGAGTGGTATTCGGCGTTGAGCACCTTGCCGTCTTTGCTGGCATATATGTTCGTACCCGAATATGCGGCGATATCCGTGCCGTAATGGACTTTGTTATAGTATCCGAGCGAGGTTATCGTGCGTTTGTCGTTGTAATTCGAAGTTATCCACTTCTCGTTGAAAGTGTGGGGCAGCGGCCACAAAAATCCCTGTTTACTTGCGGCTTCGGCAAGAAGCTCCTGGAATTTCTTTTCCGCTTCGAGCTTTTCGCGCTCCTCTTTTTCAAGGCGTTCCTGCTCGAGCTTCGCCGCTATCTCGTCTTGGCGCTTTTGCTCCGCCTTTATCATAGCCTCGATCATCGCGTCGAACTCTTCGCCGAGTATATCCGCTTCACTCTCGTACTTTTCGTGGTCCGAAACGAGCGACTTTATCTCGTCGGATATTGCCTCGAGCACGGCGTCGTTCTCCTCCGTCCACGCGGCAAGTTCCTCGCGCTTGGCGGCGAGTTCCGCCTCCGCAGCGGCGTGAGAGGCTATCTTTTCCTCAAGTTGCGCGACCTTTTCCGAAAGGGCGGCGTTCTCTTCTTCGAGTTTTTTCAACGTTTTGTCGTTGAATCTGAGCATACTTCCGACTCGCTCTATGCGCGCGAGCAGGTCGCCGAGGCTCTCCGCGCCGAGCAGTATCTCGACGTAACTTGCCGTGCCCTCCTCGTGCGTCATACGCAAAACGGCGCAAAATCTTTCGTACGTTTCGTCGCGAGAGGCTTGCACCTCCGCACGCTCCGCCTCAAGTCGGGCGCGCTCTTCCGACAAAGCGGCGGATATCGAGTCGAGATTTTTTATCTCGTCGTTGTATATCGCCGCCATCGAAAGATACAACTCGCGGCGATACGCCGCGTCGCTTTGCAGCTTTTCGGCGTCGCGCAATTTTTCCGCCACCGAATCGCGTAGCGCCTCGAGTTCCTCGAGTTGTCGGCGAAGTGCTTCGGTATCCGTGGTCTTAATATCGTCGTAAACGACCTTTCCCGCGCCGACCGAAATCAAAACGCACGGCAAAAGCATCGCAAGCGAAAGCAAAAGACATATGATCTTTGTGTTTTTTCTCATCAAAATATTCCTTAAGATCTAACGAAAACGGCAACGCCGCTTAATTTTTCAGATTTTTGCGAAGCGAAAACGCGCTTGCCGCAACGGCGGTCAACACGCCGACTGCGAGAAATGCCGCAATAAGCACCCCTCTTACCTCACCGAACGGCAAGAGCTTTATAAACGACAAACTCTCGGCGGACGACGCAACTAACGCACGGCAAATCCAAGCGGTGACCGCATACGCGATAACGGAGGAAGCGAGACCTATCATCGCCCCCTCGGTAATAAACGGCATTATTATAAAAGATTTTGTCGCGCCCATATAGCGCATAACGTCTATTTCCGCACGTCGCGCCTGAAGCGCGAGCTTTATCGTGGAAAACACAACGAAAACGCTGACGAAAAAAAGAAGTGCGAAAAACCACACGAACACCACGGAAACGGCGTTCTTCGCGTTATCTATCTTCAGTGCGTAATCGGCGCGGTTGGTCACTTTCATAACGCCGGGAATCGAACTGAGTTCGAATTGCAACTCGTTTGCAGCCTCCGCGTTCGTATACGTCACTATAAACGAATCCGCCAGCGGATTCTCGCCGTTTTCGCTCATATCCTCGAAAACGTCGGCATAATCGGAATACGTATCCCGCATCTGCTCGAAACCCGTAAGTTTCGAAACGAAAACCGCGTCCTCTACCCCGTCGAGTTGTTTTATCTTGGCGAAAATCTCCTCGACGCTCTCGCTGTCGAGATCGTATTCGGCAAAAACGGTCATCTCGTTTAACAGGTTGAGATTTTCGAGGTTGTAATCGATATTTTTTATAAGGAACGTAAACGCTCCGAACAAAACGAGACAAGACGACAATACGAAGACAGACGCAGTGCTCATTATTTTGTTTCGCATTACGTTGCGCCAAGCGTCCGCGATAAACTCGCCGACGTTCACCGCACGACTTTTCCCTTGTCCGCTCACGCTCTCACCTCCGTTGCTGGGCGATCCGAGGCAACTCTGCCGCGCTTTATCGTAATAACGCGACACCCGAGCGTATCGACAAGGCGCTCCTCGTGCGTTACCACTATAACCGTCTTACCGAGCTTATTGATCTTCAAAAGCATATTCATAATCTCAGCGCTCATTTGAGGGTCAACGTTACCCGTCGGCTCGTCGGCGATTATTATGCTCGGATTGTTGGCAATGGCTCTTGCCAGTGCGACTCGCTGTTGCTCGCCGCCCGAAAGCTGTGCGGGAAAATGATCCGCCTTTTCCTCCATTCCGACAAGGCGCAAAAGCGCGGGGGTGCGCCGTTTTATCTCGGCGCGCGAAGTTCCCACGACTTTCATAGCGAACTCCACGTTTTCCCTTGCCGTTTTTTCTTTAAAAAGGCGAAAATCCTGAAATACCATACCTATCCCGCGGCGGTAATACGGTATATGGGCGTCGTCGAGCGCGCCCACGTCGCACCCGTCCACCTCTATACTGCCCGACGAGGGTCTTATCTCTCGCAAAAGCAGCTTCGTTACCGTGGTTTTGCCGGCACCGGAGTGCCCGACGATAAACACGAACTCTCCGTCGTTTATCTTAAACGACGCGTCCTCCAAAGCCTGCGTATCCTCGTACTCTTTTCCGACGTTTTTAAATTCGATCATATCCGAAGAGGCAATCTCCGCAGCTTAATACTTCGCGGGCTTTGAGGAAAGATATTTCTTAACCATCAAAGCGACCTTAAAGGTTATCGCGTGCTCGAACTCGCGAAGGTCGAGCCCCGTAAGCTTGCGGATCTTTTCGAGTCTGTATACGAGAGTGTTTCTGTGTACGAAAAGCTTGCGCGAAGTTTCCGAAACGTTAAGGTTGTTCTCGAAGAACGCCTGTATCGTCACAAGCGTCTCGTGGTCGAGCGAATCGAGGTTGCCTTTTTTGAACACCTCCTGCAGGAACATCTCGCACATCGTGGTTGGGAGCTGGTATATCAAGCGCCCGATGCCGAGATTCTCGTAACTGATGATGTCCTTTTCCGTTTCAAACACCTTGCCGACGTCAAGCGCCACCTGCGCCTCTTTGTAAGCGCCCGCAAGATCCTTAAGGTTGTTGACAACGGTGGAGATACCTATGGATACCTTTGCAAAGAATTCCGTGCTGAGCGTATTGGCGATCTTAACGGCGATCTTTTCCGCGTCTTTGGCTTCCGTTTCAGGCTTAACATCCTTAACGAGAACTATGTCCTGCTCTCCGACGCTTATGATATAGTCGTGCGTTTTGTCGGGGAACATATTTTGGAGCATCTCAAAGGGGAGCATATCCGTCTTTTCGTTGAACTTAATAAGGAATACGACGTGGCTCTCTTCCGTGGTAAAATGCAGTTCCTTCGACTTAATATAGATATCGCTCGGAAGTATGTTGTCGAGTATTATGTTTTTTACGAAAGAGCCTTTGTCGTATTTCTCGTCGTAAAGATTCTTTATGTTAGTAAGCGATACCGAAAGCATCTTCGAAACGACGTCCGCCATCTTGTCCTCGCCCTCCGCGAAAACTATATATTCCGCCTTTACGCCGCTGCCTATCGGTCGGTAGGTGTAACCGCCCTTGCAATATATCTCCGACGACGCAGAATAAAGGAGCTCGTCTCTTATCCCCAAACGGGTCTCGCCTATCTTTATAAGTTCCGAGCAGGCGATTATAACGCCGCTGTCATCTATAACGCCGATCGTGCGGTCAACGCTGTCCTTCATTTGATGAATAACGCTCTGAAACAATCTGTTAGCCATTGCTATCTCCCGAAGTATTTATTGTTGTTTATTGGTGTTTTGTGTATACTGCCCTATATTTTACATCAATTTTTGTTGGATTTCAATAGGTTTTTTAATAATATTTATAAATTTTGTATTAAGTTTTCGATTCGTTTCCGATATTTCGTCCAAAACGCCGTCGTTTGCGGCGAGGCGAGGCTGTTTTGCAAAGCAAGCGCTTTGCACGCCCCCCTTAAAGCTCAAACCTCATCGAAAGGCAGGCAAGCACGAACGCAGCCGCGCTCTCCGTGCGCAATATCCGTTTGCCGAGGGAGACGGATATCGCCCCGCTCTCCGCTATCGCCTGCGCCTCTCGAGGAGAAAAGCCGCCCTCCGGACCGACGACAATACCGATCGAAGCGACTCCGTCCCCGACCGAAGCGAGCGCCTGCGAAAGCGTTTGCGTACGTTCTTCCTCATAGCAAAAAAGACACGTATCGCACTCCCCCGCTTTTTCGAGCATCGCCTCGAACGAAAGCGGCTCCGAGACAGCCGGTATCTTGCCCCTGCCGCATTGCTTTGCGGCTTCCGCCGAGATGCGTCTCCGTCTTTCCGTTTTTTTATTTCCGTCCGCCTCCGTACGCAAGCGCACGATACTCCGCTCGCCCTCGAAAGGTACTATCTCGCTCGCACCGAATTCCACCGATTTTTGTATAACGGTGTCCATACGATCGCCCTTTACAAGCGCCTGAAAAACGGTTATAAACACCGGCGATTCCGCCTCCGAACGCGATTTTGACAAAATGCGACAAACCGTCTCGTCGTCGCGCACGGACGAAAGCGAGCAAATATATTCCGTACCGTCTCCGTCGCAAACGGTAACCCTCTCGCCGACAGCCATACGCAAAGAACGCGCCACGTGGCGCGAATCGTCGCCGCGTATTCGCAACGTACCGCCGTCAAGATCTATATCGTCCCGAGAAACAAAAAAACGGGGCATCGTCGGATCCTCCTTTTTTCGCCCGTATCCGTGCGTAATTCAAACGCAAAAATTATACAATGAATAATCGATTTTGTCAATCTCCCCTCGCACAAAAAACGCGTTTTGAGCGCAAAACGTCGAAAAATACGATATGTTTTTCAAACATTCGATAAAAAAACGCGTTTTTTTCACGAAAACATATTTATTTTGCACAAATTTTATGCTATAATATTCTTGTGGGAAAGATAGAGCCCCGCAGTTCAGAACAGGAGGATCAAACTATGAAAATCACAGTAGTCGGCAGGCAGATGAGCGTCAGCGAAGATCTGAAGCAATTGGCGGAAAAGAAATTGTCGAAACTCGACAGATTTTTTCCCGACGAGGAAAACGCCACGGTGACCTTCAGTCGCAAACGCGATCGCGAAAATATAGAAATAACCATTTCGGCTGCAAACACCCTTTTCCGTTGCGAGACCGATGACGAAACGTTTCGCAACGCTATGGATCGCGGCGTGGATACCATCGAGCGTCAGATACGCAAAAACAAAACTCGCCTTGAGAAACGCTTGCGTCGCACCGTGCCCGCGGATTGGGGCGATCCATCCGACGAGACCCACGAAACGGAAGAATTTCGCATAAGACGGAAATATTTCAAATTCAAACCGATGTCCGCCGAGGAGGCGATACTGCAAATGCAACTTCTCGGGCACGAGTTCTTCGTTTTCGAAGACGAAGCGAGCGGAGACACCTGCGTCGTGTACGCTCGTCACGACGGCGACTTCGGTCTTATATCCCCCGAAAAGTAATTTTTTCGCAAGGCGGCGGAGCGATCCGCCGCCTTTTCGGTCCTCGCCGTTTTACTCTTCTCGCGCAGCGAAAACGTGTCGTCACTCTCGCACTCCTCGACTTTGCCCACAAACCGCATCCGTCGCATCGCCGTCGTTCTCTACCACTCGCACGCGCTTCGGCGCGCGGCAATCGCGGAAACGCAAACCATCGCGCCCCCCAGTTCCCACAACCGAGCCGAAAGCCGCATCGTCCGTAAAAAAGCAATTATTTTGATTTTTTTTGAAAAAAGGCTTGACAAACCGTCCAACGCGTGATATCATATGCGGGTGATGTGGCACACCTCACGATCCATTAGCTCAGCCGGTAGAGCACTTGACTTTTAATCAAGGTGTCCGGAGTTCGATTCTCCGATGGGTCACCAAATAAGTTAAAGGCGAACCCGTTTCCATTAGGAGACGGATTCGCTTTTATCGTTTATTTCAACTATCCATATTGATAAAAGCAAAAGGCATACGGATTTGCTCCGTATGCCTTACCGTTTTTTATGGACAACGGCGAACCTTTATCCGCCGTTCAAGCGTTCATCGGCGGCATCATCCCATTGATATCAATGGGATTTTTCTTTTTTCGGCTTTTTATTATTGAATTTTTTCAATTGTCCGTTTTTAACGGACTTGTGCAATCTTTCGGGTGGTCTTTTTTGTCTTTCCGGTATTTCGCTGTTGCCCGCGCTCGGTTGCGCGCACGTTATCGGTCGGTCGTCGCGGTGAATAAAACGGAGACGGTGGACGAAAATCAACAAAAGTTGAAGATCGATTGAGAAACAGTTGAAAAAGTCGCAATATAATATCTTAATAAGATTCGCGTCGAAACTCGCCGCGGTAACGGCGGGCACGGCGCCTGCGCGCCCGACTTGTCACCGCTCGGTCGCCCCCGCAGCCGAGCCGCACACTCACCGAGTTTTTTGTTGACCTTTGTCGAATTTAATGATAAAATGGGTAAGGTAAACGAGCCCGACGAAACGCCAAGCGGAGGATACTCATATGCTTAAGATCTTAATAGCCGAAGACGACAGAGAACTTCGTCAATTGTTTGCGCACGTACTCACAAAAAACGGATACGTTACGGAGGGGGTCGCAAACGGGCAAGAAGCGCTTGAAGCAATAGAACACAGTTATTTCGACCTTATTATATCTGATATAATGATGCCGAAGCTCGACGGATACGCTCTCGTGCGTTCGTTGCGCGAAGCCGGAAACACGACGCCGGTTATGATGATAACCGCGAAGGACGCTTTCGACGATATGCGGCTCGGATTCCTATCGGGGAGCGACGATTTTATGGTCAAACCGATCGACCTGAACGAGATGATCTTGCGCGTCGGTGCGCTCTTGCGTCGCGCCCAAATGATAAACGATCGTCGCCAGACCGTCGGGCACACGCTTTTGGAGCTTGACTCGCTGACCGTCACTTGCGACGGCGAGAGCTTCGTTTTACCGCAAAAAGAATTTATGTTGCTTTACAAAATGGCTTCGTACCCCGGCAAGATCTTTACCCGCAACCAACTGATGAACGAGATATGGGGCTACGACTCCGACAGCGACACGCACACCGTTGACGTGCACATCGGGCGTTTGCGCGAAAAATTCCGCGCTTCGCACGACTTCAAGATAGTAACGATCCGCGGCGTCGGATACAAGGTGGTAAAGCTGTGAAAACGCGAGAGAATTTCGAAGCCGTCAGGAACCAACGCAACTCCGCGTTCAGTCTGCGTTTTCGCCTGACGGCGCTCGTGACCGCGGAGATACTCGCGGCGGTACTTATCGCTTGGGGGCTTTATTATCTGCTGATAGACCTCGGGATAGTCAGCGCCAAAGCGCCTATAATCCACCATTTAATCGTAACAAGTCTGCTTATAGGAATACTCGTAACGGGAGCACTTTCGCGGTGGTTTTTCGACCCGATAAAAAAGCTGAATCAAGCTATGGAAAAAGTTGCCGACGGCGACCTTTCCGTCGTTCTCGAAACTCGCTCCTCGTCTAAAGAGATCCGCGAGGTTTATTCGGGCTTTAACCTTATGATGCACGAGCTTAACTCCACGGAGATATTGCAATCCGGTTTCGTCTCCGACGTTTCTCACGAGCTGAAAACGCCCATAGGCGCAATCGAAGGCTACTCGATGCTGTTGCAAGAGGGCGACAACCTGTCGCCGAAGCAACGCGAATACGTCGAAAAGATACTTTTCAACACCCGTCGGCTCTCGCGCCTTACGGGGAGCATACTTCTTTTGTCGAAGATCGAAAACCAATCCATCCCGACGAACAAAACCCTCTATTCGCTCGACGAACAAATACGGCAATCCGTCGTGGGGCTCGAGACCGAATGGGAAAAAAAGCAGATAGAGCTCGACGTGGAGCTTGACGATCAACTCTATTTCGGCAACGAATCCCTTATGCACCACGTTTGGGATAACGTAATAGGCAACGCAATAAAATTCAACAAATTCGGCGGATTTGTCCGCATAAAGATGACGAGCGACGAAAAAAACGTTTACGTTACGATCGAGGACAGCGGTCCCGGACTCGACGAAAACGCCAAAAAGCACGTTTTCGACAAATTTTATCAGGCGGATTCGTCGCACAAAGACGACGGCAACGGTCTCGGGCTCGCGCTTGTCAAGAAAATACTCAATCTCGAGGGCGGCAGTGTCAGCGCGGACAACGCCGAGGAGGGCGGCTGTCGCTTTACGGTAACGCTGAAAAAGCCGCAGCCCCATTCCGAACCGAAAGCCACCGCAAAAGACCATGGATAAACGAAAGATCATCTATTATACCGACGAGGCAAACGACGAATTCTCCCTTGCCGATATCACCCCGAAGCATATCGGCGCCGATTACGTTTACGAGCACGCGTCTCGTGGCAAAAAATTCACGCGCTTTTTTTGGTACAGGATAGTAGCCACACCGATAGCTTTTATATACACAAAAACCAAATTCCGCCACAAAACGGTCGGGCGCGAGCGCCTAAGGGCGTATCGCAAAACGGGTTACTTTTTGTACGGCAACCACACGCAGGATATCGGCGACGCGTTTATGCCGCCGATGATGACCTTCCCCGCCGAAAACTACGTTATCGTGCATCCGAACAACGTTTCGATGCCGATCTTAGGCAAGCTGACCCCGTCGCTCGGGGCGTTGCCGCTGCCGGACGATATGGCGGCATACCGCAATTTCGTTCGCGCCGTAGAGCACAAGATAGCCACCGGAAAAAAGGTCGTTATTTACCCCGAAGCGCACATTTGGCCCTATTACACGGGTATCCGCCCGTTCTCCGACGCATCGTTCTCCTACCCCGTTAAGACGAACGCACCCGTATTCTGTTTCACAAACACGTATCAAAAGCGCAAAATCGGCAAAAAACCGAAAATCGTAACTTACGTCGACGGACCTTTTTTCGCCGATAATAACCTCGATCGTTCCGCGCGAAAAAAAGATCTGCGAGACAAAGTTTACGCCGCTATGTGCGAGCGCGCACGGCTTTCAACGGTAGAAAAGATCAAATATGTGAAAAAGGAGGAGCAAAGCGAATGATAAACTGCCTTTTTTGCGGCAATCAAGGCGTGTTTGACGGCGTTTTGACCTGTATACTTTCCATTTTAAAAAGAACGTCGAGCAAAGAACCGTTTTGCTTTTATCTTTTCACAATGGACGCCTCGGATCTCGATCCGTCCTACGTTCCGATAACAGACGGGCAAACGGAATTTCTCGACGAAGTTATAAAAAAATACGATCCGAACAACGTTATGGTAAAGGTCGACGTTACAGGTCTTTATCGCGAAGAGTTCGGCGGTTGCCCGAACGAGAGTGCATACTGCTCGCCCTACACGCTTTTGCGATTGCTTGTCGACCGCGTGGACGGTATGCCCGACAAGCTCTTGTATCTTGACGCGGATATACTGTTTAACCGCGACGTGCGACTGTTATACGACCACGACGTTTCAAACGTGGAATACGCCGCCGCCCCCGACCACTACGGCAAATATCTCGTCAACCCGCATTATATAAACGCCGGCGTGCTTTTGATGAATCTCGAAAAGATCCGCGAGACCGATATTATGAAAAATGCGCGCAATATTCTGCGCCGCCGCAAACTGCTTTTCGCCGACCAAAGCGCAATAAGGCGCTCCACGACCAAGAAAATGATGTTGCCGCAAAAATACAACGACCAAAAATTCCTGCACGACCACACCGTCGTTCGCCACTTTTCGCGAAGAATGTTTTGGTTCCCGTACCCGCACGTTGCCAACATCAAGCAGTGGCAAGTCGACGACGTACGACGCATTTTCGGTTACGAGTGCTTCGACGACGTATTGAACGAATATATCGAACTTAAAACGCGATTCGAAAAAAACGAAGCGGCTCGACTCGCGCAATAATCACCAAGGAGACGGAAAATTGCAAAAGACAGATATCAAAAAGCAGATCTTGACCATTCCCAACGTATTGTCGGTCTTTCGGCTTGCGTTGATACCCGTCATCGTGGTTCTTTACGTCGTTTACCGCAACTATACGGCAACGACGCTTTTGCTTGCGCTCTCGGGCCTTACCGACGTTGCGGACGGCTTTATCGCCAGAAGATTCAATATGGTCAGCGACCTCGGAAAAGCCATCGACCCCGTGGCGGACAAGTTGACCCAAGTTGCGATGCTCGTTTGCCTCGTAACGCGGTTTCACCTTATGGCACTCCCCCTCGCGCTGCTTCTTATCAAGGAGTTTTTCGCCGGCGTGACGGGTCTTATGATGATAAAAAAGACCCACTCCGTACACAGCGCAAAATGGCACGGAAAGTTAACGACCGTGCTGCTCTACTCGACGATGCTGTTGCACCTTTTGTGGGTCGACATCCCATCGCCCGTATCGAGCGCGACGATACTCGCGTGTACGGCAATGATCCTTATCTCCGCAGTGCTTTACGGTATAAGCAACCTTAAAGTATTGCTCGGCAAAAAATCCGCACAAACCGACGTATGTCAAAACACCGACTTATAAAGGAAAGCACTATGAACAAGACCTACATATTTTGCAACCCTCTTGCGGGGAACGGAAAGAGCGTAAAAGACGCCGAGGCGCTTGCCTCGAGACTCGGTTGTGCCGACGTTTGCGATATGACGGATAAAGAAACGTTCGACGCCGTTTTGTCAGGGCTCGACGAGAGCGACGTTGCCGTTATATGCGGCGGCGACGGCACGCTTAATCGTTTTGCAAACGCGGTCGACGTCGCCGCGTTGCCGAGCCGACTGCAGTACTATCCCTGCGGCTCCGGCAACGATTTTGCGCGCGACGTCGGTATGTTTGCCTGCGAGGAGCCCTTTGACGTCAAAAATCACCTTTTAAACCTGCCCTCGGTCACCGTTAACGACTCCGAGCACAAGTTTATCAACGGCATCGGTTACGGCATCGACGGATATTGTTGCGAGGTAGGCGACGAGCTGCGCAAGATCCCGAACAAGCGCATAAATTACACCCTTATCGCCATAAAAGGCTTGCTGCTTTATTACAGACCCACCCGCGCCGCCGTTACGGTGGACGGGGAGACGCACACGTACGAAAACGTTTGGCTGGCTCCCGCTATGTACGGCAGATACTACGGCGGCGGGATGATGCCCACGCCCGAGCAGTCGCGCGACAACGCAAGCGGCGCCCTCTCCGTTATGGTCTACCGTTCGCGCTCGAAACTTCTCGCGCTGGCGATGTTCCCCACCATCTTTAAGGGCACACAGGCAAAATTCAAAAAGCACGTCGTTTTCTTCACCGGTGACGAAATAACGGTCGAGTTCGATCGTCCGACCGCTTTACAGATAGACGGAGAGACCGTGAAAAACGTGAGTCGCTACACCGCGCGAAGCCACTCTCGCACCGCCGCCGGCGCGTCGCTCGCAGGCGGCGCCGCAGAACGAAAGATCGGTTGACAAAAAAGCATTGCTACAAGACGCACCGTCTTGTAGCAATGCTTTTTATTTTATTCGCAGTCGCTTATGCGGCAAAAGAACGTATACCGCCCGCCGCAGACAGTCTCGACGTGAGCGTCCGGAAGCATAACGGTCGCCTCGCTCCCCTCGGGAACGACGAACTCGAATCGCACGTTTCCGTCTATACAGTACCAGTTGCTCTCTACCCTGCCGCACACGGTCTCTATGCTGCAATTAACGTAAGCGAGCTGTGGGTCGGGGTGCGGAGCAAGCACGATCTTTTTGTATCCCGCGCC
>CAZOFD010000017.1:5554-18158 GCA_964579135.1 uncultured Ruminococcus sp. | reverse complement strand
AAACGAGTTCATATCCGCGCTCCAAAAGCTGCCGTCCTCTTTTATTCCGTTCCAGTGCTCCCACATAGTCGTAGCTCCGTGGTCGACGGAATACAGCCAAGAGGGATTTTTGTCGCGGAAAAGCAGCTTATAGGCAAGATCTGTCTTGCCGCAGGACGATAACACGTGCAAGATGTACGGCGTGCCGAGGAAGCCCGTCGACATAGCGCAGTCGAAATCATAAATAAGCTCCTCGAGCTTATCCGCAAGGGCTTGCCGCTCATTCGGCAGGCAAAGACCGAAGTGCAGAATGAGCACGAGTGCCGTTTGCGTTACACCGCGCCTGACGGTGTCGACGACCTCCCGCTTTTGCCACGGCGTCGGATTCGTTTCCGTAAACGGAAACTCCTCTTTGGGCATACCGTTCTCCATAAAATATTCGCGAAAGGCGGCTACGATCTTTCGGTGAAGTTCGCGATATTCGTCAACGTTTTTACCGAGCACCTCGCCCGCTTTTACAACGATATCTGCGGAATGGGCAAAAAACGCCGATGCGATAAGGTCGTTTGACGTTGCGCCGAGGTAACTGTCGCTACCCGCGTCCATCGCAAGCCAATCGCCGTAGTGATATCCGCCGAGCCACAAATACTCCTCGGGACCGAATGAGCGAACGTAGTCCACCCACTTCTTCATCATCTCGAAGTTCTCCTCGAGCATCTTTTTGTTACCGTAGGCGAGATACAGCTCCCACGGAACGATAACGGCGGCATCTCCCCAGCCCGCGGCTATCCTCGTGGGGTGCGAGCGGCACGCTCATTCGGGGCAAACGCCCCAAACGGCGCCGTCCTCTCTTTGGTCGAGCCTCAAGTCCGCAAGCCATTTGTCGAAAAACTTCTCAACGTCATAGTTCATTGCCGCGGTTCTGCAAAAGACTTGCGTATCCCCCGTCCAGCCGAGGCGCTCGTTCCTTTGCGGGCAATCCGTCGGAATATCGAGGTAATTGCTCTTTTGCCCCCAAACGATATTGCGGTAGAGCCGGTTGATTCTCCCGTCTCCGCAAGCGAAGTATCCCGTACGCCTCATATCCGTATATACCGCAACGGCGCGGATATCGTTAAGGTCGACCGGCATATCGGGATATTCTTCGATCCTTATATATCTGAAGCCCTGAAAAGAAAATTCGGGCTTATACCTTCGCACGCTGCCGTCAAGCACAAAAGTAACGCGGCTCTTCGCCGTGCGGTAGTTATCGTTGTAGAAGTTACCGTCTTTGTCAAGCACCTCGGCAAAAGAAATAACCACCCTGTCTCCCCTTTTGCCCTTAAGCGAAAACTCAACGTATCCCGTCATATTTTGCCCGAAATCGACGACTTTTTCGTTTTTCGGAGTAACGATGTATTCGCGGGGCGCTATCCTTTCGTTTTCCTTTATCTCGCACCCCACGCTCGCCGAGAAAGTCGTGTCGAAGCTGTCACCGAGCGCGTTGCCGAGCAGTTGCGGCTCGTGCGTTGCGTCAAGCGTTTCCCTGTCGTAGATATCCGCAAACAGCACGGGCGAGGTGTATACCTGCCACGTTTCGTCGATGTTTATGACCTCCTCCGTTCCGTCCGCAAACTCAAAGGTAAGCTCGGCAGTAAGCATCACGTGATCGGAATAGCAGTTAACGCTGTCGTCGTATCCGAGGTGCCCGACAGCACAGCCCGGCGCAACCGTAACGTCAAGCCCGTTTCGGTCGGCGATCTTATCGGTCATATCGTAAGTTTGGTACAATATCCGCTTGTCATAGCTCGTATAGCCCGGCGCAAGCACGTTTTTGCCGAGTTTTTCGCCGTTAAGTTCCGCTTTGTAAACGCCGACGGACGTTATCTCCGCCACGGCTCGTGTCAGCGGCTTTGAAAAAGAAAAAGTTTTTGAAAAAACGACGGGAGCCCCGCACGGTTAACGGAGCTTTTTATCCAACTTATATTTTTCATAAAAGTCGTATCCTTTCTCGAAGAAACGCATTCACCGCGTTCATTGTATCATATAACACGGCAAACGCCAACAGATTTTGCCAATCATTTCGTTTTTTCTCTCCTCAAAAGCAGCAAAACAAGGGGGGTGATACGCTCGCCCCCCTTTACACGCGCATTTTCGCCGCCTCTGCCCGAAACCGCACGTTTTTCGCCTCCCAACCTACGTGTCGCAAGCCGAAAACTCTACGTGAGAACCGGCAAAAAACAGGGCGATTCCGCGTTCGAATAAAAAACAAACAAAAAATCGAGTATTCATAAGTCAAATCCCTTACGAATACTCGATATGGTCGGAGTGACACGATTTGAACGTGCGACTTCTGCGTCCCGAACGCAGCGCTCTACCACCTGAGCCACACCCCGACGTTACCGTATCATTATACCAACGTTTTGACGATTTGTCAATACCCTAATCAAAAGATTTTTACGCTAAGCGGCGGCAAATAACCGCCGCGCCCGACCCGCCGCGAGCAGACGCTCCGATTGCAAAAAGATCTCGCGCAGCGCAAGGCGGTCGCGTCAAATTTTCGCGAAAGCAATCGTTTTCGCCGCAAAAGCGATCAAAAAGGCAGGTTCTTCACACGAAATCCCTCTTTCAAGCTATCTTGAAAGAGGGATTTTCGCAACCGTTATCCCGAGACAAGTGCCGAAACGGGTTGCCCCGACGTGCATTTTCCTTACAAGGATATTATCTCATTTTTATTACGTCGCAAACGGATATTTGTCTTTTTGTCCTTTTTGTCGTTTTTGCGCCGCATAATATGCTTGCGGGCTTTATTCGGCGACAAAGATAAAGGGATATATGTCTTGTCCGCCGTTGGCGAAATACGCCTCTACGTCGGCAAATTCGTCGCGCAACGACCTCTGCAGTTCGTCGCGTTCCTCGTCCGTTGCCCCCTTGCCGCAAAAGACCGTCAGCATAAATTTGTCACCGCCGGCGAGCATTTTGCGAACGAGCCCCTTAGCCGCCTGCATTTTGTCGTGCTCCGAAACCACGATCTCCTTGCCTACGATTCCGATAGCGCCGCCGTTTTCGATGTGCAAGCCGTTAATGTCCGCCTCTCTTATCGCAGGCGAAACGTAACCTGTTTCGACGCCCGCCATCGCTGCGCCGACAGCAGACATAATATCGTCGGGGCTTTTCGCCTCGCGATCTATGCTCGAGAGCGCGACGTAACCCGTACCTACGTTTTTGCTCGGCACAACGCGAACGACCGCACCCGAATAAAGCTCGGCTGCCTGTTGCGCCGCCATTATAATATTGCCGTTGTTGGGAAAAACGAAGATATTTTCGGCGTTGACCTTATCGAACGCCTGCAAAAAATCGCTTGTTGACGGATTTTGCGTTTGCCCACCCGCAACGCACACGTCGCATCCGAGGTCGGTGAAAAGCGCCTCTATTCCGTCGCCGTTGCAAACCGCAACAACACCGTACTTCTTCTTTTCCCCGCGCGGCTCGGCGCCTTTGTCGGAAGCGCTCGCGCCGTTTGCGTCTTCCGCGGGATTCGCAGCATCTTGCCCTTGTGCGTCGCCGTTTGCCGCACCGTTCTCAAGCGAGGTATGCTGCAAGGACATATTCTCGATCTTTACCGTCAAAAACTCGCCGTATCCGCGGCAGTATTCGAGAACGCGCTCGGGGGTAAAGGTGTGCACGTGAAGTTTGACAACCGACCCCGTTTTAAAAGCGACTACCGAATCTCCTACGGACGAAGCAAAAGCTTTGATCGTTTCCGCGTCGAAATTTTCAACGTCCGTCTTACGGTTTTGAAGCTGCAGCAAAAGTTCGGTGCAATAGCCGTATTTCATCTCGCTGTCGGCGCCGAAAGACGTAGTCGCAACCTGCTGCGCGGCGCGCTCGCGCTCGTCGGGGGGCTGCGTCGAGGCGATCTCCTCGCCGTTCAAGACCCTGTTAAAGCCGTCGATTATGTAATATAGTCCCGCGCCGCCGCTGTCGACAACGCCCGCCTCTTTCAGCACCGCAAGTATCTCCGGCGTGCGATCGAGCGACGCTTTCATCTCCTTGACGAGATCGGCGAAAAAGCCGCGAACGGTCGTCAGGTCGTTTATGTTTTGCACGGCGTATTCCACGCTCTCGCGGGCAACGGTAAGTATCGTGCCCTCCGTCGGCGTAACCACCGAATCGTACGCACGGCGCACACCGAGTTCGAACGCGCGACCGAGCGTTGCCACGTCGGCTTGCTCCGCGTTGTCGAGCCCGTCGGCTATACCGGCGAAAAACTGCGACAAAATAACGCCCGAGTTGCCCCTCGCTCCGAGGAGCATCCCGTGGGACAGCGTTTTCATAACGTTGGAAAGATCGTCGGAATCAATATTTTCAAGCGCGGCGATGCCGCTCTCTATCGTCATTCGCATATTGTCCCCCGTGTCGCCGTCGGGCACGGGAAAAACGTTGAGTTTGTTGACCTTGTCGGATTTGGAGCGCAAACGCGCGGCGCCGCCGAGCGCCATTTTCGCGAACTGCAATCCGCCCAGCGACTTCGAATCGCTCTTTTTTTCGGATCTGCGGCTCGATCTGTCTTTTTTCTTGAACATATCGTCTCTTCCTTAAATCCCGTATCTTATCTTTCCTTACCGATAAAGAACACCGCTATCGTGCCCGGTCCCGAGTGCGAGCCTATAACGGTACCGATATCCGCCGTAAGCATAACGTGCGCGGAATATCTGCGCTCCAAAGATGCTTTGAGCCGCTCTACGTCATCCGCGCAGTCGCCGTGGCTGATAAAGACCGTGCCGCCGCTCGGGTCTACGGCAAGTTCGCCGTACTTGTCAGCCAAAGCCTCGACAGAAGTCCTCCTACCCCTGACTTTGGCAACGCTTACAAGGTGCCCCTCGTTATCCATATGCAAAACGGGTTTGATACCAAGCATATTGCCGACGAACGCCGCGGTCGAGCTTATCCTGCCGCCCCGCTTCAGATATACGAGATCTTCTACGGTAAACCAATGGCATACGGAAAACTTGGTCGCCTCGGCAAACTCGGCAGCCTGCGCAAGGCTTGCGCCCTCGCGCTTTTTTTGCGCCGTAAGGTAAAGAAGCAAGCCGTACCCCGCGGAAGCGCACAGCGTATCCAGTGCGATCAAGGTGCGCTCGGGATATTCCGAACGCAAGCTGTCGCAAGCGATACGAGCTGCGTTATACGTACTGCTGAGCCCCGAAGAAAAGCCGAGATACAAAACGTCCTCGCCGCCCGAGAGCGCTTCGGCAAAAGCCGCGCGAAAAGTTTCGGAGTTGATGGCGGCTGTTTTTGCCACACCGCCGTTGCGCATTTTTGCGTAAAAATCCGCCTCCGTCATATCCCCCTCGAAAAGTTCTTCGCCGCCCTCGAATCTGAAAGTCAATTTCAGCGAAGAGACGCCCCATTCCGACAAAATTTCGGGCTTGATATCGCAAGCCGAATCCGCAAAGATCCTATACCCCATATCCGTTTCCTTATAAAAATATTTTTTCGTTTATTCCGGCAATCCGTTGCAAGTGAGCTTCTCGAGCTTAAAAGCGATCGACTCGATAAGCTCGTAAAATATCTCGCGTTCGGCGGGAGATATGTCGCCACCGGCTATCTCCACCGCGCTGTCCACCTGTTTGCCCACCGACTCGGCAGCTTTTTTGCCGCTTTCGGTAAGCGAAAACTTCGCGCGATAGCGCGAAGCGTCCGCGACGTTTCGCTCGACGAATCCCTTTTTTTCAAGGTCGCTGACAGCTCGTGAAACGTCGGCTTTGTTCCTGCCGCAATTCGCGGAAAGTTCTTTGGCGCTAAGTCCGCCGGGCGCGTGCGAGAGCGCAACGAGATATATCCCGCAATTTCCGCGCAGACCTCGCTTTTTCATCTCGCACGACATAAGTTTGTGCCAATTGCGATAAATGGAAAGCATCGCGAAAGAAAATCTTTCGAATCTGTTGTACACGCCCATCTCTGCCTCCGCGCCGATAATGTTTATATTATACAATATTTACTCGATCTTGTCAACTTTGCGTGGCAAAATACGCGGATATCCGCACAAACCGCACGGCGCTCGACGACGTTTTTTCGCGTTAATCGACGTTTTTCGCCTCAACGACAAAGCGACGGCAATCGAGCTCGTTGTAATCGAGACCGTAATCCTCATATTCCGCTTCGCCGCGCTGGTTGTCGTAAGGATCGTCCCTCATAAACTTTTTCGGCGGATCGAAAGGCGTTTGAAATTCGGTGTTGTTGATCTCGCGCAGGCAATCGAGATTGCCGAAATAGTGGTTCCACATCTCGTCGTCGCCCATCTCCCGCGCTCCTCCGCCAAACGACGGGTCTGCGTACAACCAGCCGTACGGCGCGACGTAAAACTGCGCCCAATCGTGGCTGCCTATCGCGTTCGGACGGACGTGACTGCCCGACTGCCACCTTGCGCTAACACCCATAGCGCGGCAAAGCGTTATAAACAAGAGCGACATAACGCCGCAGTCGCCGCGACCGTTCAAAAGCGCGAATTCGGGAATGTTTTCGATCGCAAGATACGTACGCATATAAGAATACGTCACGTTTTCGGTCACGAAATCGTAAGCGCGACGAGCCAGTATCAAAGGATTCGTTTCATTGCCCTTGAGTTCGCGTGCCGCCGCCCTTATCGCGGGGGTAAAAACAACGTGCGGGTACTGCTCGCCAAGATAAAACGAGGGCTGCTCGGCAGATACCGCCGCGGGGTCGAGGGAAACGTACGGCATTCTGACAGTGTACGAAAAATCGACCGAATAAACGGCTCCGTGCTTATCCTCACATTCGATAAACGCCGTTCTCTGCGACGCGTCGGATATGCGCACGGGGTGCGAGGAAGAATGTAGAACGATATCCGTTTGTTCGGGCGTTATCGCGGGATAGGGCAAGTGCACGCGGATCCTGCGTCCGTCGCGCTCGACAATATCGGGCGCGAGCTCCTCGCGTATACGGTATCTGACGGCGTGGTAGCCCTTTTCGAGCATAATACGGCGATGTTCGCGGCGCAATTCGTTATAAACGGGCGCAGGCTCCCTGCCGGAGATCACCCCGGAGAAAAAGCGCACCTCCTCGTTGCACACGTTCGATACCGCGGAATTTTGGAAAAATCGCTCCGTTCCGCGATATATATAATCCGCGTGACCGCGCTCGACGATCTCCGTCAACATCTGCGGAGTACAAAACGGGTATTTTTTGCGCACGCCGACCAAAAGCTCATCGAAACTCATCTTATAGTCGCGCCGCATCTCGTTCGCAATTGCCTCCTCGATAAGCAATCGCAAGCGCAAAAACTCGGGGATTTTGCGCTCGCGCAACTTGGCAATCGCGCGAAGCTCCCCATCGAAATCACCGATATCTCTGAAATGCGCTATCTCGCTCGGCAACGTGCAGGCAAGATATTTTATATTTTCTTCTTTAAACTCAAGCATATTCCCCTCCGATACGCGCTTTGGCGACGCGGCGCACGTATCACCGAAATACGCAAGCGCATCGCTCCGCGCAGCCGCGACTTTCGGCTGTGCAAAAACAAAAAATAAGAAAAAAGGGCGCAAGCACGACTTGCGTTCCCTTTTCGAGCATATTATCTCAATTTATCGAGCGGTCACGCCATCGCGTTGAGAGCCTTGGTGAATTGGCTCTTTTTGCGAGCAGCGGCATTCTTGTGAATGATACCGTGCGCTGCGGCTTGATCGACAGCCTTTACAGCTGCAAGATATGCAGCGGAAGCTGCAGCCTTATCACCGGACTCGACTGCGAGAGCGAACTTTTTGATGATGGTCTTGAGCTTGGTCTTCGCCATCTTGTTCTTCAAAGTCTTCTTTTCGATGACCAGAATTCTCTTTTTAGCCGACTTAATGTTTGCCATTTTACTCAACCTCCCCCTGATATTTGCAAGTGCTGTGCGCACGGACTGAGAGAAAAGTGCGCAAAAACTTTACAACAGCTATTATAATATCATAAACGGACTCAAAAAGCAATAGTTTTCGAAAAAAATTCGTTATTTCTTTATTATTTTATCTTTTTTCGCCGCCGTGCGCCGAAGTTTCCGCCTTTCGTCGCATATCGTCTATCCTTTCGGGGCGCGGAGTAACGTAAGCCGTATAATTCGTCGCATACGTCACGAATCCCGGGCGAGACGCAGGAGGCTTTTTTACGTTTCGCACCTCGGTATAGTCCACCGCAACGTTATCCCCGCCGTCGGCTTTCGAGTTAAACGCGGCTATCTCGGCAGCCTCGGTCATATCCTCTGCCGGCGGCTCCTCTCCGTCGGTACGAAGTATAACGTGGGAGCCCGGCACGCCTTTTGCGTGGAACCACCATTCCCACCGCTCGGCTCGGCGAAAAGTCAGCTCGTCGTTTTGCACGTTGTTCTTTCCGCAAAGCACCTCGTAGCCGTGGGTTGTGATATACCGCAGCGGCAACGACTTTGAGGAACGCATTTGTTTTTGCTTCCCCGCGCGCACGTATCCCGCATCCTCGAGTTCTTGCCTTATCTGCGCAAAATCGGCAAAATTCTCCGCCCTCGAGAGCGAATCCGAAACGCTCAAAAGGTATTCTCTATCCCTCTTCGCTATGCGCATCTGCTCGCCGAGAATTTCACGCGCGGTGCAAAGCTTGGCGTATTTTTTATAGAGCTTTTGCGCATTTTCGCTCGGCGACAGGCGCGTATCGAGCTCGAGTGCGACGGAGGCGAAAGAGCCGTAGTCGTTTTGCCTGCCGTAATCGGTAAGCAGCACCCGAGCGTCGCCCCTTTTCAGGCGATATATGTTCGCCGTGATAAGATCGGCGCGATACTTCAGCTCCGCGCTCTTTTCGCATTCGGCAAGCTCCGACTCCTGAGAGGCGAGCTTTCTGTCTATCCTCGCAAGCCCCGAGGATATCACCCTCTGCAAGTCGGCAGCGCGCGAAGTGACGAGGGCTGCGCGATCCTTTTTTTCAAAATACGAGTCGAGCAGCGAAGCAAAACTGTCCGCCACGTGACAAGCGCCCTCGCCGTATTGCAGGAGGGGATAAAACGAATATTCCGCCGCCCCCGCTACCTCGGCGTATACGGGAACGAATCGTCCCGCCTCTATCGCGTCGAACACCGCGCGAAACTCGCTGTAAAGCGCCCCCGTCGAGATCGCCGAGACAGGCGTCGCCACGTCGCCCGAGGCACGATACGCGATCTCCCGCGCTATAAGGGGTGATATGCCGTAATAACGCGAATTGATAAATTTTGCCGCGCTCATATCGCCCGCGCCTCGGCACTCCCGTGCAAAATCCTCCCCGCTCTCCGAGCGCGGATCTTTTTTGCCGTCTTGGAGCGGCGGTGCCTCGTATTTCATCCCCGGCAAAACGCGCCTCAGCCGCGACGTCGTTATATCCACGATACGCAAAGCGGAAATGATACGCCCCTCGCCGTCGGTAAAGATAAGATTGCTGTTTTTGCCCATCACTTCCGCTATCAAAACGCGTGTGCACGAAAAGCCCATCTCGTCCCTTGCGGCAAACTCGAATATCGCCACGCGCTCAAATCCGTCTTGACGTACCCCCGTAAGGACGGCACCGCCGATGTGTTTGCGCAAAAGCATACAGAGCGGAGGCGGCGTCGCGGGGTTGTCTCTTACGGTGTCCGTAAAGCCGATTCTCGCGTCCGAGGCTCCGCACCTCAAAAGCAAGCGTCGACTGCCCTCACGCGAACGCAAAGCCAAAACGATCTCGTCCCCTCGAGGCTGATACACCTTCTCCACCCTTGCGCCGACGCCCCACGCGCCAACCTCGGCAACGACTGCCGCAAGCATCCCCGCATCAAAAGCCATTATATGCTCCCCGTCGGCAACTCTCGCCGACCTTTCGCCAAAAAATTTGCCGCAGCGGCGTTCTGCGTACGCAAGCACACTCCCGACACGCCGCGTCGGTTTTCCATTAATTATATCATAGAGTTGATTTTTTTTCAATATGATGATATAATGTACGCGTCGGTACTTTTATCGCAAAACCGAACAAAAGCCAAAATACTCGAATACGGATCGGCACAGCCGCTCCATCAAGGATCAAATATGTCAAATTTCGTTATAAAACCCGAAAAAGACGCAACCGTTATCGGCATCGACGTCGGCGGAACGACCACCAAGATCGCAGGCTTTGCCCCCGGCGGCAAACTTATCCAACCTATGTTCGTGCGCGCCACCGACCCCGTGACGTCCGTTTACGGCGCGTTCGGAAAATTCACGCTCGAAAACGAGCTTTCGCTTGACGGCATCGACCGCATTATGATGACGGGTGCGGGAGCGCGCTTTGTCAAAGAGCCTATTTTCGGGCTCGACTGCCAAAGTGCCGTGGAATTCGACAGCATAGGCATCGGCGGGCTTTTTCTTTCCGATCTCAAAGAAGCTATCGTCGTCAGTATGGGCACGGGCACGGCAATCGTCCACGCAAAAATGACGAGCGGCGGCATCGAGACCGAATATCTCGGCGGCACCGGCGTCGGCGGCGGCACGATCGTAGGTCTGTCTCGCAAAATGCTCGGGGTCGACACAATCGAGCACATCGAGCAGCTTTGCGACGGCGGCGACCTTGCAAACGTCGACCTGCGCATAAGCGACATCTCGGGCAACGGAATATACGAGAACGTTAACGAAAACCTCACCGCCTCCAACTTCGGCAAATTAAGCGACCTTGCCACAAGGCACGACATCGCGCTCGGTATCTGCAATATGGTCAGCGAAACGATAGCGATGATGTCGATATTCGCCGCGCGTTCGTTCGGCGTGCGCGATATCGTGCTTATAGGCAACCTAACGTCGCTCACCCCCATAAGGGAGACCTTTGTTTCGCTTGCAGCGTCGTTCGGCGTTAACTTTTTGATTCCCGACAAAGCAAGTTTCGGCACCGTTATCGGAGCTGCGCTCTTGCCGCCGAAGCAAGGCGGCAAATGATATGCGGCAAACGCCGCCACCGTCGACCGAAAAGCCAAAAACGGCTGCAAGACACCCAGTCTTGCAGCCGTTTCGCATATAGGAATATATATCGTCGCACCAACTACGTTTGCCGCGGCGCAAAACGACGTTGCGAAAAGCGAGCGTCCCCGCGACTTTTGTCGCGGGGACGCCTTATACGTATGCCCAAACGGGCAATTATCGGCTCTTTTTGTCCGTTTTTTCGTCAAAAGCCGTTAGGAAAGCCAGCTCCAACGACCTATGCTGCAGTCGTCGCCGACGACCGCCGCGTGATAAACGTCCTTGATACTTCCGTCGACAACGGCGAATCCGACCGTTTCGTCACCGGAATAGAACAAACCCGCCTCGCCGAGTTTCGTGGCTTTCTTTACGCTCCTCAGCACCGTTTGGCTTGAGAGCTTGAATTTACCCGAGGACTGCGGGAAGAAAGTCATCGTGGGGTTTGCCGCCAGATACACACCGTCGATACGGTTATGACCGTGGTGGTTAACCTGGAACAGATCGCATTTGATCTCGGCATTCGAATACATCAAAAGGAAGAGATCGGCTGCCTTTTCCTCGATGTCTCCCGTCGTAAGAACGGTCTGACCGTCCATCGTCCACTTTACGACCGTGGAAACGTTGTTCTCGTTAACGTCGGACGTATATTTTGCGCCGTTGGTATAGTCGATGAACGCCGTATGCGTAAACATCACCCGCATACTAACGTCGGCAAGCGTTATGTTCTCCCCGACCGCGGGATAGTGATACTGCACGTCGGGGTACCACTCGAGTATTTTGGTGCGCACCGTTTTGAAGCTGTTGCTCACGGTATGCTCCGAACCGGTCGAACGAGTCCAGACCGAGACGTTATACATCATCCTCTCGACCGTGACCTGATCGTGATACTTGACAAGGAAGCGCGTAAAGCCCTGAAAGTGATCCGTATGATCGTGCGTAATGAGCCAGCAGGCGATCCTTATCTTCTCGCCGGATTTTGTACCCGTTATCTCGCGCAGGAAAGTCATCAGACCGTCGCGCGCTTTGTCGCTCATCTGATCGTTTCCGCCGCCGTCGATTATGATAACGCTGTTATCCGCGAGCTTAATCAAGTTCAGCATTCCGCAGTTCATACGCGTCTTGTTCTCGGAGATATCGATACCGTTGGGGTCCATAACGAGACCGTAAGCGTAGAAAGTCGTCGTATCGCCCTCTTTTTTCGTATAAGTATAAGAAAAATCTTCAACCGATACCGAATCGCTGCCCGCAATCTCGATCTTGAGAGTCTTTTTCGAGACGAGCAGCTCGATATTCATATTGATATCGCCCTTGGTGACCGACGCAGCTTTGAGCGTTGCGCTGTCAACGTTCTTTTTTACCGTGAAATAATGCTTTTCGAGCTTGGCTATATACGCCTCGTACTGCTCGACCGTCGTCGTAGATACGGAATATACGAGGTTTTCCGTTCCGTCGGCTCTGAGCTTGGAGTCGTTGGCAAAGGTCTTGCTTGCCAAAATACCGCTGTCGTAAGCGGGAACGGTCTCCGTTTTCCAGCCCGAGCGAGCGTAGTCGTCGTACGTCATATTCTCCGTAAGCTCTTTCGGTGCGCCGACGTATCCCGCGCTCTCTTTAAGCGAGCGGCAAAGAGCTATCGCTCCGTCGATAAGCATCCATTCCTTATCCGCAACTATAACGTAGTTGCCGTCGAC
>CAZOFD010000017.1:0-5454 GCA_964579135.1 uncultured Ruminococcus sp. | reverse complement strand
CGACCTTTTTGCCGACTTTTTTTGATTATATCACGTTTTCGGCATTTTCGCAATACGATCATTGAACGTCGGCGCATTTTTGTGCAACTTGCAAAAACAGGGCTTCGGTGAGAGCCGTTACTTGTTTTTCATCGAAGTAAGAAGTTCGAAAAACTTGAGTTTAACGCGATATCTCGTTACGGGCGGGCGCGTTATTATCTCAAACTGCTCCGCCGTCAACCCGACCTCGGTGCTCACGGCTGTCTCGGACGTCTTTTGTTTCGCGGCGGAGAGGCACAGCGGAGGGAAAAGAACGCACCACCAATTTTGCCCCTCGCCCTCGCCGAGCACTATACGCAGCGAAAGATATTCGCCCTCGGGGTACGCCGCGCTCTCGTACACTCGCGTCGGATAAGTCTCCTTGCCTATAAAAACCTCCGCGCGATAATCGACGCCCGCGCTCGCAAGAACGGAGTCTGCGGCATTCTTCAGTTTGTCCGCATTCAGCGCGGCGCGCTCCGCAGCTTCGTCGCGATCCCCACAGCCCGCAAAAAGCGTTTGCGCCGCGTCCAAAACGGCATCGCGCACCTCGAGCTTTAAGCCCTGGTCAAACTCGCTGTCGGAATTCGCTATCACGTGCAGGCGAAGCACCGTGTCGTACACGCCGCAGCCCGAAGTTTCGGTGGCGCGGGCGGCGTTCGGCAAGGCTGCCGAAACGACGAGGATGGAAACGGCGACAAGCGCCGAAAAAGCGGCTATGAATCTTATTTTCGATTTCATACGATCTGCTCCGTTCCGCCGACGTTGTCGGCATTTTTATGTACGTTTTACGGAGCTATACGATTTATATTTACCCGATCGCACGCGACTTATTCACCGTGGGGCGACAAATCAAAGGGATATTATCGACAGCATCGTCCCTCTTACGCCGTGCATCCTCCTGTGAGAATAAAAAAGTTCTTCTTCGCAATACGTGCAAAGATCGCAAACGTCGATATTTTCTTTTTTCACGCCGCTTCGCTCGAGCAGATAGGCGTTGGCGGCTTTCAGATCGGCAAAGGTGCGCCCGTCGCGACGAAATACGAAACGCGACGAAAGTTCCTCGCCGAACTCAAGCGCAAAGTCCTCGCCGACCTCGAAACAGCAGCGCGATATCGCGGGGCCAATCGCCGCGACTATCTCGCACCCGTGCGCAAGCGCACGCAAGCGCTCCGTCGCCTCGCACACGATGCCCGCCGCGGTGCCGCGCCACCCCGCGTGCACGGCGGCAACGGCAACGGGTGCCGCACCGCTCAGAGCGCAAAGCAAAACGGGCACGCAATCCGCGGTTTTTACTCCGAGCACAACGCCCCGCTCCGCGGTCACGTATCCGTCGCACTCGCCCGACGGCGGCAAAAAATATCCCTCGCCGCAACGCGACTTGCAAACGGTTATCACCGTGCGGGAATGTATCTGCGGCAAAGAAACGACGTCTTGCGCCCTTACCCCCGCGGCAGTACAGAAAATCTCCAAATTGCGCAGCACCGTATCTCTGTCGTCGCCCCTGCCGAAGCCGAGATTCAGCTCGGCGGTATGCGCCTCCAAGCTCTTGCCCCCGAGCCTTGTCGAAAACGCGTGCCTTACGGGCAAAATATCCGAGGCAATATATACCGCGCCGTTTTCGCCGACGATAGTTCTCATATTATTTTACCCCTCTTCCGCTGTCGTATCCGCGGCGAGCGCCGTCACCGCTCGCGTCTTTTCGCAAGCAGAGCCGAGACTTTGAGGGCGGCTATCTGCGTTTTTGAGTCGGGGATCTCCCCGTTCATCGTCATATCGACAAGTTTCGCAAGCGGAAGTTTGTCGACGAGTATAAATTCGTCGTCGTCGGGGGCGTCCGCGCCGAAAACGAGCTCTTCCGCAAGGAACATATGTATAACCTCGTCTATTATCGCGGGGGAGGGATAAAGTTTGCCGAGATACGTCAGCTTGCCGCAACGCGCTCCGGTCTCCTCGCGCAGTTCGCGCCTTGCCGCCTCGGCTACGTCCGTTTCGCCCGCCTCGAGCTTGCCTGCCGGCACCTCGAGAAGCACTTCGGTGTGCGGATACCTGAACTGGCGCACGCAAACGACCTCGCCCTCGTCGGTAAGCGGCACGACGCAAACGGCGCCGGGGTGACGTATAACCTCGCGCACACCGCTCTTTCCGTCGGGAAGCTCTATATCGTCACGTTCGAGATTCAAAACTTTGCCCGAATATATTCTTTCGCCCGAAAGTTTTTTCTCCGAAAGATCTTCGTATTTTTTCATATCGGTTTCTCCTTAAGAATCGGCAGCGGAACGCCCGCGCCGTTTATATCGTTTAAGCGAGCGACGAACCCGCCAAAAAGCAAAAGCGCCGAGACCGCTAACCGCGCGCCTCGACGCTTTGATCGCCCGATCTCCGCAAGCGGGGAACGAACGCCTTGCATAAAGCAAACCTTATGCCTCTTGGGGAGCCTCGACGGGGCAAGTACCCGCGCAAGCGCCGCAATCAATGCACTTTTCGGGGTCGATCTGGTATTTATCCTCACCCTCGCTGATAGCGCCCACAGGACACTCGTCGGCGCAAGCACCGCAAGCGATGCAAGCATCAGTAATCTTGTATGCCATAATAATCTACCTCCATAGATAATGATACTATTTTATCACAAAAAAACGCAAATGCAAGTGGTTTGACCGATTTTTTTAAATTAGTTATACTATTTTCGAAAAAATCGGCAGCACCGAACCTCAGACGTCGTTCCCGTTGTCTCCCTCTGCGCCGTCACGCTCGTCGTTCGCGCGTTTTTTCATCGGAGCAGCCCACGTGATCTCGACGTCGGAGAGCTTGTAAGACGCGGGCGCAGCCTCGGGCTTGTCGTCGAGTTTGACCTTAACGCTGCCCGACATCGGCAAAAGATCGGTAACCGTACCGTTGCCGTCCGCGGTCTTAACGCGAGAATCCACGGGAGGCATAAAGGATATCTCCTTTTCATACGATTCCTGCTCGAACCTGAGGCAACACATCAGTCTGCCGCAAGTTCCCGAGATCTTCGAGGAGTTGAGCGAAAGCCCCTGATCCTTTGCCATTCGTATGGAGACCTGGGCAAAATTCGGCAAAAAGTTCGAACAACAGAGTTTTCTGCCGCACACGCCCCAGCCGCCTATCATCTTCGCCTCGTCGCGAATGCCTATCTGCCGCAGCTCTATCCTCGTTCTGAAAACGGATGCGAGATCTTTTACAAGCTCGCGAAAATCCACACGCCCCGCCGAGGTGAAATAAAAAATAAGCTTTGTGTTGTCGAAAGTATACTGCGCTCCGACGAGTTTCATATCCAGACCGTGATGTGCGATCTTGGAGACGCATATTTTAAACGCTTCGTTCTCTTTTCGCACGTTTTCCGCGTTTTTGGCGATATCCTCCGCCGTCGCCGCTCTTACGACCTTTTTGAGCGGGCGCACAATCGCGCTCGGCGGCACGGCGGTGTTTGCAAGCGCCACGTCGCCGAACTCGAGCCCGCGCGCCGTTTCCACTATCGCGTGATCCGTGCGTTTAAAATCTATCCCGTCGGGATCGAAGTAGTATACCTTGCTCCCCGACGAAAATTTAATACCGACGACGGTCACCCCGTCCTCCGTCGGCTCGGGCGGCAAAGCGTCCGCAAAAACGGCGTCGAGGGTCGGGTCAAGCGGCATTTCGTCGATCCACGAATCGTCCTCTTTGGCGTCCGCAAAACCGAAAAACTCAAGCCCGGTCTCGCGCCTTGCCACGGACGCGCCGAATACCGCGGGATCTTCGTTGATGTTAACGAGTGGGCGCGCCTCCCGGCTCTTTTCTTTGTCTTTTGCGCTCTTACCGTCGCGTATTTCCGCCGCGGCGCTCTTAACGCTCGCGCGCGAGGCGTCCTGTGCGCGAGGGGCGACGGGTCGCTCGCCTCCGCGACGGTCTTTCGCCCCGCCGCGACGACGCCCGTGCCCTCTGTGTGCGCCGCGAGAGCGCCCGTGCTCGCCCGCGGAGTCGTGCGATCTGTTCGGTTTCTTTTTATCGCCGCCCTGCGCGGCTTTTATCTCGTTATCTGCCATTTACGGTTTTCCTTTTCGTTATTTGAGTGCCCCGATACGCGAAAGCATAGCCGCGATCGTCAGCCTTACGTTCATATTTTTCGCAAGCGCACCTCGCGCCTCCGTCGCCGCGTCGGCGATCTGCAATATTTTCCCGAGAGTGTATCGTTCGGACAGCGCCTCCGCCCCGTCTGCGTCGGCAAAAAAAGCAAGCGCCACAGTCGCGTCCTTTTTCAGCGCGATAAGATCGCGCATTGCCGCAACGACGTCTCCGAGTAACGCCACTGCATCCTCGCGCGTTCCGCAAGCGTTTTGCAAAACGAGCGACGCACGCACAAGGGTTCGGCTGTCCGCACAAAGCGAAACGAAATCCGCAGCCAAAGCGCGCCGCGCGGCTATCGCCTCGCTCTCTTTGTCGCCCAGCAGCTCCATTGCTCTGCCGACGGAACCCTCCGCCGACGCAATCGCCGCGTCAAACCGCGCTTTCGCGCTGCGCTTTATTTTTTCCGCTTCGGGCACGGCGGCGAGCAAAGCACGCTCCGTCTGAGCGATATCGAGGGGCTGCATACGCAACAGCTGCGCGCGGCTCCTTACCGTTTCGAGCAGTGCGCCCGCGTTCTCGCAAAGGAGAAAGAACGAGGCGTACCTCGGCGGCTCCTCGAGAGTCAGCAGAAAGGCGTTCTGTGCCTGCACCGTCATCGAATCCGCGTCGTTTATTATATAAATCTTTCTCTCCAGGTCGTTCGGCATTATGACCACGTCGGCACAGATCTCGCGAATTTTGTCCACTCCGATCGAGCTCTTGTCCTTTTCGACACAGACCACGTCCGGCGAAAAGCCGCGCAATATCTTGCGACAAGCCGAACATTGCCCGCAAGGCAACGGCATATCTTTGTTATTTACGTTTTCGCAATTGGCGGCAGCCGCCGTCAAAAGCGCGAAAGTGCGCTTGCCGCTCCCTTTTTTGCCCTCTATAACGTAAGCGTGCGAAATGTCCCGTCCGCCCGACAGCAATCCGCGGGCGATCTTATCTTTCAGTCGTTCGTTTCCGACTATCGAGGGGAACAACGTTTTCATTTATATTTCTGCGCCTCCCTCAAAGTATCGGTCTTGCGCTAATTATATCATCGTTTTTTTTCGTTGTCAAGTATCGCGGCGCGACGCGACGGGCACGAGATTTTCTTCATTACAATGAAAAAATACCGTTTTTTTTCGAAAAAGCGTAGATATTTTCTCAAAAGTGTGCTATAATACCGAATGGTAATGCGCACACGGCGTTTTATCCGAATTTGTTACAATTATATATTTATACACGGAGGTACATCCCAACAATGGCAAAGAAGTATTGCTATCTCTTTACCGAGGGTAACGCAAATATGCGTGAGCTTCTCGGCGGTAAGGGCGCTAACCTTGC
>CAZOFD010000016.1:0-33917 GCA_964579135.1 uncultured Ruminococcus sp. | reverse complement strand
CGAACTTTGCAGTTTTTCTTATTTTTTCGCACAAACCCCTTGACTTTTCATTTTTATTTTTTTGCCCGAACTTGCCGCAATTGCGACAAAAAGTGCCGTACGCCCCGTTGCGCCCGCGGGTCTCCCACACGCCGCACGGCGATTTTCGGAGCAAAAAGCAAAACAAAATACCCGTTTCGCAAAATGCGAAACGGGTATTGAATATCTCCGCAGGTCGGGAGAGCAAAATTATCTCTTGGAGAACTGAGATGCTCGACGAGCTGCCTTGAGACCGTATTTCTTTCTTTCTTTCATACGAGGGTCGCGGGTCAGGAAGCCTGCAGCCTTAAGGGGCGCCTTGTTCGCCTCGTCCGCAAGGACGAGAGCGCGAGCAAGACCGTGGCGGATAGCGCCCGCCTGTCCGGAGAAGCCGCCGCCGCTTACGTTTGCGACGATATCGTACTTACCGACGGTGCCGGTAACCTCGAAAGGCTGGTTAACGATGAGATTCATCGTCTCGAGACCGAAATATTCGTTGATATCTCTGCCGTTAATGGTTATGCTGCCCGTGCCGGGGTAAACGCGAACTCGAGCAACGGATTTTTTTCTTCTGCCCGTTCCGTAGAAATAGGGCTTTGCACTTGTATACATATTCGATTCCCTCCTTTAAGCTCAGGCTTCGATGGGCTTTTGAGCGGAATGGTTGTGCTCGGAGCCGCTGTAAACGTGGAGTCTCGTGATGGACTTGCGACCGATGGTGTTGTCGGGAAGCATACGCTTAACGGCAAGTTCCATAGCAAGTTCGGGCTTTTGTGCCATAAGGGTCTTGTACTGTACCTTTTTCAGACCGCCGATATAGCCGGAGTGACGGCACCAGTACTTCTGCTCGAGCTTTCTGCCGGTCAGAACAGCCTTGTCGGCATTGATTATGATAACGTATTCGCCGCAATCGACGTGGGGCGTGAACTCGGGGCGATGTTTGCCTCTGAGAATAGTAGCAGCCTTGACCGCGGTGCGACCGAGAGGCTTGCCCGCTGCATCGATAACGAACCAACGGCGTTCTACTGTCTCGGGCTTTGCCATGAAAGTGGACATAGAAATTTCCTCCAAAAATAGATATCGGGCATACTTGCCCTGTCAAACGCTACGTATTATAACATACGAAAAGCGGCTTGTCAACACTTTTTTTAATTTATCACGGTATTTTCTTCGTTTTTCTTTAATTTTTCTCTTTTTTCTCGCAAATCGAGCCAACGTTATATCATTTTTCGCACTCAAGCTCCCGCATTTTTTCGAATTTCGAGCAATATATATTAACAAAAAGCGAAAAGGAGCAATTTGAAAACCGTGAACGCAAAGTATAAACCCGAAGGAATGATAATCCACACTGCCGAAAACCGCGCCTCGCTCTCGTGTCGGGCGACGATCGAGCGCGCCGTCGCCTCGGGCGTGATACTTGAGGAAACCGCTCTGATGTGCGACTCCGAGCTCAATCTGCACTTCGATCTCGGCGGAATACGCGGCATTATGCCGCGCTCCGAAGTTCTCCTCCGTCGCAACGGCGAGGATATCAAAGACATCGCCGTCATCACCCGCGTGGGCAAGCCCGTCTGCTTTAAAGTCACGGGAATCTCGCACAAAAACGGCGAACCGTGCGCGGTGCTGTCACGTCGCGAAGCGCAAAAAGAATGTATGCTGAATTATCTCGCGGACCTCATCCCCGGCGACGTCGTTCGCATAAAAATAACCCACCTCGAAAACTTCGGTGCCTTCGCCGACATCGGTTGCGGCATATGTGCGCTTATTCCCGTCGACTGCCTTTCGGTATCGAGAATATCGCACCCGCGCGACAGGCTCGCCTGCGGCTGCTATACGTACGCCGTCGTGCGATCGATAGACGAAACGAACGGCAGGATATTCCTCACGCGCAAAGAGCTCCTCGGAACGTGGGAAGAAAACGCCGCGAAGTTTTCTCCGGGGCAAACCGTTGCGGGCATCGTTAGAAGCATCGAAAATTACGGCGTTTTCGTCGAGCTCGCGCCGAATCTCGCCGGTCTTGCCGAGCGCAAAGACGGCGAAGAGGACGAGGGCTATTCCGTCGGAGACGTCGCGGCGGTCTACGTAAAAAGCATCATCCCCGAAAGAATGAAGGTCAAGCTGATACTTATAGACACCCACGCGCCGAGCGGCGAGGCGCCGCGCGAGCAACTGTTCGTCGATTGCGAAAAAACGGCGCACGTGAGCGAATGGAATTATTCGCCCGCGTGCGCGCAAAGGACGGTAAGAACCGTATTTTAAAGTTTAAGTGCGTTTACGACGTACTCCGCGGCTGTCATAATGCCGTATTTTCCGCTTTCGTAAGTAAGACCGCCCTGCAAAAAGGCGATATACGGCTCACGCAAAGGTCCGTCTGCCGAGAGTTCCGAGGACGCGCCCTGAACGAATGCCCCGGCAGCCATTATGACCTCGTCGGAGTAGCCCGGCATAGCCCACGGCTCCGGCGCAACGTACGAATCGACGGGCGAGCCCGCTTGTATTCCGCGACAAAAGGCACAAAGCCCCTCGCGACTGCCCATCGCCACCGTTTGAATTATGTCCGCGCGCTCCTCGTCCCAAGAGGGCGAAACGCAAAATCCGAGTTTTTCGAAAACGTATGCGGCAAAGCGAGCCGTTTTTATCGCAGACGCCGTGGTTTGGGGCGCAAAGAACAAACCCTGAAACATATTCTTGTTCTGCCCGAGGGTCGCGCCGACCTCTCCGCCCGTACCGACCGTCGTAAGCCTGTAAGAGGCGAGCTCCACCGCGCGCGCACTGCCCGCAAGATATCCGCCCGTTTGCGCGATACCGCCGCCGGCATTTTTGATAAGCGAGCCGACGAGAAGATCCGCCTGCGGCTCCTCGCCCCTCGTAAATTCGCCGTAGCAATTGTCCACGACGAGATACACACCCTTTCGAGCCGCCTTTACCGCGCGATAAAGCTCGGATATCTCAAAGGGCGTCAGCGTACGGCGATCCATATAACCTTTCGAGCGTTGCACGAAAACGACCTTTATCGACGGCTCTTCTTTGACGCGGCGAACTATACCGTCAACGTCGAGCTTTCCGTTCACAAGCGGAAGCTCTTCGTAACGAACGCCGAAATCCGCCAAAGATCCGTTGCCCGCGTCGCCCGACAGTCCGATAACCTCGTCGAGCGTGTCGTACGGCTTGCCGCTCACGGAAAACAGTACGTCTCCCGGGCGCAAAAGACCGAAAAGCGCCGTCGACAACGCGTGAGTGCCGTTTACGAAATTATGCCTCACAAGAGCCGCTTCCGTGCCGAACACCCGCGCCCAAACTCGGTCGAGCACTTCCCTGCCGCGGTCGTCGTAACCGTAGCCGGAACTGCCCGCGAAGCAAGCGTCGTTCACGCGTTCCTCGCGAAAAGCCTCCATTATCTTTGCGGTATTATCGAACGTAACGGAATCTATCGCGGCGAAAGCGCTTGCCAAAGCGCTCTCCGCCTCACTCGCCAAAGCTTTTATCTTGTCCGAAAACACGGTGCACCCCTTAATGTGCCGCAAACTCGGCGACAAGCTCGGCAGCCGCACTCGCGTCGCGAAGATCCACGCATTCCACACCGGAATGGATATATCTGAGCGGCACGGAAACCGCGCCGACCGCCGCACCCGCACGCGCGGACTGCAAAACGGACGTGTCGGTCGATCCGCCGACGGTTATTTCGTTCTGATAGGCTATACCGCGCTCCTTGGCTATACCGCGCAGGGTCTCGGTAACTTCGGGCGAACAGATAACGGCGCGGTCACGCACCTTTATCGCTGCGCCCTTGCCGAGTTTGACCGCCATAGGGGGGCAAGAGAGGCGGTCTCCCGTTCCGCAAACGTCGACGTTAAGCGCGACGTCCGCGTCGACGGAGTATGCCGCGGGACCGGCGCCGCGACAGCCGACCTCTTCCTGAACGCTGAAAACGTAATACACGTCGTTTGCGCTGCCGCCGGTCTTTCGCGCCGCCTCGATAAGCACGGCGCAACCGAGCCTGTTGTCAAGCGGGCGACCGAACGCGCGATTCGCGCCGAACCTCGTAACGCCGTGCGCCAAAGACAGGCAGTCGCCTATCTTAACGCGTCTTGCGGCTTCTTTCGCGCTCGAAGCGCCTATATCGACCGCCATTTTCGCACAGTCGATATCCTCGGGCTTGCACGAATCCTCGAGGACCAAAACACCCTTTACTCCGTTCTCGAAAACGACCTCGGAGAACGCCGCCGCAACGCAATTTATACCGCCCATAGGCGCAATGCGGATATAACCGTTGTCCTCTATATAAGTCGCCATAAAGCCTATCTCGTCCATATGGGCGCAAAGCGCGACCTTTTTGCCGCCGTGCCCGCGCTTAAGTGCGATAATATTGCCGAGCGCGTCCCGCTTGATCTCGTCGACGTACGGCGCGATCTCTTTTTCGATAACGGACGCGACGTCGTTTTCTCTGCCGGAAACGCCGAAAGCGCCGACAAGTTTTTTCAGTGTTGCGTACATTTATATTATTCCTCCGTTGATTTAAAATGAATATTCGGTAAGAAAAGCCGAAAGCAGTTCCGTCATCGCCGCATAATCGTCAAGCGACGCAACGCAGGCGGGAGAATGGAGATACCTTGTCGGCGCGGACATCGCGAGCACGCGAACGCCGCCGCAGGACTTGTGGACGTGCCCCGCGTCGTTACCGCCGGACACGTATTTTTTCACCTGGACGGGTATCCCGTGCTTTGCGCCTATCCCCGTTATCGCCTCGACCAGTTCGCGATCGTATATCGTCGACCTGTCCGCAAGCGATATCGCGCCGCCGTCGCCGAGCGCGGCAACACGCGCGTGTTTCTCGACGTTCGGCAGATCCGCAACCGCCGTGGTCTCGAGAATCACGGCGTAATCCGGCGCAAATTTTTGCGCGGCGAGCTGACCGCCCGAGCGCCCGATCTCCTCGCAAACCGTAAACGCGAATATAAGTTCCGCCTCGGGCGCTTCGCCGCCGAGCAAGCGTTCCAACGTCAACAGCATAACGGCACAGCCGAGACGATCGTCGATAGCCTTGCCCTTTACGAATTTGCCGTCCGTACCGAAGCGAACGAATTCGGAGTCGAATGTGCCGCAATCGCCGAGCTCAAGCAGCTTTTCCGTTTCCTCACGCGACACGGAACCGACGTCAACGTACATATCCGAGGCGCGGGTAACCTTTTTCCGCTCCTCCGCGGTTTGGTGGTGTATGGCTTTCGAAGCTATCACTCCGCGCACCTTGCCGCACTTACCGTTGAAAACCACTCTTTTCCCGCAAAGAACGGCGGGGTCGATCCCCCCCAGGCACTCGAAACGCACGTAGCCGCCATCGTCGATCTCGCTTATAATAAACCCGACCTCGTCCAAATGTGCCGAGATCATAACTCGCGGCGCGCCGTCTTTCTTGGCGGCGACTCGCACGTAGATATTCCCCCGTCTGTCGCGCGTATATTCCGCGCCCAACGCACGAAGCTCGTCCGCAACGGCGTTCGCCGCTTCCTCTTCAGCTCCGGTCGGTCCGAAAGTCAGCGACAAGCGGCGCAACAGATCGACAGCGCCCTCGTTTATCTTGATCATGAAAAACTCCTTTCAAGCTCCGCTTGTACGGCGGACGAAGTTATGAAAAGCGCGATAAGATCCCGCAGTGCCTCGGCGTCGCCGAGGTCTATGACCTCGGTGTACGTGTGCATACTCTTGAGCGGCAAGCCGACGTCCACCGTGGGGATTCCCTCTCCGACGAGCGAAACGACGTTCGTATTCGTCCCAGTGCCGCCGCCGCTCACGCTTATTTGAACGGGTATACCGCGATTTTCGGCTTCGTTTGCCAAAACCTTGCTCAAAGCCCTGTCCGTAATCGGGCAAAGCGTTATAGAAGCGCCCGCGCCGAGCGCCACCGTTTCGCGTTTTTTCGTATCGGGAGTTCTTCCGAGATTAACGTCGGCAACAAGTGCGCAATCGGGCATAACGCCGAAAGCGCCGCACCGCGCGCCCGTCATATATCCGCCGTCCTCCTCGTAATCCGAGAACAAAAGGTACACGTCGCCCCAAAGTTCCTCGCGCGGCGTTGCCGCAACGGCGGCAAGTGCGCACGCGCCGCAAGCCTTGTCGTCAAAAGCCTTGCCGCTGATGCGAGAAGTGCCGAGGTCGGAGTACACGGGCGCAAACCCCACGGGCGTACCGACGTCTATATAACGACGCGCCTCCTCGTCGCAAAGCCCGGTGTCTATCATAAGTTCGGTAAGCTCGGGCAGCTTGTCGCCCGCCCCCTTGGCGCGAAGATGCGGCGGCGTCGAGGTGATCACGCCGTATATCTTTTTCCCTTCCTTACCGTAAACGGTAACGTCGCACCCCTGAAGAATACGCGTATCGAGCCCGCCGACGTTTGTAAAAGTCAAAAAGCCGTTCTCTTTTACGTCCGTGACAAGCATACCGATCTCGTCGAAATGTGTATCGATCAGTATTTTTTTGGCGTTCGGCTGCCCGCAACGGCGGACGAACGTAAAGTTGCCCACGCCGTCGTCCCGTATCTCGTCGAAATACGGCGCGACGAAGTCGCGAAGTTTTTTCTCGTCATATCGCGTATGCCCCGAGACGGACATCATCGAAGCGAGCGATATCACGGTCTGTTTCAGATCAAGCATCGTTTTCCCTCGTTTTTACTAAAAATATTGCGCGTATTGCGCCCTCGGCGCCGCGACCGCTTCAAAAGCCGTTAACGATCTCCTTAAAGCGTTCGCCGCGGCGCTCAAAATTATCAAATCTGTCAAAACTCGTGCAGGCGGGCGACAAAAGCACCATACCTCCCGGCTCGGCAAGAGAGCGCGCACGCTCCACCGCCGAGGTAAAATCGGGCTCGACGACGTACGGCACGCGCACCTTGCAAGAGTCTATCGCGGCGGCTATCTTATCCGCCGCCTCGCCCGTCAGCACAGCCGCCGCGGCTTTTGCCGCGAGCTCCTCGGCAAGAAGGTCAAGCGGCAGGTGCTTGTCGCGGCCGCCGCATATCACGACGGGGCGAACGCCCATTTGCTCGGCTACCGACAGCGCCGCAGCCGTACGCGTGGGGCTGGAATCTATCGAGCTGTTGTAGTATCTTACGCCGCCGCACTCGCGCACAAACTCGAATCTGTGCGGCACGCCCGCGAAAGATCGCGCGACCTCGACAATGCGCTCTTTCGGCACTCTCCCGTAGGTCACGCCGATCGCTGCCATATAATTTTCGATATTGTGCAGTCCGCAAAGCCTAACGTCGCTCACGGCAAGCATAACTTCCTCGTTTTTGCCGTCGGAACAAACTATATTCCCGTCGCGCAAAAAGATCGCCGAGGCGTCGACTCTTTCACCGACAGTCTCCTCGAAAGACGACGTATATGCGGAAAAAAAGATCACCTGCCCCGCAAAAAGCTCCGCGGCGCGACGACATTCGGCATTTTTCGCATTAAGCACCAAAAGTTCCGTCTGCGCCCCGAATACGTTGTATTTCGACGCGACGTATTCCGCCATATCCGTATGCCAATTCAGGTGATTCGGCGATACGTTCGTTATGACCGCACGCCGAAGACCGCCGCGCATCGTCTTAAGCTGAAAGCTCGAAAGTTCGAGCACGACGGAGTCCCCCTCGCCGATCTCGTCGACCTTGTCAAGGAGCGGCGTGCCGATATTGCCACCGAGAAAAACGCGCCCATCCGTTCCCGCAAGCAGCAAAGACGTGATGGTCGTGGTGGTCGTTTTGCCGTCGCTGCCCGTCACCGCGTATACTTTGCCGCGTACCGCGTCGCAAAACCATTCCGTTTCCGACGTTAAAAGTGCGCCTTGCCGTACCGCCTCGGTCAGTTCGCCGGCGTCGTCTCTTATACCGGGCGAACGAAATATCACCGTATCCTCCCCCGAAGCATCGAGTATGCCCCGAGTCGGGTCGCAACCGCACTCAAAGCGTACGCCGAGCAAGGCAAGCCTCTCCGCATCGTCGCCGAGCGCCGAAAAAGGCTTTGCGTCCCGCACCGTCAAGCGCGAGCCCATATAAGCGAGTTTGTTTGCCAAAGGTCTGTTCGAAACACCGAAACCGAGTATCAGCGCTTTTCCGCCGTCAAGCCTCTTGGTTATCTCGCGATCGAGTTTTTCCATCTTCGTCTCCTAAAACTCAAGCCCGAGTCCGCGCATTTTGTCGCGGACCGCGTTTGTTTCGGGGATTTAAACCCCGACATTTTATTATATAATATTTTAAGCGTTTTAGCAACACTTTTTGCTCAAATTCGTTTTTTAGCGCGATTCCGGGCGCCGCAAGTTCGCAAAATGCGATAAAAAAAGCATTTTTCGCTTTTATTTCCGCGCACAAACGGCAAAAAGCATTGACAAAGCGTCGCATATGTGATATAATACTTTCTCGGTACGGGAAAATTTTGCAATCCCGTCTCCTTGCCGCAGACCACTGCGGCCACAAGTCCATAGGGAGGTTATTATGGATACAATCAAGAACAATGCTTACGAGTGTATGTTCGTTACCGACATTTGCGACGCAACTGCCGAAAAGGTATCGAAATTCGTAAGCCTCGTCAAAGAAAACGGCGAGATCATCGACGTTACGGAGTGGGGCAAGCGCCGCTTCGAGTACCCCATCAACGACAAAAACGAGGGTTATTACACGATCGTTACGTTCCGTGCGCCCTCCGCATTCCCCGCAGAGCTCGAGAGACTTATGAACATCGACGAGAGCGTTATGCGCTCCATCATCGTACGTCTTGACGAGGCAGAGGCTGAAAAGGTCGCTCGTCGTGCAGCCGACAAGGCAGCTGCGGCAAACGCTCCCGCAGCCGAGGAAGCGGCTCCCGCCGAGAGCACCGAAGCTCCCGCAGCAGAAGCGGCACAGGAAAACTGATCGTCTTTGCAAGGCAGGAGTAAGTCATGGCAAATCTCAATCTCAACAAAGTCATTCTCTGCGGACGGCTGACGGGAAATCCCGAACTCAAAACCACTGCAAGCGGTATCTCGGTCGTTTCATTTTCTCTTGCCGTTAATCGCAGATATCGTTCGAGCGATGCGAATTCCCAACAGCAGCAAGCGGACTTTATAAACGTCGTCGCTTGGAGGCAGACCGCGGAATTTATCGCACGCTATTTCAAAAAAGGCTCCGCCCTTTGCATAACGGGCTCCATCCAAACGAGAAGATGGACCGACCAGCAAGGGCAGACTCGTTACGCGACCGAGGTCGTTGTGGACGAGGCTATGTTCGTTGATTCGAGAAGTGATTCTCAATCTCACGACGGTTCGGCATTTGTCGGCGAGCCTTACGCCACCCCCGGCGCCGCGGAAAGTTTCGAAGTCGTCAAAAACGACGACGATCTCCCCTTCTGAGGGAAAAATATTATAGGAGAGTTTTATTATGGATAGACAGCCCGAAAGAGAGCGCGCACCTCGCGCAGCTCGTCCCGCAAACGCAAATCGCCGTCGCAGAAAAGTATGCGTTTTCTGCGAAGAAAAGATCAACTATATCGACTACAAGGATTCCAACCGTCTTCGCAAGTTCATCAGCGAGCGCGGGAAGATCCTCCCCCGCCGCATCTCCGGCACCTGCGCAAAGCACCAAAGAGAGCTCCAGAACGCCATCAAGCGTTCCCGTCACGTTGCTCTTCTGCCCTACGTAGGAGACTGATTGGGAGCATTTTCCCATTCGTGCGCCGATCCCGAAAAGGGATCGGCGCCTTTTTTCGTCTCGGATGCCATAGCAAAACGTACGCCCGCGACGCGCGCCTTGCGGGGAACGGCGCCGCCATCCCGTCGGTATTGACACGCCGCGGCATACGTGGTAAAATAAATTTGCACACGTCGCCGCTCCGCCGCAAAAAACACAGTCGAGGGTAAAAAATGAAAAGACCGATAATACGCGCGCGCCTTACGTCTCTCGCTCTTGCACTCTTGCTTTTGCTTGCTTCTTGCGGTACACCGACGACACAGGACGCATCGCACGCAAACGCGAGCGGCAGCGACCAAACTTCCGCCGAGCCGAGCGCCGGCGCCGCCAAGGAGGATGACAAAATGGAGACACGATACACACCCCTCAATCACGAAAACATAAAAGCCCTTTGGCTTTCGCAATTCGATCTCGCCAACGTGTACAAATCGGACGGGATACAAAGGAAGCAGACGGAATTCGAAAAGCTTATATCCGTGATCCTGCAAAACGCAAAAAACGACGGCTTCAACACGGTCATCGTTCAGGTCAGACCGTACGGAGACAGTTTTTACCCCTCGAAATTTTATCCGACGTCCTCCTACGTCGTAGGCAGTTACGGCAAAAGCGCACTGTACGACCCTTTTGCGATCGTCATAGAAAAGGCGCACGCACTGGGGCTTTCCGTACACGCTTGGATCAATCCCCTGCGCTGTATGACCGAAAAAGAAATATCCTCCGTGCCTCAGGCGTTCCCGCTGCGTCGTTTTTACGACAACGCCGAAACGCGCGGCAAATACGTTGTGACCTGCGGCGATAGATTGTACCTCAACCCCGCGTACGAGGAGGTAAGGTCGCTTATCACAAGCGGCGCCGAGGAGATCGTACGCCTTTACGAGGTCGACGGCGTACATATGGACGACTATTTTTACCCGACGCAAGACGCGTCTTTCGACAGCGACGCATACGGCGAATACGTAGCCGGCGGCGGCACTCTTTCGCTTGCGAATTTCAGGCGCGACGCGCTGAATCGTCTCGTGGGCGACATATACGCAGCCGTAAAAAAAGAAAACGAAGCCCTGCTTTTCGGGATAAGCCCCGCCGGTAATATCGCAAACGTTTACGACAAGCAGTACGCGGACGTATACACTTGGTGCGCAAGCGACGGATACGTCGACTATATCTGCCCTCAGGTATATTTCGGTTTCGAGCACGGAAGTTGCGACTTTAAAAAGACCTGCGGAATATGGCAGGATATTATAAAAAACGACAGCGTCGACCTTATCATCGGGATGACGCTCGGAAAAGCGCTCTCGAAAGAAGACAAATATGCCGGCAGCGGCAAGAACGAATGGGCGGAACATAGCGACATTTTGCTCCGCTCCCTCTCTCACACGAAAACGTTGCCCCGCTGCCGCGGCGTCGCCTACTTTTGCTACCAATACTTTTACGACCCGATAAGCGGCGTCTCCGTTGCCGCAACGCAAAAAGAAAGGGACAATTTTATCCCGATATTAAAGACCGCAACTTGGTAAGGCAGCGCAAATCATCGCGCCTTTAGCCGCTCTATACGACAAAGCAAAAAGCCCCTCGTCCGCATTTGGCGGACGAGGTGTGCTTTTTTGTACAAATATCAGTCTTTTTTGAGCGTCTTAACGTCGTCAAGCACTCTTGCCAAAAACTCCTCGGGCGACATCGCGCCGAGATCCTCGGCTTTTCTCGTTCTGACGGCAACTTTGCCCTCTGCCATCTCCTTATCGCCGATAACGAGCATATACGGGACCTTTTCAAGCTGAGCCGCGCGAATCTTGTATCCGATCTTTTCGTTTCTCGCGTCGGTCTCGGTCCTTATTCCGCGCTCCTCAAGCATATCGGCAACCTTTTTCGCATAAGAGACGTGCTCGTCACCTATCGGTATAAGCTTGACCTGCGTCGGAGCCATCCACGTCGGCAGGGCGCCCGCATATTTCTCGAGCGTAAGCGCCAAAGTTCTCTCATAGCAGCCCATCGACGTGCGGTGGATGATATACGGGGTAACTCTGTTGTCGTTTTTATCCGTATACTCCATACCGAAGCGCTTTGCCAACAGCATATCTATCTGTATGGTTATGAGAGTATCTTCCTTGCCGTGGACGTTTTTGATTTGGATATCGAGTTTAGGACCGTAGAACGCCGCCTCGTCGATGCCGACGGTATACTTGAGACCTATGTGGTCGAGTATATCCTTCATAACCGTCTGCGCTTCGTCCCACTGCTCGGGGGTTCCCTCGTATTTGTCCTTGCGCGCGGGGTCCCATTGCGAGAATCTGTACGTAACGTCCTCGCGCAGACCGACCGCATCGAGCATATAATTGGCAAGGTCGAGACAACCGCGGAACTCCTCCTCAAGCTGCTCGGGCGCCAAAATCAAATGCCCCTCGGATATGGTAAAATGTCTTACGCGGATAAGTCCGTGCATCTCTCCGCTGTCCTCCTTGCGGAAGAGCGTGGACGTCTCGCCGAGGCGCATCGGCAGATCGCGATACGAACGCTTTTTGTTGAGAAAGACCTGATACTGGAAAGGGCAGGTCATCGGACGCATAGCAAGGCACTCGCGGCTCTCGTCGTACGGGTCGCCGATAACGAACATACCGTCAAGATAATGATCCCAGTGCCCCGATATCTTGTAGAACTCTCGCTTTGCCATAAGAGGGGTCTTCGTCAAAAGATATCCGCGGCGGCGCTCCTCGTCCTCAACGAAGCGCTGGAGCGTTTGGATAACGCGCGCGCCCTTGGGGAGCATTACGGGCAGACCTTGACCTATCGTATCAACGGTCGTAAAGTACTCGAGCTCGCGTCCGATCTTGTTGTGGTCGCGCTTTTTCGCCTCCTCGACGGCAGCGAGATACTCGTTCATTTCCTCTTTCGAGGGGTATGCTATACCGTAAACTCTTTGGAGCACCTTGTTGTTTTGGTCGCCTTTCCAATACGCGCCCGTGCACTGCGTGAGCTTCACCGCTCTGACCGCCGCCGTGCTGAAAAGGTGCGGACCCGCGCAAAGGTCGGTAAACTCGCCTTGGCGGTAAAAACTGATTACCGCGTCCTCGGGCAGCTCCTCTATAAGCTGAACTTTATAAGGCTCGTCCTTTTCTTTCATAAAAGCGATCGCCTCTTCGCGCGGCAGCTCAAAACGCTCTATACGCAAGTTCTCGCGCATAATCTTTTTCATCTCATCCTCTATCTTTTTGAGGACGTCCTGCGAAAAAGGAGTTTCGCTGTCGAAATCGTAATAAAATCCGTTGTCGATCGCCGGACCTATGGTAAGCTTGGTCGCGGGATACAGTCTTTTTACAGCCTGAGCCAAAACGTGCGCCGCGGTATGCCTGTAAACGCGCTTACCCTCGTCGTCGGCAAAAGTCAAAAGCGTTACTTTGTCGCCGTCCGCAAGGCTCGACGTCATAGCCGAAAGTTTACCGTTTACAAGCGCGGCAATATGTTCGCGCTTAACGACTCCCGCTTGCTGCGCCGCTTCGAAAACCGTTGCCTCTCCCTCGAGCACGATCTCGCTGCCGTTAATGTCTATCTTCATATTTATCTCCGTTCCGCCGCCTATGGCGGCACAATTTTTTCACATTTTATGATCTCGCCGTATCGCACCGAAACGCACAGTGCACGACGGCGCGGGCAAAACTCACCGAAAAAAACAAAAATCCGACGGAAGCGCCGCATAAGCGAACACTTTCCGTCGGGGTGCATAAGCACGGTTCCACCCGAACTTTTAACTCAAAAAAGCAATATTACGAATAGCACGTCGGCGGTACCCCCGAGACGCCGCGTCGAAAGCTCTCACCTAATCTTTCTCTCTGTTGACGTACTTGACCCGAGGACATATCCGTTGTACGATATATTTTATACTTATTTTAAAACTTTGTCAATAGTGTTTTTATTTTTTCGCATACGCGGCTTTGGGATTGACGAATTGCCTCCAATCGAGGTCACCGCGATCAAGCGCGATTATAAGAGCCTCCGCCGTTCCGATATTCGTGGCAACGGGGACGTTGTACATATCGCAAAGGCGCAGCAAATTGTTGGTCTTTTCGTCGTAAACAGAAGCCGGGCTCGTATCCCGCAGGTTGATCAAAAGATCTATCTCGTTATACGATATCCTTTGCGCGATCTGCTCTTCGCCGCCGTGGTCACCCGTAAGGAGCCGCTCGATCTCAAGTCCGGTCGCTTCGGAAATATACTTTGCCGTTATACTGGTCGCACAAAGATTGTGCTTGCAAAGAATACCGCAATACGCTATGCAAAGTTGCGTCATCAGTTCTTTTTTCGTATCATGCGCTACGATAGCTATTTCCATTTTGCTTTTCCTTCCTTAAAACGATACTTTACGTATAAAGCAACTTTCTGCGTCGCCGCTCCGAAACGTACGACATAAGCGGAATACGCTCGTTCAAAAGCCGCCTTGCGGTTTCGTCAAACGCGGCGGCGACTTTCGCCCTGTCCTTTTTGATTTGGCAAGCAAGCTCGCCCCTTTCCTGCGCCGCCTCAAGCTGTGCAGACTCGGGAATAACGCCTATCAAGCGAACGTGAGTCTTGTCCGTCAGCTCGGAAAGCCCGGGGCGCTTACGATCGAGCACTGCCTCGCCGTCATACCTGTTTATTATAAGATACTGTTCACTCACGCCGAGATCGTCAAGCAGATAGCCCATTTTTTCCGCGCCGCGCACCGACGTCGCTTGGTGCGCGGCCACTATCACAGCCGCGTCCGCACAAGGCGCGACAAGCCCGAGCGTGTCGTCCGAAGCTCCCGGCGTATCTATTATAACGACGTCGCAGTCAAAAGCGTCTGCCGCGTCGAGTATCGCCGCGGTGAGTTTTTCGCTCGTCAGCACGTCGTCCCGCATCATAGGAGCGGGGATAAAATGCAAGCGATCGCACCTGCCGTCGACAATGACCGCCCGGCGTGCGTCCGCTCTGCCGAAGGCAAGGTCGCAAATATCGTAAACGACGCGATCCTCCACTCCGAATATCAGATCGAGCGACCTGTTCGAAAAATCGCAATCGACGATCAGCACCCTTCGTTCTTCGCTCGCAAACGCCATAGCAAGATTCGCGCTGACCGTCGATTTACCGACGCCGCCTTTGCACGACGTCACAAGATAGACTCGGCGCTCGTTTTTTTCGCTGTCAACCATAGCCTACCTCCGTCTTCGATCAAAATCTCACGTTCACATTATAACATAACGCGACCCGTTCTGTCAATCAAAAATTTCCCGCCGCCGTAACTTCGAACGATTTTTTTGGTCGGTTACGACTTTTTATTCGAAAAAACGACGAATATCGACGTCCCTCCTATCGGGGATACACTGCGCGTTCGCCGCCGATAAGCTTCGGGCGCGTTTTCGCCGTTACGACAACGGCGTTTCCGATCTTGCTCGTTGCGGTGCGCACGGGAACGGCAACCGCGCGCAAATGCATACCGATAAGCGTAAGCCCGATATCCACCCCCGCGTGCGCGGCGACGGACTCGACCATAGTGGGCTCGCTCATTTCGGCATAAACGCGAGTTGCCCAATATCCGCCTGCGTGCGGTTGGGGTTTAACGCAAACCTCCGTAAGTCCGTATTTTTCGGCACATTCGCGTTCGACCACGAGCGCACGATTCAGATGCTCGCAGCATTGAGCCGCCAAAAACACTCCTTTTTCAGCAAGGAGCGGCGCCACCGCGGAATATATCGCCTCGGCGGCATCGGACGAAGAATCTTTGCCTATAACGCCGCCCACGACCTCCGAGGTCGAACACCCTATAACGAGGATATCGCCGCGGCGAAGCGACGCCTTTTCCATAAGTTCTCGCAGCACGTCAGCCGCCTCGGCGGCGATATTTTCTTTCGTTTTGTCCATTTTATCAGTCCCTCAAGATTGCCGCGCAAAAACGGTGAGTCCACTCCGCGCGGCACGGTAAACGATTGCCCGTCGGCACTCGTGCGCCGAGCAACGAAAAATCGAAATTTGCCGATATATCGGCAAAGAGCTGCCGATATATCGGCAGCTCTTTTTATCACTCGTCAATATCGCCGTTCTCTTCGCCCTCTTCGAGGAGTGCGCGAATTGAAAGGCTGACTCTTTGCTGTTCGTCATCGATCTTTATGATCTTTGCCGTAACTTTTTGACCGGGGGTGAGAACGTCCGCGGGATTCTCAACGCGCTCGAGAGCGATCTGAGAGATGTGGATAAGTCCGTCTACCTCGTCGGTAATGTGTGCGAAAGCACCATAGTTCATAATATTGGAGATCGTTACCTCTATAACGTCGCCGAGAGAATAATTTGCCTTAAATACGTTCCAAGGATGGGTCTCCTCGGTGCGATATCCGAGAGAAATCTGTTTCTTTTCGGGATCGTAAGACTTAACGAATACCGTCATCTCGTCGCCGAGACTGAGAATGTCGGAGGGCTTATGTATGGGTCTCCAGGACATCTCTTTTTTGTGCAGCATTCCGTCAACGCCGCCGAGATCTATAAACGCACCGTAGTCCGTCATACCGCGAACCTTACCGGTGTAGTACTTTCCGACCTCGACCTCGGACCAGAATTTCTCCTCGAGTTCGCGTCTTTCCTCACGATAAGCGGCACGAATGGAGCCGACGGCGCTCTTGCCGGCGGACTTGAGCTCGATGATCTTGAACTTTACGTCCTGACCTACGAGAGTGTTGAGATCCGCCTCTTTGGGGAGTGCGGTCTGCGATGCGGGAACGAAAATTCTCGCGCCGTAGAGCTTGATTACAACGCCGCCCTTTACCGCGGAAGCAACCTTTGCCTCGAGAGTTTCTCCGCTCTCTTTTGCCTCTGCGATCTTGTGCCAATTGCGGTCAAGATCCGCGCGCTTTTTGGAAACGGTCGCGCAACCGTCGACGTCGCTGACTCGAATAACGAATACATCTATCTGGTCACCGATGTGATACTCGCGGCTCAGCTTCAGAGAAGCATCGTCGGATATCTGATCGGCGGTCAGTATGCCGGTAACTTTTGCACCGAGATCGAGCTTGATCTCTTGGTCGTTTACAGCAATAACGGTACCGGTAACGGTGTCTCCTGAACTTAAAGTTTTGAACGCTGAGTTGAGCATCTCGTCAAAGTTTTCGGTCTCCCCGATCTCTGCTTTGATTTTGGTTTCGCTCATGGTCTTGTATACCTCCTCTATCACGTCGCCGGGCGTGGATGCCCCTGCGACAATTCCCACTTTTTCGTGGTAGTTCGGACATATTCCTCTCAGCTCGGTTGCGTCGTTCACAAGTATCACGTTCTCGCAAACTTCTCTGCATATCGAATATAGCTTTGCGGTGTTGGAACTGTCTCGCCCGCCGATAACTATGACGAGATCGCACTCTGCCGCAAGTTCCGACGCCTCTCGCTGTCGAATTTCCGTAACATTACATATTGTATCAAAAATTATCGCGTTTGTATATAGTTTTTTTAAAATTTTTAAAGATTTTTTCCACTCGGAAACGTTTTGAGTAGTCTGCGCGGCGATTATCGGTCGAATATCGTCGCCGAGCGGCAGTTCTTTCCTGTCGACTGCGGCAAGAAGTTCGTCGGAATTCGAGTAGGCGAACACCCGCCCGTCGAAATAGCTGACGATCCCGACCACCTCGGGGTGCTCGCGCGAGCCTATTATAACGAAAACGTTTTCCTTGCCGTCCGCGTCCGCAGGCGAGTTCTCACGCGCGATCTTATGTATCTTTTTCACGTATGGGCAGGTGCAATCGACGTACGAAAACCCCGCATACTCCTCGCTCGCCCGCAAAAGCCGCTCCTCGACGTCTTTCGTCACGCCGTGTGCGCGAAGAAACACGACGGCGCGCCCTCCGCCGCAAGTGCTCGCGGCTATATCCTCGATCTCGTCGGCTGCGATCGCACGCACGCCGACCGCCTCGAGCCGCGCGAGATACGTCTCGTTGTGTATGAGTTTGCCGAGCGTGTATATCCTTATGCCGTCGCCGTTTTTTATGGTCTGCTCTATCAGTTCCGTCGCACGGCGCACGCCGAAGCAAAAACCGGCGTGCGGCGCAACCCGAACGCTAACGTCGCTCATTCGCCCTCCTTTTTGAGAGCGCATATGCGCTCCCAAACGTATTTCGTGATATATCCGTAGTCACCGCTTTTTTCGCCGCCGCAAGTGTATTCGCTCCAAAGCACGGGCTCGCCTATAACGACGGTAACGCGGCGAAAAAGTTTGAAACGGCGATCTTTCGTTTTTATATAAACGGGGAGCACCGATGCGCGGGAGCTGTCGGCGATGAGCCCCGCGCCGTTTCTTACCTGCGTGGTACGCGGGTCGACTCCGACTCGCCGCGTGCCCTGCGGAAAAAGCCCGACGCATTCTCCGCCCTCTATCATCTTGCAACTTTTGCGCAAAACGCCGGCATCCGCGCCCGATCTGTTTACGGGGAACGCGCCCAAAGCACGCAAAAACCGTGCGAGAAATCGATTTTTAAAGAGTTCCGCTTTCGCCATATAATGCACCTGCCTATGGCGCAACGCCGCGCAGATAAAAATGGGGTCGAGCGCGGATATATGATTCGCGCACACGAGATAAGCGCCGTCGGACCTTTCGGGCTCGTTTTTTCTGCCCTTAACGGATATCAAAAAGATCAGCCTTACGGGTATCACGAAAAGCGTGCGCAAAACGGCGTACAGTTTACCCATCACGCGTCTCCGAGCTTATCCGAGATGATTTTTTTCGCGGCGGCAACGGACTCTTCGAGCGTAAAGCCGGAGTTGTCGAGCATTACGGCGTCGGGCGCGGCGCGCAAAGGCGCGGCGGCGCGAGAGGCGTCTCTTGCGTCGCGCTCTTTCATATCCGCCAAAACGCGATCGTACTCCGCCTCTTGCCCGCGTGCGATAAGTTCGTCGTACCGTCTTTTCGCGCGATCCTCCGCAGTCGCGGAAAGGAATATCTTAACGTCCGCCTCGGGCATTATAACGGTACCTATATCTCTGCCGTCCATTATAACGCTGTTGTTTTTAACGATGTCGCGCTGCATATCGAAAAGGAATGCGCGCACCGCGGGTATCGCCGAGACAGCCGAAGCATAGTGCGATATCTCGTGTTCCCGTATCCTCTCGCCGAGGTCCTCGCCGTCGAGATACATCTTTTGCGCACCGCCCTCGAAACGCGCTTCGACGCGAATGCTCGGCAGTATCTTCGCGACCGCCTTGCCGTCGCTCGGCTCGATTCCGTGCGCACGCACGGCGTATCCGACGGTGCGGTAGATCGCACCCGTATCGACGTAGGCAATCCCGAACTCTCGCGCAAGCGCTTTCGCAAGGGTGCTCTTGCCCGCGCCGCTCGGTCCGTCGATGGCTATCCTTATCTTTTTATCCGCATTTGTTTTTCGTTCGATATTTTCCATGTCGTTATGCTCCGATCCCGATTTTTCGATCTTTCATACGTGCCGCGCCTGCCAAAGCTCACGACCCCGCGCAAACTTTCGCGATCGCCGCGGCTGCGGCGTGTGCCGTCGACCACGCTATCTGCAGATTATATCCGCCGGTATACGCGTCGACGTCAATAATCTCGCCAGCAAAATAAAGTCCCTCGACAATTTTCGACTCCATAGTTTTCGGGTCTATCTCGCCGACCGCCACGCCGCCCGAGGTAACGATAGCCTCGTCCGTTTTTCCGAGCGCGGAAAGCGGCACGGCAAAGCGCTTCAGCAAAGAGACGACCCGACGACGCTGTTCTTTCGTTACCGAATTGACCTTAAGCGTCGGTGCAATGCCGCTTATGCGGACGAAAGGCGCTATCATTTTTTGCGGCAAAAGATCGCACATCGCGTTTGCGAAATCCCGATTTTTATATTTTTCGAAATCCGAAAGCAATCTTGCGTCAAGCGTTTTTTCGTCAAGCGCAGGTTTGAGGTCTATAAGCAGCTCGTAAACTCCGGGGCGTACGTCGCCGAGCCGCGCCGAAGCCGAAAGCACGGTGGGCCCCGTCACCCCGAAATGAGTGAACATAAGCTCGCCGAAATCTTCGAACACCGTTTTGTCTCCGTTCTTAACGACCTTTACCGCCACGTTGCGAAGCGAAAGCCCCTGCATCTCGCGGCAAATCGGGCTGTCCGAGACTATCGGCACGAGCGAAGGCTTGATCTCGGTAACGCTGTGCCCGAGCGCACGGGCAAAAGCGTACCCGTCGCCGGTGGAACCGGTGCGCGGATAAGAGGCTCCGCCGGTACATAAAACGACCTTTTTGAACTTCAGCTTTTCGCCCTCCGTGCAAACGGCAAATCCGCCCGCCGTCCTCTCAACGGCACCGACGCGCTTGCCGACCACGCGGCACCCCGCGTCGCGCACTTCGTTTGCCAAAGCGAAAACGATATCCGAGGCTTTGTCCGACACGGGAAAAACGCGCCTGCCGCGCTCCACTTTGAGCGGCACCCCGAGCCCTTCGAAATACCGCATAACGTCCGAGGGCATAAACGCCGCAAGCGAAGCATACATAAAGCGCGGATTGCGCTGTATATTCTCAAGCAGTTCGTCACGCGTCGCATCGTTGGTAAGGTTACACCTACCCTTGCCGGTTATACCGAGTTTTCTGCCCATTCGCGAAGCGCCGTTGCGCTCGAAGACCGTTACGTCGACACCCGCGCGCGCTGCCGTCGCAGCCGCCATCATCCCCGCGGCTCCGCCGCCTACAACGGCGACGGAGCCGAAATATCCGTTACCGCAACTCATACCCGACTCAACTTTCGGTCTTTTCGTAAACGTCGTATTCATCCCATATCTTCTCGAGCTTTTCAAGGCGACGACGCACCTCGTCGGGACGTTTGCGCGATACGGCGACTATCATCGCGTTTATCACGGAGAGCGGCGCGACGAGCGAATCGACGAACGATGCCATATCGCTCGAAGCCGTTAAAAGTTGATCAGCACGCGACGCTATCGGCGAGCCTGCGCTGTCGGTTACGGCAACTACGTCCGCCCCCGCGTCGTGCGCGTAATCCACCGCGTTTATCACGCGTTTCGAATATCGGGGGAAGCTCACCGCGATAAGCACGTCGCCCTTGCCGACGTTGATTATCTGCTCGAACATCTCGCTCCCAGACGCAGTACGAATAAATCTGACGTTGTCGAAGACCATTTGAAAATGATAATCGAGGAACCCCGCAAGCATAGAGGACGAGCGTACGCCGACGATATATATGTTTTTCGCCTGTATCACGGCGTCGACCGCCGCATTGAAAGCGTCGCGATCTATGCTGTCGATCGTCGCCCTTATCTTTTCCGCGTCCGAAAGCAGTACCTTGTCGAGAATATCCCCGTCTCCTATGCGCGAGTTCGTAATGTCAACGCGCTGCACGGAGGTAAGCCGCATCCTTATCAGCCCCTGCAGCGATCTTTGCATCTCGGGATACCCCTCGAAGCCCATCTCTATGGCAAATCTGACCACGGTGGATTCGGAAACGCCGACGAGTTTGCCGAGTTTCGAGGCTGTCATATACGCGGCTTTGTCGTAATTTTTCGATATATATTCGGCAATTCTCTTTTGCCCTTTGGAAAGTTCGCCTTTTTTCGTCTCGATCAGCTCGAGAAGATTTTGTTTATTTTTCATTCCACAGATGCTCCAAACCAATAAATAATATCCGATCGCCGCGCTTTTATCTCGCGGTGCCGACTGCGGCGTTATACTCCGCAAGCAAGCGCTTCGTTATATCCACGTCAGACGGATAATCGACGAATTCGTCGCCCCGCTTCATCTTCGTTTCGTTACCCCTGCCGGTAAAAAGCACGACTCGCTTGCCGCTCACACCGTTAACGGCGCGTCGCAATGCTTCTTCCCTGTCGCGCACGATCTCATATGGGCAACCGCCGCGCGCAACGTACTTTGCGATCTCCTCGGCGATATCCTCAAAAGGCTCGTTTGCCGGGTCTTTTTCCGTTATAACGACGAGCGAGCACCGCTCGCCGGAGACGAGCCCCACGTCCTTGCGACGATTTTGTGCCTTTTCTCCCGTACAGCCGTAAACGGAAACGAGACGAGCTTCGGGATAATATTGCTCCGCCATATCGTAAAGCGCCTCAAAGCTCATTTTGTTGTGCGCGTCGTCGACGATAACGGTGACCTCGCCGTCCTCGCTGCCGAATATCATCATTCGTCCGTCAACTCGCGCGCGAGCAAGCGGCTCCGCAGCCGCCTTGATATCCATCCCCGCGGCATACGCCATAGCAAGCGCAGCCGTTGCGTTCAAAACGTTGAACTCGCCCGCTATACCTATGGTAAAAACGAATTTTTCGTCGTTTACGAAAACGTCGAACTCCGTCGTTTCGCCGCGCGCCCGTGCCCCGGAGCACCTTAACGTCGCGTCACTCGCCGTTCCGAAGGTAACGACGGGCACGCGGTTGCCTATATAGCGCAGCACCTCGGGTGCCATAGCGTCGTCGATATTTACGCAAGCGATCTTGCAAGCGTCGAATATCTTTAGTTTTGACGAAAAATAATCGTTAAAATCACTGTGTTCGACGTCGCTTATGTGGTCGACGCCGATATTCGTAAAGCACGCGACGTCGAACGTAATCCCGTCCACACGATGATATTTGAGCGCCTGACTCGAGACCTCGACGACAAAATCTTCGATCCCCGAATCAACCGCGTTTGCCATATGACGGTAAAGCTCGGGAGACTCGGGCGTTGTGTTCGTGCTTTCGAAATACTCTTTTCCGTCGTAAGTGTTCACCGTCGAGGTATACGCACAGCGCGGTTTTCCGACCTCGTCGCACGCCCCGTCGATAATCGCGCGTAAAAAATACGCGCTCGTCGTCTTGCCTTTCGTCCCCGTTATGCCGAAAAGGCGCAAGCGGCAATTCGGCTCGTTATAAAACTTGCGTGCCAAGCACGCCATCGCCGCGCGAACGTCGTTAACGCGTATAAGCGGTCGCGCCGTGCCTATGCGCTCCTGCGCCACGTACACCGCCGCACCGCGAGCGAAAGCCTCGTCGAGGAATTTCGGCAAAAAACGTGCGCCTTTGGCAATAAACAACGTTTTCGGCTCGATATTTCTCGAATCGATCGACAGGTGTCTTACCTCGATGCCCGCGGCTTCGTCGTCGACCTCGGCAAGGAGCCCCGCTTCGCGCAGAGCAGCCGCATATTCGTCCGTAGTGAAAACACGATGTGTCATACAAAAGCTCCCATATCTCCGCCGGCGGCACTTCTCGCGGCAAACGTGAGTTTATCGCAACCGCAAAACGGCACTTTCGTTTTTTATTATATCATACCGCCGCGTTTTTTGCAAGAAGAAAAGGCGAAACTTGCAAAGAATAAAAAAGCGTTCGCAAGTCGCATAAAGATGCGACTTGCGAACGCACGCATTTCGTTTATCGGATCAGTTCTCCGAGCCCTTGTCAAAAGCGATCGACATCTGACCGCCGCACTCCGCGCGATGCTTGTCCACGAGCGCGTGTATCTTTTGAACGGGATCAAGCAGAACGCTCGTCGGGTCGTCGTGATTGAGCGTGTCGATAATGCACGAAACGTATTTCGACATATTAACGTCCACGTGCCACTCGCGATCGATAACGGACTTGTCTTTGTAAACGAGGTTGGTGGTAAATATCTTGTCAAACGTGCCCTCGGCATAAGCCTCGTCGAATTTTTCGAGTCCGTTCGTAAAGAGACCGAACGTTGCGAAGTTGAATATGCGCTTGGCTCCGCGTTTTTTGATCTGACGAGCGACGTCGAAGAAAGATTCGCCCGAAGATATCATATCGTCGACGATGATAACGTCTTTGCCGGTAAGATCCTGCCCGAGATATTCGTGAGCAACGATCGGGTTGCGCCCGTTGACAACCTTGGAGTAGTCGCGGCGTTTATAGAACATACCCACGTCAAGCCCGAGAACGGAGGAGAAAAACATACATCTGCCCATCGCGCCCTCGTCGGGGGAAATGATTATAAGCTGATCCTTGTCAAAGGCAATATCGGGCACGGTGCGAACGAGCGCCTTGACCATCTGATAAGTCGGGCGATAGTTGTCGAATCCGCAGAGCGGTATCGCGTTTTGCACGCGATCGTCGTGTGCGTCGAAAGTTACGATGTTGCGAACGCCGTAAAACTCGAGTTCGCGAAGCATCATCGCACAGTCAAGCGATTCGCGCGACATTCTTTTGTGCTGTCTGCCCTCGTACAGCATCGGCATAATAACGGATATCCTGCTTGCTTTGCCCTCGATCGCTCCGACTATGCGCTTAAGATCCGCATAGTGCTCGTCGGGCGTCATAGGGATATAGTTTCCGCGCAGCTTATATTCGACGCCGTAATTAAACGTGTCGCTGATAATAAAAACGTCACGACCTCTGACGGATTCGCGCAAAAGTCCCTTTCCCTCTCCGCTGCCGAATCTGGGGCAATCGGAATCTATGAGAAAGCTCTTCTCAGTGCCTCTCCATTCCTTGAGATATCTGTCGACCTGCTTCGCGAAATCCTCGCATCCCCTCATAGCTATAACGCCGAGTTCGCCGTGAATCGTTTGCTTCATATTATCCCCCACTGATGTTTATTCGGTTTACTTTTCGCTCATACCGTCCGCGTGAGCGCATTTTTCTTTATTATATCATAATACGGTGGAACTTGCAAACACTTTTGTGACGAATTTTATCGTTTTTTAAGATTTTTTACTGTTTCAATTCAACAACGGTCACTCCGCCGTCACCCTCGCCGTATTGACCGATTCTGTAAGACGCGATGCGCTTATCCCTTTTCAGCTTTTGCCAAAGCGCCGCCCGCAAAGCCCCGGTTCCCTTGCCGTGTATCAGCCGCGCCGTATGCAGACCGGCGAGCATAACGGAGTCGAGATATCTGTCGACTTCGAGCCACGCCTCGTCGCCCGTCATCCCACGCAAATCGATCTCGTCGGAGCAGGCGCGGCTAACGACCGCACCGCCGCACTCGCGCCGCTTCGGTTTGGTTTCGGGCTTTTTCGCACTCGGCGTTGCGTCTTCCTCGAGCTTCAAATTTTTAACGGTGGTCTTGGTCCTTACGCTTCCGAGTTGCACGGTAACGTTGCCCGAGCGGTCGGGCGCGTCGAGCACGACGCCGATGCGTCCGACGTTCATAAGACAAACTTTGTCTCCCTTGCGAACGTCTCTCGGCAAAACGTAGTCCTCGTCACGGTTTTCGTCAACGGGATCGAACTTGTCCTCGTTTTCGCGAAGATGCTCGCGCATGCGCCGCCTCGTTGCGGCAAGTTCTTCGGCAAGCCGATCGCTGTCCTTGGCTTTTTTCGCTTTTTCAAGTTGATCGAAGATAAATTCGCTGGATATTTTGGCTCCTTCGACCATCGCGTTGGCTTTTTTTGCGGCGTCTTCGAGCATTTTATCCGCCTTTGCCGCTTTTTCCGCGATCTCGGCTTCCTCGGTCGCTTTAAACCTTTCGTATTCACGCCGCATATTCAGCGTTTCTTCGCGATATTTTTCGGCGTCGAGCCGCGCTTGCTCGAGCTTGTCTATCACCGTTTCGAATCGGCGCTCGTCGGTGCCGATCTCGCGCTCCGCGCGTTCGATAACGCGCGGTGGCAAGCCGAGCCTGCGGGATATGGCAAGCGCATTCGACCTGCCGGGCGTTCCTATATTCAGCTTGTACGTCGGGCGCAACGTCTCCACGTCGAATTCGCACGAAGCGTTTTTGACCCCTGCGGTATTGAGCGCGTAAGCCTTAAGTTCCGCATAATGCGTGGTCGCCGCGCACAGTGCGCCGACGTTTCGCACCTCCGAGATAACGGCAATAGCCAAAGCCGCTCCCTCGATAGGGTCGGTGCCGACCCCAAGCTCGTCGAAAAGCACGAGCGAATCGGGGGTCAGATCGTTCACGATGGACACGATATTGACCATATGCGAAGAAAAAGTCGAAAGCGAATGCTCTATGCTTTGATCGTCGCCTATATCCACGAGTATTCTGCCGAAAACGCAGATCTCCGACTCCGCGTCGGCGGGAAGATGAAGCCCCGACTGAGCCATAAGGGCAAAAAGTCCGAGCGTTTTGAGCGTTACGGTCTTGCCGCCCGTGTTCGGTCCGGTAATAACGAGCGTGTCGAAATCGCCGCCGAGATAAACGTCCGTCGGAACGACTTTTTCGCGCGGAATCAAAGGGTGGCGCGCCCGCTTAAGGATAATTTTGCGCGTACCGGCGGATATTCGCGGAGCCGCTCCGTCCATACGACGCGACAACTCCGCGCAAGCGAAAACGAAAGCGAGCTCGTCAATATTTTCCGAGTCGTACACGATGCTCTCCGCCCGCGCGGCAACCTCTGCGGACAATTCGTAAAGTATCCTTTCGATCTCGTGCTTTTCGCGTGCCTCAAGCTCGCGCAGCTCGTTGTTTGCCTCGACGACGGATACCGGCTCTATAAAAACCGTCGCCCCAGAGGCGGACGTATCGTGCACGAGACCACGCACCTCTTTTTTACATTCGGCTCGCACCGGCACGACGTAGCGCCCGTTTCTGATGGTCACGATATTCTCGCGCAGACAGTCGGCATACTCGCCGCTCGTATATTTTGCCAAAAGCTCCTTTATTTTTGCGGCGGTTCGTCTCATTTTGCGCCGCACGTCGCCGAGCGCCGGCGACGCGTCGTCCGCTATCATATCCTCCGATATCACGGTGCGATATATCCTGTCCTCGAGCCTGCGGTCGGGCAAAAGGCGCCCGAACACCTCGTCGAGCACCGTGTCGAAAGTCCTGTTCGTGCGATTATAATCGAACAGCGCACGGCTCGTGCGCAAAACGTTGCCGACGTCCAAAAGCTCCGTAGGGGTGAGCGACGCGCCTTTTTGCGCCCTGTCGCAATGCGCTTTCACACACTTGACCGAGCCGAAAGGCGGTCTGCCCTTTTCCGCGGCAAGTCGGCAGGCGTCCGTGGTACGCGCAAGAGAGGCGGCAACCGCGACGGGGTCGTCGCTCGGCTCAAGGACAAGCGCCGCCTCGCGCGCGCCGTCAGTCCCCGCGCAATCCGCAAGCATCACGCGGATCTTGTCAAACTCGAGCGCGGTAACGGTTTTATCCGGTAAATACATATTTAAATTCTCCCGATATCTTTGTAGACCGTGAGCGAAGAAAAACTTCGTCCCAAATGATTGAGCAAATACGTTTCGCAAATATGCGCAAAGTCGCGCATCTCCCCCGCCGACCTAAGCTCAAACGAAAAAACGCGAGCGGCGTCGGCTTGCTCCACGTACCGCATTGCCGCAAGCACCGCGGGCGAAAGCGGCAAAAGTATGGTTCGCGCACCGTCGGCGTCCGTTGTGCCGTCGTCGCGCGGAGGCGCGGAAAAAGACGAAAAAACGCACTCGGAGCATTTTATATCTCCGTTCATAACGTCAAGATAAAAGTTTTCCGCTTTCGTCTTTCCGCATTTTTCGCAAGCCGCGAGATCCGGCATATACCCCGCCGTTACCGCCGCGCGAAACTCGAAGACCGCCTTTATCTTCGCCTTGTCGAACAGCTTGCGGCACACGGCGTAATATGAGTTCAGCGTCAGGCGCAAGATCTCCCCGGCGGGCACTCCCTCGCCACTCAGTTCGCAACAAACGTCCGCAAAATACTGAGCGAGATACATATCCTCAACGTCCTTTTCGAGTTGCGCAAACGGCTCGATGACCGAGGCGTCGCGCACCCAGCAAAGATCGCCCTTGCGGTGCAGCTCGAAATTCGCCCAAGTAAAAGCCCTTGCCGAGCCGAGCAATTTGCTGCGCAAAGAGCGCGCACCTTTGGCGATCGCCGTGATTTTTCCGCGCTCGGGCGAAAGCAGAGTCAATATCTTATCGTGCTCGCCGTGTGCAAGCTCGCGAATAACGAGCGCGTCGGTGCAAAAGTCGCGCGCCGTATCGGTCGCAGTCATCGCTTACTCCTCGTCGTCCACGTCGCGCTTGTCATAGCCTAGGTTGCGCACAAGCCCCTCGCTGTCACGCCAATTCTCTTTTACCTTGACCCACAGATCTATATAGACCTTGCAGCCCGTAAGTTTTTCGAGTTCCTCGCGCGCGTAGGTGCCGACTTTTTTCAGCACGTCGCCGTTTTTGCCGATTATTATCCGCTTGTGCGAGGCTCGCTCGCACACGATTTCCGCCCTTATGCTTATAAGCGTGCCGTTATCCCGATAGTCCTCGATGACAACGGCAATACCGTGCGGCACTTCGCGGTCAAGCGCACGCAAAAGCTTCTCGCGCACGATCTCCGCAACGTATTGACGCATAGTCTGGTCCGTTGCCGCCTCGTCGGAAAAGAACCATTCGGACTCGCGCAAAAAGCGGGACAACTCGTCCATAACCTCCCGCGTGTTTTTGCCGCTTTTGGCGCAAACGGGCACCACCGCGTCGAAATTATGCAGTGCGGCGTATGCCGCTATCGTTTCCGCGATCCTCTCCCGACGGTAAGTATCTATCTTGTTAAGCACAAGCACTGCGGGAGTATTGCTCTTTTTAAGATAGTCGATCACGTTACGTTCGGTTGCGGAGACCTCGCGTCCCGCATCCGCAACGAGCATTACCACGTCTCCCTGCTTCATACCCGAGCTTGCGGCGCTCATCATATAGTCGCCGAGCCGATTTTGCGGGCGGTGGATACCCGGCGTGTCGAAAAAGACGTACTGTGCCTCACCCTCGGTAAGTATGCCCCTTATACAGTTACGCGTCGTTTGCGGCTTGTTCGATACGATCGCAACCTTTTCGCCGAGGAGCCTGTTCATCAGCGTGGATTTGCCGACGTTCGGTCTGCCGACTATTGAAACGAAGACTGTCTTTTTCATTTTTCTTTTACTCCGAGATTCATTATTTCCATTACGGCACTTTGGCGGCGCCGCATATCGGCGTCCTCTTCTTCGCCCTTTTCGTGATCGTATCCGAGCAGGTGAAGAACCGAATGAACGGTCAAAAAAGCGACTTCGCGCTCGAAAGAGTGTCCGAACGTCTCGGACTGCTCGCGCGCCCTCTCGAGAGACAGCACAACGTCGCCGAGCTGAAGACGCTCGCCGTCGAAAGCCTCGTCGAGATCTCCGTCGTCGGCTATGGGAAACGACAAAACGTCCGTCGCGCGATCGATACCGCGATATTCGCGGTTAAATTTTCTTATACCTGCGTTCGAAACGAACGTAACGGATACTTCCGCGTCATCCTCCACGCCCTCGCTCTCGAGGGTCGCCGTCACGGAACGGCGAATGAGTTCGCGCAGCTCCTCGCTTACCTTTTCCTTGCGATTCCTGTTGGCAAAATCAATATAAACTTCCATTATCTTATCTCCTCCGAAATTGCGAATACGCTTTTTTCGTTTTTCGCCTCGGCGCGACTCACCGGGGCAGTTTGCGATAGCGTTGCCCGCCGGCGCGCTCCGCCGCGCGCCCCTCTTTTTCGTATTTATCGTATGCCGAAATTATTTTTTGCACGAGTTTGTGGCGCACGACGTCCCTTTCGGTAAAGCGGTGCACGGCGATTCCGTCTATCCCTTCGAGGATCTCGACGGCGGAGGCAAGCCCGCTCTTTTGCCGCAAAGAGAGCGGCAGATCCGTTTGCGTAAGGTCGCCCGTTACAACGGCTTTCGAATTGTTGCCGAGCCTTGTCAAAAACATCTTCATCTGCTCGAACGTGGCGTTTTGCGCTTCGTCGAGAATTATAAAAGCGTCGTCAAGCGTTCTGCCGCGCATATAAGCCAACGGCGCGACCTCGATAATCTGCTTTTCGAGATTGCGCTGATAGTTCTCCGCCCCCATCATCTCGAAAAGCGCGTCGTACAAAGGACGCAGATAAGGGTCTATCTTGCTTTGCAGGTCGCCCGGCAAAAAGCCGAGCCGCTCGCCAGCCTCTATCGCAGGGCGCGTCAAAACTATCCGTGCGACCTTTTTTTCGCGCAGCGCCTTGACCGCCGCGGCTACGGCAAGAAAGGTTTTGCCCGTGCCCGCGGGTCCGACGCCGAATACTATCGTGTTTTTTCGCATAGCCTCGACGTACTTGCCCTGCCCCGCGGTCTTCGGCTTTACGGGTTTGCCGCGGCTCGTAACGCAAACGCAGTTCTCGTCGAAGTCGTCAAGCTCGCTCTCCCCGCCCTCGAGCACGGTATTTATAACGTACAGCACGTTCTGCTCGGTCAAAGCGTCGTTTCGCTTTGCGATTTTTAAAAGGCATAAAACGCACCTTTCCGCTTTTTCGACGTTTTCAGCCTCGCCGTCGATACGCAGCGCGTCCTCGCCGTCCGCATTGACGCTCCCGACGGAAACGCCGAAGCTTTCCTCTATCTTTTTCACGTTCGAGTCAAAAGGCCCGAAAAGTTTTGCCGTCGTCTCGGGCGAATCCGTCTTTACGATCTTTCGTTCCATAAGGTCAGCCTTCCGTTTGGCATTCGACTGCGTTTCACTCCCCGACGGATACCGAGAACTCACGCGTTTCGGCTATATCCTCCACGCAATAGAGTTCGTACACGAGGGTAAGCAGCCCCTCGCTCTCGCTCTCGAAGATCTTTTTTCGCACGACGCGCACGCCGTCGCCGAGCGCGGCGATCTTGCGTTCGAGCTCAAATCGGGCGTATTCCGACGCCTCGCTCGTCGTGCGATACGCCGTCTCCCGCTCATAGTGCACCGCGGACTTGAGCGCGATGCCGACGGGCACGGTGTGTTCGGATGTCGAATACAAATATTTTATCGAACTAATTGTATCACACATCGCCGACGAATTTCCACTGTTTTTGAAAAGTTTTAGTTCCCGACCGAAAAAAAAGAGCGATATTTCGCATATTTTGCGCTTTACGGCGGTCTTTTTCGTATAAGCCAGGGGCACTGCGAGCGCAGCCTTTTTGTACGTTTGCGCGTACACCGCGCCGCGGGCGTATACGCAACGCCACGCAAAGCGTCCGCTGTCTATAACGCCGCTTGCCAAAAGCTCGCCTTTTTTGACCGTCTCCCCTATCGCTCGACACGGCTCGCCCGCCGCCAGTTCGTAACCGACCACAACTCCGTCGCACTTTGCCACAAGGTTTGCGCCGTCGGCACGAGGCTTCGCCTCGTCGACCCGTCGCTCCTCCACGACCTCCACCTGCGCCACCGTACCGAAAACGTTGACCGATATCCACGCCACCTCGTCGCTGTCGCGCGCGCATTCCGTTTGTATCCTGTCGACGTCGAGGTTTGCCAATCGCACACCGACGCCGAGTCCGTGCTCGGCAAGCAGTTCTTTTATCCTCGCCTCGCCGACCGAGGTTTCACCGACGACGCGCACCTCCCAAAGCACGCCCTGCGCAAGGCATATCAGCACCAAAGACAATAGGACGCCGACGCAAAGACCCGCCCTTTTTCGCAAAGCGCGAAGCATATGCGGCAACCCGCCCGCGGATTCGACACTCAGCGCAATTCCGCTCGCAGAGGCAACGCAAGCAAGTCTTGCGGCGCTCGCGTGGGAAGCGTAAAGCACCGTGTCCTCGCCGTCGCGCACTCGCAGGGAATAATAAACTATCCCCGAGGCAAGAAGCAGGTTTAAAAGTTTCAGCGTGTCTTTTTCTTTAGCCGTCACGCGGCATTTGCCGAAAACAAACTGTGAAAAACTCATTTTTGTCCTTTATCGACGCCCGGCGGATCTATCTCTATCACCCGTATCACGCCGTCTATCCCCGTTTGCCCGTCGTAATAAGCCGTCAGGCACAGCGATTCCCCCCGTATCGCAACGGTATGGGTACGAAGACGCACTTTTACGTATCTTTCCGAGTACGCCGTTATCTCTCGGCAGCCGCAAACGAGCAATTCGCCGTCGCCGCGCAGCTCAAGCGTCATCCCCGCCGCGGCAAGATCCGCGGGGATGTCGAATCTGCGGCAAAACGCGGTGGCAAGACCGCGCCGCGATTTTTTCGTCGGCAAGCGCGCCTCGCCGTCCGCGTGACAAAGCGCCGCGTTTTTCGAATTTCGGGAATCTGTCCCGATTTTCGCGCCGCACGTCGCGTTATCGCGCCGCGGCGCTCTTTTTTTCGTAGCGTTCGGCGTTTCACCTCCGCACAACGGAGATTCCTTTTTTTCGTTCATACAAAAGACCTCGCATTTATTTCTTCCGCCGCGAATACGATTTAACGTCACCGCGCGGTCTTATAAATCTTATGCGGAGGTAAAACAAACGATTACGAAAAAAGGACGCCTTGCAAAATCGGCTCGGTTTTTGGCAGCAGCCGCTTTTATCGCACTCGTTTTCGTCGCGCCGTCTCGCGCGGCGTATCACGTCTTGAGCGCACTGCACCTGTGCGCCTCGTCGGTCATTCCGTCGCTTTTTCCGCTCACCGTGGTCGCCGAGGCGATAAATCGCTCGCGCACGACCGGTGTCGGAGCGCACGGCGTCAAAAAGGTCTCGAAGCATACCGTCATCAAGAGCGTTGCGTCGCACGTGCCGATCGGCGCAATATGCGGCTTCCCCGCGGGGTGCCGCTCCGTCGGGCAGGCATATGAAAAGGGTGAGCTTTCGCAGCGGGACGCGGAGACCCTGCTCGGCGCCGTCTCCTACCCGTCGCTTGGCTTTACGCTTTTTTTCGTCGGGCAAAAGCTAAACGGCAACCTTGTTTACGGCTTGCTCGTACACGTCGTTCTGCTTGCGGCGGGGCTCGCGTACCTTATCTGCGCGCGGCAACGCGCACCGCGGAAAGAACAGCCTTGCACCAATCCCATCGTCGCTTGCGGCGAACCGCCACGCCACAGCGTCGCGGAGATATTGGCATTGTCGATACGTGCCGCAGCCTCGTCGCTTCTCGGCGTTTGCGCCAACGTCGCGTTTTTCTCGTGCGTCGCGGGGCTTTTGTCGGACGTTTTGTCTCCTTTTACGAAAGGCGTTTTTTCGTCGAGCGTATTGCGCGCGTTTTTCGAGCTCACGTCGGGCGCCGCATCGCTTTCCGTATTGCCGCCACGCGCATCGTTCGTTTTAACGTGCGCCGCCTGCGCTTGGTCGGGATTATCCACGCATATGCAAACCGTGTCCGTTTGCGCAAATTACGGATTGTCGACAAAAAAATATTTTGCCGCCAAAGCCCTGCAAACAATCGTTGCGGCAGCCGTCGCCGCCGCGCTCTCGCCCATAGCAGCCCCCTTATCGTCAACGGAGCACACAAGTGCGCTATCCGCACTCGCAAATGCGTCCGCGGCGTGCGAAAGTGCGAAAAACGTCCGGTACCGCATAATATTTGCCGTTTTAATAATCGCATTATCGCCGTTTTTCTCTTCCCCGACCGAAAAACTTGACAGAAAGAAAGGCTTTTGATATAATAAAATCGAGATTGATCGCAATATCGGCGCACGTTGCGCGCGTCAAAAAGCGCGATCTCGGATTTTTGACCCGCATCGGTCGGCGCGGGGCTCCGTTCGGAGGGAAAAATGGGCTTTAATCTGTCGCAAATAGGCATTTCATACTCGTTACTGACAATTTACGCAACGGCTCTCATCGCACTGATCTGCGCGTTCGCCGTGTTCGTTTGCATCGGAAAAGCGTCCGCTTTGCGCAAAATTCTTTGCTATTTTATAATGACGCCGATATATTTTGTGCTTGCAAGCGCCGTCTTTGCAAGAGTCGGGTCGCTGACGGGCGTCGCCGCGCCCGCCGTTGCGGTCTGCGGATTTTGCGGCACAGTTACCGTCGGGATAATATATCTCAGCTTGCAATCGCTGATATGCGGCGCGGGCATATTGCGCCGCGGCGGTGCCGTTATGAATTTTGCGGCGACCGTCGTCTGCTTTGGGGCAAACGCATACGTAACGTATCTCGCGTGGAACGCGGCGCGTCTCGGCGGCTCCACCGTTTCGATATCCGAGTGCCTGCCGCAAGCCGCTTTTTTGCCCGCCGCGATAGCCGAAAGCGGCGTCGAGCTCGTGTGCCTTGCCATATTCGTCGTATACGCCGTGTTTTTCTTCTCCGCTTTCGTATCCTCGAAAAGCGTCGACGAGATCCGCGAGAGCGACGTTTCGCGCTCCGCAAAGCAAGCCGATAAAGGATTCGACAGAAATCGTTGCTGCGCTCTCTGCGAGCAAGCGCGTCCGCTCAGCGACGACGACAAAATGCTTTGCGACAAATGCGGCGTGGTCGACGCCTCGTACGTTTGCCGCGCGTTTATATACGACCCCCTGAAGTACGTTCCCGCAAAGCCTCGTTTGCCGCATAGTCTTGCGGGGGACGAAACGCCGCACGGCGACGAATACGCGCACCGCCCCTCTTCCGAGGGCAGCGCCGAGTGCGACGCGAA
>CAZOFD010000015.1:0-35016 GCA_964579135.1 uncultured Ruminococcus sp. | reverse complement strand
TAACCCTCCGTATATGAAACTGCTTTCACAGGAATCATCGGATTATTAAATTGTTTTAAAAATGCGTTTTTGCGTCGTCTCGGGAATTCCGAAAAAGCCGGTGTTTACAAGGCTTTTTGACCTTTTTGCGACTTGAGTGCTTGCAAATTTTTAAGGTCGCCTCGTTATTACCGCTTTGATGTCCGTTCGTAACCATTTCTCGGCACGACCGCGATGCGCCATAAAGAATCCTACGCAAAATCAAGGCTTACAACATCTTTTTGATTTTAACACATTTTATCATTTTTGTCAACATCCAATTTGCATTTTAGACTTTTCGAGTGCGCGGGGAAACATCCCAAAACAAAAAAGCGCAGAGTCGCCCTCGCACAGATTGTGCCGCGAACGTGCGCATACTTGTCTTAAAGGCAATCGACGTTCCGACAACACTTTGCCGTCGCTCGCTCAACAAGTCAATTTCTAAAACATCCATACGGCTTACGCCGTGTAACTTTCATAATTTTCGTTTTTTCGCTATTCTCTTTCCGTCTTTCCGAACAAATTTTATTCGAATCAAGGTTTAGCTTCCCCTAAAACCTACGTGCGTCGGATCGCCAAAACAGCGCCACTTCGTCCCCAAGTGAGCGTTTGACATTTGAGACCCCTATAAAATCGCACTACTCTCAAACTAATACTGACATTCCACGAATGTCGCGCGGTTTGAGACCCCTATAAAATCGCACTACTCTCAAACGCACAGGCATTATCACACTTGTTTGTACGTGTTTGAGACCCCTATAAAATCGCACTACTCTCAAACTACTGCCCAATCAGGATAATACGCGCCTACGTTTGAGACCCCTATAAAATCGCACTACTCTCAAACGATTGTCCGCTCGTTCGCGTTTGGTTTCTAGTTTGAGACCCCTATAAAATCGCACTACTCTCAAACAATGGCGCTGCCTTTAACTGCGTTTGCCGAGTTTGAGACCCCTATAAAATCGCACTACTCTCAAACAAGCTGCTTATCAATCTCCGCAATAGCCGAGTTTGAGACCCCTATAAAATCGCACTACTCTCAAACGACTACGAACGTCAGATGGCTGTTAGCCGAGTTTGAGACCCCTATAAAATCGCACTACTCTCAAACAGTGAGCCCTTTACGCAGCAAGTAATCCTTGTTTGAGACCCCTATAAAATCGCACTACTCTCAAACAATGTTAGCAATCACATCGGCAAGCATGCCGTTTGAGACCCCTATAAAATCGCACTACTCTCAAACGCATCGACATTATCACACTTGTTTGTACGTGTTTGAGACCCCTATAAAATCGCACTACTCTCAAACACACACTGCCCAATCAGGATAATACGCGCCGTTTGAGACCCCTATAAAATCGCACTACTCTCAAACCTCCGGGGCGCCGTGCGGTGCGGCGACGCGGTTTGAGACCCCTATAAAATCGCACTACTCTCAAACCTCAAATTCGGATCAAAATCCGAACACACGGGTTACGAAGCCGCGAGGCGAGAGTAATATAGGGGCAAAACGTGCCTTAATGAGACCGCGGCGCCGTCGTCGCGCGGCTCCCCCCTCGCCGACAGCGAGGCGAAAGGCGAATACACGCCGCACGCGGATCCCACAAAACAATTTTAGCACAAACCCATCCGAAAATCAATCAAAATTCGCAAAGTTCTCCGTCTATCGTTATTCTTTTTTCCGTTTTCAGGCGCGGGCGATCCTGCGATTCGAGCATAAGCACCTTATATTCGTGCGACAGCACCGTTTTTTGGAACTGCGCTATAAGCTCGTCGGAAAAATACGCGCGCATATTTACCGTTACAAACAGTTTGTCGCGATCGAATTCGCGCACGAGTTCCATATAATCCAAAATCTTTTCGACCTCTCCGACGTGCCCCTCGTAATCGCATTTGACAGCGACTCCGACGGATTTAAGAAGCGTGCCGACCGACAACTTGTCGGCACTGACGTCGCACGAGAGCGAAAAAGCCCATTTGCCGACGGCACGCTCTATCTCCGCAAGGAGCTCCTGCGTTTGCAGATAATTGTCCGGGGAGAGCGCCGACTCCTCAATCGCCGCTACGACCTTGCTTGTAAGCGAGCGGCGATTCAGTTCGAAATCGATAAAATCGCAAAGAAGTTCCGCGTTTTTCGAAGCTTCGACGATCCTATCCCCCTCGGACAACACGACGTCGCAGTCCACGCCATCGACAGCCGACGCCATATCGCACAAAAACGAGCGAAAAAGCGTTTGATTCTCGATAACGAGGCAAAGAACGGCGTCACCACCGATCTCGAGCACCGAAGAAAACGCGGGGTACGCCAACTTCATAAAACCACCAGCCTTTCGTCGCTGTCAACGATATCGCTTTTATATTCTCCGACAAGATATTCCATTTTTTCAAATTGTTTTTCCGTTACCGAGAGCATCTGCACCGTGCCGGACGGCGGCTTGTTTTTGCGCACGACGTCCATAGCCGACCTCTCCGCCGTCGGCGTTATCAGCATACGACAGTACACGGATTCCTGCAGCATCATAAAACCGTTTTTTATAAGGCACTGCCTGAATTTTCGGTAATGGCGCTTATCCTCAAGCGTTTCGGTCGGAAGATCGAAAAAAACCAAAAGTCTCATAAATCTGTAGCTCATCGGATTTCACCGATGGTGTAGAATTTGATATTCGACGGATCGTTGTCGTTAAGCGCGTCGAAAACGCTGTGGCAATAGATCTTTATTGCGTTGAGCACGGTCTGCCGCGTACCGTTTACGAAAACTCCGCCGTTCAGTATATCCCACAGCTCGTGCTTTTCCGCACTGCCGAGTTCCTCGGGCGCCATATCGTACACACGCCTATCCACAAGCACGCGAAAAGGCTCCATTAGATCGCAACTGAGATTGAAATGATTAAACATATTGCAGTGAAAGATGCCTATTTGCGTCAGATACCCCGCCGCGGCGATCTCGCGATTGAAAGCCGAAAGAATTATGCCGTAACCGTAATTCAGCGCGGCGTTCACGGCGCAATCGGCACTGCGGGTAAAATCCATCCCGAAAACGGCGTTAAAATAGACTTTGGCGGCGTGCCCCTCTCTGTTTGTAGTATCGTACAGCTCTATCTGTCCGATATACGAGCGCGTGAGCCGCGCCGCCTCTTCCTTGCCGATCTCAAACAAAAAATCCGACTGTTTGCGTATCTTTTCGGATATGATATCCGACCACACCGTGCCCTTTACCGTTTCGCGCCACTCCGTTTGCGCGCGTATCTTGCGCGAGCTGTCGTGCGCACCGTGATACGGCGCGAGTTCCGCGGTCGGCGACCTTTTTGAGTCGCAAAAGATCACCCTTACCTTTTTCTCGACGAGCGCCTCGAGCAGGCAGCCGGTTAACGAGACGGCGGGGTCCTCGATAAGCAATATCGCGATCTCGTCTATATATATGCGCCGCGTTTCCTCTCCGCGTACGACCATATATCCCATTTTGAGATCCAATTTGCACCGTTTCGTTATGATAACCGTGCGCCAGCTCATAGCAGATCAAGCAGATTATCGGTCACGTGGTAAGCAAGCCCCGCCGCCGTTTCGTCCGCAATGCGCACGACATTATATTGTTTTTTCCAGTTAGAGAGATGTATGCTGAGCCCCAGCGCAGCCGCCGCTTTTTTTCCTCCTATCGCACTCAAGTCGTGACCGCCCGTCTCTCTGCCGAAGAGCGAAAATATCTCGAGCAAGACGTCGACCTGCTCGCGGATTCCAAGCTCGGCAAACCGTTCCCTGCCCTCCTCAACGGTCTTTGCCCCGTTGTTGGGGCGGTGCGAGTACGGCGGCTTGTTCAGCTTTGCGCACAAAACGTCGTAAAACGCGAGATTTTCTTCTTTCGAGATCTTGTCGTGCTCGCGGTCGTACTTTATATTCGGGCAGTTCTTTTTGTTTTTCGCAAAGGTCTCGAGGCGCTTTACGTATTTTTGGCTTTCATACGGCAGCAAAAGCGGCTCGCAAAGCGACATTATAACGCTCACGCCCGTCTTACCTCGCAAACACATCCGCACACCGTCGCACTCGAAGACGGTGTTTATCTTTATGCGGCGCGTACCGAGCGGCAACTCGATTGCCTCGGGCTTTTTGCCAAGACGATAGAGGCTCTCCGCTACACAGTCCTCCGCGAACTTCGCACCGCGCTCGAATTTTGCCTTTTGCAAAAGTCTTATCGGTACGAGCGTAAGCTCGACGTTCTTTTTCACCCGATAGCGAGCAAGCACGAAAAACGCCACCGAGGCTTTGGGGTATCCGCCGTATTTTTCGGCAGGCAGATCCTTTTTTCTCGGCACGAGATCGCCGTCATTTTTACTCTTCGGCATTTGGTCGAAAAATCCGCCGCTTTGGCAGTACGCATACCGCGTAAAATGAACGGCGTTTTTGTTGCGCACCATGCTTTGTACCTTACCGAGTGCCGCAGAGCCGCCCCATACCGTGCGGTCGCCGACCGAAACGGGGTGTGAAAAGAGCGTCGACACCTTTATATTATATTTATCCCTATTCTCGAGGAACCATTTCTTGGTAAAACGCTCGTTATATACGTTGCCGACGACGACGTTAAGATATGCGTCCTTTGCGTGATGCAAATCGTTTACCCCGCGGGATTTTAAAAGGTCGAACTCTTGGCGGAATTCGGGAACGAGCCCCGCCTTAACGTATACGACTTCCGTATTCGGATACTCGCGCCGCAAAAGCTCCGCAAGCGCCTTGGTAGACTGCCGCGTCTCCACTATCTGGCGATTGATAAAACCCCACTCTTCCTCCGCGCCGAAAGGCTCGCAGCGGGTAAGGCGATCGAATTTCTCGCGCGTGATAAAGCCCGCGTCAAGCAGATTACGCCACCACGCAAACATTTTGTGCCTTATCTCCGCGGATATGGGGTATTTGTCGCCTTTGGTCGCATTCTCGCTTGAGGTAACGAGCACCTTGTTGTTCAGCACCGAGTCGTCCTTGACTTTCGTGCGCGGATATATATGGTCTACGTTGTACAGTCCGCTTTGCAGATCTTCGGCACGTATCCTTTCGCCCGAATACATAGAGCGACCGAGCTGCATATAATAAAGGAACAAGGCGTCGCCTTGCAGCGCCCTCTCGCGCTCGCCGCCGAGCTTGTCGAGCTCCTCCGAAAGTTCGCGCACGTCCTCAAGCTTGCATTTTGCATACAGCTCTTTCAGTGCCGCGTAGCGCGAGGTCGTCCTCTTTCCCTTTTGTTCTTCCGTGCCGCCGCGCGCCATCTCTACGAATATCTTGCTCGGCTCGCGCCCCGTTACGCGGACGACGTCGTCGAGAACGTCGAGAGTGCGCACGATAGGTCTTTTAACCGCGTTCGGCAGACGCAAGGCGCGCACGTAATCCTCGCGACTTTGCGTTCGCTCGCCGTAGTAATCCGCATTCGCCTCTTCGATTTGCTTTTTATAAGTAAAATCGTCCGAGGCGATGATCTCCATAAGATTCAGATTTTCGTTCCACATCCGCTCGATAACGGAGAAAGCCTCGCCCGACTCGGAATCGCTCTCCGTGCCGTACAAATCGCAAAGCAGCTCCTTTGACAGCCTTGCAAAATCTTTAAAACGCAACGAGGCAAGATATCTCCTGTCTTCGTCGGGCAGCGCGGGAAACCTTTCGTTTATCCACGCGGCGAAACGCGTGCGATCCTCCGTGTAGGCGGACCGACGGATTATCTCCTCGGCGTCTTTTTCCGTAAGAAGTTTTTTCTCCTCCGTCAGTTTCTTAAAAGCGTGGTACGAAGCCAACGAACTCTTGATGTTTTCGTCCGCGCCCGCAAGCGTTTCGGCGTCTTGCTTCGAGCAGAAATTCTCGCGCACAAGATAGTCTTTGATAGCTTTGAGCGTGACCTTTTTGCGCTTGCGAAAGACCTCGTCGTAGATGCGCCGCTTAAGCTCGACGGTAATACGTTTGCCGTTTATTTTAAGAGTGTTTATTTCGTTCAACACCTGAAATCTCTCGTGAAGCAACGAGCATTTCGGCAGCACGCTTGCTCCGGGCAAATACGTGCACGTGTTCGTCATCCTGTCGATAAAGGCTTGCTCGCTTTTGTCGTAATCGACCTGCCGCTCGAAATTCCACGGCAATATGCGCCCCTGTGCGCCATCGCGCCGCACGAACCACCCGGCAGACCCCGCCAGCGGTCCGACGTAATACGGCACGCGGAACTCCATAATCGACAAAAGTTTATCCCGCGCGACGTATCCCTCCTCGTCCGCTTCGTTCAAAAACGGCAGATATGCCGAGGCATTCGCCAAAATCTTTTTCAGCTCCGCGTAATACACCTGATACGGTATTGTGCGGTTGTCGCCGCACACCTGTTTCGGGCAAAGCGTTTTGTTCCTCGCTTTTTCGAGGAGGAGCTCGACTCCCGCTTTGTCTTCCGCCTGCGGCTCGACGTCTTTAAGCGCGTCCGTCACCGCCTTAAAGAATTTGTCGGCAACCTCGGGGCTGCCGTTGCGGCGACGGCACGTATTCGAGTAGAGCGACGGCGCGTCGTCCGTGCCGTAAAAAAGTTCTCGGTACTTCGCTTTGCCCGCATATTTGCGTATCATCGCCTTTAACAGTTTAAGGTCGGCTTTGTGCTCTTCGTAAACGGCGACCTTGCGGTCGGAAATATACTTTTCCCCGCCCATAATATCGGCAAGGATGCCCCAGTCGAAAAGCGCTTTCGCCCGCCGGATCACTTCCGCGTCGTCCCCCAGCGCCTCGAGCACGGGGGCGAGGGCTTCCTCGGGATCTCGCAAGCTTATCGACGGCACGTCCGCGTATTCGCCGTCGGCAAACAGCGTTTTCGCGGCGACCTTGCCGCCCGCAAGCAGCTTCAGCAAAGATTCGCAGTCGCATAGCGGCGCATCATCCCCCTCCTCCGAAAAGCAAGTTTTCGGAGCCTTGGGCGCACCGAAGAGCCGTTGGCACATATTTTTGTATTTTACGGTCGGCGAACTTTTGGCTTTGATCAGATTTCCGAAAGTCTCGCTGTCGCCCCGCCACGGGAGCGCACCGCCGAGGCAATCCGCGAGATCCCTATACAAAAACTCGCAGTCGACTATCTTTTCCGCGTCGTCTTTTGAAACGTCGAACAAAAAGTGACCGCGGTGCGCGACGAGCCACGCGCAGGCGATATAAACGAGGCGAACGTCGTGCGGCTCGGGGTTATGTATCAATTCCGAGATAAGATGGTGCACGGTGGGGTACTCCCTGCCGTATTCGCGGTCGGTGTAGCCGTCGTCCGCAAACAGCGCATAGTCGTCGTGCGCTTCGTCGCGCACGAGCGCACTCTCGGATATCCTGAGATAGAATCGCTCGTCCTTCTCCGCTATCGCACGGGCAAAAATCTCCTGCACGAGTTTTACGCGCGTCTGACGGCGGTCGAGCCGCCTGCGTGCGGTACGAAATGCGCGTCGGTCGGAATTTTTCCCCGCGGGGTCGAACAGGTGCACTCCCCACATAGGGTCGCCCTTGTATTTCAAAAGCCCGTATTCCTCGTCGGTAACGGCATAGCCGACGGAATCGGTACCGATATCGAGTCCGAGATAATAATTTTGATCTTTCATATTGACATACTCCTCCCGACGTGTTATAATCAAATTGCTTTATAGCACCCTATAAACGCACTACGAGTTCAAATAAAAGTTATCTCAACCCGTCGGCTCGGCTTCGCCCTGCCGGCTGCACAGCGAGTGCGCAAAAGACCTCTTCGGAGGTCTTTTTGTTTTTACGTGCCGAATATCCGCGCCAAAGCCCCCTGTGCGGCTCACGATTTGTGCAAAAACGCCTTTTTCTCGCGAAAGCAAACGATATTATCATATATTATACACTAAAATCATCACTTTGTCGAGTGCGCAGAGTGAAAAACTTCCTTTTTTACCGTAAAGCAACAAAAAAAGCCCTCGCGCAAAAACGGCGCGAGGGCGGTCAAAAATTCGGTTTTACAACCACATCTCTTCGATGTGCGAGATATAGTCGAGGCTTCGCAGCGCTTCGATTATCTCCGTGTGGGTCTTATACTGCTTTAGTTCGCGGCTTTCGACCGTTATCGACACCGTATAAACGCTGATACCCGAGTTGGCGTACGCGGGGTTTGCCTCGATATCGTCGATCTTAAGCCCCAAGCGGCGGATCGTAGTTACGAAATTATAGAGATATCCGCTGTTTTTCAGTTCGAGATGCACCTCGAAATGGTTGGAGCGGTTTTTGAGATACCTTTCGAGCACGGGAAAAAACGAAAGGCAGGAAACGAGAACGAAAAACGATATAAGCGTTATGGTATAATACCCCGCACCCGCGGACAGACCGACGACGGCGCAGGTCCAAAGTCCCGCCGCGGTCGTAAGCCCCTTTATCTGGCTGCGCGAGCTGAGCAGAAGCGAATGCACGCTTATAACCGCAACACCGACGATACCGGCGCACGAGAGCAGGTATATACCGCTCGCGCTCGAAAGATACGTATCGAGAAGCATAACGACCGTCATAGCCAGCGAGATAAGTATAAACGTGCGCAGCCCCGCGCTGTGTCGCTTGCTGGAACGCTCGCAACCGATTATCGCCGCAAGCGTTACGGAGAGCAGTATCCGCAAAAGGATACTGTATGCGTTAAGCCCCTGCGACCATTCGCCCAAAATATTAGCAATAGGATCCGTCATTTTCTTCCTCCCGGCATATAGCGCGAATTGCGAGTTACCAAAGCGTCGAAATGCTCTTCCGCCGCCTCCGTAAACGCCTGCTCCTCGTCGCTGACTTTTTCTTCGGCAAGTTCTTTTTGGATGACCTGTATGCGCTCTATCAACAATTCGACGGGATTTGCTTTTTCCTTTTCCGTCTCCGCCTCAAGCGGAACGATCTCCTCGAGTTTGGTGGAATACGACTTCGACAAATAAAGCGAAAGTTTGGCGCATGCGGGACCTATAAGCTCGTAAAGCACGCTCGACGCCAAGATGATGGTCTCGAGCGCTTTACCGTCCGCTCCGCCGAGCGTTCTCGCACCGAGCGCCGCAAGACCTATGGCAACGCCCGCTTGCGGGATCAAAGCCATACCGAGGTAATTGCGCGTTGTCTTCGGCTTTTTGACCGCAAGGCAACCGAAAAACGCACCGACATATTTCCCCGCTATGCGCACCGCGAAATAAAGCACGCCGACAAGCAAAAGCGGCACGCTGCCGACGGAGCCCGAGGTGTTGACAAGCGCGTTCAGATCGAACGAAAGCCCCGAACGCACGAAAAACAAAAGGAGTATCGGCGGATTAAAATAGTTGAGTTGCTTAAAGAGTTTGTCGTCGTCCGTTATATTGATATATACCGTGCCCATCGACATACAGCCGAGCAAGGGCGAGATATCCATAGCGGCGCAAACGCCGCAGAACACGAACAAAAGTGCAACGGAGATTATAAGGCGGTTATCGTCCGATCTCTTTTTTTGTATCAAGAGTTTCATAATCACGCCGAAAAGACCGCCGAGCACGAGAACGGCAAGGTTTTTTACGACGGGGATCGCAATATCCGAAAAACGTATCGCCTCGCCGGTCGAAGAAGATACGGCAATGGAGATGGCTACGCTGTAAGCCAAAAGAGCGACGATATCGTCATACGCGACGACCTGCAGCAAAGTGTCGACGAAATCGCCTTTCGATTTGGTCTGACGTATGGTCATCATAGTCGAAGCGGGCGCAGTAGCGGAAGCCAGTGCGGCAAGCACGATCGAAAACGCCAGATCTATCTTGAGTATGCAAAAAGTGAGCACAAAAACGAACACGGAAGCCGTAAGCGCCTCCGCCAAGGTGATAACGACGACCTTGCCCGCGCTGTTTTTCAGCTTGGAGAGTTTGAAGAACTCGCCCGTGCCGAAAGCTATAAAAGCAAGCGCGATGTCCGCCAAAAATCCCGTGCCGTCTATCACCGTTTGAGGAATAAGGTCAAGACAAAAAGGGCCTATCAGTATCCCCGTAACGATATACGCGGTCACGTTCGGCAACTTGAGCTTTTTCGTTATGCGGGTCATCAAAAAACCGCATAACAGCATTATCGCTATCGATATTATGATAACGGCTGCGGAGCTTTCTCCGAGCTTTTCGTACAACCGATCCAACATTTTACCCCTCCGAGCGTATCGGCACGCCAGACATCATTCGTTGCGATCTCAAAAAAGCGCTCGCTCCGACGCAGGCGGCGGCAAAAACGCTCCGCGCGGCATCAAAACGCCGAAATCATCGTTCGGATTTTAGTTTTTTCTTGAAATTCAACTTAATATATGATATACTAAATTTGCCATAAAGTCAAATAATGATTTTTGAGAGCTATATAATTGTTTTTTATGCAAGGAGGTGCGCCGACAATGCTCGACGTCAAACTCGAGACCCTGCTGACGGTTGCGGAATGTAAAAGTTTTACAAAGGCGGCGGAAACGCTGTCGCTTACGCAACCTGCGGTGAGCAACCATATAAGCCAGCTTGAAAAAGAATGTAACGCAAAGTTGTTTTTGCGCGGAAAAGGCGACGTTAAACTGACCGCAGAGGGCGAGATCGCCGTAACTTACGCAAGGCGACTAAAGGCGTTGCACGAAAAAATGCTTTTAAAAATAGCCGACGCGCAAAAAAACGTGTCGAGATTTCGAGTCGGCATAACTCACTCATCGGAAAACAACACGATAACCGAGACGTTTGCGAAATACGTTAACCTTTTCCCCCACTCTGCCATAACGATAATTACTGACTCGACAAATAATCTTTATGAGATGCTTGAAAATTACGAGATAGACTTTGCGATAGTCGAGGGCAGACGAATGTCGCAAAAACTCAATTACTTTATGCTCGACACCGACTACCTCGTTTGCGTTTTGAGCAACGAAAACCCGTTGACCGCACATTCTATGGTCACTCTCGGCGATCTCAAACGCGAAAATATGATCTTGCGTCTGCCCTCCTCCGCCACAAGGCAACTTTTCGAGGCAACGCTGATAAGCATAAACGAAACGATAGACAACTTTAACGTTTCGCTCGAGGTCGACAACGTATCGACAATAAAGGACCTCGTACGCAAAAATCTCGGAATCTCGATCTTGCCGAAAAGCGTTTGCGTAAGCGACGAAAAAAAGGGGAAGCTCACGACGCGCCCCATCGAAAACCTCAGTATGATGCGCGAGGTAAACATAGCCTACGCAAAAGATTTCGCAAGGCTCGAGCGGCTTAAGGAGATCGTGGGGCTTTATCAAAGCACGGTCGCGAAAATATAAGCGAAAAGCTCCGCAAGCGCCCAAATGGGCGCTCGCGGAGCTTTTTTTACGCTTCTTCTTCCGTGTCGAATTGGCTTTGGTACAGCGAACGATAAAATCCGCCCTTTTCCATAAGCGTATCGTGATCGCCGCTTTCGATAACGTCCCCGTCTTTCATAACGAGGATAAGATCCGCGTTGCGGATGGTCGAAAGTCTGTGAGCTATAACGAAACTCGTTCTGCCGCGCGTCAGTTCGTCCATCGCGCGTTGGATTATGACCTCCGTTCTCGTATCGACGGACGACGTCGCCTCGTCGAGGATAAGCATCGGCGCATCCTGAAGCATTGCGCGCGCTATAGTCAAAAGCTGCTTTTGACCGGCGGATATCGAGACCTCCTCGCTCAGCACCGTATCGAGCCCGTGAGGCAGAGACCTGATAAACTTATCAATGCCGCAGACCTTTGCCACGCGCATAACGTCTTCGTCGGCAACGTTTTCCATATTATAAACGAGATTCTCCCGCACCGTACCCTCAAACAGCCAAGTATCCTGCAGCACCATACCGAAAGTCGCGTGCACGTCCTCGCGCATTATGTCGCATATCGGCACCCCGTCTATCGTTATCTTGCCGCCGTTCAGCTCGAAAAAGCGCATAAGCAAATTGACCATCGTCGTCTTGCCCGCCCCCGTGGGGCCGACGATCGCGACCTTTTGCCCCGGCAATATATCCGCGCAAAAATCCTTGATTATCACTTTGTCTGGCTTTTCGGGGTAAGCGAAACGAACGTGGTCGAAAGTAACGGCACCGCGAACGTTTTCGCGCCCGAGGCGTGCCTTTCCGTCTTCGTTTTCAAGTTCTTCGTCCTCGAGAAAATCAAAAACTCGCGCCGCGCCGGCAGTCGCAGTCTGCAAATTAGTTATACCCTGCGCTATCTGCGTAAGCGGCGAGGAGAAAAGTCTGACGTAAAGGATAAACGAAACTATAACGCCGAATTTTATCTTGCCGTCGATGGCAAGCGCTGCGCCGATAACGCACACGGCAACGTACGAAACGTTTCCGACAACGCTCATAAGCGGCTGCATTATGCCGGAGAGGAACTGCGAGCGCCAATTCGCCTCGTATACCTCGCGGTTAAGGGTGTCGAAATGCGACAGCACCGACTTTTCGGCGCGTGAGATGCGAACGACGTCGTGCCCCGAATACATCTCCTCTACGTAGCCGTTCAGTACGCCGAGCCCCGTTTGCCTGCGAGCGAAATACTTTTGCGACCTCCCCATTATAACTACGAGGAGTAACATCCCGACAAAGGTTACGGCGACTGCGGCAAGAGCCAAATGCCATTCCGTCGCGAACATCATAATAAGACAGCCGACAAACTGGGTTATCGCGCTTATCATAGTCGGCAAACTGTTGGTCATCCCCTGCTGCAAAGTCGAAACGTCGTTGGTTATTCGGCTCAATATGTCGCCCGTCGAGGTCTTGCCGAACTGCTTTTGCGGCACGCGGTTGATCTTTACGGAAAGATCGTGGCGCATCCTTTTCGACGCCTTTAGCGTAACTGTCGCCATAATATAATGCTGAACGAACGTCGCAAGTGCGCTTACCGCATAGATAACGATAAGCGACACGCCGACCTTTGCCACCGCGGACATATCGATGCCGCCGACAAGACCGTCGGAAATAAGATCCGTTATCTCGCCTATCTTGTCGGGACCTATGATGGTCATAATCGCGCCGAGCGATGCAAGCACGAGCGCAAAGACAACGAGCGGCAGCTGACCCATATATTTGAATATCTTAACAAGAGTTTTTTTCATTTTGCCCACCTCAATCAAGTTCGGAAGCCGTAAGCTGAGACTGCGCGATCTCGCGATAGACTTCGCACGAGGTCATAAGTTCGTCGTGGGTGCCGATTCCGACGGCTTCGCCCCTCTCGAGAACGATTATCTTGTCCGCGTCGCGTATCGTGCTTATCCGTTGCGCGACTATTATCTTCGTCGTGTCGCCGAGTTCTTTCGCCAGCCCGTGACGAAGCGTCGCGTCGGTCTTGTAATCGAGCGCGGAGAACGAATCGTCGAAAACGATTATCTCCGGTCTTCTCGCCAAAGCGCGAGCTATGGAGAGCCTTTGCTTTTGCCCGCCGGAAACGTTCTTGCCGAGTTGCGCTATGCGGTGGTCGAGCCCGTCGTCGTTCTTTTTTACGAATTCTTCGGCGCACGAAAGGCGTATTGCGTCGTCGACGGTCTTATCGTCGTATCCTTGCAAGCTTTCGCCGAACGACACGTTGTCGCGTATGCTGCCAGCAAAAAGCACCGCCTTTTGGGTAACGTACGCTATCTTGTCGTAAAGCCCGTCAAACGAATAATCGCGAACGTTGACGCCGTCGACAAGTACCTCGCCCTCCGTGGCGTCGTAAAAACGCGCGATAAGGGATATCAGCGTGGTCTTGCCGCATCCGGTCGCACCTATAACGGCAAGGGTCTGCCCCTTTTCTATGCGGAAGGAGACGTTTGATACGGCGTCCTCCTGCGCCTCGGGATAACGGAACGAAACGTTTTTGAACTCGACGCTTCCCCTCTCCGAGCCGCCGAGCCGCTCTCCCTCCTCTATGCTTGCCTCTTTATCGAGAACCTCGTTTATACGCTCGGCGCTGACCTGCGCCGAGGGCAGCATCATAAAGACCATTATCATCATCATAAACGCCATAACGACGTACGTAGCGTAGGTGCTGAAAACGACGACGTCGCTGAACATCGCGATCTTGCCGGCAACGTCCCACACCGCAATACCGTTGATGAGGGCGGCACCGAGCCAATATACGGCAAGCGACAAGCCGTTCATACATCCGCTCATAACAGGCTGCAAAAGCGAAAAGAGCCGCTGATTCTTAAGTTGGGTCTGCATCATCTCGACGTTGGGCACGTCGAATTTGTCGGTTTGATACTCCTCCGCATTAAATGCGTGAACGACGTTGATACCGGTAAGATTCTCACGCGCGATACGGTTTTGCGTATCTGTCAGTTTTTGCACTTTGCGAAATCGCGGCAGGCAAACCGCCATTATAGACAAAACCGTTACGCATATGATAAGCACGGCAGCCGCGGTTACGGCGGACAGCTCCCAGCTTTTGCCGAGGATCTTGATGACCGCCCAAACAGCCATAATAGGCGCTTTTACAAGCGACTGCAACCCCATCGCGACTATCATCTGGAGCTGGGTTATATCGTTCGTAGTCCTCGTTATAAGCCCCGGCACCGAAAAGTTCGAGGTCTCCGCCTTTCCGAGTTTCATAACGTGAGCGAAAAGTTTTTCTCTCACGGCGTAACTGAAGCCCGAAGCTATCATCGAGGTCAAATAACCGCAAGCGACGGCAAGTACCGCGCTTGCCAGTGCACAGCCGAGCATTTTCGCGCCGACCGAAAGGATATCCGACATCTCGCTCCCCGCGGTCTTTATCAAAACGGTAAGCTCGCTCATATAATCGGGCATCGTCAGATCGAAGTATATCTGCCCGATGATAAGAACGACGCAGATCAGTACCATCCACCGTTCCCTTTTTCTCATATTTTTAAGAAGCTTAAACATTTTCGAGTTTTCCCCTTTCGATCTCGGTGCCGAAAACGGCACCCATACCTTGCACGGCGGAACGAACGACGTTCGGATCGTTTTTTATGATCTTGTCGGTGTTTTCGCCGATCGTTTTAAAGATCTTTTCCATAAAAGCTATTTCCTCTTCGCCGAGACCCGCAAAAATATTGTCCGCAAATTGCTTTTGCAGTTTTCTCCCCTCGGCTATTATCCCGGTCGCCGCCTCCGTACAAACAAGCGAATCCTTGCGCCTGTCCCCGGGTACCGCGCGCCGCTCCAAAAGCCCGAGCGACACAAGCTTTTCAACGTGGATCGAAACTATAGGTCTTTTCAGTCCGCGCAATTCGCAAACGTCGCCGGCTGTGTTAAACTGCGGATTGTTGGCGATAAAAAGCAAAATGCTCAGCGCCGTGTGCGGCAGACCCGTTTTTTTGCTCAGCGGCAACAAGACCCTCTCATACGCAACGCCGATTTTTTTCGCTTGACAGTTTATTTCCTGAACGTGTATTATTTTCCGCCCCTCCGATCACTTTAATTTTAAACATATCAATATTATACAATATATTTTCGCATTTGGGTGACGATATATTGAATTTTTGTGACAATTTTACGAATTCAAGCGCGAATGAGAGCGCGAAAGCAAGAGTGCCCCGCAGCGCGGCTAAATGCCGCGCTGCGGGGCACGTAAAAAAGGGAGCACAGCCCTCTCAAGAGAGGGTTTGTCCGTGCGCCGTACGGTGCGTCGGCAGAGCGCTTACTCGGCGCTCCGGCTGCGCCTCTTTTTGCGAACAACCGCCGCGAGGACGATCGCCAAGGCGACGACGGCAAGCATCGGCACAAGCACGAGCACCGCTGCGTCGTCCCCGCCCTGCTCCTCGCCGCCGGTCACGTCGGTCGGAGCGGAGGTCGCGTCGCCGGTGCTGTCGCCGCTCCCCGTCGTCTCGAGAGAGCGCGACGCAAAAACTATACGCCCGCTGCCCGCAACGGTGCCGTAATCCGCCGAAAGAGCCGGATATTTCGCAGTGAGCGGCGAGTTGGCGGCACGTATCTCACCGTTTTCGAAAGCGCGAACGTAATTCGCGAGCACCATATAGTCTTCCATAACGTAGTCGAGCACGTTCACCGCACCCTCAAACATAGCGTATCCGTCGCCGAGATCGCGCAAGGTATAATTGTATCCGGCGAGATTGTATTTTGCCGACGTATCGAGCGCGTCCCAAGTATCCGTTTTTTTGTTGTATATCTTAACGTCGTGCACGCGATATCGAGTCGGAGCGCCGCACCACACGCCCTTGTCGTCCTTTTGCGTAGTGTCGGGCACCGAGGTATCTATCTTATACGTCACACCCGACACCTGCAAAAAGCCGCCGCATTCGTCGTTGCCCGCGTCGCGCGCACCCCATTCGAGCGCGTCGAGAAGCTGCTGCCCCGTAACGGTCTGCAAGCACGCGACGTTGCCGAAAGAGTGGATCTCTTTGCAGGTCTTGTAAGTCAGCTCGCCCGTAACGGCTTTGTTGCGGATACCGCCGCCGTTCATAAAGGCAACGTCAACGTTCATCCCCATACTGTCGAAAAGATAATACAGCGCGTCCGTCGCAAAATCGCCGGAGTTCGTTTCGCCGCTGCGCACAAGGCGCTTGCCGTCCTCGCCGTAGTTATCGAGCGTTACGTAGGACGTACCGATCTTCTCGCCGAGTTTGCCGTCGATCTCGCCGATCCACGCTTTCTCAAGCGCCTCGACCGACGCTTTCGGAGCAACGTTCGCAAGATCCGACGACGTCAAAAGCGACGTCGTTATCCCCGTCTTTGAGATGACCATTTTGCCCACCGCACCGAAATATTCGCCCGTTTGCGTCAAAACGACGATCCTGCCGCTCTTGTCTTTCACTTCGCGGCGGATGACGGTCGAATGCGAATGTCCGTCGATAAAAGCGTCGAGCCCGCTCGTATTTGCTATCACGTCCTCGGAGCGCCACGGAGCCGACGACGCATCGTCGCCGAGGTGCCCCAGCGCTATCACGATATCCGCCTCGCGCTTTGCGGCGTCGACGGCGGACTGCACCGCGGAGTAAAGCGCGGAGCCGTCCTTGCCGCCCGCAATGCCGTATATATAGTTGCCCTCGTCGTCCTGAAAATACGCGGGGGTGGACGAAGTAAAGCTCTCGGGCGTGGTTATTCCTATCACCGCGATCTTTTTGCCGTTAACGTCAAATACGGCGTACGAGTCAAGCACCTCGTCGAGCGGAGCGCCGTCCTCCTCGTGATAAAAATTGCAGGAAAGGTAGGTAAACTTCGCCCTTGCGATATTTTGCATACAGCCCCTCATCCCGTAATCGAACTCGTGATTGCCGAGCGTTGCCGCGTCGTAGCCTACGGCGTTCATCAGCTCTATCATCGTTTGCCCCTTATCCATAGAGCCGTATGCCGTACCCTGAACGTGGTCGCCCGCATCAAGCAGCAATGCGCCGACATATCCGTCCTTTAGGGCGGCAAGCTTCGAATAAGTTATTTCCCCGTCGATATGAGTATGTATATCGTTGGTATAAAAAATAACGATCTCATCGTCCCCGCCCGTTGCCGCAAACACCTCAGTCGGAAGAAAGCAAAAGCACAAGCACGCCAAAACGATGAGCGATATTACTCTTTTTTTCATTTTTCTTTTCCCGTTCTTAATATCGAATTGCGATCAAAGCGGTGCACGGCGCAAGCGCGACACGCACCCGTTGACCCACAGTGCTGAATTATACCACACTTCCCCCGAAAATTCAATATGCAAAAAGCGCTCGTTTGCCGCAAACCGAAAAATCTCGTCCTACACTCGGCGCGCAATGCGCTCACGCGGGCGACGCCGACGTACGCGAAAAGCGCGCATTTATTACTCCGCGCCGCCCGCCTTTGCTCGCTTATGGCGCCTTACGCGATTGACGTGACGCTCGAAATCGCCGTTTTCTATCAGCCTTGCCAAAACGAGTTGCTCAAACGTCGGAACGGAGCAGGAATAAAAGCCGAGCTCCGTGTCGAACGCGCCCACGAGCTTTTTCGGCAACACCATATACCCTATCCTCAGCGACGGAGAGATCGTCTGCGAAAACGTGTTGAGATAAATAACGTTGTCTTTATCCGACAGGGCGAACAGCGTGTCCTCGGGTTTTGACGAAACGGAGAATTCCGACTCGAAATCATCCTCGATAATAAAGCGCTCGTCCACGCTCGCCCAGCCGATATACTCGTGCCGCTTGCTTGCCGACGCGGTAACTCCGCTCGGATAACTGCGGTAAGGCGTCGTGTGCAGCACGCTTGCCGAGGTGCGAAGCATCGCCGCGCTCTCGATGCCGTCTTTTGACAGCGGCAAAGCCTCGTATTTAACGTCGGCTGCCTTATACACCTGCTCGATCTTCTCGTACGACGGGCTTTCTATCGCGTACGTTTTTCCCCTGCCGAGCAGTTCTATTATCAATCCGTACAGATATTCCGCCCCCGAGCCTATCACTATCTGTTCCGTTGCGACGGCAATACCTCGGTTTTTTGCAAGATAGCGCTTTATCGCAAAGCGCAGTTCTTCGCACCCCTTGTTCGGAGACCGTTCGAGTATCCGCGTGTTAAGTTCGGCGATAACGCTTCGCATCGTTTTCGCAAGCACCGAAAAAGGGAAGTCGGGGGTTGAACGACAAACGCCGCGCGCAGCCGACGACTTTGTCGCCGACTGCGACGGCAGCGCAAAGCCGTCGCTGCTGCGAAAGATAACGAAAAATCCGCTGCGCTCCCGCGACTCGGCATACCCCTCGTCGCAGAGTATGGCATACGCGTGTTCCACCGTGACCGTACTCGTTTGCGTTTCGTCCGCCAAAAGCCGCTTGGAGGGGAGTTTCGTGCCGTAGGGGTAGTTGCCGTTAATTATATCCTCCTTGATAAGCGCGTATATCTGCAAATAAAAAGGGCGCGCGTTCCTGTCGATCTTATACCTCATCTGGTTATATAATTCTATACCTTTCTGACCATTTTAATATCGTCAACTATATCATATAATAGTTTCAAGTAAAATGCAAGGAGAAATTTGCAAATGAAGATCAATAACAGTGCGAAAAGAACAACCCTGTGGCTGACCACGACGGCAATGTTTATGGCTCTCAACGTCGCTATGAGCTCTTTCGGCGTTCCGGTCCCCGGCGGTCACCTGTATATGAACGATATCGTGATATGTCTGGCGTCCATCATCCTCGACCCGTTTGCGGCGTTTATGGTCGGCGGCGTCGGTGCTTTCCTCGGCGATCTTTTGTTCTACCCGGTGCCGATGTTCGTCTCTCTTGTAACGCACGGCTTGCAAGCGGTAGTAATTTCCGTTTTTTCTCATTACGTTATGAAAAAGCACCCCGCCGTTGCCTCCGCCATAGGCGTCACTATCGGCGCTGTGATTATGGTCGTCGGCTATTCGCTCGGCAGAGCGTTTATCTACAGCACGCCGGAATACGCGATAATAAAGCTGCCATACCAAATACTGCAAGCCGTTGTCGGCGCGGTATTCGGAATGCTCCTTTATTGGAAATGCGGTGTTCGCAAGTTGTACGAGCGCCTTATCACAAATCGCCGTTGAGTCGTGCGCCGCAAACGCGTTTTAACGAACGTGCGACGCGCGCAAGGTCTCAAAAACCGTTTTCGGCGCAAAAAGTTCGGCAAGAGGATCCGTCCCCTTGCCGAACTTTTTATTATTCGCATTTTTTGCCGGAAGCAAGCTCAAAATGATATTTAACTATGCCGAGGTCAACCTTTGAATAAAATCCGACGCCCGCCTTTGCCGAAACCTTACCGTCCGCATACGTAAATCTGAACTTTTGCTGATTCATCGCGGTAGGCGCGAGCAGCGCCGCCCTCACGCCCGCGGCAAACCACTCCGGAGTATCCGCGCTTACGTTGCCGACTTGCTCTATCGTTTTGCTTTTGTGGGCAACGCCCCGAGTCGCACCGTAACCGAAAGCTATCACCGCCACGACCTTTTCGCCCTCGGCGATTTTAAAAGCGCCGGAGATCTTTTTATACGTCATCGCGACCCAGCAGGTGTTGAGTCCCAGCGCCTGTGCTTTGATAACGAGCCGTTCGCCGTAATATCCGCAAAGTTCGTCAAGCTTCGCGCTTTTCTTTCCGACAAGGGCTATATAGTTTTTCACCCCGTCGAATTTTCCGTAATGTGCCATAAAACCGTCAAATGCTTTCGGCTCGTCGGTAACGAGCTGAAAATGCAGGTCGCCATCTCGGTTGCAAATATCCGTTAAGGTTTGCAGCTCTGCGATAATATCGTCCCCTATCTTACGATCGAGATAACGACGAACGCTGTGTCTTTGTTCGATAGCTTCCGTAAATTCCATAATATTATTCCTCCCCGCTTCTGTCCGGCAAATTTTCCATTATTTCTTTGGCGTCGGTAAGCATTTGCAAAATTTTGCCCATCGCCTCGGTGTCGGCGTCAAAACAGTAGTAGTTTTTCGTTCCCTCGCGTCGCACCTTTATCAACCCCGCGTCCTTTAATATCCCCAAATGGTGAGATACGGCGGGGCGGGAGAGGTGCGTGCGTTTTGTGACGGCGCCGACGCGAACGCCGCCGCATTCGCCCATTTGCATCATTTCAAGTATCAAATGTTGACGGTTTGCGTCGCCGAGTGCCGAAAGTATCTTTTGACAAGCTCTGAAATCCTCTGCCAATTGCTTTATATCTTTCAAAATTTCGCCGCCTTCGTTCAATTGTTTAAACTATTATACCATATTTTTCGAAAATAAGTTCAATGGGAAAGAAAATCGAGACGGTTCGGCGCCGAAATATTAAGGAGCTCCCCGCGCCGCCATATCTGTCGCCGCGTTATTCGCCTTAAAAACGCATTTCGTTTCGCCCTCTGCGACAAGTTCGAGTGAAAAAGCGTAAGGGAAACGCCTCTTTTCCCGGCGTCCCTTACGCATTTTATCGTTCAATCGTTATCTTGCTTAAGGCAGTCTTCAATCGTTTTTCGCACTCTTTCTCCGAGTTCCGCAGACCTCATCGTTCGCACCCGGTGCGCGGGTATCACTTCCGCAACGGTCAGTTCCACGTTCGAGCGGCGAAACGGATAATTTTTGCGTATCGTCTCGGTCCCTTTGAGAACGACGACAGCTACGGGAACGTCCGCCCTTTGGGCTATACGAAAAACCCCGTTATGGAACGGCAAAAGCTCACCGTCCCTCGAGCGCGTACCCTCGGGATACACGCCGACGGATACCTCTTGCGCTTTCAGCAGATCCGCTGCCCGATTAACCGCTTCTACCGCTTTTCGCGGATTTTCGCGATCGATGGATAAAAAGCAGCATCGCCCGATGATGCGCCCGAAGATCGGCAACTTAAAATTTCCAGATTTCGAAACGTAAGAGATACGCCAATCGCGAAGCGCATACCACGTAATTATGGGGTCGAAGTTGGAGCGATGATTGCCGACGAACAGGAGCTTTTCGTTTTTCGGCAACTTTTCGACTCCCGAAACGGTAACTTTGACACGCATAAACCACAGCCCGATCGCGCTTGCCGTATTCAAAAGAAAGCGATACGTTTTGCTGTCGCTTTCGTACTTCTTTTTCGGGTTGACGAACAACGAAAACACTCCCGGGATCAAAAAATACGCCGAAGCGAGCACGAGTATTATACTTAAGATCCACAGTACGATCTTCATCGTTTTTTACTCTTCAGGGAGAACTTCGGCTCAGTACCTTTTGCCAATCTCTTAAAGTTCTCCCTGTGTCTGAACGCCATAAACACCGCGCAGAAAGCCGCCGTAAAAACCACGGGCATCGGGGCACCGAACGGGATCAAAAGGATCGGACACGCAAGCATCGCAAGCGTGGTGGAGAGTGACATATACCCTGTGACAGACAGCAGAGCTATCATAATCCCCGTCGCGATCAGCCCCACGCGCCAATCGATCACGTACATAGTGGAAATGCAAACGAGGAAGCCCTTGCCGCCCTTAAAGCCGAAAAGGCAAGGAAAAGCGTGACCTATCATACAAAACGCGCCCGTATACGCCGCGCCGAAGCGAAAATCCACTCCTTGGCGGGACAAAAGGCGTGCAAAAAGCCAAACGACGACCGCCGCTTTCGCGACGTCGAACGCAAGCACCCACCAAGCCCACTTGTTCCCGAAAGTTCGCTTGAAATTGGTAAAGCCGGGGTTGCCGCTTCCGCACTCCCTTATATCCTTGCGGTAAACCGCTTTCGAGATAATTACGGCGGGATTCAGCCCCGCGACAACGTATCCGCAGATCGCCGCCGCAACGAACAGAAATGCTTTCATAGGCTCCCCCCGTTATTCTGCGATCAAAATATAATCGTAAACTTCCTGCCCGCCGTTTATGACGTACACCTCTTTGCCGCAGTAACGAGAATTTATGTAATTCCCGATCTTTTCGCCCTCGTCCTCCGGCGCATCCTTGCCGCAAAACACGATACAAACGTCGTAATCGGCAAATCCGATCTTATCCACGGTCTCGCACACGGCGTCGAATCTTTCGCGTTTTACGGCAAGAAGATCGTCGCCGACAAAACCGATATAGTCCCCCACGTGCATTTCGATACCGTCTATCACGGCGTCTCTGACGCAGTGCGAGATCTCGGCGGTAACGACGCCCTCCGTCGCCTCGCACAGCTGTGCGAAGATGGCATCGGTATCTCCGACGCCCGTATCCAACATAGAAAGGGATGCGTATCCGGCGCCGACGGAGGTGCTTTCGATCACGCGCACGTCCGCACCGCTGTATAAGCGCGCCGCCTGACGTGCGGTCAGCACGACATTGCCGTTGTTGGGGTATACGAAGATAACGTCGGCATTGACCTTGTCAAACGCGGCGATAAAATCCTCCGCGGAGGGGTTCATACTCTGTCCGCCGTCCACGACGGCGTCGGCACCCCTGTCTGTAAACGTTCGCTTCAGTCCCTCGCCGCAGGCAACCGCGACCACACCGTATTTTTTGCGCTCTTTCGGGGGCGTATTTTCATTTTCGCGCATAACGGTGTTGTTATGCTGCAAAGACATATTTTCGATCTTGACCTTCAAAAATTCGCCGTATTGCTGGCAGAAAGCAAGCACCTTGTGCGGCTCCGCGGTATGTACGTGCAGCTTAACTATGCTGCCGTTGCGTACGGAAACCACGGAATCGCCGATGGTGGCGAGATAATCCGTTATCACACTCACGTCGAAAGCGGAAAGGTCGGTTTTTGCGTTTTGCAAACGCAGGAGAAGCTCCGTGCAGTACCCGAACTCGAGCACACTGTCCTCGTTAAATGCGTCAAAGTCAAGTTCTTGCGGCGTCTTCAATGCGCCACTCGTGTCCGCAACGTCCTCGCCGATAAGCGCGCGCCTCATACCGTCCGCTATATAAACGAGCCCCGCCGCGCCCGAATCCACCACGCCCGCTTTTTTCAGCACGGGAAGAAGGTCCGGCGTGCGAGCAAGCGAGCGTTTTGCCTCGTCGATAAAAGCCTCAAGGTAATCCTCGGGGGTTCCCGCGTTCCGACCGCAAGCATACTCGGTCGCCTCGCGCACAACGGTCAATATCGTTCCCTCGACCGGCGTCATAACCGAGCCGTACGCCTGCCGAACACCCTGACGGAAAGCCCGCCCCATTGCCTCGGCATCCGCCACGTGCAGTTCCGAAAAGCCGTTTTTGATCCCCTCGAAAAACTGTGACAAAATAACGCCGGAGTTTCCGCGAGCCGACATCAACATTCCGCGCGAAACCCTTTCGGCTGCCTCGCACAGCCTCTCGACGTCAATATCCGCGCAAGCGCCTCCCTGCATCGTGAACAGCATATTGTCGCCCGTATCTCCGTCGGGAATGGGAAATACGTTTAAATCGTTGATCTCCTTGGCGTGCGCTTTTAAGTTCGCCGCACCGGATTTTATCATTCTGGCAAACGTTATACCGTCAAGCATTCGTATTGGTTGCATTCGATCGTCCTCCCCCTGCGTTTTCGCCAGGTCCTATCTCGATTGCAATATCCCCGAGGGGATAAGTGCAACAAGGATGTATATATCCGTGCGGCTCGTCGGCAAGTCTGCGACGATCCGTCTCTTCGGGAATAATTACCTCTCCCGCCAATAATTTCGCGCGGCAAAAACCGCACTCGCCGCTTCTGCAGCGTGCCCGAGCCTCGACGCCGTTCTCCTCAAGGATACGCAAAATCGATTCGTTCGCATATCCTCGGGCTTTGCTCGACCGACCGCGACACGTCACCGTAATCGTAACGGGGCGCCCCTCTCCCGCCGGCAAAAAAGCCTCGCCGAGCAGTTCGTGACGAACGTACTTTTTTTCAAGTCCGAGTTTTTCGGCTTCTTTGTCGATATGATAATGCAATGCCCGTGGACCGCAAACAAATATCGAATATTCGTCTGTCGGCGCATATTTGCGGATCGTTCCGGCATTAATAAAACCGCGCTCGCACCCCTCTGCCCTCTCGTCGGCAATGACGTAGACGACCTTTATCTTTTCGCACCGTCCGCTTAGCTCGGCAAGCTCCGATACGTGCAAGGCATCCGCAAAACGTCGGTACCCGCAAAGCAAGGTAAGCGAGCAATCCTCGTCTCCGTCGGCGACTGCTTTTGCAAGCGAAACGAACGGCGTTACGCCGCTCCCGCCCGCAACGCCGACGACGTGCTTTGCGTCGCGCAGCGGCTCGTACGTAAAGTTACCCAATGGTGCGGACACCTCGACGCTATCCCCTATGCGCCAATTTTCCACAACGTATTCCGATACCGAGCCGCCCGTGCCTTTTACGGTAACGGCGTACTCACCCCTCAAAGCCTCACTCGGGGAGGAAACGAGCGAATACGGGCGACTTTGCATATGCCCGCCGATATCGACCTTTACGGAAACGAATTGCCCCGCGCCGAAATAAGCGAGCCGCTCCGTTCCCTTTCCCGTATCGGGTGCAAAAACATAGGTTTTGCATCGCTCGTTCTGCACAACGATATCTTTTATAACGAGAAACTGCCTCGGCGGGTGCAACTCGGCGGCGAGCTTATTCGCACAATGCTCGCTTAGCGTGCCGCTTGCTCGGGCGAGCGCATCCTTTCGCATTTCGGGAAGAGCGAAGAAAGCGGCGGGATCAAGTGAATCAAGATATTCCGCCATTCGCCGCCTCCTTTAAAATTCTTTTTCCCAAAGAACTGCCTTGAGCATAGGTGCTGCTGTACCCGTCGCCGCGTTCGGCGTGAGCTCCAGTAAAATATAAGCCCTTAACGGGCGATTCGTTCTTAAGATTCATAATCCTGCTTATCATCGTATCCCAAGGCAAAAGTCTGTACCCGTAAGGCGTGCCGTTCGGCGTGTTCAAATAGCGCGCAAACGTAGGCGGCGCGGCAACGACGATCTCCTCAATATACGGCTTAACGCTTACGCCCAGCTTCGTTTCGTACCGCTCTATCATTCGCTCGGCGATACGATTTTTAAGTTTTTTGTAGTCTTGCGCCCGTACGTCGCCCCACGCTTCTTCGGTAAGCATCGTCGTAAGGAACAACGTGCAAGTTCCGCTCGGAGAAGAATCGGGTATCACACAGTTCAAGCAGTTTGCTATCATCATTGCGTTGTCGATATCGGAGCAGCTTTCAAACTGGGCGCGCGTGTCGGCGCTTTCGTAAAGGAACACGGAATAATCCCCGATACCGAGCTCGCTCGCAGAGCGGTTCAGACCGAGATATACGGTAAAAAACAGCATACCGCTTTTCCGCGCCGAGCAGAGACGCAAAGCACTCTGCGGAACGATCTCTTTATCCATAAGCGACGAATACGCAACGTCCGGGAAGCAATTCGCAACGATACGATCCGCAAAAAATTCTTGCCCGTTTGCCACAACGCCGCACGCTTTTCCGTCCTTGACGGATATCCTCTCGACCTCGGTGCCGTAAAGAAATTCGCCGCCGTTATCCCGAATGACCTTTTCAAGCGCAAGCGAAAGCTCGTGCGAGCGTTTTTTCGGCATACCGGGGCGGTATTTGACGTATCGCGCAGCCATCATACCGTAATGAGCGAAATCCAGCTCGTCAGTCGGCGCGCCGAGATAACACCAATACGTTTTGATTATACTTTGCGCCTTTTTCGGCATATTGAGAGCATCCAACACCTCGTCGACCGAGTGGGAAGCCAGCCTCATAAAATCGGCGTGTTCGCTCGCAAGCACGTGCGGATCCGCATTGCCGCTGCCGAGATATGCCACGGCGCGATCGACTTTTTCCACACATTCGAAAAACGCCGCAACGCTTTCTCCGCAGCCGGGAACGATCCGTTCTATAGCATCGCAAAAGCGCTCCGTTCCCGCGGGTAGCGTCACGTCGTAGCCGTCCTCCCCGCCGGCGATCACGCGAAACAAAGTGTCCTCGGTGCACCATTCCACGTCAGCCCCGACGCTCTCGAAAAAGCGGCGAACACTGCCCGGCTCCTCTTGCGTGCCGACGTTCGCAAGCTCGTGAAGCGACGGCTCGAACTCGAACCGTCCCCGACGGATACTCGTCGCACAACCGCCGGGCACGTCGTTTCGTTCTATCAAAAGCGTACGCATCCCCCCCGAAGAAACCGTCGCGGCTGTGGCAAGACCGCCGTTCCCGGTGCCGATAACGATCACGTCGTACGTATTTCCCATTTGTTCTTACGCCTCGGATACGAAAGTAACTTCTTTGCCGAACGCCCAAACGCCGATCACGCTCGGACCGACGGACGCCCCGACGATGGGACCGATATATCCGATCTCAACGTCTTTGCACGGAATCTCTCGGCGCACCGCCTGCTCGACGGAGCGAAGTTCAGCCTCGTCGCAGTCGGAATGCCAAAGGTAAACCGTCTGTTCCTCGGGGGCGATGATATTTTCTTTCATCAAAGCTATACACTCATTTATCGCCGCAGATCTCCCCTTGACCTTTTTAAAGGCGGCTTGCGCCCCCGAGGCATCCGCAACGAGAATGGGCTTTACTCCCATCAAATTACCGAAGAACGCGGACGTGGCTGACACACGCCCCGCGCGTTTTAGCGCATCGAGAGAGTGAACCGTCGCGAACTCCAGCACGTTGTTGCGTATCGAGGTGATATATTTTGCGATCTCATCGGCGCCCTTGCCGTCCGACGCCATTTTCGCCGCTTCGATCGCAAGCATTCCTTCGCCGATAGTTGCGTTTAACGCGTCGATACAATAAATTTTTGCCTCGGGGTTTTGCTCCGTTATCTTTTTCGCAGTCACAAATCCCGTGTTTACCGAGCCCGACTGCTTTGACGCACATCCGATATAAACGACGTCGTATCCCTCTTTGATATATTTTCCGAACACGTTTTGAAACTCTTCCACCGCGACCTGCACGGTAGTAATGCGCTTGCCCGCGCGCATCTTGTCGTAAAGCTCGTGCGCCTCCGCCTCTGTCCACGTTATAAGAGCGGGCGTTTCTTTGCCGTCCTCGACGGTTGCCATTTTGACGTAATCTATATCGTATCGTTTAAGCAGCTTCTCTCCGATATCCGCGCAGGAATCGGTTATGACTTTGACTTTTCTCACGCTTGTTTTCTCCTTACGTTTTAAGAGCTTATTCTTGATTTAATATCTCGTTAAATTCGTCACCCGTGATGGTCTCGTTGATATAGAGGTAACGGGCGAGCCTATCGAGTCGGCTCTTGTTTTCGGTGATGATCTTTCGTGCTTTTTCATACTGTTCGCGCACGACTTCGACCACCTTTTCGTCGATCTTGGTCTGCGTTTCAGCCGAACAGGAAAGCGACGTATCACCGCCGAGATATAGGTTGCTTACCGTTTCAAACGCGACCATACCGAACTCGTCGTTCATACCGTAGCGGGTGATCATCGCTCTTGCGAGCTTGGTCGCCTGTTCGATATCGTTGGAGGCGCCCGTTGTAATCGAGCCGACGGCAATCTCCTCCGCAACGCGACCGCCCGTGTAGGTGGCTATCTTGTTTTCGATCTCTTCTTTGCTCATAAGATAACGGTTGCCCTCGTCCGCCTGCATCGTATAGCCGAGCGCACCCGAGGTGCGCGGAACGATGGTGATCTTCTGCACGGGAGCGGAATCGGATTGCATCGCCGCCACAAGCGCGTGACCGATCTCATGATAGGCGACTATCATCTTTTCTTTGTCAGTGAGAATTGCGTTTTTCTTTTGATATCCCGCGATAACTACCTCGATACTCTCTTCGAGGTCGGCTTGCGTCGCCTCTTTTCTGCCCTGTCTGACAGCGCGAAGCGCCGCTTCGTTGACGATATTGGCAAGTTCCGCGCCCGAGGCACCCGAAGCCATACGGGCAATACGCGAAAGGTCTACGCTCGGAGATACCTTGATCTTTTTTGCGTGCACTTTGAGTATCTCCTCCCGCCCCTTGAGATCGGGTAGCTCTACGGGCACGCGGCGATCGAAGCGCCCCGGACGCGTCAGTGCGGGGTCAAGCGTTTCGGGGCGATTGGTTGCCGCAAGGATAACGACGCCCGAGTTGCCCTCGAAGCCGTCCATTTCGGTAAGAAGCTGGTTAAGCGTTTGCTCCCTTTCGTCGTGTCCGCCCATATTGCCGCCGCTTCGCTTGCCTCCGATAGCGTCGATCTCGTCGATAAACACGATACAAGGCGCTTTTTCCTTTGCCTGCTTAAAGAGGTCTCTTACTTTGGAGGCGCCCATACCGACGAACATCTCCACGAACTCGGAGCCCGACATTGAGAAAAACGGAACGCCCGCCTCGCCCGCAACGGCTTTGGCAAGCATCGTTTTACCAGTACCGGGAGGTCCGACGAGCAAAAGCCCCTTGGGCATTTTGGCGCCGATCTCCTCGTATTTCTTGGGGTTGTGCAAATAGTCCACGATCTCCGAGAGATTTTCTTTCGCTTCGTCCTCTCCCGCAACGTCGGCAAACTTTATTCCGTTATCGGATTTAACGTAAACCTTGGCATTACTTTTCCCCATATTGAACGTCATAGAGTTTTGCCCGCCGCGCTTTTTCATCATATGGCGCGAAAGAAGCTGACCTATAAGGACGAACGCTCCTATAGGCAAAATCCAGTTGAAAAGCAGCTGCGAAAATATACCCGGTTGCTCGATGATCTCGCCCGAGAACTCGGCTCCCGCCGTATGAAGTCTTTCCGTAAGCCCCGGGTCGTCAACGATACCCGTTTTATATACCTGTTTTTGCTCTTTGTCGGTAAACGTAATATAGTTTTCGGTCTCTACGATCTGAACAAAACCGACGTTTCCCTGCTCGGTCATAGACATAAACGTGCCGTAATCGACCTGCTCCACCCTCGCGTTCGTAAGCGTGGGCATAATGACCATATTAAATACGAGCAGGAAAACCAGTACCGCAACGTAAAAGATCCTAAGCGATCTTTTTGGCTTTTTGACTTCATTCATCTTCAAATCCTCCCGAAAAGCGACAAATTTCTTGATCGCACGGCAAAATTATACGTACGAAATCTAAACCGAAACTAAACCGCTCCGCCGACTTTTTCATTATTTTTTGCGTTTCGTCAGCCGTTCCTCGAAAATAGATATATGCTCTTTCAGATATTCGGAAAGTGGGCGATCCGTGCGGAATGCCAAAAGAAAGCGTGATTTTTGCTTCGTTTTGTCCTGCATACTGCGGATATGCGCCTTTAGGTGCTCGTAACGCACTACGACGTCGTTCTCTTCCGCAAACCGTTTGATCTTGGAGATAAGCTGCGCCGAATATACCACGTCAATGACAAACACGCCGAAAAACACCCCGATAACGAACGAAAACGCCAAATTCCGCGATAGCCAATCAAGCGCACCTAAGATATACGGGTGGATAAAGAAATAATAAACGGCTCCGAGCGTCGCCCATATCAGCGAGAACTTGGGGCAGACGATACCTTGAATATTTCCCCATTCGTTGCTGTAATCCCACAAACGAACCTTGGCGATCTTAAGACTCGCCACGCCGGCAATGTATTCGATAGCGGTCATACAGACCGCCATCAGCGCCAAGAGTGCGATCTTGCTCCAAATCGGGTGAGATATCCACTCAAAGCGCTCCAATGACGCAACGAGGTATAAAATACAAAGTCCGAAGCCGTAAAGCGGGAGATACGGACCTACGCAAAACCCCGGATTTATCCATTTCCTTTCGGGATTGGCAGCGGAAACAAAGCGCCTGAAGAACAGCTCCGTTACCCAACCGGCAAGCGAACCTATGAAAAACAAAAAAGCCAAAATCAAAAACAAATTCATTTTACACCTACGTATATAAACGTCGTTTTGCCCCGGCAAACGCGCCGTACGTTCCCCCCGCGTCACGCAAGTCGCGCTTATCATTCGTATTACGAATATAAAATATCTCCGTTTTCTAAACTGAAACGAAACAAAAACGGGGCAAGCGAAAAAAATCGCTTGCCCGCAATATTTATTTTGCTTTTTCTTCAATATTCATTCTTTCGAGTTCCGCCGCCCTGTTCCAAAGGAAACTCAAGCGCATTTCCGTCCCGTCCTTAATGCGATTCAGGTTTTCCTTGTGCTTAAACGTCAAGGTCGGTATAAGGACGCCGACGATAAGCGCACCGACAATGTCGCGTCGCATAACTCCGTAAACGACGGGAAAGACAAGCGACGCCGTCAGCGGAACGAAACATATGTAATTCGTTACGAGAGCCACGACGACCTCGACGGCAAGCATAACGAGGAACACACGCCAATCGAAAGCCAACACCATTCCGCCGAGACATGCAAGCCCCTTGCCGCCCCTAAACCTCATATAGAACGGGAAAATGTGCCCGAGAATACACGCCACTCCCGTAAGCGCAAAGGAATACTCCAAAAAGGGAAACAGTTTGCCGCACAGCTGAATCGCAAAAACGGCTTTCGCTATATCAAACAAAGCGCAACTCACGCCGAGCACCTTACCGAGCAGTATCAGCGCATTGGATGCCCCCGCATTTCCCGAGCCTTTTTCCCGTATATCGAAGCCGCGGATCTTCGCGATAATAAAAGACGGATTTATCGTCCCTATCAAATATCCGATCAAAATGCAAAGCAAATAATTCATTTATACTCCTCCGTCTCGCAAATAATCATTGTTTTTTCGGAAGCACGACGGTAAAAACGGTAATACCGTTGCCGCTGCTTACGCTTACCTCGCCGTTATGAAGCTCTACGATACGTTTTACGATGGCAAGACCGATACCGTTACCTTGCGTCGTATGAGAGTCGTCTGCCTGATAAAACTTTTGGAATATCTTGTCACGCTTATCCGAAGGTATGTCGCTGCCGGTGTTGCCTATCTTAACGCACAGCTCTTGCCCTATATCCGAAATTTCAAGTTCGATCGTTCCGCAGCGCGGAACAAACTTGACGGCGTTATCCATCAGATTTATCCAAACCTGCTTAAGCAGTTCTTCGTTGGCTTCGATCGTAAATTCGTCAAAATCGAGTTGAAGATCTATATTTTTGCTTGACCATTTTTCCTCAAGCAACAAAACGGCGCTTCTGACCTGTTCGGAAAGATTGAAGTGCGATACGTCGGTAAGTATCGTTTGATTTTCGACTTTGGTTAAGCTAAGCACGTTACTTGCCATAGAAGAAAGGCGCATCGACTCCTCGCGAATGGCTCGGGCATACTGCACGCGCTGTTCCTCGGTAAGATTGCCCGCCTCAAGCAAATTCGCCAGCCCCGCGATCGAAACTATCGGCGTTTTAAACTCGTGAGAAAACGAATTGATAAAATCGTTGCGCAAAAGTTCGGTGTTTTCCAGTTCTTCCGCCATAATGTTGAAACTCGCCGTCAGTTCTTTTACCGCGGGATGGGAAGAGATCGTGTTCCCGAATTTCAATCTTGTTTTAAAATCTCCCGCAGCAAGACGATTCATCTTGTTAATGATCTCGTTAAAAGGCTTAAGCGGAATACGGCTCATAAAAAACGTCGTAACGCCGCCGATGATCAAACTGATCAAAGACATAAAAAGAATAATTTTACCGAGCTCGAGTTCTCCGTTCACGTCAACGACGACGCTCATCTTTGTCAAAAGCCACAGCCCGAGCGCCGTCAATGCGATCGCGGCAAGAATGATAACGAACACAAAGACGGATAAAGCAAGCGTTAAAGAAGTTCGCGACACTCTTTCTTTAATCTTGTCGGTATTTAAAAGATTTTCTTTTTTCATATTTTTTTGACCGCCTTGTAACCGAGCCCTCGCACGGACTCTATCTCAAATTCGCCCCACCCCTCAAATCGCTTGCGCAGCCTGCCGACGTGTACGGTAACGGTCTCCCAGCCCGTCTCGCTTTCCGCCCCCCATATCTCGTCCATCAACTGAATTCGTGTAAAGATCTTGCCGGGGTACGAGAGCAATTTATAAAGCAACAAAAATTCTTTCTGCGGCAAATCCTCTACGTTGTCCCCTTTCGTAACGGTCAGCGAATCGTAGTCGATTATAACGTCCCCTATCACGATTCGGTGCTCGTTTGCGATCTTCGCGCGCCGAAAAAGCGCTTTTATACGGTACAAAAATTCGTCCTGATCGACGGGCTTGGTCATATAATCGTCCGTACCGACCGCAAAGCCCTTGTTTTTATCCACGGGGAGTTGCTTGGCGGATACCATCAAAATCGGGAGATTGTTGTCGCTCTCGCGAAGCAACTTTGTAAACTCGTATCCGTCGATCTTCGGCATCATAACGTCAAGAACAACAAGGTCAACGTGCTCCTTTGCCATAACCTCAAGTGCTTTCTCGCCGTTTTCGGCAACGGTGACGACGTAACCGTTATTATTCAGCACCGCTTCGAAATACAGCCTCGTATTTTTATCATCGTCCACCACAAGAATACGGAACACTTATCTTCACCTCTCTCAATTTCTTCATAAATATTGTATTGCCGCTTCATAAACTGAAAATAAACGAACTCGGGGCGGTTTGCGGCAAAAAATACAGGCGCTGCGAGCGAATAAGGTCCCGTTCGGCAGCATAGTTTGCCGCAAGATCTCCAAAATGCGAAAATTTCGCATATACGTTCCGTTTTTGGGGAACGGCTTTGCCCTGCCCGCCGCCGACGAAGTGAAACTCGCGCGTCCGGAATTCGTTGCAAACCTCATTTCGAAAAAATGATATCTTTCGTTTTTATATCGGCATCTCGCAGTATCGGTTATGTTTTTCTTCATTGTATCACGTTATAATCCGTTTAAAAAGGTATCCGAGAAAAGAATCGAAAAATATTCGAAAAAATCTTTCGGTTACAAGCAATAAAATCCGTCCCCTTGCCGCTATTCCACATACGTAAAAATACTCAGAGCCCCCGACGATGCCCCGCTTCGGGTATTGACGGAGGCTCTTTTCAGTCCTGCAAAGTTTTTCGGGTATTTGTCCGGTCTTGCATTGTCTTCAGCACATTCTTAATCTTTCGGATCTCATCGCTTCCGTTTGTGGGGAGGCGCAACAACGGAATACCGTATTTCGCAAATATTTCATCCTTCATCAGGTCATGCTCGGCTTGTTTTGTGCCTTTTTTGTGATAATGGAATCCATCTACTTCTATTGCCAACACAGGTGCTTTCGTAATACGGTTGTAAATCAAAAAATCTATATGGATATTCGGGTGCGTTGCATAACGAAATTCCTCGCCTGTCAGCTTCTCATAATTCCGAAGAAGCATCCTTACGCCTTGATGACAAATCACATTGAGTAGCGTATCCGGCATTCCCCGCAACATATCACAAATCGCTGCATACATCAAGTTTTCGGAATCATATTCGGAAACCCTTTTGTGTTTTGCGAGATAAGCCAGTCGTTGCTCGGTATACTGCTGATACAGCAAGTCAAAAACAGAATGCAGTTCACTGTCCCTAACGACAAAATTATGGTATTCAATATAAGCTACCAAATCACCTACGTTACTATCCGCCGGTTGCTCATTTTCGGATACAACAAGGCAAAGCTTTTTCTTTGCGCGGGAGATGGCTACGTTCAAAAGGCAGGGATCATCCGAAAAATCCGTTACTTCATCGTCTACTGTAGTAAGAACAATTACGTCCTTTTCCCGACCTTGGAATTTATGTACCGTATCCACTTCTATTCCATTGTTCCCCATCGCCTCGGCAAATTCTTTTACCTGTGCACGATAAGGTGCAATGATACCGATATTTCCCGGTGCGGTGTCCCGCAGCTCGGTCAGGACTTCCTCTTTTGTCACATCGATTTGCCGCTGATTGATATGCCCCCGCCGATGCTGACCAATTGCAGTTCGATAAACGCAAAGCGTATCCGCTTCTTCGTGATCCTCCGTCATTATAATCAGTTGATTTTGATAGAATTTCTGATTGCAAAAACCAATGATTTTCGGATGACAGCGGTAATGCTCCCGAAGCAATGTCTGCGGAACATCCGGGATAACCGTGCAAATAGACTTTAAGAAGCTATTTCCGGCGTAGTTATATCCCTCGGTGATATGATAGCTTTGAAATACCGCCTCACTTAATCTTCGCTGATTTTCGGGAATCACATTGGAAAGCTGCTTCAAATCACCCACTATAACGGCATTCTTTGCAGAGGCAAGTGCTAAAGCGCCTGTCGCCACATCCACTTGAGAGGCCTCATCCATAATCAGATAATCATAAGTAGCCCCCGCAAACAACTCCGGGATGAAAAAGTCGTGCTGAGTACGATTGGGTACTCTCGTAAAATTCTATCGGGCTCCCTTCGCATAGCATCCATATCAAATTGTGGGCGCACAGCATTTCCCGCATAACGATTGAACAGTATCGCTTTCAGATAAGTCATAGACATCCCGGTCAGTTGGGTCATCTTTTTCTTAGCATTCGCTTCCGATAATTTCTGCTGTAAGCGATCAATCTCTTCCGTCAATTCGGAACATTTTATCTTATAAAACAGGCTTTGCAGATAGTTTACGATATTTCTATGATCATTTTTGTGAAATTTTCATTCATAGACTCCGTAAAAAATACTACTCTTTAGTTTATGCCAAAGCGGCAGTGCACATCCTTTTTCGCTATAATTCTCGCATTCCTGTAAAATACGCAAAATCGTTTCTGCTTTCAAGTCACTTCGAGGTTGCTTTTGAGGCATAACAATCTTTATTTCTTTACAATATCGGTCAAAGTAATGGTCGATTAAAAACGTATAAGTAGTAGAGCGATTTGCGTCGTTTTTTAAAACAAGCGTATGACT
>CAZOFD010000014.1:0-36542 GCA_964579135.1 uncultured Ruminococcus sp. | reverse complement strand
TGAGGGTGGCAGAACCGTCGGCTCGGGCGTCGTAAGTGAGATCGTCAAGTAATTTAACTTGATCTAAAGGTATATTTACGATACCGCTTTGTCGGGTGTGCCTTCCGGCACACCCGATCTTTGTTTATATTGCTTTTGGGAACGGTGAAAATCCGTACCGGCGGTAAAAGTCCGCGAACTTCGAAAGAAGCCGAGCAGGTGGAATTCCCGCACCGACCGTGAATGCCTTTTCGGCGAGTCTGGATGGGAAAAAGGTGCACCCTTCGGCGCTGTTTCCCCTAATGAAAGGGAGATTATGAATAAAAATCACGTCAAAACGCGCCGTGTCGCGATTGTTGCCGTATTTTGCGCGATCGCATACGTCGTTACGCTGGCTTTTCGCATAAAAGTCGCTTCTTTTTTAACTTTCGACCTAAAGGATTCGGTGATCGCGATAGCTGCTATGCTGTTCGGTCCTGCTTACGGAGCGGCGGCGGCACTTGTCGTTGCCACGGTCGAGCTTTTCGTAAGCGATACCGGTTTTTGGGGCTGGCTTATGAATTTCGCATCGTCCGCCGTATTTTGCACGGTCGCGGGCGGCGTTTATTCGAGATCGCGAAAGATGAGCGCGGCGATAGCGTGCCTCGTTTTGGCTGTGATATCGACCGTCGGCGTGATGATGTTGCTGAACGCTTTCATTACTCCGATATACGTCGGTGTGCCGCGCGAAACGGTCGTGGCGATGATACCGACGCTGCTATTGCCGTTCAATACGGTAAAAGCCGTATTTAACGCGTCTGCCGTTTTGGCTCTCTACAAGCCTATCTCCGAGGCGCTTAAAAAGGCACGCCTTGTTCCGCGCGGAGACGACGGCGCGAAATACACTTTGAAAAATCGCAAAAGCATTATATTTTTGCTGTGCTCCGTATGCATCGCTCTTGCGTGCGCGTTGATACTGTGTTTTGTATTCGACGGGGAGAGCGTCTTCTTTCGCTGACGTGCCGTAAGGTGCTGCAACAAGACGGAGACGGCAGAATTTTCGGAAAGGAATTTCGCTTGGCGAAAAAAGATTTTTTATGATCGAAGCGATAAAGACTTTTTTACTCGAGACCGTCGGCAGAGAACTGTGCGTTTTGTTTTGCTCGATGATCCCCATTATAGAATTGCGCGGAGCGATCCCTATGGGGGCGGCGCTCGGTCTGCCGTGGTGGGAGAGCTTTGCTTTGGCGGCGCTCGGCAATATGTTGCCGATACCGTTTATATTGCTTTTTATAAACAAGATCCTTTTTTGGATGAAGAATTCCCGCGTTCGATTTTTTTCGCGTGTGGCGACGTGGCTTGACGAAAAGGCGGAAAAAAACCGTCCGAAGATCGAAAAATACGGTTTTTGGGGCGTGGCTCTTTTTGTAGGGATACCGCTTCCTATGACGGGAGCGTGGACGGGGACACTCGTTTGCGCTACGATACGCGAAAAGTTTTGGCGCGCTATGCTGTCGTGCTTTATAGGCGTGCTTTTGGCGGGGACTATTATGACTTTGGCTTCTTACGGTGTGGTTGCCGCGTTCGGTATTTTCGCCTGAAACGGTTGACAAACCGCGTTTTATATGATATCATTTATACGTCTTATCAAGAGCAGAGTAGGGAGAGGCCCGTAGATACTGCAGCAACCTGCCTCGGCAAGGTGCTAAATCCGACAGATAAGGCGATATGGGCCTCACGGTTGTGGGGCTTTTTTGTTTTTCGTGCCGTCGCGCTGCGTGCGATACGGTACTTTTGCCGACGAATATAACATTTGAGCGAAAAGAAAGGGTGCCGCTTTACAAAACGGCATAGGTGATAAAATGAACAACAGAAGATTTTTTACTTCCGAATCCGTGACTGAGGGACATCCCGACAAGATCTGCGACAAAATATCCGACGCGGTGCTTGACGACCTTTTGAGTCAGGACCCGAATTCGCGCGTTGCGTGCGAGGTCTGCTGCACGACGGGACTTATCTCCATTATGGGCGAGATAACCACGAGCGGTTACTGCGATTTTCAAAAGATCGCACGCGAAACCGTGCGCAAGATAGGATACGACCGTGCGAAATTCGGATTTGACTGCGACAGTTGCGCCGTCATTTCTTCGGTGCACGAGCAATCCCCCGATATCGCTCTCGGCGTTGACCGTTCGCTCGAATCCAAAAAAGGCGAGATAACGGATAACTTAGATACCGGAGCGGGAGACCAAGGGCTTATGTTCGGATATGCGTGCAACGAAACGCCCGAACTTATGCCGCTGCCCATATCCCTTGCACACAAACTCGCTATGAGGCTTACGGAAGTCAGGAAGAACGGCACCTTGACCTATCTGCGCCCCGACGGTAAGACGCAGGTAACGATCGAGTACGACGGCGACAGACCGGTGCGCGTCGACACGGTCGTCGTTTCCACCCAGCACAGTGCCGACGTCGAGCTCGATACCATCCGCGCGGATATAGAAAAGCACGTTATATCGCCGATAATTCCCGCAGAACTTATGGATAACGAAACGAAGATATACGTTAACCCGACGGGACGCTTCGTTATCGGCGGACCTATGGGCGACAGCGGCCTTACCGGAAGAAAGATCATCGTCGATACCTACGGCGGATATGCGCGCCACGGCGGCGGCGCTTTTTCGGGCAAAGACCCGACGAAGGTTGACCGCTCGGCTTGCTATGCCGCAAGATATCTTGCCAAAAACGTTGTTGCCGCGGGTCTTGCCGATCGTTGCGAGATACAACTCGCATATGCGATAGGCGTGGCTCGTCCCGTTTCCGTGCTTGTCGATACCTTCGGTACCGCCAAAGTCGACGAGAGTCTTATATCCGAGGCACTTGCGCGCAATTTCGATTTGCGCCCCGCCGCAATAATCGCCGCGTTCGATCTGCGCCGTCCGATATACAGTCCTTTGGCTGCATACGGTCATATGGGTCGCGAGGATCTGGACGCTCCGTGGGAAAAGCGCGATCTTGCGGAAAAACTGAGAGCCGAGCTCCTATGATATATCCGCCGTTTGCCTACGTTTCGGCAGCGGCACGATACCCCCGATCTGCAACGAAGCTGTCGGGGGTGTCGGCGTATTTTGCGTCGGCGCGACGTTTGCGGCATTTTGACGTGCCGATATAAAATAACGATATACGGAAAGGAGGGGCTGTATGGCAGACAAAGAAAACGGCTCGAGCGCGGAATACCAAGGCGCTGTCGAGGGGATCCTTTATCGCAACGACGACAGCGGATATACCGTTTTTACCTTCGTAAGCGAGAACGGCGACCTTATAAGCGCCGTCGGTACCTTGCCCGACGTCGGCGAGGGTGACAAACTGACGATTCGCGGCAAGTGGGAGATGAATCTCAAATACGGCAAGCAATTGCGCGTTATGCAATATACGCTCGAGCAAATAAGCGGCGTCGAGGATATCGAGAGATATTTGGCGTCGGGCGCGGTTAAAGGCGTGGGTCCCAAGACCGCGCGAAAAATAGTCGATATTTTCGGCGAGGATACCGCCGACGTTATCGAGAATCACGCGGACTGGCTGGCTCGTATACCGGGTATAAATCTGCGACGCGCACGGGAGATATCCGCGGAATACAAATCGAAAGCCGATATCAGAGCCGCTATGACTTTTTTCGGCGAATATTTCTCCCCCTCGCTGACTATGCGGATATATAACAAATTCGGCGGTGCGGCGATAGACGCGGCGAAAAAAGATCCCTTTCGTCTTTGCGACGAGATAGACGGGATAAGTTTTGAAAAAGCGGATCAATTGGCATCCAAGCTCGGGCTTGACCCCTCGAGCGACGCGAGACTCGAGGCGGGCTGCGCTTGCGTTTTGCAGTATAACGCAAGGCAGAACGGGCACACTTGTTTGCCGTATGACAAACTCGTCAAAGCGGCGGCGGATATGCTCGGCGTTGAACCCGACCTTGTGGCTGCGGCATTGCGCCGAAAGTTGAAGCTCGGTCGCCTCGTAAGCGAAAAAAACGGCGAGGAGGAGCTCGTTTACGACAGGGCGACGTATAACGACGAAAAGTATATAGCCGAAAAACTCGTGCGCCTTTTACGCGGTGGGGTCGCCATAAATTTCGCCGATATCGACGGCTTTATAAGAATGGAAGAGGCGCGGCGCGGCGTACGCTATGCAGACGAGCAAAAAAAGGCGATATTCGCCGCGTTGACGGGCGGCGCGGTAGTTCTGACGGGCGGTCCCGGAACGGGCAAAACAACGGTCGTATCCGCGCTTATAGATATCTTCGAGAGTATGGATATGGAGGTGGTTCTCGCGGCACCGACGGGGCGTGCGGCAAAAAGGATAACCGAGGCTACGGTGCGCGAAGCAAAGACCGTGCACCGCTTGCTCGAGGCGGACTTTGACGGCGCCGAGACGCGCACGCAACGCGGGGAGTCGCGCAATATGAGGTTCAGGCGCGACGAGAACAACCATCTCGACGAGAACGTTATTATAATCGACGAGGCGTCTATGCTCGACACCGCCCTTACGGCGTCGCTGCTGCGTGCGATAAAACCGGGCGCGAGGCTGATACTTATAGGCGATTCGGATCAGCTCCCCTCCGTCGGCGCGGGCAACGTGCTCGGGGATATCATTCGTTCGGGCGCCGTGCCATGCATAGCGCTTACGCAAATATTCCGACAAGCCGAAAGCTCGCTTATAGTAACGAACGCACACGCTATAAATCGCGGAAATATGCCGAGGCTCGACGTAAAGAATTCGGATTTCTTTTTTCTGCCGAGGAATACGGATGCGGAAATACGGGATACGATAACGGATCTTTGCGCTTCGCGCTTGCCGAACGCTTACGGAAGCGACGAAACGGTGCAGGTCATAGCGCCGTCGCGTAAGGGCGTCTCGGGCACCGAATCGCTGAATCTTTATATTCGCTCGCGCGTAAATCCACATTCTGCCGACAAAAAAGAGTACAAAAACCGCGACACGGTGTACCGAGTCGGCGATAGGGTTATGCAGGTGCGCAACAATTACGAGCTTGAGTGGTCTAAGGGGCAAAAAAGCGGCAGAGGCGTGTTTAACGGCGATATCGGGGTAATAAGAGACGTAAACCCGTCTACCCGCAGTATGGACGTTGATTTTGACGGCAGGACGGTGGACTATGCCTTTTCCGACCTCGAAGATCTCGAGCTGGCGTACGCCGTTACCGTGCACAAAAGCCAAGGAAGCGAATATTCCACCGTAGTTATCCCCGTGGGCAACGTTCCGCCCGCCCTTTGCATAAGAAATTTGCTTTATACAGCCGTTACGCGGGCGAAAAATCGGGTTATCCTTGTCGGGCGCGAGGAGACCGTGCGCGCGATGACGCAGAATAAAAGGGCGACTCTTCGCTATACGGGGCTTGCCTCGCGACTTGTCGCGCTTACAAAGCCGCGCTGAGGCGCACGTAAAATCGGATGGAGCGATCGCGTATCAGCCACGTCGCTTTGCGACCGCCTGCGCTCGCCGCCCGCGCCTTGCGCGAAAAAACGTAAAAACCCGACCTTGTTTTCTTGAGGTCGGGTTTTCTGGTTCGGATTTGTAAGCATATCGACGTTTGCAAGACGTGCGGGACGAGAACGCGCGGCAAAAAACGAGCGCTCGGAGCGCATACGTCCTCGCGAGGGCTTTGCCGCTTTTGCGTTCGGGAAAAAACAAAAATAAACGCACAGGGAGATACGCTGCGATGAACGAGCGAAAAGTTACCGACGAAATGCTGAGGGCGTTTGAATCGGATATGAAAGCGAACGAAAAGAGCGAGAATACCATAAAAAAATATATGCGCGACGTACGCCGCTTCCGTACTTTTGCCAACGACAGACAAGTCGAAAAAGAACTTACGGTCGAATATAAAGATTATTTGGGCAAAACGTATGCGGTCGCAAGCGCAAATTCGATGATAGCCGCGCTCAATTCTTTTTTGTCTTTCATCGGCTGGAAAGACGGTTGCTTAAGACGATTTAAAGTGCAGAAAAAAGTTTACTGTTCGGAAAAAACGCACCTATCCAAGGCGGAATACGTCTCGCTTGTAAAAGCAGCCGAAAAAAGGCGAAACAAGCGCTTGTCGATGCTTTTGCAAACGATCTGCGCTACGGGTATTCGTATAAGCGAGTTGCCTTTTATCACCGCGGAAGCCGCGAGAAAGGGCGAGGCTGTCGTTCGCTGCAAGGGGAAAACGCGAACGGTATTTATCGTTTCGACCTTGCGGGTAAAATTACTACGTTACGCAAAGGAGCGGGGGATCCGCAGCGGTATGATATTCGTAACGAAAAGCGGCAAAACGCTGGATCGCAGCGACGTATGGAAAGAGATGAAATCCGTTTGCTCGGAAGCGGGTGTGGCACCCGACAAAGTGTTTCCTCACAACCTGCGCCGACTTTTCGCACGTACTTTTTACGGGGTTGAAAGGGATATCGCAAAATTGGCGGACGTGTTGGGGCACAGCAGTATTGACACGACGCGGATATACATAGTTTCCACGGGCGACGAACACAGACGCAGTATGGAAAAAATGAGGCTGATAATATAAAAAAGCCGACGAAATATCGTCGGCGTCGCTTTTGCAACGTAATGCGGATTATGTGGTATTACGATAATCTGTCGCACTGCGTTATAATATATTATAACATTTTTGCGTCGTAATTGCAATAGTTTTTGAGCTAAATCAACAATTTCGAGCGTAAAAACAAAGCCGGATAAAGTGAAATTTTTTCTCCGGTCTTGTTATTGCGCTCGCTTTTGTTTTGAGGGGCGCGTTCGTCGGCTCGCAGATTGGGGAGACGCGTGAGTTTTACCACATAATCCGCATTACGTTGAAATGACTCGGACCAATATTATGATGAAAAGAGGTAATTATTATGAGTCAATGTTACAACTGCCGTTATTTTCGTTCTTCTGAGGGCAAATGCGGGTATAACGGCTATTCGCGTTCTTCGTCCTCGGAGTGCACCATTGCCGAGCACCGTCCGTACGGCGACCGCGTTTGCGGAAATTGCAAAAATTATCGCCCCGAAGAAAAGCGCTGCATAGAATGCGGAAGCCGTAAGGACCCGTGGGAAAGCTGCGGCATTTATAAGCATACTCAGGCATAAATTTCGCAAAGTTTATAAAGATCAAGGGAGAAAGACAAATGGCGGAAATGAATAATGAAGTTTTGCAAGCGCTGAACAGTGACGAGGCGTCAGCGCTTATCGCCGAATACGTAAAATTGTTCTTGGAGCAAAAGTACCCGGATCACGTGGACGACGCGGAGTACGTAAAAATGGCTACGGCAGCGGTTATCGGTGATATCACGGGCGCCACCCCTCCCGCGGGCGTTGACGCGCACACTTTTGTGCTTAACAGCTTGAGGACGAGCATAAATGATCTGCGCACCCCGAGCTCGGCGATAACGAAAGAGGAGATACCGCCGCGCCCCGTGTCGAACGGCTCGCGTTACCTTGACCCCGCGGAGGTCGAGTGGCTGCTGAAATACGACTCTAAGGTAAAGTACGCCGCTGAAGGTTACGTACTGTATATGATTTCCGAGCATTTCGATTCTTGTGATCGTTTGTCAGACGAGCAGATAATCGATAACGGTTTGAAAATGCTTTATAAGTTGAATCGCCGCGCCCCCGAGATAGTCGCGCGTATCCCCGGGGCGGGTCCCTCTTTCTTTAAGCAGTATGAGGAGGGTACGCCCGAGGAGATCCTTATTCGATACTTTGACTCGCAGTGCGATTACAAAACTTCGGGCTCCTCTTCGCATTCGGCGGATCCGGCAGCCAAAGAGAAAGCAAAAAGCGAAAAAGATCGTTATCTGTTTTTGGGTATCGTCTTTTTGATTTTCTTCTGGCCCGTCGGAATTTACTTCTTGTACAAGGCGTATAAGCTCAAAGCGGAGTAAAAATTCGCAAGCCGAACCAAGATAATATCAACGAGCCGATTTTTTCGGTATCGCATTTTAAAATACCGCCAAACGCGGGCGCTGCACGGCGACTGCGTTTGGCGGTATTTTTCGCACTGTCTTGCGAAAAGCGCAATATGCCGTAAAATGCCGCAATATGCCCGAAAACGCGAAAAGCCCTCTTTTGTCGGCACGACAAAAGAGGGCTTTGTGGAGCAGGTGACGGGAATCGAACCCGCGCGGTCAGCTTGGGAAGCTGAAGTTCTGCCATTAGACTACACCTGCGATACCACAATATTATAATATTTTATATTTCAAATGTCAAGGGGAAAAAACAATATTTTCGTTTTTTAAGTTTCAAAAGTCAATTCGTCGGTGAACGACGGCGTGAGCTCCGAGGTGGCGGAGCTCGGGGCTTGCATATATCCGTCGAGCCCGAGCCTTTGCGCCTCGGCTAAAACGCTGTTGTATTCGAAGCTCGTTACCTTGCGGCGAAGCGCTCTTTCGTCGCCGCGGTAAAATTCGGGCGTGTATTGGCTCATAAGGCTTATCTTTATTTTGTCGGTAGGCAGGATGTCCGCTATGGTACGCATAACGTTTATCGAATCGTGTCGGCAGCCCGGCAAAACCAAATGCCTTATCAGCACACCGCGCTCGGCGATGCCGCTTTTGTCTGTCCGAAACTCGCCCAATACGTCGAACATATATTTTATCGCCTCCGAGGCGCGAGCGGCATAATCCGGCACCGCCGAATATTTCGCCGAGAGTTCGGGCGACGCGTATTTAAAATCCGGCAGATATACGTCAACGCAGTCGGCAACAAGGCGCAGTACGTCGGGAGATTCGTAGCCGCCGCTGTTCCATACGACGGGAACGCCGAGGTGGGGCTTGACCGCCTTAAGGATATGCGCGAGCCTTTCGGTATAGTGCGTCGGCGTAACGAGATTTACGTTGTGCACGCCCGAGCGGGCAAGGCGCAAAAGGAGCTCGCAAAGGCGGTCGTCCGAGACCTCGGTGCCGAGGCAATCGCGGCTTATCGCCTTGTTTTGGCAAAATACGCATTTCAGAGAGCAACCCGAAAAAAACACCGTCCCCGAGCCCTCGCTGCCGCTGATACAAGGCTCTTCGCCATAGTGGCGGGAAATGCGCGATATTTTGATTTCGTCGCGTACTCCGCACGCGCCAAGCGCTGTTTTTCTGTCGACGTTGCAGCGGCGCGGACATTGTTGGCAGATCATTCGTTATAATTTGCGGCACCGCTGATAGAAGCGTCGGCGGAGCGCTGCCTTTCGTTTAATATAAAAAAGTATCGGGCTCGCGTTGCGAGCCCGATCGATTCAGCCGTAGACCCGACTTTTCCATTCGTCCATAGTCTTGTTTATATCCGTTATGCGGACGTAACTGCGAGTCGTGTTATAGTACTCCCAGCAGCCGTCGCACGGAATGCGAAACATTTCGCGCTCGTACTGAAAATACGTTGCGGAAGACGCGATGTAAGATAGGAATTCGGTTTTTGAGATATCCGTCGTTACGAGCGGCAAGAACTTTTCGAGCAGAGAATAAAGGTCGAAAACGCTCGTTTTGCTGAGTTTTATAAACGTTGCGTCAAGTATGTCGCGTTGCCTGCGAGTGCGGTTAAAGTCCCCGCCTCCGTCGGTGGATCTGTTGCGTGCGTGTATCTGCAGCGCTGTGCCCGAGAGGTGCACCGGCTGACCCGCAAGAGACAGGGAGATCTTTTCATTGTCGGGGAGCCCGGCGTTGATGTATTTTATCTCCGCGCGAGAGAGCGTAAGCTCGAGACCGCCGAGTTCGTCGAAAATGCGAATGGCGTTCGGTATCGTGACCTTGATATAGTTGTCGATACTTATGCCGAAATTTTGCTTGATGGTGGCGAGCAGAAGCGGTGTGCCGCCGATGGAGTGCGAGGCGTTGAGCTTGTTGTATATGCCGTTATTAACGGGGATATAGGAGTATATGTCGCGCATAAGCGACGTACAAACTATCTTGCCCGTTGCCGTGTTAACGGATACTACGATCATAATATCGGACAGACCGTTTTTGCCGGTATCGTCGGCACCGATAAGCAAAATGTTTTTAACGTCTTGCGACGGATCCGTGGTGGGGGCGCTCGTCTCAGGCGGCGTAACGTCGCCGCCTGTGTCCGAGGGCGTGCCCGTTGCGTCGCCCGGTTGTTCGCCGTTGGCTTTGTCGATGTCGTCGAGCATTTTCGAGAGTTCTTCGTCGGGGATTGACGTGTGCTCGCCGCCGCTTGACTCGGGTATCTCCTCGTAGTTCATAAGACCGTGCAGATAAATGAGAAAACCCAACAGCGAGGCGACGATAAGCGCCATAACGCTTAGGACGACTATCGCCGCGATAACGACGACTTTGGCTTTTTTGCCGAGCTTTTTGCTTTTTGGCGCATCGGCGGCTGCATTTGAGTATTCTTGCGTATTTTGTGCGTTGTTTCGGTCGCTTATCGGCGTTTTTTTGCTCTTCATTTTATTACTTATAGTTTTGGTGCATTGGGGTTGCGATATCTCTATGCGTGACTTTGGGGGTGGGGAGAGATATCGCGGTGTGTCAGATCTTACGCGAGTTTATGCGTCGTTCTCCTCGGCGGCGGGGGTATAAAGTCCGTTCGGGTCGTAATGCTTGAATTCGGGTACGAGATTTTTTATCAGCAGCTCGATCTTGCAAGCGCGCTCGTGCGGGTCCATCTCGTCGTTGTTGGCGATTCGCGCAAGCTCGTCGAGGGTGGGGAAGAGTATATTGGATTCGATATCGGCGGTTTTGCCGATAAATATTTTGTCGTGCTTCGTTGCGCTGAGACCTTCCTCAGCCATAAGCAGTTCTTCGTACAGCTTTTCGCCGGGGCGCAGACCGGTATAAACTATATCTATATCGCGCCCGAGCTGATAGCCGGAGAGGGCAATCAGCTTTTTCGCCATAGAATCTATCTTAACGGGGTTGCCCATATTGAGTACGAAGATCTCGCCGCCTTTTGCCATAGATCCCGCCGCGAGAACGAGCTGAACCGCCTCGGGGATGGTCATAAAATATCTGATGATATCGGGGTGGGTAACGGTTACGGGACCGCCGGATTCGATCTGCTTTTTAAAGAGCGGGATGACGGAGCCGTTGGATCCGAGAACGTTGCCGAATCTGACGGCGCAAAATTCCGTTCCGTGCCCGTTCAGTTTTTCGACGATAAGTTCGCACACGCGCTTTGTCGCGCCCATAATGTTCGTCGGGTTGACCGCTTTGTCGGTGGATATCATAATAAAGCGGTCGACGCCCGCGTTGAGCGACGCCTCGGCGACGTTTAAAGTACCGAGCACGTTGTTTTTTATCGCTTCCGTCGGCGCGTGCTCCATAAGCGGAACGTGTTTGTGTGCGGCGGCGTGAATAACGATCTGCGGCTTTATCTCGCGGAAAAGTTCGAAGATATGCTTGCGGTCGCGTACGGAGGCGATGTGAACTTCAAGGTCAAGCGAGGCGCCGTACGTTTGTATCAGTTCTTGCTGTATCTCGTAAGCGTTGTTTTCGTATATGTCGATTATAACGAGCTTCTTCGGCGAAAAAGCGGCTATTTGGCGGCATATTTCGGAGCCGATCGAGCCGCCGCCGCCGGTTACGACGACCGTTCTGCCGGCAACGTAGTCGACGATGGATTGGTTGTCGATCTTTATGGGTTCGCGCCCGAGGAGCTCTTCGGGCGTTATGCTGCGCAGCTTGCTTATACAAGTGTCGCTTTCGCTGGAAAAGTCGTAAAGTCGCGGCAGCATTTTGACCTCGCAGCCGACCGGTGCGCAATAGTCGAGCAATTTTGCGCGACGCGCGTTGTCCGCGGAGGGAATTGCGATGATGATAAGGTCGATCTTGTGCTCGCGCGCCAAGCGCTCGACATCCTCGTTGGTGCCCTCGATCTTGAGCCCGTTGATGGTGCAGCCGACTTTTGTGCCGTCGTCGTCAACGCCGACGATAGGCAAAAGGGGGCACTCGGGGGAGATTCGTATCTCGTTAAGGAGCATAGCGCAGGCGTTTCCGCACCCGACTATCATAACTCGGCGTTTGTTGCCGTGCATGTTCCGTATGCGCGTTACCGCAAATCGGTAAACGAGGCGGATGCTTACGGTGCCTATCGCCGACGTGCACATAACGAGAACGTAAAAATAAAACGGCGCCTTTTCTATCAAATCGAAGTTGCAAAGGATCCTCGAGATTATAAAAAACAGCAGTCCCGCTATAACGGAGGAAACGTTGCACACGAGATACTCTCTGTACTGCGCGTATTTCCACAAGTTGCGATAAAGCCCCGTAAAGGTAAACGTAACGATATAAACGGGTATCAAAATGATCAAAAGTTGCCAAAAGAGCCTCAGCGATCCCGTTAGAAGCGAAGAGAGTCGGCTTATCGCGAAGCAAAACGAGAAAAGCACCGAGACCACGAGCGTGTCCATAGCGATCATCAAAAACGTCTTGCGATGATTAACAATAAAATTTCGTAGTTTACACATCTTAATTTTCGCCGAAAAAGCAAGTCGGCGACAGTCCTTTTTTATTTTGATCGTTCATCGCCGACGCGAAGCCCGCGGCGGCGATGAGGCAGAGAGGTCGGAAAACGCAATTTATATTATTACCGATATTATAGTATAAAAAACGGATAATGTCAACATTTGACGTCCGAGAGGGCTGCGGCGCTTGCCGCCTGCTTTTCGCGCCGACGCAAAACGATGAGATAACATACGAAAAGCCCCGCGGAAGTGATTATCCACGAAACGGGATACGAAAGGTAGAGCACCTCCGTCGTGTGATAAGCTCCGAAAACGAAAGCTATCCAAACGATGCGAAAAGCGCAGGCGCCGAGCAACGATACGACGGTCGAGACGGTGGACGCACCGAGTCCGCGAAGCATACCCGACATTACCTCCATTATACCGCAAAGAAAATAAGGCATACCGACGTAAAGCAAGCGTATCTTGCCGTATTCGCCGACGTTCGGCGTGTCGCTGAAGAGGGCGAGCAATTCGTCGCCGAATACCCAGCATACTCCCGAGATGGCGAGACCTATCACGGTAACGAGCAAAAGGCACATTGCGCAGGTCTTTTTTACTCTGCCGAATTTACCCGCGCCCATATTTTGCCCGGTAAAGGTCAGAGCGGCGTGATAAAACGAGTTGCAGGCAATGTATATAAGACCGTCCACGTTGCTTGCGGCGGTGTTGCCCGCGATGGCGACCTTGCCGAAAGAGTTGATCGAAGATTGGATAAGTATGTTGGAGATTGAGAAAAGTATGCTTTGTATCCCCGCGGGAAATCCTATCGTAACGATTTTGCGCAGTTTGTCGGGGTGTATGCGCAATTCTTTGAAGTTCAGGCGGCATGCGTCCTTGAGTCGGCAAAGGAGAACCGTTACAAGGACTGCGGAGAGATATTGCGAGATTATCGTCGCCCACGCGACGCCTGCGACGCCCATTCCGCATTTGATGACGAAAAAGAGATTGAGCACGACGTTAAGAACGCCCGATATGGTAAGGAATATAAGCGGATTTTTCGTGTCGCCTTTCGCACGCAGGATCGACGCGCCGTAATTATATACCATTTGCGCGGGCATACCGAGAAAAATGATTTTGATATACTGCGTTGCGAGGGGAAGAACGTCGTCTTTCGGGGAGTCCATAAGGATAAGAAGCGGCCTTGAGATATTATAGCCGATTATGGATATGATAACGCCGAGGACGAGGCTCAAAAGCATAGAGGTGTGCACGGTCTGCCGCGCGTCCTCAAGCTCGCCCGAGCCGATATACTGGGATACGGCAACGCTTGCGCCTACCGAAAAGCCTATAAAAAGTCCCGTCAGCAGATTTGAGAGCGAGCCCGTGGAACCGACTGCGGCAAGTGCTTCGTCGCCGACGAATTTGCCTATAACGAATACGTCCGCGGCATTGTACAAAAACTGCAGCACGCCCGAAGCGAGTACGGGCAGGGTAAATACGACGAGCGGCAAGAAAAGCTTGCCCTCGGTAAAGTTTTTGATATCGTTTTTTACTTTCGGCTTTTTGATTTTTGCATCGGATGCCATAACTTTTACCCGTTGCTTCTTGCGAAGCGACCTTTCAAGGACTGTAATGGTAAGGCTTGAGCGTTGCGAGGGGGCATATTGCGCGGATAACGTATAAAAAGGAGCCGACCGCATACGAAAAGCGGCAACGCAATTGCGAAACGATCGCGAAAGAGAAAAATATGCAGCCCGAGGGCAGCGACGCCGCTCGTATATGCGAGCGAGGGGCGTTTGCCTAAGATACGCGCACACCCGATTGATTATAGCACTGCAAACGAATAAAGTCAATCTCAAAACGGTAAAGAGGGCGAAAGACGGCGAAAGACGGCGAAAAAACGGAAAATATAGAGTGCGATGAAGCGCGAGGCGCGAAAAAACAACGTTTTCGATCCGCTCGGAGTAACGAGCGTACGGGCAAACGGCGAAAATTATTGACAAAAGGCATAGGATATGTTAACATTTTAAAGATAACGGCGACCGCACACCTGCCGTTGCCGCCGTGCTTTGCCGCAAAACAGCGGCGGCGGTGAGAAAACGAGGCGTTCGGGCTTGAGGGGCGTTAAGGACAAGGCGCTCGAGCTTGCGGCGGTGTTAATCGGGCGTGTGCCGGCACGCGCCCCGCAGAGGCGTCTCGCGCCTTCGCGCGGGGCGCCGTACGACGAAAAACGACGGAGAGAGGCTGTGCTTTATCGAGTGATTTCTGCCGTGCACAAGCGACGGTGGAGAGCTTGTGCGGCGAGGGGAACGTGATATGCTTTATTTGTATTGCGATGATATTTTGCGCCGCGCCGAACTTTCGCGTGCGCTGAAAAAGCACGGCGTGATACATTCCGTGCTCGCCGCGGGCGAATTGGAGAGGGCGCGCGACGGCGTGGTGCTGTGGGTATGCGACGAGCCTTGCGTGCACGACGTTCCGACCGTAGGTGCAGAGCGCTTCGGCAAGCTCGGCGAGGCTTGGCTCGACTCGGATACGGTGGCGCTTTTGCGTTCTTTTTCGGAGGATACGAGCGAGTTTGCCTCGGATCTTATCTCTTTCGAGGACGGAACGGTTTTTTACATAGGTTACGAACTCAAACTCACGCCGACGGAGCGGACGTTGCTGCGATTTCTCGCCCTGCGCGGCGCGCGCGGAGCCGACAATGCGGAATTGCTTGCCGTATGCATAGGAGACGTGCATAGGAAACTTTCCAACGTTTCGCAGCATATTTCGGCAATTAACGCAAAAGGAATGAAAATAGGCGGCAGACGGCTTGTGCTGCGTGACGGAAGCGGGCATTACCGTATGGCGGAGTTTATATGAGCGGGGGCAAAAAGATGAGATACGGTTCTTTTTTTGAGATAGACGCCTCCGCGTTCGGTGCTTCGGCAGACGAAAAACGCGCGATCCGTTATGACGACGACGCTATGATATTCGAGCTTTGCGGCGACCTTGCCGTCGTTGCCGCCTCGCGTTCGTCGGGGCGATTTGCGGTGGGGCAAAGTTTTTCTCGCACGCCCGCACGCGAACGTGCTCTCGGCGGCGAGCGCTCCGTCTTCGGCTCGCGAAGATACGTGTGCGGAGAGAGCGTCGTGCACGCAACGCCGTTGCCCGGTATGGCGGAGCTGTATTTGGTCTTTATATCGCGCGATCCGAACGACGATTTCGAGAGGGAGAATTTTTTCGCTCAACGCGACGGTGCCGTCGAGCGTTTGTTCGGCGGTGTACGCCGACTCGAATCTTGTGCGGTAAAACGCGAGATATCTCGCAGAGCGGAGACAGCCGTGCGCGACGTTGCCCTTATAGGCGGTTGCGGTGCGGATTACCTCGGCACTGCGGGCGACGCGGATTTTCGCAACAGCGATTGCTCGTCGCTCACCGCGGTTATGCTTGCCGCCGCTATGTGTTTCAGGCGCGTATCGCGCCGCCGCGGCTTTAATTTCAGGGTGGACGCACTCGGAGACGTGCCGTGCTTTTCTTTCGGCGCGATGCTTTTCGGCGGAGAGGCGAAAAACGTGGGAGGCACGCCCTTGCCCGAAACGGAGCCGCTCGAGCTTTTGGCGGCGGAGCGTTATGCGAGCGCCGTGCGCTTGCCTTTTGCCACAAAGGCTGAAAAAGTCGGTGACGACGTGCGTTTGACAGTGCGTTTTTGCCCCGTGCCGTGCTCGCCGCGCGGAATGCTTTATGCCGTAGACAGGCGCGAGGACGTCGTGCCGCTTATGACGGCGCTGCCGTGGGATGTCCGCGGGGAATATTGACGGTTTGCCGCGGATTTTTGTCGCGCGGCGTTTGTCGCCGCGAATAAACAATTTTGATAACAAAACGTTGCGTTGCAACGTTCGGACAGGAAAGGGGAAAAACAATGTCAAAGGTCGAATGGGGAGGGGGAGCGCTGCTCTCGCCGTTGCCCGCAGTTATGGTCTCGTCCGCACGCGACGGCGAGGCGCCGAACGTCGCGACCGTCGCTTGGTGCGGTATGATATGCACGCAACCGCCTCGTGTGGCGATATCGTTGCGCCCCTCGCGATACTCGCACGAGATAATCTCGCAAACGCGCGAATTCGTTATAAATCTCGTGCCCGCTTCGCTTGTGGCGGCGTGTGACACCTGCGGCGTTTATACGGGGCGAAAGGTCGACAAGTTCAAAAAATGCTCGCTGACACCCGAAAAATCGAAAAAAGTCGCTTGCCCGTCGATCGAGCAGTCGCCGCTGACCCTCGAGTGCCGAGTTTTCGATATTTTACCGCAAGGCTCGCACGATCTGTTTTTGGCGGACGTCGTTGCGGTCGGCGTCGAGGAAAATCTGATAGACGAAAAAGGCGCTTTGCATCTCGAAAAAGCGTCGCTCGTCGCGTATTCGCACGGCACGTATTTCGAACTCGGAAAAAAGCTCGGAACTTTCGGATATTCCGTACGGAAAAAGCGCAAATCACCCGCCGGCGCGGCGAGGTCGCAAACGGCGAAAAAACGCAGCCGATAACGTGCGTGTCGCTTTGCGCCGCATAGTCCACGACGGCACGGCGTTTAAAATCGCCGCATACGGCACCGCTCGTGAGAGCGGGCGGCAGAGCCTTACCGCGACTCGTGATAATGCTCGCGGCAGAAGACAAAGTCCCCTCAAAAAAACGTTTTGAGGGGATTTTTTTCGTCGCATTGCCGATTGACGAGATGGGCGTATTATGATATAATAAGATATTAAATAAATATGTACAAATATTTCGGAAGGAGAAAAAATGTTAAAGAAACTTGCGGGTTGTATCAGGGAATACAAGCTGCCCACCGTGCTGACGCTTATCTTTATCGTCGGAGAAGTGTGCATCGAGGTGTTTATTCCTACGATTACATCCGAACTCGTTAATGCGATCCGAGACGGCGCCGAAGTCGCTCAGATCGTAAAGACCGGGCTTTTTCTTGCCTTTATGGCAATGATATCGCTGTGTTGCGGCGGTATTGCGGCAATTGCGTGCGCAAGAGCTTCGGCGGGATTCGCAAAAAATTTGCGCGGAGACCTTTTCAGAAAGATACAGACGTTTTCTTTTGAGAATATAGACAAATTTTCGTCAACTTCACTGGTAACGAGACTTACGACGGACGTGGCGAACGTTCAGATGTCGTTTATGATGATAATAAGAACGGCTATCAGGAGTCCGCTGAACTTTTTGTTTTCGATCATAATGGCGTTCAGGCTGGGCGGCTGGCTTGCGGGCACTTTCGTTATAGTCGTGCCCATCCTTATCGTGGGTCTGCTTTGGGTCAGCAAAAAGGCGATGCCCGCTTTTCGCAGCGTTTTCAGAAAATACGACAGACTCAACGAGTCTATCGAGGAGAACGTGCGCGGAATGCGCGTGGTAAAAGGCTTCTCGCGCGAGGAGTATGAAAAGGAAAAATTCGGCAAAGCGGCGGAAAACATTCGCGGCGACTTTACGCGTGCAGAGCGCATAGTCGCGCTCAACACGCCTCTTATGCAGATATGCCTTTACTTTAATATGGTCTTCATCTTGGCGGTCGGCTCGTTCCTTGCCATAAAGTATCGCGGTACGACGATACAGGTCGGCGAGATATCCGCTATGCTGACGTACGGTATGCAGATACTTATGTCGCTTATGATGCTCTCGATGATATACGTTATGGTTACGATGTCCGCCGAATCAATGAAAAGAATTGACGAGGTGCTTTGCGAAGAGCCTGTCATCAAAGAGCCCGAGTCGCCCGTTTACGAGGTGCAAAACGGAGCGATAGACTTTTGCGGAGTTAACTTTAAATATTCGGAAAAGGCGAAAAAGAATTCGCTCGCGAACGTAGAGCTTCATATAGCCTCCGGAATGACGGTAGGAATAATCGGCGGCACGGGATCGGGCAAATCGTCCCTTGTACAGCTCGTGCCGCGACTTTACGACGCGACCGAGGGCTCGGTTATGGTCGGCGGCGTAGACGTTCGTTCCTACGACTTGCGTACGCTCAGAGATTCCGTTGCCGTCGTTCTCCAAAAGAATCTGCTGTTTTCCGGCACGATAAAGGAAAATCTCAAATGGGGTAACGAAAACGCTACCGACGACGAGATCGTCGCGGCTTGCAAGATGGCGCAGGCGGACGATTTCGTACGCAGCTTCCCCGAAGGGTACGACACGTACATCGAGCAGGGAGGCACGAACGTTTCCGGCGGACAAAAACAAAGGCTTTGCATTGCCCGCGCGTTGCTTAAAAAACCGAAGATATTGATCCTCGACGACTCCACGAGCGCGGTCGATACTCAAACGGACGCGTACATTCGCGAAGGACTTGCGAAATATATCCCCGAAACGACGAAGCTTATAATAGCGCAAAGGGTATCCTCCGTCGAGCAAGCCGATATGATAATCGTTATGGAAAACGGCGAGATAAACGCGGTCGGCAATCACGAGGATCTGCTTGAGAATTGCGAGATATATCGCGAGATATACGAACAGCAAACGAGGGGAGGCGACGAGGAATGAAAGAAACACGCGATAACGTAACTGCGCTTGGCGACGAACGCGACGGCGCACCAGCCGCACGTCCGCCGAAACCGAAGATGAATCTTTCCGCGCTGACAAGAGTGCTTAAGCTTTTGTTCGCGTCCTATCCGAAACTCGTGCCCGTCGCGTTCTTTTGCACAATATTTTCTGCCGTAACGGCGACGGTGCCCGCGATATTCCAACAAAAAGTCATCGAAATAATCGAGCGCTATATTTCCTCGGGCGATTGGTCGACTGCGAAAACGGAGGTATTGCCGCTTATCGGCGTTTTGATAGCGATATACTCCGTTTCGATAATTCTCATAACTCTGCAAGGTCAGATTATGGCTTATATAACGCAAGGCTTCCTTTGCAAAGTACGCCGCAAGATGTTCGACGGGATGCAAAATCTTCCCATAAAGTATTTCGACACGAACAAGCACGGCGACATTATGAGCCATTATACCAACGATATCGACACCTTGCGCGAGCTTGTTTCGCAGGCATTCCCCACGATACTGCAGTCGATAGTGATCGTGACTTGCGTTCTCGGAATAATGCTGTGGTACAGCGTGTGGATGACTCTCGTAGTGCTTGCGGGGGTTGCCGTAATGTTCTTTACGGTTAAAAAGCTCGGCGGCGGCAGTGCGAAATACTTTGTCCGTCAGCAGCATTCGATGGGTAAGACCGAGGGCTTTATACAAGAGATGATGAACGGGCAAAAGGTCATAAAGGTATTTTGCCACGAAAAAGAGGCGGTCGCCGATTTCGACAGGATAAACGGCGAACTTTACGACGACAGCCGCCGTGCGCACACCTATGCCAATATGCTCGGCCCGATCAATATGAATCTCGGCAACATCCTATACGTTATAGTGGCGACCGTCGGCGGTATCTTCCTTGCCACGGGCGCGCGTAACGTCGCTGTGTCGGGGATGGCTTTCAGCATCAGTATAGTGGTACCTTTCCTTAATATGACAAAGCAATTCTCCGGCAACGTTAACCAGCTCTCGCAGCAGATTAATACGATCGTAATGGGTCTTGCGGGTGCGGAGCGCATATTCGGTCTTATGGATCAAAGTCCCGAGGTCGACGACGGATACGTTACCCTCGTAAACGCCAAAGAGGACGAGAACGGCAACATTACCGAAACCGAGGATCATACCGGCAAATGGGCGTGGAAGCACCCCCACGGCGACGGTACGTTGACGTATACGCCTTTGACCGGCGACGTTCGCCTTACCGAAGTGGATTTTGCTTACGTCGAGGGCAAGAACGTGCTCCACAACGTCAGCGTATATGCCGAGCCCGGTCAAAAGGTTGCGTTTGTCGGCGCGACCGGCGCGGGCAAGACGACTATAACCAACCTGATAAATCGTTTTTACGATATTGCCGACGGCAAGATAAGATACGACGGTATAAATATCAACAAGATCAAAAAGTCGGATCTGCGTCGCTCGCTCGGTATCGTCCTGCAGGATACAAACCTCTTTACGGGTACCGTTATGGATAACATACGGTACGGTAGGCTCGAAGCCACGGACGAGGAATGCATAGCCGCGGCGCGGCTTGCGGGCGCGGACGACTTTATCTCCCGTTTGCCGGGTGGGTACGCCACCGAACTTGCGAACAACGGCGCAAACCTTTCGCAGGGGCAACGCCAACTTATTGCGATAGCAAGAGCGGCGGTCGCAGACCCGCCCGTTATGATACTCGACGAGGCTACCTCTTCCATAGATACCCGCACCGAGGCTATCGTGCAGCGCGGTATGGACAAACTGATGGAGGGGCGCACGGTGTTCGTTATTGCCCACAGGCTCTCGACCGTGCGAAATTCCGACGTTATTATGGTTCTCGATCACGGCAGGATCATAGAGCGCGGCGACCACGAAAAGCTGATAGCGGAAAAGGGAACGTATTATCGTCTCTATACCGGCGCTTTCGAGCTCGAATAATCGCGAATATGAGATTTCTCCCGGCGGCATTTATTCGTCGGGAGAAATTTTTTGCGAAAATCGCGATGAGTGGGAGAGTTCTTGCGATTTGTATACGGTGAAAGGTCGCACTGCGCCGCGTTTGTGCTTCGGCGCGCCTTTCGCCTGTGTGATTGGCTGATAAAAGGCAACAAATCTGTCCGAAAGAGCCGAAAAATCTTGCCCCGCTCGGATTATTGTTGTATAATTAACGCATAGACGTTTATAATGAGATTTTACTTACGGAGGAAATAAAAATGTACGTTTATCCCGCGAACGTTCTGTTACCGACGCCCGACAAGACCGATCTCGGCAAATGGGCGGTGCTCGCCTGCGACCAACATACCTCGGAGCCCGAATATTGGGAGGAGCTGCGCAAAAATATAGGCGACTCGCCGTCGACGCTTTCGCTTATGCTTCCCGAGGTGTGGCTCGGCGAGGCGGATACGCGCGTGCCCGAGATACATAACGCAATGCGGCGTTATCTTGAGGACGGGATATTCGAGGAGCACAAAGAGTGCGGTATATATACGGAGCGCACGCTTGCCGACGGCAGTGTACGCCGAGGGCTCGTTGCCTGCATAGATCTTGAGGATTACGATTATTCCGAGGGATCGATCTCGCTTGTCAGAGCAACGGAAAAAACAGTCGTGGAGCGTATTCCGCCGCGTCTTGCGGTACGTCGCGGCGCGCCTATCGAGATGCCTCACGTAATGCTTTTGGCAGACGACGAAGAAAATATACTTTTCGGTAGTTTTGCGGGCAATGCGGCGGACGCATACGATTTCGAGCTGAATTGCGGCGGCGGCGGTATCCGCGGCGCTTTCGTTAAAAAAGAGGAGTTCGAATATATAAACGAGGCGTGCGAAAAGCTCAAAAACAAGCGCGGCGGCGCGTCGCCGATATTGTTTGCCGTCGGAGACGGCAACCACTCGCTGGCAACCGCCAAAGCCGCGTACGAAGAGCTGAAAGGGTGCCTCGGGGCGGAGGAGGCTGCCGTGCATCCCGCGAGATACGCGCTTTGCGAGATAGTGAATCTGCACGACGATTCGCTCGTGTTCGAGCCGATATATCGTATCGTAAGAACGCCCGAACCCGAAAAATTGGCGTCGGCGTTTGCCGAATACGCCGCGAGCCGCGTCGGTAACGGCGAGAGGCGCGCTTTTACGGCTGTATACGGCGAGACGGAGCGCGAGATAGTAGCCCCTTGCCCCGACGTTTCTTTGGCTGTGGCACTGTTGCAGCGCTTTCTTGACGATTATATTGCGTCGCACCCCGAATGTGAGACGGATTATATACACGGTGAGGACACTTTGCGTTCGCTTGCGCGTCGCGATGGGTACGTGGGCTTTTTGTTTGAGGGGATGAATAAATCCGAATTGTTCGGCGCTGTCGAATCCGACGGTGCGTTGCCTCGCAAAACGTTTTCAATGGGGCACGCCGAGGATAAGAGATATTACGTCGAATGTCGCAGGATATTGCCGTAATTACGGGTCTCGGTATTCCGGCGACCGAGCAAAGAACGGGTGGTAAAATCAGCCTTGCAACGGCGAAACGGCGATTTTTGCCGTTTTGATTGATGCGCGGCGTTGCCTATGCGAATAAAAAAGTATCGCCGAGCTCGCGGTTTGTCCACGCGAGCTCGGCGATAAAATATCGAAATCGAATAAAAAAAGATCCCGCACCACAGTGCGGGATCTTTTCGTTGGTGGAGACAATTGGAATCGAACCAATGACCCCATGCATGTCAAGCATGTACTCTAACCGGCTGAGCTATGCCTCCAAACGACTTCATCATTATATCATATCGTTTTGAAAAAATCAATACCTTTTTTGAAAAAAATAAAAAAATATCCGAAACGCCGTGTGGTATGACGTTTCGGATGTTTTTATGCGACTATCTTGCTATCATTCTGCGGCTGCGTCTTCGTCGGAGGGCTTTTCTTCCGCTCCGCTGTCGGCAACCGTTACGATATAATCGGTATAATGCTTTTGTTTTACTTTGGTAAATACGTTAACGCCGTAATAGTTGGTTTTTATGCCGGAGAGATCTTTGGACGCGAGATATGCGGTTTGGTTAAATACGACCGGCATAACGGGCATATCGGCAACGAGAACGGTCTCCGCTTCGTGCAAAAGCGCGGCGCGCTTTGCGGCGTCTTTCTCGGCGTAAGCCGCTTCGATCTTTGCGTTATATTCTTCGCTTATATAGCCCGTTTTGTGCTCTGGGGTGATATAATCCGAAGAAGAGGACATATCCTGACCTTGACCGGAGAAGCGCGTTGCAAACGGTGCGAGCACGCTGAATGCGTCGGGCGAATATGCCGCGATGTCGACCGCGATAACTTCGTAAGCCGCAACGGTCGTGGTGTTGCCGTCCTTGTCGGTTACCGTTTTGGTGCCGTTCATAAAGTATTCGAGGAAGTTGTCGTCGTAGATATCCGTCGCAACGGCGCCCTGTGCTTCGTCATCGTTTATCGTGGGTTTGACAACGTTAACGCTGACGTTGAAGCCGAGCGACTTCCACGATTCGCATACGATATTCGCGATAGCGAGATCGACCTCGTCATCGCTTCTTACGCTGATGGCGAACGTGTAGTCGGAGGGAGTTTTGCCGGACGCGGCGATGTAGTTTTGCGCGGCTGCGAGATCTGCGCCCGTAGAGATGAGCGAGCCGCCGACTTCTCTGAACGAGGTCTTTTTGGTCGTGTCGTATACCTTGTAGGGAACGAAGCCCGTGGCGGGCTTGGCGAATACGATCTGTTCCGCAATGGCGGCACGATCGATAGCGGCGGAGAGCGCGAGGCGAACGTTCTTGTCGGCGAAGAGCTTTTCGGTCTTGCCGCCCTTGACGGCGACGTCGGCGTTCTCGTTAAAGTAGTATGCGTGCGTGGACATCAGATCTTCCACGGTTGCTTTGTCTTTGTATTCCGAGCGGGAAGCGAGGGGAACGTTGCCTACGTAGAATATGTTGCCGCTGTTGAACTCCGTCATTACTTGCGAGGAGTCTTCGTAATAATTAAAGAGTATACGGTACGGCGTTACGGATTTGTCGAGATATTTGCTTTCCGCGGTGCGTCTGTAATAGGGGTTGCGTTCGAGGACTATTTCGCGGTAAGCGTTGTCGGCTTTGCCCGAGGTATCGAAGCCGTAGTTGGAGCGGCGGAGCATAAAGGGACCGGAGCAAACTATGGTGCTCGATTTTTTAGCCCAGTCGCCGTTGCGGGAGATAACGTTCTCGCGCAGGGGGGCAAGAGCAACGCTTGTGAGGTTGAGCAAAAAGCGCTCGGTATCGACGTCGGGGCTGACGAAAGTTATCTCGACGCGAAGCTCGTCCGAGGCGTAAACGCCTACGGAGTCGATCGACGTGTTTCCGAGTTTCGCTTCCTGCGCGTTCTTTACGTCGTAAAGCAGGCAAGCGGCTTCGCAGTTGAATTCGGGGTCGAGTATGCGCTTCCAAGCATAAACGACGTCTTGGGCGGAAACGTACGTCCCGTCGGACCACGACGTGCCCTCGCGAAGCGTTATTATCATCTTATACTCTTCGGTAACCGTGTCGGTCGTGAACTCGTAACTTTTGGCAAGCGATTTTTCGACTTTGCCGTTTTTATTTAGGGTAAACAGAGTGTCATACATCAAGCTGAGGATCTGCAACGCGGAATCGTTGTTGTAGACCGTGGCGGGATCGAAATCGTAGATCATTTCGGACATATAGACCTGAATCTCCGCGCCTTTTATAGTGTCCCCGTCTATCTTGCCGTCGTGGCAGGACGCGAGCATACAGACAAGGCACGCCGCTGCAAGTAAAAAAGCGACTGTTTTTTTCGTCATAATGGTGGAACTCCTCCTTGGTTTGAGAGAAAAATTCGAATATAACTATCCAAGATAATACACCATATTATATCATTTTCGGGGTAAAAATTCAAGGCGTTTTTTCGAACAAAAAATGTTTGGGAGATTGCACAATTAAAAAAATGATTTATGTACAATTTTAACAAATAACCGCGCAAAAAACAGCCGATAATAATGATACCCGAAAAAATCGAGGCGCAGACGGAACGAATGGCGGATAAGGAGAACGATATGATAAGGAGAACGGAGCTTGCCGAGGAGGCGTTCGACGGCGGTGAGGGGCTGCTGCGAAGCGAAGAGTGTGTGCGTGCAGGCGGCATTTCGGTCTCGAGGATAGAGGTCAAAAGCCGCGCGGCAGCCGCAAGGCTCGGGCGCCCGTGCGGAAACTACGTTACCTTGACGGTGCCGCCGATCTCCGAGGCGCGCCTCAAAGTGCTCGGCGCGATAGGCGACGCGCTTGCCGAGGAGATAAAGCTGACGGCGCGATCGTTGTGCGGCGGTATGCCTCGCAGCGTTTTCGTCGCGGGGATAGGAAACGCGAAAATGACAGCCGACGCTTTGGGACCCGAAACCGTCTCTCGCCTGACTCCGACAAGGCATATCGCGCAAGCGCTCGGAGCGGACGGCGGATTTTGTCGCCTTTGCGCGGTGGCGGCGGGAGTCGAGGCGCAGACGGGAATATCGACGGAGGAGCTTTTTTCGTCGCTCATACGTCGGGTGGAGCCCGACCTTGTGATAGCCGTCGACGCGCTTGCCGCTTCGTCAATATCAAGGCTGGGTAAAACGGTGCAACTTTGCGATGCGGGGACGGCTGTCGGCGGCGGAGTGGGGGCGCGGCGCGGAACGCTGAGTCGCGACACGGTGGGGGTGCACGTCGTTTCGCTCGGCGTGCCTACGGTCGTACGATTTGCGCCGAGCCGCCGCAGCACGCACGAGGACGGGGATCTGCTGTTGACGGTACAGGACTGCGACGCTTTGACGAGAAAAGCGGCGATGGTGATCTCTCGCGCGATTTCGGACGCGTTTTTTCGAAAGGCTTGATAGTTCTTCGGCGCTCGGCGGACACCTCGGCGAAATATTCTTTTGCCGCAGGGCATATAATAGTGCGGCGGAGTTTTTTCGGCTAACGTATTTGGATTTGTGAGGAGGCGCGGCGAATGAATGAGACGGGAGATGCGAAAACGATAAAATCGGCGGATCGTGCTGTGCGTTTGCGCATCGGCTCGGGCGGGAGCGAGCGGGTGGATCCGTTCGGGGGCGCACGTTTGAGCGGCGGTTCGGGCTCGGGCGGGCGGTGGCAGTCGATAGTGTTCGGCGGGTTCGGATTTTTTTGCGTATGCGTCGCTTTTTGCGCGATGTTTTATTTTTTTGCCGCTGCGGCGACGGGGCGCCTCGTTCCTTTGCGCTGCGGAAACGGCGGCTCGGGCGAACTTGACGCTAATGCGGCGGGAAGTGCGACGGAAGGGCGACGGCGTACGGTTCTTATATACAACGAGAGCGGCGAGGAGATAGCGGCAAACGCCGTTGTCGACGAGGCTTTTTCGCTTGCGCCGTTTATGGTGGGAGATGGCGCCGAGGTTGCGGTGTTCGCCTCTCATCCGCACGAGATGATATCGCAAAGCAAGACCGTCGGCGAGGCGGCGGACGAGGTGGCGGCGGCACTGCGCGCGAGGGGGATCGGGGCGATACGGGTCGACGTCGACGCGGGCGAGGTAATATACGCGTATCGCAATACCGCGGCGGCTGTTGCTGCCTGCCTTGAGGCGCATCCATACGTCGTGTGCGCACTGGACGTACATTCTTCGGATACGCCGCAGCCGCTGACGTTTACAGTGGGAACCGAAAACGCTTTCGGTTGGCGCGAAAACCTGTATCTCGCAGGCGCTTTGTGTGCGCGCACGGCAAACGCGACGGAGCCGGCGCTTCGAGTGACCCCTGCGAGCTTGGCGCAGGATCTCGGTGTTTTGTCCGTGCACGTCGGCATAGGCGGCGCGGATTTTGACGACGACGAGTCCTCGTTTGTCCTCGGGGCGTTCGTTGCGGCGTTCGCTTCGCTTTGCGCACCGTCTTAAGGTGCGTTTTTTCGGCTTTTATTGGGCAAAAAAACGAAAAAACGACCTTTTATCGTCTGTTTTTGCAACCTATGACGATTAATTCACAAAAAGTTAATAATTATATGCTATACTGCTTTCCGAATTAACGTGCCCGCGCCGAGCGCGGGCACGGGTCACTGCGACCGAAAACGAAAGGAACCGATTAACGTAATGATCAAAATATCGCATTTGGTAAAAAATTACGGCTCTTTCTGTGCGGTTGACGATATAAGCTTTGAGATAGCGCGCGGCGAGATCGTCGGATTTCTCGGCCCGAACGGAGCGGGAAAAAGCACGACGATGAATATGCTCACGGGCTATCTTTCCTCCGATGCGGGAAGTATCAAGGTCGGCGGGGTTGACGTGCTCGACGATCCGCTGAACGCAAAGCGACTTATCGGCTATCTGCCCGAGCAACCGCCTCTTTATCCCGATATGACCGTCGAAGAATACCTCAAATTCGCTTTCGACCTCAGGAATTGCGAGCTCGATCGCGAAAAGCATCTTGCCGAGATATGCGACGTCGTCAAGATCCGCGAGGTCTATCATAAACTGATAAAGAATCTCTCAAAGGGGTATAAGCAAAGGGTGGGGATAGCGCAAGCGCTTGTCGGCAACCCGCCGGTTATGATCTTCGACGAGCCGACGGTCGGTCTCGACCCCAAGCAGATAATAGAGATCCGCAGTCTTATCAGAACGCTCGGAAAAGACCATACCGTCATCCTTTCCACGCACGTTTTGCAAGAAGTGCAGGCTACTTGCGACAGGATACTGATAATCAACAAGGGCAAGATAGTCGCGGACGAGCTTACGGAGAATATAGCCCGCGCCGTAGACAATTCGCGCAGGTTTAACGTTAAGATATGCGGCCCGCAACGCGAGGTTCTTGCGGCATTGCGTGCTTTGCCCGGCGTTTTTTACGCCGACGTGCTTCCCGCACGTGACGGCGACGCATACACGTATTCGGTCGAGAGCGATTCGGGCGTGGATATCAGGAAAAAGATGTTCTTTATGCTTGCCGAAAAGAAGTGGCCTGTGGTCGGTATGGAAAATCTCGGAGCAAGCATCGAGGACGTGTTCTTGGCGGTGGTGGACAAAACGAGCGGCAACGTCGAGGAGAAAAAGCACCGTTCGATAGATCGCCGCCGTGCCGAAACGGAAAAAAAGATGGCGGACGATATAGTCCTCAGAACCGCGGCAAAAGGCAACGACGATATTTCGCAGGACGAGCCCGCGGGTAAATATTATACCGATTATACGGTAAAAAACAACGGATTCGGCGCGTCGCCGTCCGATAAAGGCGAAGATCGCTGACTCGCGTCGCCTTGCGCGACGCCGAAGCTTTTATCCGTAACGAATACTGAAAGGAAGCGGCTTTGCCGCAAAAACAATGCTTGCAATCTACAAAAAGGAGATGCGGTCGTATTTTATCAACCCGATAGGATATATATTCGTCGGTGTTTTTCTGACCGCAGCCGCGGCTCTTTGCTGCTACACGACGCTTCAGCAAAGATCGTACGGCACGTCGTCGTTTTTTTACTATATGATGCTGATAATGATGGTACTTATACCCATCCTTACTATGCGCACCTTTTCCGAGGAGAAAAAGATGCGCACCGAGCAGATGCTTTTAACCTCGCCCGTTACCATCACGGGTATGGTTATGGGCAAATATCTCGCCGCGTTTACGGTGTTCGGCGTGTCCGTGCTCGTTTCCTGCGTTAATTTTATCCCGCTCTTCATCCTCGGCAGAGAAGAGGCGGCGCTTTCCGATAACGCCTACGCCACGGTGCAGATCGGTCCCAACGGCGCACAGATAATCGGGTCGCTCCTCGGTATATTGCTGATAGGCGCGGCGTTTATCGCCATAGGGATACTGATCTCGGCTATGACCGAGAATCAGCTTTCCGCCGTTATAATAACGATAGCCGTGCTGGTGAGCGCGTTTTTGCTCAATATGGTTAACAATATCGGCTCCGAGGAGGAGGGAACGAGGCTTATATCCAACTATGCGGTAAGATACGTTATAGATTGGATAAGTATAGTTTCGAGATTCTCGCTCTTCAGGTACGGTATTCTCGATTGGTCGGCGGTTGTATATTACGCCTCGGTCGCGTTTTTGTTCATCTTTCTTACCGTTCGTGTTTACGAACGTCGCCGTTGGGCGTGACGGAGGTGCGAGATGAATAAGATATTCGCTTCCAAAAAGTTCAAGCACGGCAGCCTCGCCACAGCTATGACTTGCCTCGTTTTCGCCGCTGTCATACTGTTCAACGCGATCTTTACCGCCCTTGCGGAGAAAAACCTTTGGTATACCGATCTGTCGGCAAATTACTATTTTACCCTTTCCGACAGTGTGCTCGAGGTGCTTGAGGGCATAGATACCGACGTTACGGTGCTCTTTTGCAACGACCCCGACAATATAGAGAACGACACGTATCTGCATATGGTATATAAAACGGCGCTTTCCATCGCCGACAACAACGAACACGTGCACGTGCAGACCGTGAATATTTGGCAGCAGCCCTCGGCTGTCGCCGCGTTCAAGGCAAACTCGAAGACGAATATAACCGAATCCCACTTTATCGTGTATTCGGGCACCGATCCCCAAAACGCATCCGATTACAGGCTGCATACCGCGAGCGCGATGTTCAATTACGACGACGGCGTCGCGTGGGCTTACACGGGCGAAAGGCAGATAGCCGCGTCTATCCTTGCCGTCGCGCAGGCGGAGCGCCCCGTTGCCTGCGTAACTTACAATCACGGCGAGCCTTTTGCCGACGAGAGCGTAAGAGCGTCTCACCCCGTAACGCAGATGCTCGAGAGCGCGGGATATCGCGTGGAGTTTACCGACCTTTCGCAAAAGGATACGTATATCCCCGACGAATGTCGTATGCTCGTTATTTACGACCCCGTGGAAGATTTTCTCGGCAAGGACGGCATTTCGGACGTTTCGGAGATAGATAAGATAAACGAATATCTTAACAAATACAAGTCTATGATGGTCTTTGTCGACCCCGAGACCCCCGTGCTGCCGAATCTCGAGGAATATCTTTCCGAATGGGGTATAGCTTTCGAACGCTCGGAGTCGCTCTCCGGAGAGCTTGTCGGCAACAAGGTCAAGGACGATACCCTTTCGCTTACGAACGACGGCTTGTCCGTTATAGGTCAGTATGCGAAAAAGGGCGTCGGCTCGTTCCCGTATACGATGATGACGGAAGCCGGCAGAACCGTTTTGCCCAACGTTATATTCCGCAACGCGATGCCGATAAAGTACACGTTCGAACTCAATAATTACTCCGATTCCGATGACGTCGAAACGAAAAATTATCTTTTCGGCTCGAAAACGAGCAACGGGGTAAGCTGCGTTATATACGACGTGTTCAATTCTTCGTCGAGCGCGGTAGCCGTGCGCGACGGATATACGGTAAGTACCGCCGAGGACAGCGATTTCGGTGTTTACAGACTTATGACTTTGTCGCAAAAGACGGTCGAGAGCGACGAGGGCACCTACCACGCGCGCGTTATAGCTTGCGGCTCCACCGACTTTTTGTCCGCGGACGTTCTCTCGCGCAGCTCTTACGGCAACAACGACGTTATGCTTTACGCGCTTCGCGCACTCGGCAAAGAGACCGTGCCCGCGAATATCCCGATAAAGCAGATCGCATCCGTTGAGATAGAAAATCTCACGACTGCCGTTGCCAACCGTTGGACAAGCGTTCTTATCGTCGCGCCCGCGCTCATATGCACGTGCGTTGCCGTTATAAAACTCGTAAGGAGAAAATACGCGCGATGAGAAAAAGCAAAACAGATCGTGTACCGACGCGCCTTGCCGACGAGTGCGAGTCGGTCGCGTCTCCGACGCGCGGCAGGCGCCGCCGCTCCGCTATGCGTTTGCAAAAGACCGCAGTTGCGGTGCTTGCGCTGCTTCTCGTCGTTCTGATTATCGGTTACGAGGTCGCCGAGTTTTACGTTAACAGGATAATATATACCGACGTCGACGGAACGAAATATTACGTTAAAACGAAGAAAAACGCGGATAAAAAGCTCGAGTACGTCCTTTGCGACGACGACGGTTTCACCCTCGAGATTACGCCGGACGGATATTACAGTACCGCTATCGGTACTCTCGTTTCCGTCGACGCGGAAACCGGGTCGTATAAAACGATCGCGCTTGTCGACACGGAGGAGAACGAGGAATACGACGAGAAGAATTCCCGGTTTATGATATTTAAATATATCGAATCGGACGATATAAAATCCATCGAGGTAGCAAACTCAAACGGCACGTATACCGTAAAACGCGCGTCCGGCGACGTTATGACCATAGTCGGGCTCGAGACGAAGAAAAAGTCCGATATGTTTTTGGCATATTTGTACGTTCAGTGCGGATATACGCTCGCAAGGCGCAAGATATCCGATCCCATAAAGGACGCGAACGGTAATTATACCGAATACGGCTTGGCTGACGAGGTGCGTAAAGATCAAAACGGGGAAGAGTACGAATATTCTCCGATAAAGTACACGATAACGGATATGTCCGACAATTCCTTTACCGTTTATATAGGCGACGAAACAGCCGACGGCACGGCGTATTACGTTCGCCTCGAGGGGCGAGACGCGGTGTATACTATGGCATACACGCTTGCCGCAGAAACGCTCGAGTCGTTGCAGACCGCATATTCGAGTGTGCTCGAGACCGCGGATGAGATAAAAAATCTGCTTTCCGAGCCGGTAGAGCGGTTTATAGATCCGTCTCTCACCGCAACGATGTCGTCGAGCGACTATATAAACGTAAGCGGATTTGTCACGTACGACTGGACGGGGCTCGATTCGTCCGAGTGGTCGGGCAAAAACGCGTCGACGCTTATCAAAGAGTCGGTCGGCAGGGTCGTGGGCTTCACGTATCAGGATCTCGAGGAGCGCCTCGGCACCAAGAGCGAGAGCACGTCGTATAAAACGGATTACCCCTCGAGCTTTACCGTAAATCCCAATCGCGCCTCGGGTGCACTCGAATATATCTATCGAATGAAGTATAAGCGCGTGGCTGACGCGTCTCCCACGTCGGAGGACAAAAAGGCTTACGGCCTCGACAGACCGGCGTATGCGATTAGCTTTACCTTTAACAAGCAAGCGCATAAGATATACGTAAGCCCGCTCAGCGCGGACGGAACTTATTACGTCTATTCCGATTATTCGGATATAATCGTGGAGGTCGCGCGCGCGAATATGCTTTTCGTAGAATGGGATCTTAACGATTGGATGGACGATAATTATTACTCCGTTCCGATAGCGTGGGTCAAAAAGATAACGGTAGAGCAGGCGGGCGAGAAAATAACGTTCGTGCTTGACAACTCTGCTTCAGATTCGTATACCAATCCGACGTATTCGGAATCCGTGGGCGAAGAAAAGACCGTTTCCGCGGAAAAGATGGTTATGACGGCATACGATTCGCACGGCAAGCGAATGGACGGGATAACGTCGTACGTTCTTACGGACGTGAACGGCAATACTTGGACCGTTAACGAGAGCAAGATACGCGTTTCGTACGCTTCCGATTCGTCTTCGCAGTATACCGGATTTTCCAAGGTAAACAACGCTTTGGGTGACGAGGTAACCGTGTATTCCGGCACCGTTTACGGTAAAAACGGAGAGAGCCTTACCGTGGACGCAAACAGTATCACCGTGACCGACGAAAAGGGCGAAACGAACGTTTACCTCAGATACGGCGTAGATAACTTTAAAAACTTTTATATAGGTCTGTTGTACGGTACCGTAGAGGGCAACGCCAAAAAGGACAGCCCCGCGATATCGGACGAGAAACTCGAGCAGATCGCGAGCGACCCCGAGAGCGACGTGTTCGCCAAGATTACCGTTACGTCGACGGATGATACCGACGCTTCTCGCCGTCGCGAGGTCGAGACGGTATACAGATTCTATTCTTATTCCGAAAGACGTGCGCTCATAACGATCGACGGTAAAAACACGAATTCGTACGTTTTAAAGTCCTACGTCTCGAAACTCGTCGGCGACGCGCAAAAAGCCGTCGCGGGCGAAAAGATAGAGAGCAGGATCGGATATTGACCAAAGTCCGCCGCGCGGATTTTAAATGAGCCGAAAAAAGGACGCCGACGGCGCACGTTTGTGCGCCGTCGGCTTTTTTCAGCAACCGCAGGTGCCGTTGCAGGTGAGCGAGAGCACGACGAGGATCGCGACGATGACCCAAATAAGGCATTGGTTCTCGCCGAAAAGGTTGCAGATACAGTTGTTCATACCGCGCCTCCGAAAATAATAATACCGAGGAGAACTTGTTTCCCCTCGGTATATATTATGTCGAACGAGTCGCAAACGTGTCAATTATCGTCAAAAGCGATCGTGCGCTGCTCGCGGTCGGAAAGGAACGCCGTTTCCATTACGCGCATAACGCGACGCATTTGCGCGTGAGTAACGATCTGCTCCTCCTCGCCCCAAATTGCGCGAGCGTAATTGCGATAGAAGTCGTTAACGTCGGAGACGGGACGCTTGATGGTGGACTCGACGAGAACTTCCTCGCTGTGAGGTGCCATAGTCTTGGTAAGACCCGCCGCGGTGACAACGGGGGTAACTTCGCCCTCTTCGATGCTCTTGTCGTGGGCGACGATATGCGTGTCGGACGTCCAATCGTCAACGGTAGCCGCACCGGCCATACCGTTAACGTAGAAGCGGGGCAGCGCAACGTAGTGCGTCGTTCCGACCTCGATTCTGCCGACTGCGTCGTCGTCGAATATGATGTCGAGCTTAAATCCGTCGTCAACGAGTTTGTTCGTTATGTGGTCGCAACGGCAAGAGATTGCTTTGATCTTTTTGTCGTGATAGATGAGGAGCATCTGGTCGATGAGGTGCACACCCCAGTCGAGGATCATTCCGCCGCCGTGCTCGGGGAGCTGGCGCCAATCTCCGGGGATGCCGCGGGAGCCTTGGTAGCGAGATTCGATATTGAATACTTTGCCGATGGCGCCGGAGTCGTAGAGTTCTTTCATCATAAGAAAGTCTTCGTCCCAACGGCGGTTTTGGTGAACGGTAAAGCGCCTGCCGCATTCGTGTGCGACCGCGATGACCTCGTCGAGTTCCTCAAGCGACATCATAACGGGCTTTTCGGATATAACGTGCTTGCCCGCACGAAGAGCGGCGATTGAGAGGGATTTGTGCAGATCGTTGGGCGTTGCGACGGTAACGCATTCTACCGTTTCGTCGGCGAGAAGCGCCTCAAGCGAGGGGTAAACGTGTATTCCGCGAGATACGGCAAGCTCGCATCTTTGGGGGTTGATATCGTAAACGCCGCAAAGTTCGACCATTTCGTTCCTTGCTATGTGTCTTGCGTGCCAACTTCCCATTCCGCCGTAGCCGATGATGGCGCAATGGAGGACTTTGTTGTTTTGAAGTTCGCTCATTTTATCCTTTTATCCTTTTTATACGTTGATTTCGGAGCGGTGACGCCTGCGGCGCACGATACACGCTCTTAGGCTCATTATAGGACATTTTATGCGCTTCTTCAAGTCAAAATAGGATGTTTAAAGGACAAATTTTGCTGACTCGGCGTTTTTATTTCTTTTTCGACATTTTTTTCAGTTCGCGCAGTGCCTCGCTCAGCCCTCCCACTCGGTCGATTATTCCGCAACGCACCGCCTCCTCGCCCTCGATAACGGTGCCCACGTCGGTTGCTATCTGGTCGGGGCGCATCATCATTTCGTTCAGCTTTTCGGCGTCGGCACGGGAGTTGCGGCAGATAAAAGAGATTATCCTTTTTTGCATATCTCCGAAATAGGTGTACGTTTGCGGTGCGCCGATAACGGTTCCGCTTATTCTGACGGGGTGCAGCGTCATCGTTGCACTCGGCACGATAAACGATCTTTTTGCGGACACCGCGAGGGGGATTCCTATGGAGTGACCGCCGCCGAGCACGAGGGAGACGGAGGGCTTTTTCATCGAGGCGATCATCTCCGCGATCGCCAGCCCCGCCTCGACGTCGCCGCCTATTGTATTGAGTACGATAAGGATCCCGCGGCACGCCTCGTCCTCTTCCGCATCTCGTGGATTTTTGATTTTCGCCCGCAAAATAATGCCCCTCGATCTGCCCGATGATGCAAAACGTGCGTATCGAGCCTGCGTCGTCGGGCTCGGGCGGTTTTTCGTCCTTGCTTTTCGCGTTCGGCGACTCGATTTTTTCGTTATCGGGAAGGTTCTCGGACGCGTCGGCGTTTTCGTTTGACTTTTTTGAGCTTTTTTTCATTTCTTTGCGGTTTCCGCGTGGCGGCGACTCCTTTTTACAGTTGGCGTTCGCATATCGCTCGGCACGAAACGCCCCCCTCGTTTCGGCAGATGTGCGCGGGCGCTTTGCTTGCAAGGCGCCCGCGCTTTTCGAGCGGTGGCGGCGTTCGCTCGCTTGCGCCGGGGGATGACGCGGTGCTTGGCGCGTGCTTTTTATATTTTGCACGATTGCCGGTGAGTTATTCGCGTTTTGCGGGCAAAAAGGATTTTTTTCCGTATAAAAACGCAACAAAGTGCAAAATGCGATTTACTTTTTGCAAATAATGTGATATAATAGGGTGGTTTGATACGCAAAAGTTATCTTTATTATTTTAAGGAGAAACGATATGGAAAAGAAGATTCTTGTCGAGACTTCCGCCCGCCACGCTCACCTTACCGCAGAGGCTGTTGAGGTGCTGTACGGCAAAGGCGCGGAACTCACGGTCAAAAAAATGCTCAGCCAGCCCGGGCAGTTTGCCTGCGGTAACGAAAAGCTGACCGTCGTAGGACCTAAGGGCAGCATTGCCCTCAGTGTGCTCGGACCCGTGCGCCCCGCGTGCCAAGTCGAGCTTTCGTTTACCGACGCACGTGCGCTCGGCATCACGCCCCCCGTGCGTGAGAGCGGAGACGTTGCGGGAACCCCCGCGCTCAAGCTCGTCGGTCCTTGCGGCGAGGTGGAGATATCCGAGGGTGCGATAGTCGCGAAGAGACATATACATATGACGCCCGAAGACGCCGCTGAAATGGGCGTTGAGGATAAGCAAACGGTTAAAGTACGCCTCGATACGTCGCGTTCGCTCGTTTTCGACGACGTCGTTGTCCGCGTAAGCCCGAAATTCGCGCTTGCGATGCATATAGATACGGACGAATGTAACGCGGCGGCGGCTTTCGGAACGGTCTACGGAGAGATAGTAAAATAAACATATAAATACAGTAAGAAAGGACTTTTACAAAATGAGTAAAGTTAGTGAATGCCCTTACGCTATGAGCAACGAAGTTGCGGAGCAGTGCGTAGTTCATCAGGGCTGCAATCACGGTCCTGCGCCCATCCCCGAGGAGGCGAAGTGGATCAAGGCAAAGCAGATAACGGATATTTCCGCATACATGCACGGCGTGGGTTGGTGCGCTCCCCAGCAGGGTGCCTGCAAGCTCTCTCTTAACGTTAAGAACGGCGTTATAGAGGAGGCTCTCGTCGAGACCATCGGTTGTTCCGGTATGACTCATTCCGCTGCAATGGCTGCGGAGATCCTGCCCGGCAAAACGATCCTCGAGGCTCTCAACACCGACCTTGTATGCGACGCTATCAACACCGCTATGCGCGAGCTCTTCCTCCAGATCGTTTACGGTCGTTCGCAGTCCGCTTTCTCCGAGGGCGGTCTCGTTATCGGCGCGGGTCTTGAGGATCTCGGCAAAGGCGCGCGTTCTATGGTCGG
>CAZOFD010000013.1:0-43769 GCA_964579135.1 uncultured Ruminococcus sp. | reverse complement strand
ACCTTACCGAGACGACCGATAACGCCCATCATATCGGGGGTAGCGATAACTACGTCGAAATCGAACCAGTTCTCTTTGGTGATCTTTTCGACCATATCCATAGCGCCGACGTAATCGGCACCTGCAGCTTTTGCAGCCTCGGCTTTGTCGTCCTTTGCGAAAACAAGGGTGCGAACGGTCTTACCGGTACCGTTGGGAAGAACTACCGCACCGCGGACCTGCTGGTCTGCGTGACGGGAGTCAACGCCCAGACGGATGTGAATCTCGACGGTTTCGTCGAACTTTGCTTTTGCCGTTTGGCAAACGAGGTCGATCGCCTCTGCGGGATCGTACTGCTTGCTCTTTTCGATCAGCTTGATGCTGTCGCTGTATTTTTTACCCATTTTAGCCATTGTAACTACCTCCTCGCTTATTCCTCAACGGTGATTCCCATAGAACGGGCAGTACCTGCGATCATACTCATGGCAGTTTCGATGTTTGCTGCGTTCAGGTCGGGCATCTTAGTCTCCGCGATCTTTCTGCACTGTTCTTTGGTAAGAACGGCAACTTTGGTCTTGTTGGGGGCAGCGGAGCCCTTTTCAATACCGCAAGCTTTGAGGATAAGAACGGGAGCGGGGGGAGTTTTGGTGATGAACGAGAAAGAACGGTCCGCATATACGGTGATAACGACGGGGATGATAAGACCGATGTCGTTTTTCGTTCTCTCGTTGAATTCTTTCGTGAATACGGGGATTGCAACGCCGTACTGACCGAGGGCGGGACCTACGGGCGGCTGAGGCGTGGCTTTACCTGCGGGCAACTGAAGTTTGATATAGCCCAATATTTTCTTTGCCATAATTAATTACCTCCATGTGGTTTTTTGCGGAAGACTGAAAATTTTCTTCCTCCCACTTAATCAAACCGATTTTACGAGCTCGGCGTCAAGCTCGACCGGCATATCACGGCGACCTCTCTTAACGAGGACCGTAACCTTTTTCATATCGTCGGAAACGCTTTGGACGCTGCCCGAGTAACCCTCGAACAAGCCGCCCGTGATGGTAACGCTGTCGCCGACGTCGAATGTGCGACGCGTCTTTTTCTCTTCGATATTGAGATCTTCGACCTCTTTGTCGGAGAGAGGAGTAGGGCGAGAGCCGGGACCGACGAAGCCCGTTGCTCCCGTGATGTTTCTGACGGCGTGCCAACTTTCGTCGGTCATAATCATCTTAACGAGAACGTATCCCGGGAAGATCTTGTACTCGACTTCTTTTTCAACGTCGCCTTTTTTCTCAAGGACCTTTTCGACCGGGACGCGGACGTCGAATATCAAATCGCCCATACCTCGGTTTTCAACGATCTTTTGGATGCTTGCCATAACTTTGTTTTCGTATCCGGAGTACGTATGCACCACATACCAACGCACACCGACGTTCATCTCGTTAATATCGCTCATCTTGCAAAATCAGAAGAGTTGAGCAAGCGCGTGAATACCCTCCGAAAGAACAAGGTCGAGAAGGGCGATTATCACCGCTGCGACAACTGCGATCGTGATAACGAGAACAGAGTTGCGCCTTACGTCTTTCCAAGGCGACCAAACTATCTTTTTGAGCTCACTCTTGTATTCGCGGCAGAACTTTTTGACCCATTCGCGGAATCTCGAGGACGCGAAGTAGAGAACGACCAAAACGATGACCGCAACGCCTATTATGATGAGCGAAACGATAAGATCCCAAGGAGTATCGCTTTTTTCTTCGGTGCTTGCCGAAGAAGAGGCGGTCGTTGAGGATCCGTTTGCCGTCGTTTCGGGAGCGGTCGTGGCGTCGCTGCCCGACGTTCCCTCGGGGGTCGTTTCGGCGGGAGCCTCGGTGGTCGCTTCCGGAGTGGTCTCGGCGCCGGCGGGGGAATCCGTTGCGGAGCCGTTGTCGGTTTCTGCGGCGATGGGGGCAATCGAAAGGGTGAGCATCAGTATGATCGACAGCACGAGTGCCGCGATCTTTGAAAACTTAACTGATGTCTTCATTGTCACGCCTCCTTATTTCGTTTCTCTGTGAAGAGTGTGCTTACGGCAGAAGCGGCAGAATTTTTGCAGCTCGAGTCTGTCGGGCGTGTTCTTCTTGTTTTTCTTCGTGTCGTAGTTTCTTTGTTTGCATTCCGTGCAAGCAAGGGTAACTTTGACTCTTTGATCGTTAGCCATTTTTTGCGGCACCTCCTATATGCGATATTTGTACCTCCCTCCGCAGACCGTTGCCGCACTGTGGTGTGGCGCGGCGCGGCTTGTCCCGGTTGCCGCCAATATGCGGGCAACGCAAAAAAGCCCTGCCAACAGAGGTAGAATTATTATACAACTTGCTCGGCGACGTGTCAAGTGATTTTTGAAATTATTTCTCAAAATTATATTTAAGGGGCAAAACTTATAGATAAACTTGAATTTTATAACTTTTTGTGCTATCATATAATCGCATTTCGACTTCGTTCGGAGTGCGAAAAGCGTTTTTTCAGTTGAAAGTAAACAGAGTAGGATCGTATGCGTGTCAGTGCCGCGGGGACGGGGAGTTGCCCTGCGGACGAATGTCGTTTTGCGCGGCAACGGTATACGTTCCGCATCCCGCTGTTGCCTTTGCGGAAAAGTCGCGTCGTGACCGGACGCGTCTCCTCCCGAAGCGCAGATATCTGTTTGCGAAAGGAGGAAAATTATGAAAACACACGGTCTTTTCGGATCCGAAAAGCGCAAAGGATCCGCTCGCGGCGTGCGGATGACCGCATACGCGGCGTTTTTGGCAGCGCTCGGCATCGTTCTCGGCAAGTATCTGCAGATACCGATAGGCAACAGTATCCGAATAAGTTTTGAAAACCTGCCCGTTATCTTTGCGGGGGCGGCGTTCGGAGCGCCGGTCGGCGCACTTGTCGGTGCGACGGCGGATCTTGTGGGCAGTTTTCTCGTGGGATATGCCGTCAACCCGATAATAACCCTCGGTGCGGCTCTCGTCGGCGCGGCCTCGGGGCTTGTCGCGTCCGTCGGGCGGCGGTGCGGTCTGCCTCTTGCGGCAAACGTGTTTTTAAGTTCGTTTGCGGCGCATGCGATAGGGTCTTTGGCGGTAAAGACCGTCGGTCTGTACGTTTATTACGGCGCGCCGAGCGGTTTTCGTATCCTTTTGGCTTCGCGAGCGGCGGTCTATATGCCTTTGGCTGCGATCGAGGGGCTTTTGATATTCACTTTGCTTAAAAATCGTTATATTTTTGCCCTGACGCGCTTCTCTCGCGTACGGAACGGCGGCTCGACCGAAAGTACGCAGAGCGGCGAAAACGATGGGGACGAGGCAAGCCGTTTCGACGGAGATATATAAATTATGGAAAGAAAAATGACGTACGAGGAAACTCTCGAATATATACACGGGGTCAATTGGTGCTTTTGCAAGCCGGGTCTCGAGAGGATAGGCGAGCTTTGCACGGGCATCGGCGACCCGCAGGATAAACTGCGATTCGTTCACGTTGCGGGGACGAACGGCAAGGGTTCTTTTTGTGCTATGACCGCGTCGATACTGCGCGAGGCGGGGCTTTGCGTCGGGCTTTACACGTCGCCGTACATAAAAAGATTTAACGAGAGGATATGCGTTAACGGCACGCCTATATCCGACGAGGAGCTTGCCGAGGTCACAAGTTACGTGCGCCCGACAGCCGACGCTATGAAAGACCGCCCGACGGAATTCGAGCTGATAACCGCCGTGGCTTTCGAATATTTTCGCCGTCGCGGTTGCGATATCGTTGTGCTCGAGGCGGGAATGGGCGGCAGGCTGGACTCTACGAATATAATAAAAACTCCCGTTTTGTCCGTTATAACGGGCGTTGCGCTCGACCACGTGGCTTATCTCGGCGATACCGTCGAAAAGATCGCGGGCGAAAAGGCGGGGATAATCAAAAAGGGCGTTCCCGTTCTTTGGGGAGGCAACGACGAGCGTGCACGTCGCGTGATAGAGGCGCGAGCCGCCGAAGTCGGCGCGCAAACGTTTTGCGTCGATCGCTCGAAACTCGCTGTTCGAAGCGCTACGCTCGACGGAACGGAATTCGATTTCGGAGATCGCAAGGGCGAGCGGATACGCCTTTTGGGGCTGTATCAGCCGCTTAACGCCGCAAACGCGATAAGCGCCGCCGAGATTTTGCGCACGCGCGGGTTCGATATATCCGACGGGGATATATCGCGCGGTCTCGAGAGGACTCGATGGCACGCGAGGTTCGAGATGGTCTCGCGCGATCCGACGACGATCTTCGACGGTGCGCACAACGCCGAGGGCATAAGTGCGGCGATCGAAGGGGTGAAGCACTATTTCGGCAACGACGTTTACGTTTTTACGGGTGTGCTTGCGGACAAGGATTACGTTGCCATAGCCGCAGATATCGCAAAGGTGGCGTCGCGCGCGTTCGTTATAACGCCGAGCAGCCCGCGAGCGTTGCCCGCCGGTGAATACGCCGCGGTCCTTTCGTCCGCGGGGGTTGCCGCCGAGCCTTTCGACGATATAAAAAAGGCTTTTACGGCGGCAAGAACCGCCGCGAAGGCGGACGGAAAAGCTCTTATTTGTCTCGGGTCGCTTTATACCTACGCGGATATAGCGGATCTCGTTTGATATTAAGTCTCGGAGGTGTGCGATATGACCGATACGGACAGAGCGGATCTTACCTCGCCCGTTACGGTGCTATCCGGGGTCGGAAAAGCGCGTGCCGAGGCATATGCCGCAGCCGGCGTATATACCTTGGAGGATCTCCTTTATTACGTTCCGCGCGCTTACGAGAATCGCGGCGAGATATTGCCGCTTGCCGCGGCGCGGTGTGACGGCAAATCGGCGCTTGTTTTAACGGCCTGCTCGGCTGTGCGCACGTCGAGGATCGGCGGAGCGCGAACGATCACGAAATTTCGGGCGTACGACGAAAGCGGTACGGCGGAGATCTCTTTTTTCAATCAACCGTATTTAAACGAAAAGTTTGTGCTCGGCTCGCGGTGGCGCTTTTACGGTCGCGTCGAGCGCCGTGGGAACGGCGCCTCGCTTACCTCGCCTGTGTTCGAGCCTTGGGCGGAGGGGGAGCTGCCGAATTTCGCGGCTGTGTACCCTTTGCACGAGGGGCTGACTCAAAAGGCAGTTGCCGCAAACGCCCTCCAAGCGTTGCGCCTTTGTCGCGAGCGGATAAAGGATCCATTGCCGAACGATATCCGCACGGAGAACGCGCTGTGTACCCTCGCTTTTGCGCTTCGCAATATCCATCTGCCGGAAAGCTACGAAGCCCTTGCCGCGGCAAAACGCAGGCTTGTGTTCGACGAACTTTTTACCTTTACGCTTGCGATGTCGGTGCGTCGAGGGCGTGAAAAACGGAAAAGCTCTTTCGTTTGCAAAAAGCAGAATATATCCGAGCTGCAAGCGCTTTTGCCGTACGAGCTTACCGGCGCGCAAAAACGGGCGGTAAGGGAGATCGCGGGTGATATGCGCTCGGGCTCGGTTATGTCGCGGATCGTCGTGGGCGACGTAGGCTGCGGAAAAACGGTCGTTGCGGCGTCGGCGATATATATCGCGCTTTTAAACGGCGCGCAGGCGGCGCTTATGGCTCCGACGGAGATATTGGCTCGCCAACATTTTGCGCAACTGGAACCTACGTTTTCGCGCCTCGGATTTAAGACCGATCTGCTTGTCGGAAGTCTTTCCGCGGCGGAAAAAAAGAGCGTAAAAGCACATATCGCTTCGGGTGAAACGCGCGTTGCCGTCGGCACGCACGCGCTTATAACGGCGGACGTGCGCTTTGAGTCGCTCGGTCTTGCGGTAACGGACGAGCAACACCGTTTCGGCGTCGACCAACGCGCCTCGCTTGCAAGACAAAACGAAAACGTGCACGTTTTGTCGATGAGCGCGACGCCGATACCGCGGTCGTTGGCGCTTGCGGTCTACGGGGATACCGATCTATCTCTTATGGACGAGCTGCCGCCGAACAGGCAAAAGGTTGCGACCTTCGTCGTCGACGGGAGCTATCGCGATCGCCTAAACGCTTTTATTCTTCGCACGGTGGAGGAGGGCGGTCAGGTATATGCCGTTTGTCCCGCAGTCGAGGAGAGCTCGGAGAGGGACGGCGGCGAGATAGAGCTTTGCGACGTAACGCTTGACGGAGCGGAAAAAAAGCCGCCGCTCAGGTCCGTTACGGAGTATGCCGAATCTTTGGGGAAAGCTCTCCCGGGAGTATCCGTCGCCGTGATACACGGGAGGATGCGAGCCGAGCAAAAAGACGCGATAATGAGCGATTTCGTAGCGGGCAAGGTCGACGTTCTCGTTTCGACCACCGTTATCGAGGTCGGCGTTAACGTGCCGAACGCTTCTCTGATGATAGTGGAGAACGCGGAGCGATTCGGCTTGTCTCAACTGCACCAACTTCGCGGTCGCGTGGGGCGCGGGGCGCGAAAGTCGTATTGCGTGCTCGTTTCCGACGACGGCAGTGCGAACGCGCGTCGGCGGCTGTCCGTTATGAAAAGCGAATCCGACGGGTTTAAGATAGCGCAGGCGGATCTCGCCACACGCGGTCCCGGCGACTTTTTCGCCGCCGTCGGCGGAACAAGGCAAAGCGGCGGAGTCAGATTCCGTTTTGCAGATCTGTGCGGAGACGCGTCGTTGTTTGCCGCTGCGTCAAAGGCGGCGAGTGCGCTTGTCGCGGAGGATCCGTCGCTATCGGCGTATCCCGAATTGCAAAGCGCCGTTCGGCGGATGACGGGCGGCGAGGCGTGAGGCACACTCGGTAACCGAAAAAACAACGTTTTGTATATAACGTATAAAGGAGAAGAAATGAAAAACAAAGGTATTATCGTTCTCGATCCGGGGCACGGCAGGTACGGCAACCCCCACACCACACGCGAGGGCTTTTACGAGGGCACTCAGAATTTCATCCTTGCGGAATTTTTGCGCGACGAGCTCGTCGCACGCGGATTTGAGGTTCTTATGACAAGGAACGACGTTAACGAAGATCCCGAACTCGTTGACAGAGGGGAGCTGGCGGGAAAAAGCGGTGCGCTTATGTTCCTTTCGCTCCATTCTAACGCGCCCGCAAACGATCTGCCGCACGACAGGTACGTTGCAACGCGCGGGGTGGAAACGTATTATTCCGTTTCCGATCTCGAGGCGAATGCGGTAATAGCGCGTGCGCTTAACGACGCGGTGCTTTCCGTTATGGACACCGAGGACAGGGGCATTAAGATCCGCCGCTCGGGCGAGGATCCCAACGTGGATTACTACAGAGTAATACGCTCTTCCGTTGCTTCGGGTTGCCGCCGCGCATTCCTGATAGAGCACGGTTTCCACACGAATCCCGAGGATTCCGCGTATCTCCAAAGCTCCGAGCAACTGGCAAAGATCGCCGCTGCCGAGGCTGCGGTCATAGACGAATATTTCGGCAAATAAAGTCGGTGCCCCGCGCGACGTTTTCGCGCGGGGCGATTTTTCTTTGCGGGCGAATTTTTGCCCGCTTTTTTTCATATCTTTTTTCGAGGTGATTGTATTTTGAATGATTTGTCGGTTCGTTCCCGGATATTCGGGGGCAAAAATCGTAGAGGGGCGACGGGTGCAATCGGGCATCGTCGGTTCCTTATCGGCATTGCAGGTGCTGCGAAAAGGGGCGTGTGCGCGCTGACCGCCGCGGCGACATTGCTTTACGCGAGCTCCTTTTCCGTTTGCGGCGCAGAGGCGCGAAGCGAGGGCGAGAACGCCGCGGTCGCCGCGGCAAACTTCGATCTCGATTGCCGTGCCGCTATCCTTATGGAGGCGCAAAGCGGCAAGATCCTTTACGAAAAAAACGCCGACGAGGCGTTGCCGCCGGCTTCGATCACGAAGATAATGACGCTGTTGCTCGTTTTCGAGGCGATCGAGCGCGGCGAACTTGACCGTGAGGCGATACTTATCGCTTCGGAAAAAGCGGCTTCTATGGGTGGGTCTCAGATATTCCTCGCCGCGGGCGAGGCGATGAGCGTTCGCGACCTGATAAAAAGCGTGGCGATCTCTTCGGCAAACGACGCGGCGGTGGTGCTTGCGGAGGCGGTGTGCGGCAGCGAAAAAGCGTTTGTGGACAGGATGAATTCCCGCGCGGCGGAGCTCGGAATGAGCACGGCGCATTTTGAAAATACGAACGGTCTTGACGATACGGCGACAAGTCACGTGCTTTCCGCGCGCGACGTCGCTATCGTTTCGCGCGAGCTTATAAAGTACGGGGAAGCGCTTGAATACGCGTCGACTTGGACGGATACGGTGCGCGACGGCAAGTTTACCCTTTCCAACACGAACAGGCTGATACGTTTTTATCGCGGAGCGACGGGGCTTAAGACCGGCTCTACCTCAAAGGCGCTTTACTGCGTCAGCGCGACGGCGGAGCGTGACGGCGTAAGCCTTATTGCGGTGATAATGGGGGCTCCGACGCGCGACGCGAGGAACGACGCGGCTTGCGAGCTGCTCGACCGGGGATTTGCGAATTGCTCGGTGTATCGTGCGCCGCGGTCGGCGGTCGGCGGTATTGCCGTCACCCGCGGAGAAAAACGAAATCTTTCGCTTTGCCGAGAGGAGTTTTGCACTGCTTTACCGCGAGGGGCGGCGAGCCGCGTGACCGTGCGCGAGGAACTGCCGCCGAGCGTAAACGCGCTCGTGGCAGTCGGTCAAACGGTCGGCAGGGCGGTGTACGAACTTGACGGCGAGGAGATAGGATACTCGGATATCGTTGCGCTCGAGGCGGTAAAGGAGCTGTCGTTCGGCAAATTGCTTGCGAATATGGCGGCACGATTCTTTCTTTGCGGGTAGGTGATAACGGCGCGGAATCTCAGAGACGCGTACGGGCGTAAAAACGAAAAAACCGGGCGCGGCAAAATCGTGCAAATGATAAAAAAATCGACAAAACTGTTGAAATCAAAGGCGAAAAGTGATAAAATGAGTATCAAATACAGTACCAGAGGACAGGAAGGTATAAAAATGGCAATCAGACTTGATGACAAATTTGTTCGCCCCTTTGTCACGGAAGAAGAAATTAAGGCGATCTCTCCCGAGGTCGATGCCGCTGTGGCAATGCTCAGAGGCAGGACCGGAGCCGGAAGCGAGATGCTCGGATGGCTCGATCTCCCCGAAAACTACGACAAAGAGGAGTTTGCACGCATAAAGGCAGCGGCTGCGAAGATCAGGTCCTCTTGCGATCTGTTTATTGCGATAGGCATCGGCGGCTCTTATCTCGGCGCCCGCGCGGCGATCGAATTTATCGGATCTCCGAGATACAATATGAAAAAGAAGGATACCCCCGACATATATTTCTCGGGCTGCAACATCAGCGCGGGCGACTTGTCCGAGCTGCTCGATATGTGCCGAGAGAGAGATTTCTGCATAAACGTTATATCCAAGTCGGGCACGACCACCGAGCCTGCGGTTTCGTTCAGATGTTTCCGCGAGCTGCTTGAGGAAAAATACGGCGAAGACGGCGCGCGCGAGCGTATATTCGTTACCACCGACAAATGCCGCGGCACTCTCAAAAAGTTCGCGGATGAAAAGGGATACGAAACGTTTGTCGTCCCCGACGACGTCGGCGGAAGATTTTCGGTACTTACCGCGGTTGGTCTTTTGCCCATAGCCGTTTCGGGCATAGATATCGACGAGCTTATGGGCGGCGCCGCAGACGCTATGCACGAGCTTTCCGCGGACGGGATAGAGAACAACGACGCGTATAAGTACGCGGCGCTTCGCAACGTCCTGCTTCGCAAAGGCAAGGCTGCGGAGATCCTTGTCGGATACGAGCCCTACGAGCAAATGTTCTGCGAATGGTGGAAGCAACTTTACGGCGAGAGCGAGGGTAAGGACGGCAAAGGACTCTTCCCGGCTTCCGTTATCTTTTCCACCGATCTCCACTCGCTCGGTCAGTTTATTCAGGACGGAACGAGAATGATGTTCGAGACCGTTCTTGCGGTAGAGACCCCGGACAACGACGCCGCCATCCCTTACGACGCGGCAAACGTCGACGGTCTCAATTTCCTTGCGGGGACGAAGCTTGCGGACGTAAACCGTACGGCGATGAACGGCACGTTGCTTGCGCACGTTGACGGCGGCGTTCCGAATTTGGTTTTGCGCGTGTCCGAAAGGTCAGTTCGCACGCTCGGATATATGATCTATTTCTTCGAGTTGGCTTGTGGCGTTTCCGGCTATATCCTCGGCATCAATCCTTTCGACCAACCCGGTGTTGAGGCGTATAAAAAGAATATGTTCGCCCTGCTCGGCAAACCCGGATACGAGGAAATGACCGAGGCTTTGAGAAAAAGACTGTAAAATTCCTCTTGATTTCGCCGCGCTTATATTGTATAATGTAATCAGTAAAATCCCGATGGGAAATAACCAAATTCAAGGAGGCAGATATGCTTAAGCTGATCGTTGGAGTCAAGGGCTCCGGAAAAACCAAGAATCTCGTGAATCAGGTCAATGAGGCGGTTGAAAAGAGCACGGGTTCCGTAATTTGCATCGAAAAGGGCATAAAGCTGCGCTATGACGTTAATTCTCGCTGCCGACTTATTAACGTAGACGAATACTACGTTCACAACGCGCAATCTCTCTACGGTTTTATTGCGGGTATCCTTGCAAGCAACCATGATATATCCGACGTTTTCGTCGATTCCGCTTTGCGTATCTGCAAAAACAATATAGACGCTTACGAAGCCTTTATCAATAACGTCGACGAACTTGCCGACAGATACGGGATAAACGTGGTAATGACCTCGTCCGTTGCCGCCGAAGCACTGCCCGAGGTACTTGCGAAGTATCTCTGATATCAAAAACAAAATATAATAGCCGGATTCTTTTTGAGTCCGGCTATTGCCGAATAATGATTTAATAAATACAAAAGGAAATAGTATAAAATGGCAAAGATCTTTAACGAACCCTCGCATACTTTCAGCGAGTACCTCCTTATCCCGGGGTATACGTCTCCCGACTGTATCCCCGCCAACGTCAGCCTTAAAACGCCTCTTGTTAAATTCCGTAAGGGCGAAAAGCCGGATATCGAGCTCAGCATACCGATGATCTCCGCGATTATGCAATCCGTTTCCGATGACAAAATGGCGATTGCGCTTGCTCGCGAGGGCGGTATGTCTTTTATCTACGGCTCGCAGAGCATCGAGTCCGAGGCGGCAATGGTCGCTCGCGTGAAAAATTATAAGGCGGGATTCGTAGTAAGCGACTCCAACCTTACTCCCGACGACACCCTTGCGGACGTTATAGAGCTCGTTGCGAAAAACGGTCACGGCACCCTTGCGGTTACCGACGACGGCACGGGTACGGGCAAACTGCTCGGTATCGTTACTGGGCGCGATTATCGCGTTTCGAGAATGGCACCGTCGCTCAAGGTCAAAGAGTTTATGACCCCCATAGACAAGATGATAACCGCTCCTCTCGGCACGACTCTTAAAGAGGCGAACGACATAATTTGGGACAACAAACTCAACGCATTGCCCATAGTCGACGGAAACGGCAATATGGCTTATTTCGTTTTCAGAAAGGATTATTCCGCCCACAAGGATAATCCGAACGAATTGCTTGACAAGGAGAAACGCTTTATGGTCGGCGCGGGTATAAACACGCGCGATTACGAAACGAGAGTGCCCGCACTTGTCGAGGCGGGGGCGGACGTTCTTTGCATCGACGCCTCGGAGGGATATACTTGCTGGCAGAAGAACACGCTTGATTTTATCAGATCGAAATACGGCGACAGCGTTAAGGTCGGCGCGGGCAACGTCGTAGATCGCGACGGTTTCCGTTTCCTTGCCGAGGCGGGTGCGGATTTCGTCAAGGTCGGTATCGGCGGCGGTTCCATATGCATTACTCGCGAGCAAAAGGGCATAGGTCGCGGTCAGGCGACTGCGCTTATCGAGGTGGCAGCGGCGAGAGACGAATATTTTGAAGAGACCGGCATATACGTTCCGATCTGTTCCGACGGCGGTATAGTTCACGATTATCATATGACTTTGGCGCTTGCCATGGGCGCCGACTTTATGATGCTCGGAAGATATTTTGCCCGCTTTGACGAATCTCCGACAAACAAAGTTTTCGTAAACGGTCAGTACGTTAAAGAGTATTGGGGCGAGGGCTCGAACCGCGCGAGAAACTGGCAGAGATACGACCTCGGCGGCGCGACGGGGCTCGGATTCGAAGAGGGCGTCGACTCCTACGTCGTTTACGCGGGCTCGTTGCACGATAACGTTGCGAAGAGCCTGTACAAGGTCAAATCCACAATGTGCAACTGCGGCGTTACGAATATCCCCGATCTTCAGGCAAACGCGAAGATCACGCTCGTCTCTGCGACAAGTATCGTAGAGGGCGGTCACCACGACGTTATTCTTAAATCAGCCAATTCCAAGATATGAAAGATAAAGCTCACTATCATGCAGGTCACCGCGATCGTATGCGAGAGCGGTACCTGCAGTCTGGGAGCGATTCATTCAGTCCGCACGAATTGGTCGAGCTGCTTCTTTACTATGCGATACCTCAAAAGGACGTTAACGACCTCAGTCACAGGCTGATAGAGCGATTCGGCTCGCTTGCCGGGGTGCTTGACGCGGATTTTGAGGAACTTTTGTCGGTCGAAGGGGTCGGGCGCAGAACGGCGTTGCTGTTTAAACTTTGCCTCGGCGTCAATCGCGCTTATGCGCGCGACAAAGAGGTCAAGCACTACGTTTACGATACCATCGACAAAGTGGCGCAGCATTTTATAAATCTGTATATCGGAGCTGCCGAAGAGCAGGCTTACGTTATGCTTTTCGACAACTCTATGCGGCTCTTGGATACGGTTTTGGTTGCCAAAGGTGCGGTTAATGCCGTAAATATCCAAATGCGCAGCTTAATCGAAGCGGCAATCAAGAAAAAGGCGTCTGCCGTTATATTCGCGCACAATCATCCGAACGGTAACGCAATCCCGTCGCAAGACGATGTTTCGTTGACCGGATATATGGAGCAAGCGCTTGAGATGGTGAATATCTCTTTGATAGATCATCTCGTTATCAGCGGCAGGTACTACACTCCGATAGTCGGCAAAAGACGCAGCAGTTATTGTTCGTCGGATCCGCTGGATCTTGCCGAAAGATTTTACGACGAGGGCGAGCCGGTCGATGCCGAAAAGGACATTACCGCTCCCATCAGAGAGCGTTACGTCGCCTCCTCGCTTGTTCATAGGCTCAAATAAGCGCGTGCGTGCGGAGAAATTAAACAAAGAAAAATCGGCTGTCGCTTGCGGTGGTCGGTAAACGAAACGGCAAACGCAGTGTTTGTTCCGCGCGTCGATATGTCGCGGCGGCTGTCAGTGGCAGAGGGAGCGACCGCCGCCGCGACATATCGGCTTGCGACGCGGTGCGACGAGCGTATGATTTGCGTATTCAGCCGAGACGGGTCGAAGCTCCCGAAAACAATACCTGTCAAAGCGAAACTCCGCCGCGGCATTTTGCCGCGGCGGAGTTTTTTGTCGGCGAACGTTTGTTGCGATCTTGCGCAGATGGGGCTCGGCGCAAGTTTTTCGCCGTTTTGCCGTATATCGTTTTTTCATTGCGCAAAACGAGGTGCGGCGTTTATTTTGAGCACTTTTCCTTTGCGATCTTTCCCGCAATAAATACTATAACGGAGGGCAGGATAAATTCAAGCGCTCTTTCGATGATATACGAATAAAACGGCACAGACGCGGTTGCGGCGTCGTATTTGAGATAATCCGCGCCCAATCTTACTGCAAAGCCGATAATAAGCAAGATGCATATAGTTTGTAAAAATGTGCCGATGTTTTTCGTTTTCATAACGTTTCTCCATAAAAGTTGCACCGTGTTGTCGGCGCTTGCCGGGATCTTACCATATTTTCGAGCTCTTCTATCCGCCCGAGGTGACGCCGTTCACGCCGCAGACGGGGAGTGCGATTAAAATAACGTCCGACGCAACTCTGTGTTGCGCCGCGTTGATATCTTTGTTTTTCGGAAAAATGCCCGCCTCTTTACGGAGCTGGCGTTTTTTGCTTTTCGCTCCGACGCGTTTGACCGCCGCTGTGCCTTCGGGTGACGGCAACGTAATTTCGTTGCGCCGGCTTTGTTAAACGGCAACTGTTTAAATGAGACGCATCGCGTGAAAAAACTCTTAAAACTTGCGAAGAAGTTCTTTGTATAGCTTACAGCAACAAACTCAGCAATTTCGCGGTAGTATCCGCGAGAACGGTTGCGCCCGCGCTAATGAGAGCGTCGCGACGTCTGTATCCCCAAGTGACGGAAATCGGGAAAAGTCCGGCATTGACGGCGAACTCAAGGTCTGTCTCGCTGTCGCCGACCATTGCGACGTCGGATGGCGTGACGTCGAGGGCGGAGCATAATTCGAGTGCAACCGTGGGGTCGGGTTTCATCGGTACGTCGTCACGGGCACCGCGAACCGCGGAGAATTTGACGTGCGGAAAAAGGTACGGCACGACTTTTTGAGTTAACGCTTCGGGTTTGTTGGAAACGACGGCGGTCATTTTGCCCGATTCGACAAGTTTTTGCAGCAAGAGCTCGATCCCGTCGTAGATTTTGGTCGGCGTGCATATCGCGCTGTCATATTCTCTTGAGTATACTTCGAGCAGTTGGCTCGTTGCTTCGGGTGTTGCCGAGTTTTTCGGCAAGAGCCGTTCGCAAAGTTTTCTCGCGCCGTTGCCCGTTGCCGCGAAAACGGCTTGAGTCGAGACGGGCGGATAGCCGAGCTTGCGGAGTGCGCGGTTCATAGCAAGCGCACCGATCGGCATCGTGTCGGCAAGCGTGCCGTCAAGGTCGAATATTACGAGTTTTGATTTTTTGGGATTTTTCATTTTGATACCGATTTTCGAGCATTTTTTCGTTTATTCGGATGTAATATAATAACGGAAAAAGCGATTTTTTAAAGTATATTGTATTTCCGTGCGGAAGCGCCGTGAAAGCGGCGTGGCGGTGTTGTCGACTATTTTGCCTCGGAAAAGAGCAGAGAAGCGGAGAGTTCGTTGATAAAATCTCTGATTTTTTTGCGGTTTAGGGCGTAATATATTCTGTTGGATTCGCGTTTTATCTCCACAAATCCCGCCTCGAGCAGCAATCCCATATGGTGCGATACCGTTGCCGTCGAAAGGTCGAGCAGCGACGCTATCTGTTGCCCGTATTTCGGCCCGTCACAGAGCAATTTGAGTATTTCGAATTTTCTGCTGTCTCCCATAGTTCGAAGTCCGCGGCACAGTCGCTCGTCGACCGTGGAAACGTCGGTTATCTCCCGCAACGGCTCGAAAAGCACGCCTACGTAAAGGCAGTCGTTGACTTCCTCGGATGTGTAGCTCATCAAATACTGGGTTGTGTTGCACATTGCGATCGAGGGGCGCAGATACAGCGTGTCGACAGACGGCGGGATTGTCAACGAGTAGTTGTTTTCGATAAATTTCGCGCCGCCGTTTTTCAGCGGTTCGGATATCGCACCCAAAAACCAACCGATGTAGTGCTTTGCGGATTCGTATTTTTGCTCGAAAAGTTCCCCTGCGCGAGTGAGTATGTCCGCAAGAACGTTTCTGTATTCTTCGAAATTATTGTATAGGCGACAAAGCTGAAATTTTTCATCTTCGGGGATCGGCATTTTATCTATAAAGGAAAACAGTTCCCCGAAATTAGTGATAACGCCGGAATCGTCGCCCGGAGCAAACTCAGCCGTGAGTATCGACGAGAGGTTAACGAAAAACACTGCGGGCGACTGCTGCCGCACGGTTTCGATGCTCGAGCGGAGGTCACTCTGCGGCAAGCGGCACACGTCGTGGGTGAGGTAATTCGCAAAACATCCTTTGAGCGAAGAGTGCTGCCCGAACAGAAATTGCATAGCGGCGGGATCGGCGGATGCGCGTACGCCGTCGAAAACGTAGTCCGAGAGTTCTATTATGGGATCGAAACAACTGTTGAGTACGTTTTCGTCAATGGCAAATTTTTTGTGTATCGCCTGTTTCAGTTCGCGGCACGATCTTCCCGTTTGGCTGTTGCAAAGCAAAGTCGTTATTTCAAATACCAGATTCGGCTCTTTTAAAAGAATGACTTCCATATTCTTCTCCGTTTCGGATTTTTGTTTTTTGGATTTTCTTTTGTCGTTTTATTTGCGATTTGCTCAAGCGGCGTTTGAGGGACAAGCGTTTTTTGACCTTTTTCCGTTCGCGCGTTACGTGCGGAGATTTTGCCTAAAGTGCTTCGGCGCGAGCATAAAATTCCGTTTGTGCGCCGGTTTGGCACTCGGCGCCGCTAATTTCTCGGCAAAACACAAACGTTACATATACTTTAAACTGTATCAGTTTGAAATATATCATATAAATAAAGAAAAGTCAAGCGATTTTTCGAACATACATCTAACCTTTTATACATAAACCTTAAAAACGTTGGACAAGTATCGAAATACAAGCGTAGTTAACGCAAAAACGTTAGATGGGAGTCTAACGAAACTGCAGGCGACGTTTGAACTGAGTCGAGCGAATTCCACTTGATTGACGTCTAAAATCGAGGTGGAACGTTCGCGTGATACGCTTGTTAGAGAGTTTTATTATTGTCGAAGCCAAGTTTGATAAACTTGAAAACTTGCGTTCTCGGAGACGTAGGTCGAATATTTGCTTTTATCGGAGCGTCGCAGGCATCTGCGGCGTACTTGTGAGACGTTATCAGCCTTTTTTAGTTCGGTCGGATGCCGTTGCGCGGTTGCCGATCTTTTGCCGCGGGCTTCAAGGTGTGCTTGTCTCTTTGTGTCCGCCGGGTGCTTTTTGCGCCGCACGAATATCCGCAACGCGTATCTCGGTGACGACGAAAACGCCGAAATACGCAAAATTGTGCAAAACGCCCTAAATAATTCGCTTGCAAAATCGAAAATTCTGTCGCAACGGTATTTTTTTTTGCTTTTTTTTGTGATATAATGTAATGTATTTGTAAAGTAGCATAAAAATTCGGGAGTGTGTAAAATGAACATCACGAGAAACGATCTGCGTAACATTGCTATCATCGCCCACGTCGACCACGGAAAGACCACCCTTGTTGATGAGATGCTGAAGCAGGGCGGTATATATCGCCAAAACCAGGAAACGGTCACACGCGTTATGGACTCCAATGATATCGAGCGCGAGCGCGGCATAACCATTCTTGCGAAAAACACAGCCGTTCATTACGGAGACGTGAAGATTAATATCGTTGACACTCCGGGGCACGCGGATTTCGGCGGAGAGGTCGAGCGTGTTCTTAAAATGGTAAACGGAGTTATTTTGCTTGTCGACGCGGCAGAGGGACCTATGCCCCAAACGCGCTTCGTTCTCAAGCGCGCTCTCGAACTGAATCACCCCGTTATCGTAGTCATCAACAAGATAGATAAGCCCGACGCAAGAATAAGCGAGGTAGAGGACGAGGTGCTCGAGCTTCTCCTCGAACTCGACGCAAGCGAAGAACAGCTTGACAGCCCGTTCCTTTACTGCTCGGGCAGAGCCGGTACCGCCTCGCGCGACGCTTCGGTTGCCGGCACGGATCTCAAGCCTCTTTTCGAGACTATAATAGATTACATTCCCGCGCCGGTGGGCGACCCCGACGGAGAACTGCAGCTTCTCGTTTCTTCGATAGACTATAACGAATACGTCGGCAGGATCGGTATCGGACGTATCGAGCGCGGCACGCTTAAGCAGAATCAGGACGTGTACGTTTGCAACTATCACTCGGGCGACAAACCCAAGCGCGTTCGCATCGTTTCGCTCTATCAGATAGACGGTTTGCGCCGCGTGCCTGTGGAAGAGGCGAAGATGGGCGACATCGTCGCTTTCTCCGGAGCCGGAGACATAACCATAGGCGATACCGTAACCTCGCTTACCGCACCCGAACCTCTTGAGTTCGTTAAGGTCAGCGAGCCGACCATAGAGATGACCATCTCCGTTAACGACAGCCCGTTTGCGGGGCGCGAGGGCAAGTTCGTTACCTCCCGCCAGATACGCGATCGCCTTTATCGCGAACTGCTGAAAGACGTTTCGCTCCGTGTCAGCGACGGCGATACGACGGACAACTTTTGCGTTGCCGGACGAGGCGAAATGCATCTTTCGATACTTATCGAAAATATGCGCCGAGAGGGCTACGAGCTTGCTTGCTCGACTCCGCGCGTGCTCTATAAGGAGATCGACGGGGTCAAGTGCGAGCCTATCGAACGCGTAACGATCGACGTGCCCGATCAGTACGTCGGCGCGGTTATAGAAAAACTCGGTCAGCGCAAGGGCGAACTGCTCGAGATGTCGCAGCACGGCGTTCGTATGCGCATCGAATACTCCATCCCCACAAGATGTCTTTTGGGTTATCGCACAAAGTTTATGACGGATACTCGCGGCGAGGGGATACTTAATTCCGTTTTCGACAAATACGAGCCTTACCGCGGCGACGTTCCCGTGAGATTTACGGGCTCGCTCGTTGCGAGCGAGGACGGAGAGACCACGTCGTACGGTCTTTACAATTGCCAAGACAGAGGAAGAATGTTCCTGTCGCCCGGAATGCCCGTTTATATGGGGCAGGTCGTCGGCGAGTGCCCGAAAATGGAGGATATAACGCTCAATCCCTGCAAGAAAAAGCAGTTGACGGCTATTCGTTCTGCTGGCGCGGACGAAAAGCTTTTGCTTACGCCGCCCGTCGTCTTCAGCCTCGAGGAGGCTATTGAATTTATCGGAGAGGACGAACTGATAGAGGTAACGCCCGTTTCGATAAGGATACGCAAGAGGATACTCGATACCGAAACGCGTCTTAAGGCGCAGAGCCGTATCAAGCGCGGACTTTCCGCAAACTGATGCGCTTGCTTGCCGTTTTTTCGTTAAAAAATCGTACCGAGCGCAAGATTCCCCGCCGTGGTCACGGCGGGGAATCTTTTGGTTTGAGCCGGCGCAGACGGGCGCGGCACCGTTTATTGAGGATCGGCGGCGCGGGGCGTTGCCGTTATCGCGCAGTGCTTCGTGAGGCGTAAAGCGCGTGTTCTTAGGGCGACACGGGGATAACGCAGCAACCCTCCTCGTTTGCTGCGCGGAGATCGAAAAACGTCCGACGTCTGCCCGAGTGCCCTAATTAGAGCAGCGAATGACGGCGCAAACGAGCGACGCCGCGCCGCGTCGATCGAGCAAAGTCGAGGCGGAAACGTCACCTCGTTCGCCGAGAGATATGCCTGCAGCCGTCAGCGAAGAGAGCGCGCTTTTTGCCCACGACGGTATGCCGTCGCCTACGGAGGCGGGGACGGCGTCGCGAGATGGTAGGGAGAGGATGGCGGCTGTCATCACGGCGGCTTCCGCCGCGGTTACGCACTCGTCGGGGGAGAACGTATGCAAGCCGTTTTTGATCCAGCCGCTTGTGTATCCGAGTTCGTATGCCGCCGCGACGTAGGGCTTTATTGCCGCGGGAATATCGCCGTCGTCGTCAAAAGGCGTGCTTGCGACGTCGGGCAGATCCCGTATCCCCGCCGCGGACATAAGAGCGACCAAAAGCTCCGCTCGGCTTACGCTGCCGTCGGGGTCGAAACATAAGAGGTCGCCCATTTGCTTTCCGCTCATAACTCCCGCCGAAACGGCTGTTATCGCGTTGCATTTGTCGCCGCCCGCGACGTCCGAAAAGTCAACGTTTGCCGTGTGGCGCGAAACGGTAAGCGTGACCTTGGCTTCCGAGGCGGCAAAATTGCCGCGCGAGTCGCGCACCGTGTAGGAAAAATCGTCTTTGCCCGTATAACCGTCGAGCGGGGTGTAAAGATAACTCCCGACGGCGGCGTTTTGCAGCACGACGCCGCCGTGGCGGGGGTACGACGTTATAATATACGTAAGTTCGTCTCCGTCGGGGTCTTCCCCCGCCAGCAGACCGCCGCAGGCGCAATCGGTATACGCCGTCGCACGCAGAGACGCCTCGGTGGCGCAAGTTACGCTCGGCGGAGCGTTGTCGGAGTCGGAGTATATCCCCACGTAGCAGGCGAATTCATACGGCGAGCCGTCGGCGGTAAAGCGAAATACCGTTTGCTCGCCGTCGGATACCGCGTCGCTCGGCACGAACGCAAGTCGCGACAGCGCCGCGGAGGTCAGCTTTTGCCCTACGGGGACGACGGTAGAGCCCAGCAAAAGTTGCCCGACGCTTTCGTCGGGGCGTTTCGTAAGAGTTATCGTTTTTACGTCGTTGCCGACGATAAGATCGAAATCTTCCGCGGTAAAGACGGCTTCCCGACGCGGCGAGGTGCTTTTGACGAGAGGGCACTCGCCGGCTATTATTTCCATAGCGGGCGACAAGAGCGACGTGCCGCTCGGGGGCGCCTCGGCGGCAACGGTCGGCAACGACGGTAAAAAAATCAGCAGAGAGAGAAATAACGAGGTTAACGATTTTTTTGCCGTGTCGAAGAGGGCGTGCTTTTTTTTCGATTCGTGCTTTTCGGTCGATACGTTACGTGGTTTCATCGCAAAACTCCGTTCCGCCGCGTGGGCTGAATTATTGATACGGTAAAATAATATATCGTTCACGTTCCCGATATTCCCCCCTTGGCGCAAGCTCGGGGTGATTTTTGTTGACATCGGCTATGCGATATGGTAAAATATTTAAAATATATTTCGAAAAGAGACGGCGTCCGTTGCATACTATGGCGGATGTGTGACGCATAATTCGGGAGCGCCCGATATTCGTGCTGTGCGAATATCGTTTCGGGCGTTTCGCGGCTTGGTAGAGGCGTAATATGGAGATAGAGATAACGCGCGAATACGACGGTATGACGGTGCTCGAATTGCTTCGCCGTACCGAGCATATTTCCACAAGGTCGCTGCGGCGGCTTAAATATACCGAGGGCGGTATAACCGTGGGCGGCGAGCAGGTAACGGTGCGGCGCGTTTTGCGCGAGGGCGAGAAACTGGTGCTCGATACCGGCGACAGAAGCGGAAGCGACAACGTTATCCCGCGACGCTTGCCGCTCGATATCATATACGAGGACGAAAGTATTATATTGGCGGATAAGCCCGCGCATATGCCAACGCATCCCTCGCACCTGCACCTTGACGACACGCTCGCCAACGCGCTTGCTTTCCGTGCGCTGACGCGGCGCGAAAGTTTCGTTTTTCGTCCCGCCAACAGGCTTGACGGTAACACTTCGGGCATCGTGCTCGTTGCTAAAGATCAAATAAGCGCGCAGCGCCTTTTCGAGCAGATGCGTCGGCGAGAGGTCAAAAAAACGTATATCGCCGTGCTTGACGGAGTCCCGCGCGAGGCGGTCGGTACCGTGAACGCGCCGATAGCGCGTGCGGAAGAGGGGATACTTATGCGCACCGTTTCGGAAAGCGGTGCCCCCGCCGTAACGGATTACAGAGTGGTCAAGGTGTCTCGCGACGGCAGGTATTCGCTCGCCGTGCTTAAGCCGCACACGGGACGAACGCACCAGCTCAGGGTGCATACGGCGTACGTAGGCGCACCGATACTCGGAGATTTTTTGTACGGAAGAGAGTCGGCTCTTATAGATCGGCACGCGCTTCACGCGGCGCGGCTTGAGTTTTGCCACCCGCGCGACGGCAGGCATATGTGCGTTTCGTCACCGCTTGCGGACGATATGGCGAAAGTTTGCGCCGAACTTTTTGATTGACCCCCTCGGGCTGCGACCTAAAACTCGCGTTTTTGCCGCGTTAACGGAGGAAAAATGAATAACGAGATCGATAAGAATAATATGTCGGAGCCTCTCCCGGGCGAAAATCGCCTTGACGGCGCGGATGACGATACGGGCGAGGGGAAAAAGCCGGGGTACGCGGCAAACGAAACCGCGCTCGACGGAGAACGTACGTCTGTCGTCGATTTTTGCGAGAGCGATACTTTCGGCGCGTCCGAGGGTATGCGTGCGGACGTCGACAATGCTTCGAATGACGGCGAGAACAATTCCGCCGCGGAAGACGAAGCCGTGAGCGCGGATAACGCTCGGGGCTGCGACGGCGACACGGACAAGACGGACGGAAAACCGCGCTTGCCCGTATGGTCGCGTGTGTTTTTCGTCTTGGCGGCGTCGGCACTGGCTGTTTATATCCCGATTCTCCTGTCTCGGAGCTTTGCCGACTTTTTTAACCGTACGGTGTCTGCGGCGGTGCGTTGCGTGCTGTCGTACCTTACGGTTTGGATACCGTTTTCGTTTGCCGAGGCTTGCCTTATTTTTTTGCCGATCGCGGCTGTTTTTATAATAATCCGTGCCAACAAAAAATATTCGGGGTCGTGGCGGGGCGTCGGCGTTTTCACGCTTTCGATGCTGTCGGTGCTGTCGCTTTTTTTCTCGCTGTTCGTATTCGGCTTCGGTGCCGGATATCGCGGGGAAACGCTTGACGTTAAACTCGGAACGGAAAGGCGCGACGTTTCGGTCGGGGAGTTGACGGAGACGGCGGATGTTTTGGCGCAGCTTGTCAACGATAACTCGGAGAGCGTGCGCTTCGATTGCGGCGGCTCGTCCGTTATGCCCTATAATTACGATGAAATGAGCCGAAAACTCGTTGCCGCATACGATAAACTGTGCGACGAGTATTCGTTTATTCAGCGGCTTGATTCTCGGGTAAAGCCGGTTATGCTCAGCGAGCCGTGGACTTATACCCATATATCCGGAGTTTATACGTATTTTACGGGAGAGGCGAATATAAATACGAACTTCCCCGATTATACGCTCCCGTTTACCGCCGCGCACGAAATGGCGCACCAGCGCGGTATAGCGAGGGAGGACGAGGCGAATTTCGTCGCTTTTTTGGCGTGTATGGCTTCGGACGACGAGTATATAAGATACAGCGGTGCGCTCGGGCTGTACGAGTACGTTGCTTCGGCACTTGCCGGCGCGGATACCGAGGCGTACTATTCCGTTGCCTCTCGTCTTGCGCTTTGCGCACGCAAGGAGATGGCGGCATACAACGAATTCTTCGCCAAATACAGCCACAACGTCGTTGCCGACGTTACGGGCAGCATAAACAACGGCTTTCTTATAATTCAAGGCACGCCCGGGACGAAAAGTTACGGGATGGTCGTAGACCTTGCCGTGGCATACTTTGCGGCAAAGTAATATAATACGGGGGGAGTGCTTTTCGCCTGTCGTTTTTCGCCGCGACGGAGCGGCAAAAATCGAAATATACCCGTGCCCGTTTTTATTTTCGACAAATGACTTCCATTTTTATCGGCTTTATGTTATAATTGTTGGCGGAGCAGATCGGTTTTTGTCGTTTTTGCTCTTAGGTGCGGTAAAAACGTCGAATTAAGACGAGGCGTTTGTCGCAGCGGCAACGCAAGGCGCACGTTCGCTTGCGTGATTTTAAAAGATCAAATCTATTTTTTGAGAAAAGGATTTTCCGAATGAAAAAGATCCTTATAAACGGCGGTAAAAAACTTCACGGCGACGTATTCGTCGGCGGAATGAAGAATGCCGCGCTTCCGATAATTTTCGCAAGCATACTTACCGCCGACAGGTGCGTTGTCGAAAACGTGCCCGCGGTCAGCGACGTAGAGCTCTCTCTCGAGATACTTTCGGGTATGGGCGCGAGGGTCGAAAGAATAAACAAGACTACGGTCGCAATAGATACGAAGGATTTCGTCGGCGGTGACTCGCCCTACGATCTTGTTTCCCGTTTGCGCGGGTCGACGTATCTGCTCGGCGCGGAACTCGGCAGATTCGGCGAGGCTCGCGTGGGCTTCTCGGGCGGCTGCAATTTCGGAACAAGACCGATAGACCAACATATAAAAGGGTTTGAGGCTCTCGGAGCGACCTTTGCCATCGACGGCGGACTTAACTGCGTAAAAGCGCCGCGCTGCGGGCTCGAGGGTGCTTCGGTATACCTCGATATAGCTTCCGTCGGCGCAACGATAAACGTGATGTTGGCTGCCGTTACGGCGCGCGGGCGCACCACCATCGACAACGCCGCACGAGAGCCGCATATCGTAGATCTGGCAAACTTTCTTAATATGTGCGGCGCGCATATCTCGGGAGCGGGTACGTCGCTTATCAAGATCAACGGCGTGGAGCGTCTGCACGGTTGCAATTATACTATCGTGCCGGATATGATCGAGGCGGGGACTTATATGGTCGCGGCTGCCGCTGCCGGCGGTCGGGTAAACGTAAGGGGCGTTATCCCGAAACACCTTGAAACGGTTGCGGCAAAGCTCGAGGAGATGGGCGTTACCGTCGACGAGACGGGGGACTGTATCACCGTCACACGAAACGGTAAACTGCACGGAACAACGGTAAAGACGTTTTTTTACCCCGGATTTCCCACCGATATGCACCCCCAGTTCAGTGCGCTGATGGTCGGCGCCTCGGGTATATCCAAGGTTACCGAGGGAGTTTGGGAGGGCAGATTCAAATACGTTGACGAGCTGCGAAAAATGGGCGCCGTTATAAGTGTCGACGGCAGAAGCGCCACTATCGTCGGCGTGCCGAAACTTCGCGGCGCATACGTTACCGCGGTCGATCTGCGCGCGGGAGCCGCTATGATAATCGCGGGCCTTGCCGCCGAGGGTGTGACCGAAATATCTCGCATCGAGACCATAGAACGTGGATACGACGATATTGTCGGCAAATTGACCGCACTTGGCGCCGACGTGCGCCTTGTGGACGAAGAGAAATAAGCGCCGCTTGCGGTCATATCTTGTGACAGAGCGGACAAAGCGAGGTGAGTGAGTGTGATATTGGCTTTAAATATCGGCAACGGGGAGATCGCCGCCGGAGTATTTCGCGACGACGAGCTTCTTGCGAGCTTTCGCGTTGCCTCGCAGCCCGTTCGCACCTCCGACGAGTACGAATTTTTGTTCAGATCCCTTATCGCGTCGCGCGGTATTGCCGTCGATAACATATCGGGTGCCGTTATGGGCTCCGTCGTGCCGACTATAACCGAGCGTGCGGCGCGTGCGTTGGAGGCGATAGTCGGTACCGAGCCGTTGCGCGTGGGACCCGGTGTGCGCACCGGTTTTGCGATAAAGGTCGACGCACCCGCGGAGCTCGGAGCAGATCTTGCGGCAAATGCAGCGGGAGCGGTGGATACGTTCGGCGCACCGGTTATAGTGGCTGATCTCGGTGCGGCAACGGTGATTTGCGCCGTTAACGAAAAAAAAGAATACGTCGGCGGATCTATATGTGCCGGCATACCTATGAATTTTTCGTCACTCGGCGAAACGGGGCTCTTGCCGAACGTCGCTCCGACGGCGGATATTCCGCCGATCGGCAAAAACACCGCGGATTCGATGCGCTCGGGCATTATTCGCGGGCAGGCTTTTTTTGTTCGCGGATTTTGCGATACGTATCGTCGCGTGCTCGGGTTCTCGTCAGGCGTGCCCGTTGTCGTTTCGGGCGAATACGCCGAAGCGGTAAAGCCTTTTTTGCCGAGCGAATTCGTTTACGTCGGCGACCTTACGTTGCGCGGACTTAACGTTATATACAAAAACAACGATCCCAAAAAGGGCAAAAATACAAAGAGCGGCATCTGAGGGCACCGCACTCGGTTTCGGTGCGGGCTTTTGCTGCTTTGACGGCGCTCTTGCCTTGATCCGATACGAAAAAGCGAAAAACGCCGCGGACGGTACCACCCATACGGTGGGCTTTACCGCAACAAGCGTTTTATATATAATTTCGTCGTATCCGCCGCGCGGAACGACAGAATAAGGAGGCTTGAATGAAAGATTCAAGAAAAAAGAGGTACTCTGCCGCAAAAACGGTAGAGTTGGCGGCGCTTGTCGCCATCATTGCGGTGCTCCATTTTGCGGGCACGTTCTTCCCGATTAAGATGCTCGGGACAACTATCAGCCTCGTACTGATACCGATAGTTGTCGGCGGGATGCTGTTCGGAGCAAAATCGGGCGCGTTCCTCGGTTTTGCGTACGGTTTGCTCGTTTATTTTACCCTCGGGGTCGGACATCTCGACGTTTTTACGGGTTACCTTTTCGACGCGAGCCCGATCGCGACTTTTCTTATTTGCACGGTCAAGTCCACGCTGGCAGGTTGGCTCGGCGGCGTAGTATACGGAGCGCTGAAAAATAAGAATCGCGTGCTTGCCGTTTTTGCGGCGTCGGCGATCGTTCCCACCGTTAACACGGGCGTCTTCGTGATAGGTTGTCTTATGATAGGCGGAACGATAAGCGGTTTCGTTTCCGCAAGCGCTCTCTCCGTTTCACCCGTGTATTTTATTACGGTTATGTGTGCGGGAATGAATTATTTGGTCGAGCTTGCGGTAAATTTGATATTTGCACCCGCGGTGCACAGGATAGTTAAGGCGGTCGGAGCCGGCAAAAAATAACGGCGACGCACCGCCTGCCGAGCGCGCATAGTCCCGAAACGAAATGATAAGGAGCGTAGCGTATAGGATGGCTTATAACGAATCGCAGGAAATGTATCTTGAAACGATACTGCAATTGCAAAACAAAAAAGGAAACGTACACGCGATAGATATCGCCGCGGAACTCGGGTACAGCAAACCGAGTGTATCGCGTGCTGTCGATATTTTGCAAAAAGACGGCTTTATAACGGTTGCAGCTGACAGAACTATAAGTTTGACAAGTTCCGGTGCCGAAAAAGCAAAAAAGATATTTGACAGGCACAAGGTGCTGACAGAGGCTTTTGTAAAGATGGGTCTTGCGCCCGACGAGGCGGAGGACAACGCGTGCAAAATCGAGCACGTTATAAGCGAAAGTGCTTTCGATACGATAAAAAAGTTTTTTTCGCTCTGATAAGCGCCTGCCGCAGCGACGACGGCAGAACCTTTGGCGTCGTCGCTGCGTTTTTCGCGGCTTTGCGCACGGGGAGGAAAACTTGCCCGAATTTTATCTTGACGTTTTTCGCTTTGCGTAACGAACGTCGAACCAAAACGGAATATTTCGTTTTTTGCGTCTTCTCTTGCCGTGCGGCGGGGGAGACGCATTTTTATTTGTCCGGCACGGCGAAATTTCGGCGATATTGCGAGTTCGGATGGTCGAAAAGCCGCTTGCGAGAGAGTCGAATTCGTAAATTGCGTATTTGTCGAAAAAAACGCATATTTTCGCGTGCGGCGTGAGAAAATACGATCAAGGGTATCATTGGCACCGCGATTTGAAAGTGCAAACGGCTGCTCTGCGGCGCGCCGGGCGACGACGGTGCGAAATCAAGTGAAAAAAATATAAGGAGACAAGGCACGCTGTGCGATCGAGTAAGGAATGAGGAAACCCGTTAACACGGAGGGGTCGGCGGTGTTTGCGGCGGCATCCGTCGTAGGTAAAGCGGAGCGCGAGGGACCGCTCGGAGAGAAATTCGATCTTTTTGACACGTCGGATCGCTTCGGTCAGGCGACTTTTGAGACCTCGGAGGGCGAGATGCAAAGGATCGCGCTCTCACTTGCTATGAAAAAACTCGCTTTGAGCGAGGGGGAACTCGACGCCGTTTTTGCCGGTGATTTGCTTAATCAGTGCGTCGGTTCAGCTTACGGATTGCTCGAATACGACGTGCCGTATTTCGGGCTGTACGGCGCTTGTTCCACGGCAGCCGAGGGACTTGCGCTTGCCGCGATATGCACGTCGCGACGTGCTTTTTCGAGGTGTGCCGTCGTAACTTCGTCGCACAACGCGGCGGCAGAGCGCCAATATCGCAATCCGACCGAATACGGAGGGCAACGCACCCCGACGGCACAATGGACGGTTACGGGCAGCGGAGCTTTTATAGTTGCCTCGGAGGAGATTTGCCGCGGCGCCGGCATATCGCCCGTTTTTATCAAAGAGGTCCTGCCGGGCACGGTCGTGGAAAAGGGAATTACCGACACGAATAATATGGGGGCGGCAATGGCGCCCGCCGCGTTGCGTACCCTAAGTGAATATTTCGAAGCGAGCGGTACGGAGCCGTCGGATTTCGACGCGATCGTTACCGGCGACCTCGGCAAAGAGGGGGTGGAGATCCTTTCCGAGCTATTGGCGGCAAATGGAGTGCACCTTGGAGGGAAACTTGACGATTGCGGACTTATGATATACGATCGCTCGCGTCAGGACGTTCATTCGGGCGGGTCGGGGTGCGGCTGTTCGGCGGTCGTTCTCGCGTCGTATTTGTTGCCGCGTATAGCCGCGGGCGAACTCGGCGACGTGCTTTTTGTCGGTACGGGAGCTATGATGAGCCCCTCGAGTACGAAGCAGGGGCAGGCGATCCCCGCCGTCGCTCATCTCGTTCGTTTTTCGGGTAGGAGGGACTGAGGTGGATCTGATATTGCCTTTTTTGCGTGCGTTTGTTTGCGGAGGCGTGCTTTGCGCCGCGGCGCAGATCTTGCTCGACAAAACAAAACTCACCCCCGCGCGCATCCTTGTGGGATACGTTGTGGTGGGGGTGATCTTGGGGGCGAGCGGTATATACGATAAATTTGCGGATTTTGCCGGCGCCGGAGCGACGGTGCCGTTGACCGGATTCGGCAATCAAATAGCGCGTGGGGTGCGGCGCGCGGTTGCGGAACGCGGATTGGCAGGCGTGCTTACGGGGTCGCTTAGCGCCGCGTCGGGCGGGACTACCGCCGCGCTGCTCTTCGGCACCCTTGCCGCCGTGTTTTTCAGGAGCAAGCCGAAACGCTGAGCGGCAGAGGAGAGAACGGCTGAAACGCCCATTTGCGCGCGTTTATTCGGAAACGGTAAAGGCGATGGGGGCGAGTGCGATATTCGTCGTTACGGATGCGAGCTTGCCCCCGTCCGCGTAGTGGTCGGTAACGTCGGCGCTTATTCGAAGTTCGTAGTTGCCGACGGGGAGCGATGCGTCCTTAAGAGCTCTTTCGAGCGCACTGTTTGCCAATCGGTACTCGGTAGCGAAAAGTTTGCCGTTTTTGATATCGGCGTTAAAGATTCGCTCTCCGTTTTGCGAAATTATGCTTACGTGCAGAGCGTCGATCGCGTGGTTTTGCGAATACAGGGTGCCCGAAAGCGAGAGCTTTCCGACCGAGTCGACGTCGAGCGTGATCTTCGGTGTCGTTATGCCGTCGGCGTCGGCATAGGCAAACGTTGCGTATTCCGCACGAACGTAGCCGAACGTGCCGTTCCGATCGACCAAATACCAATATTCTCCGTCGGGATTGAGGTAAAGCGCGGTTGCGTTCAGTTTTTCGCCTGCGGATACGGTGTCGAGTATTACGGATTCGCTGCGAACGTCGCTTGTGCAGGGGTAGAACGTCAGATCGGCGTTTTGCGTAAGCGAGATCGTGATATCGGTATCGTAGCGTTTGCAAGCGCCGATATACGTTTTGTCGGAGCGTTTGCCGGGAAAATCTCCGTACCAGATGTTGCAGTCCACGTTGCCTTTTATTCCCACAACGGTCCCCTTGCTTGTGAATTGCCAAAGCGTATATCCGCCGCCGTATCTGAGAGTCCCGCCGTAGTTTTTCGTTGCCGTAGCGGAAAGACTGCCGTTTTCGGGATATGCGTCTTTATAATACGCGGCGTGCCAAAGCGTGCGGGAATTGTATTTTACGGAAACGAGATAATTTGTAAACCAAGTGGTGTTGGCGTAAATACCGGTATAATAACCCGCGTCCTCCACCGTTTTGCAAAAAGCCTCGGCTACGTCGAGAATGGCGTTTTTGCCGAGCGACGTCATCTCGGAGTACTCAAGATCCAAAAAGACGGGAAGATCGAGGTCGTATCCTTTTATCGTGCGCAAAGTGTATTCCGCCTCGTCTATTGCTTCGGCGGTGTTTTTGGCGGTCGTGTATACGTATACGCCGAAAGGAATGCCGAGGCGAGTGCAGGCGTCGGCATTTCGGGTAAAGTATTGGTCGGCAACGCCGCCCTCCTTTTCCGGATTGCCGTGCGAGGTGCGAAGAATGGCGAAATCTATTTCTTTGGCGGTTTTGTCCCAGTCGATCTCGCCTTGCCACACGCTGACGTCTATACCGAAAGCAACTTTTTTATTCGGCGAGTCTTGGTCGGAAATAACGAGAGCGCTTGAGTCGACGACGGTTTCCTTGGTATCGCTGACGAGAACTCCGTCGTTGGCTACGTTGTTTTCGGTTACGACGGAGAGACGGTACGTGTACTGACCGCCGTCGAGTTTGCGAAAGTCGGTTTGGCTGTCGAGTTTGCTGCCGTTTACCGTGTATTCGAATCCGCGAACGTCTTCTTTGCTTTCAAGCACGGGGGCGTCGAACGTTCGATCGTGCGGGTATACCGCAGCGCGCACGTAGGATATAAAAGTGCGCCCGGACGACACGGAACCGCAGATCCTAAAGTTTTCGCCCGCGCTGAGCGCCGAGGGCGAAAGCATATTCGCAACTTCTATTGGGTCAAAGAGCATAGTGGCGTTTGCGCTGTCTGCGGGGATAAAGGCTTCCTTGCCGTTCTCGAGTGCTATTTTGTACCAATATTCGCTGTGCGGATTTTTATAAAGCGCAAGCGACGTCAGCTCATTCCCCGGGTTGACGGTTCCCGTTTGGACGGCGTTAACGTTGCCCTCCGCGTTCGCGGGCAGCGACATTGCGGCGACGTCGGTCGACAATATCAGCTTGGCATACGACGGGTATTCCGTGCACATAGTCATAAAATCTTCTGCAGAGGCGTTGAGCGCGTCTTGCCCGCCGCAAGAGCCCAAACACGACGAGATCAACAGTATCGCGAGAGTTAATAAGGTTATTTTTTTAATCGGTCGCGTGTTTTTTTTCATAGTGATCACCGTTGCCCGCGTGCGCGGGCATCCTTTCGCGAAAAAACGTCGGCGCAACGCATCTTGCGCTATCATTCGACATTATTATAAACAAAATATTGACTTAAGTCAACGAAAAAAGGGCAAAATGCACGAAAAGCCCTTTGGCGTTATCGAAAATCGCACCAAACGCTCGCCGAGCGAGCGGGCGATTTTGTTTTTTCTCGGTGATTTTGCGACTTCGGTTAATGCGATCTTTAAAGGGGACAAATCGCGGGCGACGAGGCGCCGCGTGCAAACAAAAATATGAAAAGGGAAAACGATATGGGATACGTGGCTTTAAAGAATTCCGAATATGAGGAGATATTGCAAAAGGAAGCGCGTTTGTTGCTTTATTTTTATGCGGATTATTGCCCCGCCTGTCGTGCCGTGGCAAAAGCGGTGGATAATATCGCAAACGGTAACGCGACGGCGGTAGCGAAGATCGACGTGCAACGAAATACGGCTGCGGCGCAAAAATTCGCCGTACGTTCCGTGCCGCATTTTATCGCGATCGAAAACGGCAACGTCGTGGGCACGCGCGTGGGCGTATGCTCCGCAAGAGAACTCGAGGAGTTGTTTTCGTCGCAAGAGTAACTGCGCGGCAGCGCGGCGGACAAAGTTGTGCCGTTTCCGCGCAAGTGACGAATTAATTCGAATAATCTCTTTTCAAAATCGATGACAAATGGTATAATAGATCTCGGTAAATATATGATTTTGAGAGGGTAAGCGCAATGAGCCGAGGCGAGGATAATATTAAACGGATAGCCTTTGAGGCGGAGACGGGGTGCGATATTGCCGAGGCGGAGCGGCTTGCGGCGGCGTTTCCGCTTTTGCCGAGCGGCGAGGAGGAGGCGGTCTTGCGCCTCGGCGCGGACGGGCTGCGCCTATGCCTCGGGGCGCGCGAATTGCGCGGAGACCTTTTGCGGATGGCGCTGCGCTTGCGAGCACGGGAACTTGCGGGCGAAACGCTTGTGCGTGCCGCCAAGGTAAAGGGCGCGCAGGGGGAGCTTTATGCCATAGACGCCACGGCGGGGCTCGGCGAGGATTCGCTTCTTCTTGCCGCGGCGGGCTTTCGCGTCGACCTTTACGAGCGCAATCCGGTTATATACGAGCTTTTGCGCGACGCGTTGCGCCGCGCCGAGGGAGAGGGCATAATAGGCGAGGCGGTGTCGCGAATGACGTTGCATTTCGGTGACAGTGCGGTGGCTATGCGCAACGTAAAAGAGCCGCCGCACGTCATCTTGCTCGATCCGATGTTTCCCGAGCGCAAAAAGAGCGGACTTGTGAAAAACAAATTGCAGATGATACAAAAGCTCGAGAGCCCGTGCGATGACGAGGAGTCGCTTTTTGCCGCCGCTGTATCCGCCGCTCCGTTTAAACTTATAATAAAAAGATCGGCAAAATGCCCGCTTTTTGCGGGTATTAAGCCCGATTATTCCATAGGCGGCAAAGCCGTAAGGTACGATTGCTTTGTCTCGCCCGCCGCTCGTTTCGGCGCGAAAAAATGAAAAAATTTCGAGCGCCTGCAAAAACCTATTGACAAGATAGGTATTAGGTGCTATACTGTCCGCATCACGATCCGCACGGTTTGTCGGCTGCGTATTAAAAATACGCTTGTCGAATTTCGCGGCGAGATCGAAAAGAGGAGAGTACGAACGTATGCCGAATTACAGATTCGAAACTATGCAGATACACGTCGGGCAAGAGCACCCCGACCCCGCCACCGATGCGCGTGCGGTGCCGATATACGCTACGACGTCGTACGTTTTTGAAAATTCGGCGCAAGCCGCGGCAAGATTCGATCTTTCCGCGCCCGGGAATATATACGGCAGACTCACGAACACGACCCAAGAGGTGCTTGAAAAGCGCGTTACCGCGCTTGAGGGCGGCGTGAGCGCTTTGGCAACGGCATCGGGGGCGGCGGCTGTTACGTACGTGCTCGAGGCGCTCGGTCAGGGGGGCGGACATTTCGTCGTGCAACAAACGATATACGGAGGCACGTACAATCTGCTTGCCAATACGCTTGCCGCTTTCGGGATAAGCGCAAGTTTTGTCGATATTCACGATCTTGCGGCGGTTGAGGCGGCGATTTGCGAAAATACGCGCGCCGTATATGCGGAAACCCTCGGTAACCCGAATTGCGATATCCCGAACGTCGACGAATTGGCGCGTATCGCGCACAGGCACGGTGTGCCGCTTGTGGTCGACAACACTTTCGGAACGCCCTATCTCATTCGCCCCATAGAGCACGGTGCCGACGTTGTCGTTCATTCGGCGACAAAGTTCCTCGGCGGTCACGGGACGGTGCTCGGCGGGATAATAGTCGACGGCGGCAATTTCGATTGGGCAAAAAGCGGCAGATTCCCGGCTATCTCTGAGAGCAATCCGAGCTATCACGGCGTTTCGTTTGTAAAGGCTGCCGGAAGAGCGGCTTTGACGGCGTATATCCGCGCGATCTTTTTGCGCGATATGGGTGCGACGATATCGCCTTTTTCGGCGTTTTTGCTGCTTCAAGGGATAGAAACGCTTTCGCTGAGGATAGAACGGCACGCCGCGAATACCGCGCGCGTTGTGGAATATCTGTCGGCACATCCCAAAGTGGCGCGAGTTAACCACCCGTCGCTCCCGTCCCACCCGGATAACGGTTTGTATCGCGAATATTTTCCGCACGGCGGCGGCTCGATATTTACTTTTGATATAAAAGGCGGCGAAGCCGAAGCGCATAAGTTTATCGACGCGCTTGAGGTCTTTTCGCTCCTTGCCAACGTTGCCGACGTAAAGAGCCTCGTTATCCATCCGGCGACGACCACGCACAGTCAACTGTCGGCAAGCGAACTCGAGCGAATGGGAATATATCCGAGCACCATTCGACTTTCCGTCGGAACTGAACATATCGACGATATAATCGAAGATCTCAAGCGCGGTTTCGCCGCTGTTTGAAAGATCATGACTTTCGTAAGAACGTAATATCATATTGAAAGGAACGTCCGACGACGTGCGGACAAAACGCGGCAAAATGAAGATCTACGGTAGAGTTGACGAGCTTATAGGAAAAACTCCGCTGCTCGAGCTCGGAAATATCGAAAAAGAATACGACTTGAGGGCGAAAATAATAGCAAAACTCGAATACTTAAATCCGGCGGGCTCGGTCAAAGATCGCGTTGCAAAGGCGATGATAGACGACGCGGAGGCGAGCGGTAAACTCAAGCGAAACAGCGTTATCATTGAGCCGACGAGCGGGAATACGGGGATAGGGCTTGCCGCGGTCGCGGCGGCGCGAGGCTATCGAGTCGTTATCGTAATGCCGAGCACGATGTCGCGCGAAAGGCAAGTGCTTATGCGAGCCTACGGCGCTGAAGTCGTTTTAAGCGACGGGGCGAAAGGTATGGCGGGAGCTGTCGAAAAGGCGGAGGAGCTTGCGAAAACGCTGCCGGACGCTTTTGTGGCGGGGCAATTTGTCAACCCGTCGAATCCCGCGATTCACGAGATGGAGACAGGTCCCGAGATATTTGAGGATACTTGCGGCGAGGTCGACGTATTCGTTGCCGGGGTCGGTACGGGCGGCACCGTGACGGGGGTCGGCAGATATTTGCGTTCGCGCAAGCCGAACGTAAAAATAGTTGCCGTTGAGCCGACGGAGTCGCCGGTGCTCTCTTGCGGCAGAGCGGGGGCGCATAAGATACAGGGGATCGGCGCGAATTTCGTGCCCGACGTGCTCGATACGGATGTGTATGACGAGATCGTTACCGTCGCGAGCGAAGAGGCCTTTGAAACGTGTAGGCTCGTTTGCAAAAGAGAGGGGATACTCGTCGGCATTTCCTCGGGTGCGGCATTGTGCGCGGCGGTAAAACTCGCGCGTCGCCCCGCGAACGAGGGCAAAAATATAGTCGTGATTTTTCCCGACAGCGGCGACAGATATCTTTCAACCGAAGTGTTCTCTTAAATAAGCGACAAAAAAAGGAAAAACCCCGCCGCCGTTCACCCGTAGGTGAACGGCGGCGGGGCGTTCTGCTTCGAACGCGATATTACGCGCTCTTTTCGTTCGGCGGGTTACGACGAATGCTTTTTGTGCCGTACGATTTTTGCCGTTATAAACGAAGCGTTCGATACGACGCCGAGTGCGGCTGCGCCGAGCGCCGTGTAAGCGACGATCTTAACGGTTTTATATTTTTGTTCGTCGTATTCGAGTTGTGCTTTTTGAGCGGCGTTAAGCGCTTTTATCGCGTCGAGCTCGCCCGCAAGACTTTCCGTTTCTGCACGCAGCAGTGCCTCGGAGGCTTTGTATACGCCGTTTAGCTTATCTATCTCTTGCGCGAGCGCGTCGGCTGTTTTTTTGTCGCCGTCGGCAACGGCTGCCTCGAGCTTTGCTATTGCGGCGTTGAGGTCTGTGCGAAGAAGATCGATGCCTTTTTGCAATTCGCCGAGCGACGCGGCGACGGAAGAACGCAAACTTGCCGTTTCGCTTTTGAGCGACGAAATATCAAGTTGCAGCACCTCGTCGGCAAGCATATACGCCCGAGTTAGCTGTGCGACTGCGTTTGCGAGCGCCTCCGCGTCTCGTTTGTCGCCGTCGGATATCATTTGCGTCAGTTTTGCAGTCGCTTCGTTAAGTTTGCCCTCCACAAGGTCAACGGCGTTTTTCAGCGTTGCGTGTGCGGCGTTTGCGGAATTTTTCAGGTCGTCGACAGCGTTTTTCAGCGCTGCGATATCGGAGTTTATAACTTCGTCCGCGCTCTTATAGGCTTGCGTTAAATCCGAGATCGCTTTCGAAAGGTCTTCGGCGCTCTTTTTATCGCCGTCTGCGACGGCCGCCTCGAGTTCTTGCCTTGTACTGTCGAGCTCCGAGCGCAGAGAGGAGACTGCGGAGCTTATCGTTTCGTTTGCATCGTTTACAGCCGTGCGCAACTCCGCGATCATTTCGTTTGCCGAGGAGATATCCTTTTTCAGCAATTCGTCGGCTGCCGCGTAAGCGTCGGTCAGTGCGCTTATCGCCGCCGCGAGATCTTTGACGTTTGCTTTTTCTTCGATTGCTTTTTTCAAGCCGTCGATATCCGTGTTCAGATCGGAAAGCGCTTTGTCGATAAGTTTGCGCACCTGCGCTTCGGTCAATGCCAAGATACACTCGGCGGTGTTCGACGGTACGCTGCACAGTTCCGTTATAGTGCTGCCGACGGTTATTTTCGTCGCCGATACGATATAGTATTCCACGCTCGCCTCTTCGCACTGTGAAACGTCTACCGTATAGGTGTGCTTTTTGCCGGCACCCGAGTTGCTTACCGTCGCTATCTGTTTGCCGTTTTGATAGATCCTAAAAGAGTCCGTTTGTTTTCTGCCGTCGGCGATCTCGGGCGACGTCCAAGTGAGAACGAGTTTGCCGTCCTCCTCCGTCGGGTATTCCGCAGACAGATCTGCGACGGGTTGCGTCGGCGCCGACACGTTTTTTACGGCATAGCCGACGAAAAGCACGTCGTTGTTAAAAACGGCGTTGCCGCTCTCCGCTTTCCATCCGATAAGTTGCCACTGAAAGTCGTAGTCGGAAAGATCTTCGGAGATACCTTGCACCGTGCCGCCCGTTGCGGTGGTCTCGAGCATTGAGGTCGTTTTTGTTTTGGAGGCAACGTATTCCATACTTGCCGTGACCCCGGCATATGCGCCCGTCCCCGCAAAGCTCGCGCCCGCCATAATCTTCATATTGACGGAGACTCCGAGGCTCGAGCATTTTGTTCTTTCGTTTCCGGTCGTGGTGGCGAATTGCTGGGAGATTGTGCCGCCCGCAGAGGAAAGACCGACCCACGTGTTGTCCTTGACCATAGATATTCCGTTTGCATAGTCGGTGAGGGACGAGGCGTAGCTATATGGGTTGCCCTCGTTGTTGAGGTGGTATTTTGCTATATCCGCATCGGATATCTTGTTGAGTCGCGTTGTAAAATAAGTTTTGCTTTCGCTCGTCCAAGCGTTTGAATTTTTGTAGTCCGCGCACATATCGTTGTAATAATCCGCATAAAGGTTGTACTGTTCGATCGTTAACGCCGTTATCGACGGGTTTTGCGGAACGGTCACGGCGATATAATTCGCGGGGTTGTCGTCGAAAGACCCGTCGGCGTTTTGTACGGAATAGTAATACGTATATATGAGCATACGCCGTAGAATTACTTGGTTTTTGTCGTTCGCTTCGAACACGGTCGTGTATTCCGTGCTCAAAGATTCGGTATACTCTTTGCTGATACCCGTGGTGACGGATTCTTCGACCTCGAATTTAACCGCAGAAGATTCTATCTCCGCGGATACCCCGATGCCGACCTGAAAATCGTATCCCGTGCTCTCGCTGCTTTCGTAGGTCTCCGAGTAGCTGTAAGTGGTCGAACTGTTGCCGGCGCCGAGCTCGTTAAAATAAGGCGCCGCTTGGAGAAACGCGATAACGGTCGGATCGGAGTAAAAAGCTTCTTTATATTTATATACGGCGACGCAACTGTCGTAATCGATGTCGACGGCAACGCGAATATGGCTCATTCCTTTGAATCCGTTGGCGTTATAAGCGAGCGAGGGATCTATATATACGCCCTCTTTGGTGTAACGATAGTTCGGTTGCGCGGATCGTGTCGGCCAAGCGCTTACGAGTTTGCCTTTGTCCGAGGTATCGAGCGCACATTTTTCTATCATTATCTCCCCGATAAAATAGTTGTTGCTGTCGCTGCTTTTTTTGTCGTTGACCTTATATCCGACGGTTAAAAATATGGATTCTTCGCCGTTGTCTTTTTTGTTATCGCTTCGGTTGTTGGTAAAATTGCCGACCGAAGCGCTTATTATAAACACTTCGTCGATGTCGTACGTGCCGGATTTGTTTGTGAGAGGGTTGGTTATGTCTTTCAGTTCGGTGGTAACGTCGCCGAAAAGCTGCGTTCCTTTACAGGTCGTAACGCTTACTTTTTCGGGCTCTCCGTCCGAGTTTAAGATATAAACGTAACCGTTAAGAAACATATATTCCCGCGTGTTGATTCCGTCGAACGCAACGCATTCGACCGAAAACTGTTGCCAAAGATTTTCCTCGGTGGTGCGCAGACTGTCGCGCTTGCTGATGGGAGAAACGTCGCTTAGTTCTTGCAGCCCGTTTATTTGGGTCAGATCCGTGCCGTTACATTTGTAAAAAGTAAAGGCGACTTTGCCGTTTTGCAGCGTTGTCGGCGTTTTTTCGGTGGAATAATTCAAAAATCCCGCAACGACTATCTCGTTTTTGCCGTCGCCGTCTATATCTCCGACGGAGACTCCGGGCGCAGCCATAGTACCCGTTGTGGATTTGTCGTATATCGTCGAGGAGCTTACGCTCAGCTCTCCGACTCCGCCGGCGCCTTTTTTGCCGAAACCGACGGCAAGATACGTCTTGCAGGTCTTGTTTTTTTGACCGTTCGCTTCGCTTTCTTTCAGTCCTCCGGTGCAGGAAACGACGATAAGGTCGTCGATTCCGTCGCCGTTAACGTCTCCGCTTTCGAGGCAAACGTTTAGTCGCCTGTATGCTTCGGCATCGCTGAAGTTGCCGCTTACGTACGCCGGGTTAAAATAAGGGGTGCTCCCGGTGACCGAAAGTTTGGCGGCGTTTTCTTGCCATGCGCCGTCGTATTTCAGCTCGTACATACTGCGTCCGTTCGAGGTTATGCAACCGTTATAAACGACAAGGCTGTCGCGACCGTCTCCGTCGTAGTCTCCCGCGGTTATTTGAAAAAAGTTTGCCGCGTCCACGTTGTCGAGGGTCTTGCCGCTTGAGGAGCCGTCCATCCAAGACATATATCCCGTGTCGAGTTCATACGTTTTTTCCAGATTTTTCGTGTCTCCGTTGAAGATGTAAACGTATGTTCTGCTTATCAGTTTGCTGCCCGAAGCCATTTCGCCGGAGAAATATCCGAGTATGGCTACGTAATTTCTTCTGCCGCATCCGGTTGGGTCGAAAGCGACCCCGCAAGCGTGGCTGAGGGGGCGCAGTCCGCTCGACGATACGTCGGAGCGCCCGCTATCTCTGACGTAATATTCGTAAAAGTTCGTGCTGCCGCTTTTGTTGAAAAGAGTACCGTTCGAGCTATACTTTCCGTTTTCTATATCCGAAAAATAAGCACTCGATACGCCGCTATCCTTGGAAGTCCAAGTAAACAGCTCGGCGGCCTCGAAAAGGGTAAAGGGCTTGGAACTGCCGAGCGGCGTCGCGCCTTCGTCCGAGACGGTAACGTTCGTGTCGCCCATAAACGTATCGTAAATATCCTTACCCGTTGTCGGAGCGTCCTCGAATTTTATGATGGTCACCGGACCGTCTTCGAATTTTTTGATTATAGTGGCGGAGACCGACGTCGGAACGAAGCCGAACGTCAGGCACAGTGCCAGCGTAAGCGTGATAAAACGTTTTTTCATTGCAATGCGATTCCTCCGTATCTGCGTCGATCTATAAACGATCGAACGATTGGTCTGATTATACATCATATGCGAAGAAATTGCAATACGTTTTTCGGATTTTTTATCGATTTTGCGTATTAAGAAACTAAATACAACTATGCTCACCGCCCTCTGATGAGGAAGGAATATGAGGATAGAGCAGCGGCTTATTATAGGGGCAAGTTTAATCGATCTTTCAATAAATCAGAGCGGCTATCAATATTGTCCGGCTCTGCGAGTTATCCGAAAACAATCTTTTTGCAATTGATTTTGCGTTTGTGCGATCGTAGGGTCGATAACAGACTGTAAATCGAAAAAATGCCCGTTAGTTTCTTTGCTGCATAAGTAATTTGCTCGACGTAGAATATATGCTGCGCGACATTTTTTGTAATTGTATTTGAATCTTTTTTGCTGTTATACAAAACCGAATGCTTGGCAATAAAAAACAGCAAGACAGATATTTGAGTCTGGAATATCCGACCATTTTATCTTAGTCGTATCTCCGGCAATCCAGCCATCGTCGTAAAAAGTTGCCGCATAGTTTATTGAGCATATTCGTCCCGCTTTCGGAAGAATATCGTTTTCGGTTTATTGCCGAAATTGTTATCAAATCCACCCCGAATTATTCCGATTCCTGCGAACAAATCAATATTTTTTAAAATCTTCTCTATTCGTCATACCTTAAAAAAATAATCTTCGTCGATTTCATAATCCTTAACTTCTTTTAATCCTATAGAATATTCCGCAAGCATATCGATAAAACCTTCGCCGTCAATTAAATCGATTTGTTGTTTCCCGATATTGGCAGCCTCATCTTTTGCGGTATTTGAATATGTCCCTGTCGTAACAAATAAACCCTTTTCGATATTTTTTGTCAAAGAACCCCTGAAATCTCGGATTTCAGGTGCCCCGACCGATCCTTGATATCGCTTGCATTGAAAAGCAACATTAAAACTAACGATAGCGTTAATTTTTAATTTGCCATACCCGTCGATTCCGCCGTCTCCGGATCTTTTCGTTACCACAACATCGGTAAAACCGCTTTCTCTAAGCACTCTTTGCGTGAGACGTTCAAAAGCATACGGATCCATATTTATTAAGATTTCATATACTCGCTGACGCCACGATTTAACCTCAGCGGGAAGTTCAATATTTTCACTTTGTTCGATATTTATTGGTTTACCCGAATCGGTGTTGTTCGATAAGTTTTTGTATTTTTCTATTTCAGAACCGGAAACCGTTTCGACATCTGTAAATTCGGGAGCTATTACCCATACACTGCGAGCGGAATTAATTAATGCTCCGTAATTTTTTAAAAGAGTACGAGCCCATGCCAATCTATAATCGATTTCGCTAAAACTGTTTCGTCCCGTATGTAAGATTTCAAGTATATTACTCGGTATATCAAGAATTTCATAAACTTTTTTATTTATTTCATCGTTTCGTCCCGAGCCACCCAGTTGTTTCAAAGCTGAAAACGTTGCTTCAATAAGTGTGGCATATCCGGGGATTTGCGTTGCGTTATCGAGGTTTCTCATTGATGTGCTCCTTTGTTATTGTAAGTGGTTATAATTGTATTTACATACTTATTGAGTTTTTTCAATACTATTAAAATCAAAATTCCAAAAACGCATTACAGACCAACTGTCGCCTTGTAATTGCGTTGTGCCCTTTTTAGCTCGTGCTATATTGCGTTTTATTTTAGGAATCCGGAATTTACGGTTTGATTTGAAATCGTTTTTTGGATTTTTCTAATCGTATCTGTGTCAAATTTTACCGTTCACAAATACCGCGATTTTTTGCTTACGAAAGCAACATCTGATTTTTCGATTACTTTTTTATAATTTTTCTTATAACTAACGCAATTTGTGTTTTCAAAGTTCTTTACGCAACGTCAATCCGGGCGGATTTGTGTCTTTGCTTTTGTTGCTGCGCATATTTTTGTAATTGTTTTACGGTTTAATTGTTGTATTCATTAAAAAATACCGTTTCGCTCACGTATTTTTTAAAGGCTTTTTTCGTTTTCTATGACCGGTTTGTTTTTTGTTGCTTATCTACAAACGAAAATAGGAGTAATGCCGAGTCTTGAGATAATTTTCTCTTGCGTCATCAATAATTTTTTTCGTGCGGGTTTGGCTTTTTCGAATAAATCAGATTTAATCTTCACCTAATGTTTGTTTATCTTTATTTTAACCTTTTATTGTCATTAAGTCAATGTAATGTATAATATTCAGAACACAGGAAATTACTTTTTAATTTGATTATTTTCAACAATCCATATTTGTAATATAGAACAAAAATCGATGATCTTAAATAGCTGATTCAATGAATTTGCCGGTTGTATAAATTTTTCTATTTATCTTATTCCCAAGGAGTTTTTTCCTTGATAAGGAGATGCGGTATATGATATAATTATCACACCATAAAACTACTCGAATTGCAAGGAGACGATCCTATGGAACTGACATCCGTTCTGAACACCCGTAAATCCGTCCGATCTTACACTGGCGAAGCAGTTTCCGAGGAAACTATGAATAAAATCCTTCATGCCGCAAATGCCTCTCCCGTTGGTCGGGCAAAGTATGAGACGGTACGTCTGACCGTTATCAAAAGTAAAGAGATTTTGGCAGAGCTGGAACGGAACACCGCCAATGTTTTCAAGGCGGAAAATCACAGTTTTCTCTACGGCGCACCGGAACTGATCGTTGTGTCCACCTCCGAAACGGACAACGTAGGTTATTCCAATGCCGCCATTATCGCCCACGATATGTCCCTTGCGGCAGTGGACGAAGGCGTTGGTGTCTGCCATATTTGGGGTTGCATCATAGCTTTGCAAGCAAACGAGGAGCTCATCGCTAAGCTGGGAATCCCCGACGGCTTTACTCCTGCCTGCGCCGTTGCCATCGGTAAGACAAACGAAGTCTATGCCGAAAGAGAAATCCCCGAAAACCGCATCGCTGTCAACGTGATCTAAATCATAAAAAACGTGCCTAAGTCACTGCCCGTACGGAGAGTGACTTGGGTTCTTTTTTCGTTTACAGCCTTGGTGATATGGGTATAATTTAATAACGTACCCCCCATTTGCCGAAACGGCACCCCTCTCAAATTTGCACACCCTTTCAGACCTTTCGTTAAAAGGTATCTCCGTAAAAATTAAAGCGGGCTCTATGGCAGCCGTTGCTGAACTGCCATAGAGCCCGGTATCGTTAAAAAGTATCGAAAAAGCATTGCGAATAAAGGGATTTGCAAAAAGAAACCGGACACTCGCTTCGATACCCATCGTATCAAAATCGGTGTCCGGTTATGGCAGGGGCAGAAGGACTCGAACCCACGACCCTTGGTTTTGGAGACCAGTACTCTACCAACTGAGCTATACCCCTACATTTGACGGAAAACATTATATCACGTCTGCGCGAAAAAATCAAGCCTTTTTCTCATAAAAAATAAAATCTTTCGCTCAAGCGGCGATTGCAGGTGCAATACGGGGGCTTGCGACACATTTTTGCCGCTTTTTGGCGGATAAAAATTTTTTACGGAGGGGATAATTTACAAAAAAATACATTTTTACTTTAAAAATCTCTTGACAACGGCGATAGGTTGCATTATACTATTATGCGGTGTTTTTATTTAATGCTAACCGAAAGGACAAATCCATGGAACGCAAAGTTGGAACAGTATCAAGGGGAATCCGTTGCCCCATCATTCGCGAGGGAGACGACCTCGCAACCATAGTATCGGAAAGCGTGCTCGACGCAGCGAGCTCCGAGGGCTTTGAACTTCATGACAAGGACGTTATTTCCGTTACGGAATCTATCGTTGCGCGCGCTCAAGGCAACTACGCAAGCGTTGACGATATAGCTGCCGACGTTCGTCAAAAGCTCGGCGGCGGTACCGTGGGAGTGATCTTTCCTATACTTTCGAGAAATCGTTTCGCAATATGTCTGCGCGGTATCGCAAGAGGCGCAAAAAAGATCGTTTTGATGTTTTCTTACCCCTCCGACGAGGTCGGAAACGCGCTCATTACTTACGATATGCTTGACGAAGCGGGCGTAAATCCTTATTCGGACGTTCTTTCGCTCGACAGATATCGTGAACTTTTCGGTCACCACGTGCACGAATTTACGGGAGTCGACTACGTTGATTACTATGCCGACCTCGTACGTGAGGAAGGGGCGCAGGTAGAGGTTATCTTCGCAAACAATCCTCGCGTTATCCTCGGATACGCCGATCACGTGCTTAATTGCGACATCCACACGCGCGCACGCACAAAGCGTATATTGCGTGAGGCGGGTGCGAAAGTCGTTTGCGGGCTCGACGATATACTCACGTCGCCGATAAGCTGCGGCTGCAACGAAAAGTACGGACTTCTCGGCTCCAACAAGTCTACCGAGGACAAGGTCAAGCTCTTCCCGCGCGATTGCCGCGATCTCGTCGAGAAGATTCAAAAAACGATATTCGACGCGACCGGCAAAAAGGTCGAGGTAATGGTATACGGCGACGGAGCGTTTAAGGATCCGCAAGGCAAGATATGGGAGCTTGCCGACCCGGTCGTTTCTCCCGCGTTTACCTCGGGGCTTGTCGGAACGCCCAACGAGCTCAAACTCAAATATTTGGCAGACAACGATTTTGCGGATCTTTCGGGTGATGAGCTCAAGGCCGCTATCGAGAACAAGATTCGCGAAAAGGACGGCACGAGCCTTGTCGGCAATATGGCGTCGCAGGGTACCA
>CAZOFD010000012.1:36869-45320 GCA_964579135.1 uncultured Ruminococcus sp. | reverse complement strand
CGAGAACGAAAAAATCCCGCGAATTCGTTTCCGAAAAAACAAATTCGCGGGATTTCTGAGTTTTATCTTATTCCCACTCGATCGTCGAGAACGGCTTGGGCGAAAGATCGTAAAGTACGCGATTAACGCCTGCCACCTCGTTGACTATCCTCTCGGTTACTTTGGAGAGGAATTTGAAGTCGAGCGGAGCGGCGGTTGCCGTCATAGCGTCGACGGTGTTTACCGCACGGATAACGACAGCCCATTCCGTCGAGCGCGCGTGGTTGCGCACGCCGACGCTTTTAACGTCCGGGATGAGGGTGAAATATTGCCAAACTTTGCGGTCAAGCCCCGCTTTTGCAAATTCCTCGCGCAAGATCGCGTCGGAATGACGAACTGCGGCGAGGCGATCGCGGGTTATTGCGCCGACGCAACGAACGCCGAGACCGGGACCGGGAAACGGCTGACGGTATACCATATCGTACGGCAAGCCGAGAGCGGTGCCGCAAGCGCGGACTTCGTCCTTAAACAGCATTTTGAGCGGTTCGACAAGACCGAACTTAAGGTCGCGGGGGAGCCCGCCGACGTTGTGGTGGGATTTGACAGCTTTGTTGGTCTTTGTGCCGGATTCGATGATGTCGGGGTAGATTGTGCCCTGTGCCAAGAATTTAACTCCGTCATCGGAGAGTTTGCGAGCCTCTTCGGAGAATACTTCTATAAACTCTTTGCCTATGATTTTGCGCTTCTTTTCGGGGTCGCTTACTCCGGCAAGCTTGTCAAGGAAGCGATCGGTCGCGTCAACGTATATCAGGTTGTCTCCCATACCCATTTCCTTGCGGAAAACGCTTATGACCTGCTCGGGCTCGTTTTGACGCAGCAGACCGTGGTTGACGTGCACGCAGGTGAGGCGGTCGCCGATCGCACGCAAAAGCAATGCCGCGACAACGCTCGAATCGACTCCGCCGGAGAGGGCGAGAAGCACGCGGTCGTTGCCGACTTGGCGACGGATAAGCTCTATCTGGTCGGAGATAAAGTTCTCCATATTCCAGTTTGCCTCGGCGTGGCACTCGTCGAAGATGAATTTTTCGAGTTTTTTAAGGGCAGCCGCATCGCTCTTGGGCAGCGCGGGTGCGCCGTCGCAATCGAGTTTCATAATGGGCAAGCCGGAATTGAGAATGGCGCGCGAGGGCATTACCTCTTTGCCGTTTACGATACGATTTTCGCCTCCGCCGAGGATTATTCCGCGAACGTTGGGGAGCGCGTCAAGTTGCTTTTTCGTGAGATCGTGGGGGTGGATCTCGCTGTAAACACCCTTTTGACGAATAAGTCTGGCAAGACGAGCATTTTCCGTGCTGCCGAGGTCGATAACAAGAATCATATCTTGCTGCATGGTTTTTTCCTCCGAAAAAAATAGAATAAAAGGTGTCAATTATCAGTCGCGCGGGGCTATTTTCCGCCGTGCGGAGTCGGGGCGAGCGGTTTACGCTTTTTCTCCCGACGCAAGTCGTCGCGAGATCTCACGGGCGACGAAAACTCCGCTTGCCGACGCTTGCGAAAGCGAGTGCGTGGTGCCACCGCAATCTCCGATAACGAAAAGCCCTCTGTGGTTGGTCTCGAGCTTGTCGTCGGTCTCGACTTCCATATTGTAAAATTTGACTTCGACTCCGTAAAGAAGCGTGTCGTCGTTGGCTGTCCCGGGTGCGATCTTGTCAAGCGCGTATATCATCTCTATTATGCCGTCGAGTATGCGCTTCGGTATAACGAGCGAAAGGTCGCCGGGCGTTGCGCTGAGCGTCGGTACGAGAAAACTTTCGCTTATGCGTTTTTGATTGGAGCGCTGACCGCGGATAAGATCCCCGAATCTTTGCACCATAACGCCGCCGCCGAGCATATTCGAGAGGCGTGCGATGCTTTCGCCGTAGCCGTTGCTGTCGCGGAAAGGCTCCGAAAAATGCTTGGCGACGAGCAATGCGAAGTTTGTGTTGTTCGTTTGCTTTTCCGCACTGTCGTAGCTGTGACCGTTAACGGTCACGATGCCGTTGGTGTTTTCGTTTACCACCGCTCCGCGGGGATTCATACAAAACGTGCGCACAAGGTCTTGGAACTTCTCGGTTCTGTAAACTATTTTGCTCTCGTAGAGCTCGTCCGTCAGATGCGCGAATATTTCGTAGGGCAACTCGACGCGAACGCCGATGTCGACGCGGTTGGATTTTGACGGTATCCCGAGATCCGTGCAAACTTTTTCCATCCATTTCGAGCCGGATCTGCCCGCGGAGATAACGCAAACGGGGGCGGCAAAGTCGCCGCGATGAGTTGCGATCGTAAAGCCTTCGTCGGTCTTTGCGACGGAGAGTGCGGGCGTTTTGAAATAAAAGTCCACGCGGTCGCGAAGCTCGTTATAGAGGTTTTCGAGCACCACGTAGTTTACGTCGGTGCCGAGGTGGCGTACCGATGCGTCAAGCAGATGCAAACCGTTTTGCAGGCAGAGCGTTTTGATCTTCGAGTTGGCTGTGGAATAAAGTTTTGTGCCCTCGCCGCCGTATTTGAGATTTATCTCGTCAACGTAGCGCATAAGCTCCATTGCGTGAACTTTTCCGATATGTTCGTGCAAAGTGCCGCCGAATTCGGTGGTTATGTTGTATTTACCGTCGGAAAACGCGCCGGCACCGCCGAAGCCGTTCATTATCGCGCAGGATTTGCAACCGACGCACGATTTTATCTTTTTGCCGTCTATCGGGCATTTTCTGTCGGAAAGCTGAACGCCGGTTTCGAAAACGGCTATTTTGGCGTTCGAGTTTTGTTTTATAAGTTCGTATGCGGTAAAAATACCGCCGGGCCCCGCGCCTATGATAATTATATCGTATTTTGTCATAGTTTGTCATCCCTCCGATAAAACGATCGAATTTACGTTAAGACCCGCGCGGCAATTTGCGCGGTCGCACTTTGCCGACGATGCCGTTATCAACTTATATATCATATCACAAAAAGCATTTGAAATCAATATTTTTGTGCGCGTCGAGATAAAAAACTTGACTTTTCGAGGCTATAATATATAATATAACTGTAAAAATATATTTAAATTATCGTTTCGGAGAAAACGTTATGTACGATTTTAATGCAAAAAAAGCGGCGGAAGGCTGCATTTCGTGGATAGCCGATTGGTTTGACAAAAACGGCAAGGGTTGCAGTGCGGTCGTAGGTATCTCGGGCGGCAAAGATTCGTCCGTTGCCGCCGCGCTCTGTTGCCGCGCACTCGGGAACGACCGAGTGATAGGTGTGCTTATGCCTCGGGGTGAGCAACCGGACATAGATTGCTCAAGGCGCCTTGTCGAACATTTGGGGATACGCAGCGTTACCGTTAATATCGGAGCGGCATCCGACGCGCTGACGGAGGAGATATCGCGTTCTCTCGGCGCTCTTTCGCCTCAGGCGAGGATAAATCTGCCGCCGAGGGTGCGAATGACGACACTTTACGCGGTCTCGCAGTCGCTCAACGGCAGGGTGGTAAACACCTGCAATCTGTCCGAGGATTGGGTCGGATATTCTACGAGATACGGCGACGCAGCCGGGGATTTTTCGCCGCTTTCGCGTTTTACGGTTGCGGAAGTTCGCGCCATCGGGCATTATCTCGGTCTGCCTGCGGATCTTGTCGAAAAAGTGCCGATCGACGGACTTTGCGACAAAACGGACGAGGATAACCTCGGTTTTACTTATGCCGAGCTTGATCGATATATCAGAGAGGGCGTAGAGCCCTCCGCGGAGAAAAAGGAAAAGATAGATCGTTTGCACCGCTTGAATCTTTTTAAACTGAGATATATGGACGTTTACGAATTTGAAGCAAATGATAACGAAAACCGATAAGGCGTGCTCTGCGGACGTACTTGACCCCACGGTGGCTGCGATGGCTTACCTCGGTGACGCCGTTATCGAGTTGCTCGTGCGCGAGCGACTTGTAAAAGAGGGGCTTTGCGGCGCCGCCGCCCTCAACGAAGCTGCGCTCCGCTACGTGCGCGCGGCTGCGCAGTCCGAGGCGGTAGAGCGCATATTACCGCATTTGAGCGAACGCGAGGCAGGCGAATACCGTCGAGGGCGTAATGCAAACGGTAAAAATCACCCTCGTTCGGCGTCGGTAGCCGAATATCGTCGCGCCACGGGGCTCGAGGTGCTCTTCGGCAGGCTGTATCTTAGCGGCGAGCAGGCGCGTTTGCGCGAGTTGTTCGATCTTGCATATCCGCGCACTCTCGGCGAATAACGTTTTTCGCTTTAAACGAAAAACGCCGAGGCCGGGTAACCGGGAATAAAAAAGAAAAGGAGCCCCGATCTGCGGGGCGAGTCTATACCGAAAGATGAAAAATAAGATTTTTGTTTTGATTTGTTGCGGCGTTTTGCTTTTTGCGCTCCTTACCTCGTGCTCTTCCGGCATAAAGCCGGTGGAACCTACGGAGGAGGAAGCGCGTGTTGTGGGGAACGTCGGCGAGCGAGAGATATATTACGACGAACTGCGGTATTTGACCCTCAGATATAAAACGGAACTCGAAGAAAAATACGGAAAAGGTATATGGGACGACGAAAGCAGCGCAAGCCTTTACGAGGAGGAGCTTCGCGCTCTTGTCGCATCGGGCATCGTAGACGGCGGATACTATGCGGTGCTTGAACTTGCGGACCGTTATTATTCCGGCGGCAGCGCCGCTATGACGACGGAAAAAGAGATCGAGCAAGCCGTTTCCGACGAGATTAACGAAACAGCCGAAGAACTCGGCGGAAAAAAGAAGTATTTCGAGCTCCTCGAAACCGAGGGACTGAGCGACAGGCTTTTTCGCTTTTATCTCAACGCGGGATTCTGCGCGGATGAACTCAGTTACGTTCTTATAAACGATCTCGGAGTGATCGCAAATACGGAAGAAGCAAACCAAAAACGTATAGACGAAGGCAAGCTTATCCGTACGAATCACATTTTTATAGAGGGCAAGACCGAGGAGAGTCGCAAAAAAGCGGAATCCATAAGGAACGAGTTGCTTTTATGCGATGCGAGCGAACTCTACAACACTTTTCTTATAAAAAAGACGGTATATTGCACGGATACGACGATAACGACTCTCAACGGTGCGTATTTCGCGCGCTATACGTCGAACTACGGCGACGCATACGAGAAAACGGCTGTGAATACCGAGATCGGTAAAATAGGTGAGCTGCTCGAGACCGACAGCGGATATTACGTTATAATAAGGCTCGAGCTGGAGCAGGCGTACGTGAAAAAAAATTACGAGTCCGTAGTCAATCAACTGCTCGGCTCGGAATTTAACGAGATCATCGACGATATCAAAAAAGAACAAACGTTTACGTTTAACGAGCTTGGCGCGTCCATCGTGCTTTCCTCCGTGAAGTGAAGCGACTTATATTTGCGTATTTGCGAAGCTCGGATAAATTAAAGGGATGAAGATAAGAACGGTAAGTCGCGCGAGAAAAAGAGCTTATCGCGCGAGACACAAAAAACCGATGGGCTGGTGGGCAAAATTCGCCGTCATCGTTTCCGCCTCTGCCGCGGCGACGTTCGTTTTTGCCGTGTGGCTCGGTCTGCACCTCGGCGATATAGCGGAGGAGACGGGGAGCGACGTGCAACAGACGACGCAGGCGGCGTGGACTTTTTCTCCGATGAGAGCCCCGGTTATAATTGCGCGCGGTGAACTTTATCCGCGCACCTTGAGCGATACAGGCGACTCTTTGCCGAGCGACGATGCAAACGGCGGTGCGGCGGGGACGGAAGAGGAGCGCACGACGAACGCGCCGTATAACGCAGTATCCGCGGTGTTGCGTTATATCGCGGATGACGGAAAGACGAAAAACGTTTACGTCTCCGAGAAAATCGAGGCTCTCGGTGAGGACGGAATCGGCGAAGTTCCTCTCGGAGAGGGGCTTGCGCATATTGCACCGAACGGAGAATATATAAGCGCGATATTTTACGTCGGATTTTTGCACTCAGACGCAGACAACCGCGAGCTGACGCGTGTGTACGAACTGTCTCTTGCGTCGGAGATAGCGAGGTCAGTCGGAGATATCGTTATATGCGGTATCGGCACTGAAGAATTCGACGAGGCGATCGAGTTTGCCCGCGATCTTTGCGAGATGGCGCCCGGGGCGAAGGTCGGGATCGCGCTTTCAAGCGATTTCTTTTCGGACGAGGGATATCGTGCGAAACTTCGCGAACGTGACGTCGAAAACAGCTTTTTCGCTTTGGATCTAACAGAACTCGAAACAAGCGGGGATTTGACTTACGACGAGGCGGTAACTGCGAAGATAAACGGTTTATCCGCCGCAATCGGCGCTTACAATTTGCGCGTGCTTTTGAGTGACGCGGACGACGGAAGCGTCGACAAAACCGTATGCGACGCGATAAACGCGGGGGTATACAATCTTCAGTGCGTGCGAGCTCCTCGGTAAAGGGAGCGTACGGACTGCTCGCAATGCGCTTTCGGCGCGGAGCGGCGGCACGCCGCGCAACGTAATTGCCGCTATGCGGCAAAAAACATAAGAAAAACGGGAGGCGTAAAAAATGATAACGAGAGAGCCTCAAAGCGAGATATATCGCGAGTTTTTGCGTCGTACCGATGCGTTCGTTGCCAATTATATGGACGGATACGAGCCGTCGGTTTCCGGCGGCAAGGTCATCCACGATTGCGTTTGGGGTACGGTGTCGTTCTATCCTTGGGAGATAGCCGTTATAGATTCGCCGTTGTTTCAGCGCCTACGCTCCGTAAATCAGCTCGGACTTGCGGCATTGACTTATCCCTCGGCACACCACACGCGTTTCGAGCATACGCTCGGCGTCGTTGCGGTCGTATCCAAAATGGTGTCGAGCATAAACGGCGGAGGAGGAGATCTTTGCTGTATTTCCGGCGGCAATGCGCCCATACCGCCGCAGCACGTTCGTCTTTTGCGAATGGCGGCGCTTTTGCACGATATCGGTCACTGCTTTTTTTCGCATCTTTCGGAGTCCATATACGGCGCAATGCCCGAAATGCAGGAACTGAAGGCAGCGGAACCCGTGTTTTCGGGTGCTCAGCCACACGAGATATTCGCATACGTTATAATAAACACTCCGACGTTTCGCAGATTTTTCGCAGAAAAGTCAGCTTACCCTTTCGAGGACGGCGAGGGCGAGGAGTTGCTTGCCGATATAGGTCGTATGATAGTCGGCTGTGAAACGGAGCCGAAAGACGGCGTAAAATATTGTTATTTGACGGAGATGATAAACGGTCAGTTTGATGCGGACGCGATAGATTATCTGCGGCGCGACAGTTATGCGACGGGGCTTGCTCTTTCGTATCATATAGACCGCTTTCTTTATAAATTGCGCATCGTCGACAGAAAAAACTCCGACGGCACCTCGGACAGGCACTTGACCGTGTCGTCTTCGGGTATCGGAACCATAGAGGAAATGGTCTTTTCCAAGCAAATGCTGACAAGGTACATATATCAGCATCAAAAAGTCGTTGCCGTCGAGTCGCTTATGTGGGATCTTGTTTGCGGTATGCAGCGCGGCGGGCGACTCACGCATCCGTGCGATTTTTTGTATTTTTCGGATAACGATATATATTCTCTCGGGTCTCGCCACGGAGACGGAGCAATGCGTCCCGCGGCGGCGGACTGGCGGCTTGACGAACGGACCGAGCGCACCGTCGGCGATATTGCCGAACAAGTGCTGACCCGACGTTTGCCGAAAAAAGCTATGGTGCTGAACGTCGGAAACGTTATTTCCGTCGACGGATGGAAAAGCGAAAACGTTAAGGTAAACGATCTCGTTTACGCTTTGCGCAGTGCCGGGGATCTGAGGGCGGAGATAGCCGCCGAGGCGGCGAGAACGGCGAGAGTCCTCGGTCTTCCGCTCCCCGAAGTGTACGACGTTCACGTTTCCGTGCCGAAAGTCAGTACCGCCAAAAACTTTTCGCGCACGAGCGTTTTAACGTATGACGGGGATTTTGTGCCGATGTCGGATCTTGTCGATCTTAACGAGTGGTCGGAATCGTTTTCCGGACATTCGTATAACGCATACGTTTTTTCTACCCCCGATATGCTCCCGGCGGTCAGCATTGCCGCCCTGCGCGTGCTCCATCGCCACGGCATCGAGTGTCATAGGGGCAAGATCTTTTCTTCTCTTAAGGAGTCGGAGGAGATCGAGAGCGCGTTTCGTAAGGTTTCGGGGGCGACGTCGGTCTGACGGGTGCCGGACCGGCGCATCTGTGATGCGCGAGGAAACGCAAACCGGATACGTTAATAAGCGGACGAAAAGAATATTCGCAAAAACTCGGATTATAGGGAAAGCGTTGCAAAACCGCATCCGCATACGAATTATGCGGATGCGGTTTTTATAAGCGGCATAAAAAGACCGCCGACTTATCGCAACGTTGCGATTTGCGGGCGGTCTCTTTTTCGCCGTTTGGTTGTTATGCTCGGTTCATAAAACCTGAATTTACC
>CAZOFD010000012.1:0-36769 GCA_964579135.1 uncultured Ruminococcus sp. | reverse complement strand
GGTCTCTTTTTCGCCGTTTGGTTGTTATGCTCGGTTCATAAAACCTGAATTTACCGATTTTCGTAAATTAAGGTTTCAGGGTGTGAAAAAACCAATTTAATATTCTTATTGGGATTCGTCAACAACGTCAACGTACCTCGTTCTTTTGTCCCCGTTTGCATTGTCATAATAAGCGAACGATATGGTATGAAGCCGCATTTTATCTGAACTCGTTTTGATTGTTCGTTGAAATTAAAGTAACCGCAAATCAGAAAATCATAATCCAATTCGTCGAACAAATAATCTTTAATCGCATTTACGGCTTCGGGCATAAGTCCGCGTCCCCAATAATCCTTACTCAAAACATATCCGAGTTCTCTGCCGTAATAATCCCCGAATTCCGTTAAAGCGTCTTCCAACCCGTATTTTTCTATTCCGACGGAGCCGATCACTTTGTTGCTTTTTTTAAGGCAAATTGCAAACACCTTATCCTCGGAGATAAAGGATTTTATAACGTTTTGAGATTCGTCAATATTTTTATGACGTTTCCACCCTGCCATCTCACCGACGCCGTCGACAGAAGCATACTCGTAGAAGTCATCCAAATCCGTTTGTTTGAACGACCTGAGAACGAGCCTTTCCGTTTCTATAACTTTTCCTCTTATTCCGAAATCGGCATTCATATTTTTACGCTTCTTATACGTTCTTGTTTATAAGCTTTGTGTTTCGCGCTTGTCGCGGGCGAGTCCGTATGGGACAATTGCTTCAGTTGCGACGGGAGAGCCTTGACGGAACGAAGCGCCGGCGCTCTCTCATATCGAACGGTCTTCCCGGCGCCGGAAATTAAGCTCGGCTCGGGCGTTTCGCCGACAGTATACACCTACTCTTGCCGAGAGCACAGAAGCTCGCCCTTTATTCGGTCGGTATTTCGACGCAACTTATTTTGTCTGATCTTTTACGGAAGAAACAACGGCGTATATAAGCACCGCAATTGCCGTTGCCACGACAAGCAACCAGAGCCAACCGGTGAGCAAAACGCATTCAAGTGCCATAAATACAAAAACCGCCGCACATAAAGCAAAGGCAATCGCGGATTGACGATAATGCGGCCTCTTATCCATTTTTTGCCGTTCCCGCTCGGATGCCCAAATATAAGCATTGTTGAAAAGAAAGCCTTTTTCTTTGAATGACGTAATACTTATAATCAGACAAGCAAGTGCAAAAACGCCGCAAACAGCCGCCCAGATAAATCGTGCCATATCGAAAACCTCTGCAATTATTTTATTGATATCTATAATAAGTATAGCATGAAAATACCGTATACGCAATAACAGCCCGAACGTTTTTCGTTCGGGCTGCCGCGGTATTAATAATAAATCGGTTCAAACTTTACGACGGCTTTCGATAATTGTCCCGCAGGCTGCCCGTTTCGTTTGATCTTCGGTTTTTGCCGCTTCGGTTACGCCGCACTGCTTCGCCGCTTGCGACAGCAGCGGCTCCTTAAGGCGCGAAATTATATTTCCCTCGGCAATACAGAGCTTTTTGCGACGTTGCGTCGGCGACGGACGATGGTTTTCGGGCGTCGTTACGTTCGTATCTGCGTCGGCGCGACTTCCGCTTATGCGTAAAAATCGTGCCCGCCTATCGTCATTACGTATTGTCGCGTTTTTATCCACGTTCCCGCAGCGACCGACGGGTTGAAAAAGAACAGTATGTCGTCGGACAGCGAAAAGCCCTCGAGACAAAGTTTTGCCGCGATGACGGATGAGCTTTTCGGCTCTTTGTATATTCCGCCGCTTGCCGCGGGGCTGAATTGGTTTTGTTGAAAAATAACGGAATATATGCTGCTTGGGAACAGTTCGCTTTTTACGCGATTAAGCACGACCGCGCCGACGGCGAGCTGCCCCTCCATAGGCTCGAGACCCGACTCGGCACTTATTATATGAGAGAGCCAATAAAGATCTTTTTGGTCGTAAGTTTCGTCGGCGGTCGGGAATGTGGGCGCTCCCGCGATGCAAAGGGCGCCGTCGTTTATAAACATACGTATTCCCGCGGCGGATACCAGCGCCTCTGCGCTCGCGCAAATTACCCCGCCGAAATCTTCCACCTTAACGCCTTGATCGCTCGAGGAAAGGGGGATATATCTGCCGTTTGATTCTATATACGGGTCTCCGACGTCGGCGTTTACGTTGCCGCCGAGGATATCGCAAAAGCCTTTTACGGGCAGGTATATAACGTCGCCTACCCAAGCGGCGAAAGCGTACGGCAAAGTTCTGCCGTTAACGTAGGTGCAAATATATTGCGCTCCGGCGGGATACGACGGAAGCTCGAGCTCGGAAAGCGAATCGTCGCTTGCGTTCCCGTTGCCTCCCGCTGTCTCCGTTTGCGAGGCGTTCGTTTCCGCGTCGGGCTTTTTTGAACTGCCGAAAAGTGTCCCTATCTCGACGATGACGTCGGAATTGTCGCTCGGTGACGAGGAGAGCGAGCCGTTCACGGAGGAGTTTGACCCGTTGACGGTGCTTTGCGACCGGCTTTCGTTTGCGTCCGCAACGTTATCCGCCAAAGGAGGCGTGGCTCCTTTTGACGGTGTTATCCCGGTAACGAACCCGAGTGCCAATATCATAGCCAAAAGTGTTGATAATAATTGCTTTTTAAAAAACACGTATGAACCTTTCTTCGCGTATCACGCCGCGCTCAGGGCGTGGGAGCGGGATACGCGAGGTATTTATTTACGGATATTTCCGCTTCTCTGCCGTCGTTGAGACGGAGGGTTATTTTACGTGGGGTCCCGTTTGCGTCAAGCGCAACGGTTGCGCCGAGGTTATTGTCCGTAACTTCGTAAACGGTCAACGTCGTACCGTTTTCTTTCTCTTGTCTGACGTTTGACGCAACTCCGAAAACGGCAAACGCCCGTGCGGGCAGGGACAAAAATTCGGCTCCCGCGCCGCCCGCCTCGAACTCGTCGTTCTCGACTTTTACGATTCCGCCCTCGCATTTGACGGTAAGATCTTGCAGAACGTCGGGTTTTCGATAAACCATAACGAAATCGCGTTCACCGTCTGCGTACTTTGCTCCGAGAGTAACGTCGGCACAAAATTCTACCCCGCAGATCGTGCCCGATATTTCCGCACACGCACTCGCGTTTTGCCAAGAAAAGTAATCGCCGCCGCCTGTGCGGCAGGAGGCAAAGCAGGTAAGCGAGATTGCCAAAATGCAAAAAAACGATAAATATTCGAGCCTTTTGCCGGGGGAGAAGAGCGTGCGCATATCGTGCCTCCGCGTTTATAGGGCATTTGCCGCTATTGCTTCGAGCGGCGAAAACGGCGGCAACACCGTTGCGTTTTCCGCCCGCTTGATAAATTATATTGCAAGAAACGCGAAGTTATGCTATAATTGAAGCCGAAAAGAAGCGGTGCGGTCTGCCTATGCGACGGCTGCGCAAGCAACGAAATCATATGCAAAACGGAAACGGTGAAAAATGAGAACTTATTCTGATTTTCCCTCGGATATCCCGCTCAGAACGTGGGCGGAGATAGATATGGGGGCATTGGTCGGCAATTACAGGGCACTTGCCTCCTGTGCCGAAGAAACGGGCTCCGAGCCGATCGCGGTCCTCAAAGCTGAGGCGTACGGTCACGGGGCGGAGATCTGTGCGGAGGCTTTTCTTCGCGAGGGGTGTCGTTTTTTTGCGGTCGCCTGTCTCGAGGAGGCGATAGCTATGCGCAATTTTTGCACCGATCTCGGCGCAAAGCCGAAACTGCTCATCCTCGGGTATACCGATCCGCAAGCGGCGCCTTTGCTCGTTAAGTACGACCTGATAACCGCCTGCGTTTCAAAAGAGCACGGGATAGCACTTGCCGAAAGCGCCCCTTGCGGCGAGCGCGTGCGTGTGCACCTTAAGTTGAATACCGGAATGAACAGGATAGGGTTCCCCGCGCAGTGCGACGATGATGCGGAAGAGACCGCGGCTGCGGTGCGCGAGATAAGAGAAAAAGGCGGAGTTTCAATCGAGGGCGCGTTCACGCATTTTTATAAAGCCGACGACCCGAGCGACGAGGGCAGACTTGCCACGCACCGCCAAGCGGAACGCTTTTTCAAAGCGTGCGAGAAAATACGCGCGCTCGGAACGGAGCTGCCGTACGTTCATCTTTGCAACAGTGCCGGTACTGTTCGCTATCCCGAATATCATGCCGACGGTTGCCGGCTCGGTATCTCTCTCTACGACGGGGCGGAGCCCTGCGCGGAGCGACCGATCGGACTTGCGCCGGTTATGAGGCTCAAAACGAAGATAACCCAAGTGCACGCTTTGCGCCCCGGAGAGAGTGTCAGTTACGGCGGCGAATATTTCGCGGACGTCCCTCGGGTGATCGCGTCTCTCGGCGTAGGCTATGCCGACGGCTATATGCGCGTTTACCGAGGCGCGAAAGTTGCCGTTGTCGGCGAGGACGGCGAATTAAAGGGCTATGCCCCCGTCGTCGGCAGGATCTGTATGGATCAGTGTATGATTGACGTGACGGACGTCGGTACTGTCAAGGCGGGCGACGTCGCCGTGCTTATAGGGTACGGGGATCAGCTTGCCGATCTTGCAAGACGCGCCCACACCATAAATCACGAGTGCCTCAATGCAGTCAGCGCGCGTGTTTTGCGTATTCCGGTGTAAAACCGACAGGGTTTGCCGCGCTTTTGGCTTAAGTCGGTAATCATAATACAGGAAAGCCAAAAAAAAGTCAAGGAATCGGAGAAAAATGAAAAGAAAAAACGGAAAAAAATGCAAAATAAGGAGCGAGGAGCCAATTGTTCACACATTCGGTGTCACTTTATTGCTATTTTTCCTTATAATTACATCTGTTTTTGCTCAATCGTGCGCTTTTAACGTATTAGGCGATGAAAACGAACGTCCCGTATTTTCGGCAGGCGGCGACAACGCTACGTCGTCGCGTTCCGAATCGAGCTTATTCGGCGACGGAAACAACGTTTTGCCCGCGACCGAGGTTACCGTTCTTTGCGACGTCGGGCTCTGCAGCGCCCTGACTGCGGACGACGATTCGAACGTTGCTTCCGCCACGGCAAACCGCAACGAAAGGCTTTCTCGCATATACGGTTTAAAGATAGAAACGCGCGAGTGTGCGGATATATATAATGAAGTAAAAAATCTTCGCGCGGCGGGTAAAACGGGGTACGACTTGCTTTTGCTGAGATCTCAGGATGCCGCCGCGAAGCTGCTTTGCGACGCTTTGCTTGACGATATGTCGGGAGAATTGAAGGAGGAGAACGATAGGGGAACGATCGGCACACTCACCGATATCTCCGTGCTGAATACCGATATATCGTTCGGCGGAGGCGTGTATTATGCTTTTTGCGATGCGTTTGCATCCGTATATTCGTCGGCGGGTGCGCTGGCGTATTATCCCGACGGCAGACAGACCGGGGGCGACGATATGGCGCAAGTCGCGCTTGCGGGCAATCTTACGGTTGAAACGGTTTTGCGGGTGAAAGAAAAGTATGCGCTGGGCATAGAGATATCCGGTGGCAAGGCGACGCGTCTTGCGATGCTTAACGGCGTCGGCGGCAATATATTTAAAAAGGACGGCGACGATCTTCCTTTTGCGAATATCAAAAACGCCGATTTTGCCACGGCGTATACGGCGGCGCTATCGCTCGTATCCGCGGCGAGCGACGGCGAGGCGCAAACTCTTTTTTCGTTTTGCGATCTTAGTTACGATATAGGCGACGGCGTTTTTCTGCCTATGCCGAAGCTTTCGCGAGAGCAGGACGAATACGTTTCGGCAGCGGACGTTTCGCGTTGCCCCGTTTTCGCGGTACCGAGGGGCAGCCAAACTATAAAACTTGCGGTGCGCGTTATCGGCACGCTTGCCGCGGAATCCGAGGGTATCGGGGAAGCATTCGTAAATTCCCGTATAGGAGCCGGAGCTTTTGTCAGCGAGACGGAGCAACGGAGTCTTGTCCAAACGATCGTTGATTCGCGGCGATTCGAGGGGGCGAGTTTATATACGGCTTGGGGACTTCTCGACGAACTTATTGACGACGGTCTGAGCCGCGGCTTTTCGATAGGCGACGTGCTTGCCGAGGGTAAGTGGGTGGACGATAGGATCGCCCTTGTATCGGATATGGCGTCGATAGTGAAAAACGATCTGAAGCATTGGCAGGGAGCGGAATAACTCCGAAATAAATAAAAAGGGTGAGAAAGATGAAAAACGGATATAAAGTCGAGGTAAAACTTTCGGAGGAGATGATGAAAAAACTCCTTATAATATCAAAGGCGGAGGGGAGAAGCGTTAACAATCAATTCCTTTTTATGCTTCGAAACAACGTGCAGTATTACGAGCGTACGAAGGGGCGCATAACTCCGCAGATGATGAATGCGGAGGACGCTTCGGAATATATCGAAGATTAAAGGTGCGGCGTTGTTCCGCACGTGCGCGGTATAGCTTGAAAAAATAAGTTCCGCCACCCGAAACGGTGGCGGAACTTATTTTCATATAGCCGAGCGAGCTATCGCATCGTCTTTTTTATTTTTGTGCGTCGTCGTTGTGAGCGTTGTCGTCGCCGTTCGAGGTCTCGTTGCCGTCGTCGGTTCGGTCGGTATCCGTGCCGAATTCTCCGCTCGGGATCTCGTTCGATTCCGTATCGGATGAGCAAGTGCCGTCCTCGGCGCTTACGGTAACGTTGTTGCCGTTTTTCGTTTCGGCGTTCTTTTTTGCCTGTTCGGCGTTTTCGTTGCGGCTCTTGCGCTTTTTCTCCTCAAGTATCAGCTCGATCTCTTCGACCGAGGGGTCTTGTCGTTCCATTGCAGCGCGGAATTGGTCGCCGTCCATAGTCTCGTGTGCAAGCAAGAATTGCGCCACAAACTCGAGTTTGTCGGAGTTCTCGCGCAGCAGACGCCGTGCCTCGGCAAATGCCTCGTCGATGATCTTTTTAACTTCGCTGTCTATTTTCGCCGCAGTTGCCTCGGAATAATCTTGGTGCGAAGAGAAGTCCCTGCCGAGGAATATGTCTCCTTGACCCGAGCCGTATCTTATCGGGCCGAGCTCGCTTGACATTCCGAGTTCGGTAACCATTTTGTGTGCGATTTCGGTCGCGCGCTTGATGTCGTTGGAGGCGCCGCCCGAATAATCGCCGAAGATCTGCATCTCTGCGGCGCGTCCGGCAAGAAGCATAGATATGCGTTCTTTGAGTTCTTCTTTGTAAACGCTGTATTTGTCCTCTTCGGGGATAGTCAAGGTGATGCCGAGAGCTTGCCCCGAGGGGATGATGGAGATGGAGTGAACGTTGTCGACGTGCGGTTGCAAATACGAGAGCAGCGCGTGCCCCGCCTCATGATACGCGGTGTTTTTGCGCTCTCTTTCCTGCATACGCATAGATTTCTTTTGCGGTCCGGCAATAACCTTTGTGAAGGCGTCTTCGATATCTTCCATTCCGATAAGGGCTTTGCCGCGGCGCACCGCAAGGAGAGCCGCTTCGTTCAAAAGATTTGCCAGATCCGCGCCGGTAAAGCCCGACGTGGTGCGTGCTATAACGGCAAAATCAACGCCGTCCTCGAACTTTTTGTTTCTTGCGTGAACTTTCAGTATCTCTTCGCGCCCGTTGATATCGGGGTAGTTAACGGTGATTTGCCTGTCAAATCTTCCGGGGCGCAACAGCGCGGGGTCGAGAATGTCGGCGCGGTTGGTTGCGGCAATGACTATAATGCCGTCGTGCGCTCCGAAACCGTCCATTTCCACAAGCAATTGGTTAAGCGTTTGCTCGCGTTCGTCGTGCCCGCCGCCGAGACCAGCGCCGCGATGTCTGCCGACTGCGTCTATCTCGTCAATAAAAACGATCGAGGCGGGCGAGCGGCGTGCTGTCTCGAAAAGGTCGCGCACACGCGAAGCGCCGACGCCGACGTACATCTCAACGAAATCGGAGCCGGATATGGAATAAAACGGTACCTCGGCTTCTCCCGCAACGGCTTTCGCAAGCAACGTCTTACCCGTGCCGGGAGGGCCCATAAGCAGAACGCCGTGGGGGATCTTTGCGCCGAGCGAGGTGAATTTTTGCGGATTTTTGAGGAATTCCACGATCTCGCGCAGTTCCTCTTTTTCCTCTGCGGCGCCTGCCACGTCGGCAAAAGTTACTTTCGACGTAGCGTCTTCGGCGGTCTTAACGCGCGCACGACCGAAGTTCATACCGCCTTTGCCGTTTTTGCCGCCGCCCATCATATTTTTCATCATAAAAGCATAGAAAGCGATGAACAGCACTATCATTATGACGTACGGCAAAAGCGATACCCACCAAGGCCATACGGTCGCGGGCTCGTATTCGTACGATTCTATAATTCCCGCCGCAAGTTGCTCGTCGATAAGGTCGCCGAGATCTTCGCGGAAATAATCCGTCGATTTGAGCTGATAAGAAATTTGCCCGTCGGTGTCTCTCAGTTTCATTGACAAAACGCCGTCTTCCGAAACTACGAATTTCTCGACTTTGGCTTCTCTGAAATACTTTACGACGTCGCTGTACGTGGTCTTATCCGCGTTCGCTCCCGAGAAAAGGTTTGAGAGCAGAACGAATATCAAGACGATTACGGCAACGTATATTACTATCGTCTTTAAATTGCTGTTAGAGCGTTTGTTCATACCGAAAAATGCGCCTTTCTGACTTTTTTATCACCCATTGATCATTGATCTTACTTTCCGCCGTAAATGGATGGTTTCAGCACGCCGACAAACGGCAAAGTGCGGTATTTTTCGTCGTAATCGAGCCCGTAGCCTACAACGAATTCGTCGGGTACTTCGACTCCGACGTAATCCGGATCGAAATTGACTTGGCGGCGCGAGGGTTTGTCGAGCAATGTGCAGCAACGAACGCTTTTTGCACCTTTCAGCGTGAGATAATCGGTGAGGTACGACAGCGTTTTGCCGCTGTCGACGATATCCTCGACTATTATGATGTCGAGATCCGTCAGATCTCCGCGATGTATGTCGAGCATTATGTTGATCCTACCCTTGGACTCCGTGCCGCTGCCGTAGGACGAAACTTTCATAAAATCTATTTCGACCGGGCGCTTGATCTTTTTCATAAGGTCGCCCATAAATACGACCGAGCCCTTTAAAATGCACAAAAGAAGAAGTTTTTTTGTCGGATCCGAGTAATCTTTGTCGATTTGCTCGGCGATCCTTGTCACGGTTTCGTTTATTTTTTCTTCCGAAACGAGAACGTAGTCAATGTCGTTTTTCATATAGCTCCGTTGTGCTCTCGCATTGCGAGAGCGTCCTTTCCGATGTTGCTTATAGTTTTGTATTTTTATTGTGCCGACGGAGAGTCGCTTTTTGTCGGCGGCAGATATCCCGCTCTCAGTACTCGGGCGGTGTTTGCGTTTGCCGCACAACCGTCGCGCACGCCGACGAAAGGGACGTACAGGACGCCGTCGCCGTCGCACAAAACGGGCATAAGCGCCCTTTCGTTGACCGTAAGCGGCGGGCGAGAGGCGCTTATCAGTTTGCGCAGTACCCTGCGGTGAGATCTGAAGCGAATCTCGTCACCCGGCATTATATTACGCCAAACGAGGTCACCTTTAATTTTATCAGCGTCAAGTGTGGCAGATGTTGCGAAAGTGTTAATTTCTGTGTTCTTCGGGTCGTTTTTTTCTGATTTTTCGGTGAATTCGTCGCTCACCGTCGCGTCGCACGTGAAAACCGTGCCGGCTTTATGCGGCAAGGGGGTTATGCCCTCGCTTGCGCGGAGCGAGTAATGCGGGCGTTGCCGTGGCACTTTTTTGCGCCGTTCGTCGCGTTCGAAAACGAGTTTGCCCTCGCGTATCTTCGCGATAAACGACGGGGGCAATGATACCGCTCCGCGACCGACGCGCAACGCCTCGGCAATGCTTTTTGCGTGTGCGGCGTCAAGCGACGCTCCGACGTCTTCGGCTGCGAAAAAAAGGACTCTGCGCGCGACGGGAGACGGCAAAGCGAGAAAATCCGCTTGCGCCACCGTGCCGCCGTGCTCGGAGATGAAATTTCGCGCAACGTCGTCTAAGAATTCGTTGTCCTCGCGGGCAAACTCGCCGAATCTTGCGATCGCAGCCGATGCCTGCGGGTTGAGCTCTCTCAAAACGGGCATTACGATATGCCTTATGCGATTGCGCGAACAGCAAAGTTCGAGGTTTGTGCTGTCGGTAACGTAGTCGCAAGAGTGCTCTTTGCAGTATGCGAGTATCTCCGCGCGCGAGAGCGATAGGATCGGGCGCACGATGGTGCTGTATGCCGTTTTGCGTACGGGAGGGATCCCCGCGCCGCCGCCGAGCGCCGCTCCGCGAGAAAGATTAAAGATAACGGTCTCCGCGTTATCGTCGGCGTTGTGCGCCGTGGCGAGCAAACGGACTGAGCGTTCTCTCATAATTTTTTCGAAAAGATCGTATCTCACGCGCCTTGCCGCGCCCTCGAGGCTCTCGCCACTCTCCTTGGCGATACGGGGAACGTCGACGTGAAAAACGACGAGCTCGCAACCGTGCTTGCGGCACAGCCGACGGCAAAATTCTTCGTCGCGCTCAGCCTCTTCGCCACGTATACCGTGGTTTACGTGTACCGCAATGACGGGGATGGCGCGCTCGATCATCATCGACAGCAAAGAGGTCGAGTCGGCGCCTCCGGAGAGGGCGACTATCACTTTTTCGCCGGCGGGAACCCCCGCAAGCTCGTAGGGAGAAACGAAAGCTCCCATATCCGTCAGTTAGCGGGCGGCGGAACAAATCCGCCGGGAGCGTCGCCGTCGCTGCGCGTGTTGTCGATGGCGTAGAAGGTGGTGTATTTGCCGAGCCAGTTCATTTGCACGGTGCCGGTGGAGCCGTGGCGGTTTTTCGCCACGATGATCTCGGCTACAGGTGCCTCTTCTTCGATCTTTTCTTTGCCGCCGTCCTGCCCTTGTTTATAGTATTCTTCGCGGTGGATGAAAATAACCGTGTCCGCGTCCTGCTCGATGGATCCCGAATCACGCAAGTCGGAAAGCATCGGGCGCTTGTTCGTGCGCGCCTCGTTTCCGCGCGAAAGCTGAGAGCAACATATAACGGGAACGCGCAGATCCTTTGCCATAAGTTTCAGCCCTCGCGTGATGTCGGCAACCTCGAGCACGCGGTTGTCGGTATGCTTGTCGCTTTGCATAAGCTGCAGATAGTCTATGACGACGAGACCGATATTGCCCTCGCGGCGAAGTTTTGCCTTCATACCGGAGACGGTAATGTTCGGCGTGTCGTCAACGAGTATGTGCGCACCCATAAGTTTGTCCACGCCTGCGGCGAGTTTTTCCCAGTCCGCGGGCTCAAGCGCACCGGTGCGCATAGCATAGCTGTCGACGAGCGCGTGCGAGGAAAGTATGCGCGAGGCAAGCTGCTCGTCGGACATCTCAAGCGAGAATATGGCGACTTTTTGGTCCGTTGCAAGCGCGACGTTTACCGCAAGGTTCAGGGCAAAACTCGTTTTGCCCATACCGGGGCGCGCGCCTATGAGAACAAGATCCGATTGCCCTATGCCCGCGAGCTGGCGGTCAAGATCTCCGTAGCCCGTTTTTACGCCCTCGAATGCCGAGGGGTTTTGCGAGAGCTCGGTCAAATGGTTGTAAACCGAGGCAAGCAAAGTTGCCAGATCCGAAAAGGCGCGCGTGTCGCGCCCCGCGGCAATGGCACTTATTTGGCTCGAGGCGTACTCGAGAACGTCCCCGACGTTTTCCTGCTCCGAATATGCTCGCTCCGTAATGGCGGAGCAGGACTCGATAAGCTGACGCATAAGACTTTTTTCGACTACTATGCGTGCATAGTCCTTGACGTTCAGCGCACTCGGTACGCAGTCCGCGAGAGTGCGAAGATACCCCTCCGCTTCGGCGCGATTTTTGTACGTGTTGTCCTTCTCGAGCATATCGAGCAGGGTAACGGTGTCGATATCGTGTCTCCCGTCGCAAAGATGGAGCATAGCGGTATATATCGACCTATGTTCCCCGATATAAAAGTCGGAAGCGCGGATAGTGTCGGATATTTGCACCATTGCCTGCGGATCTATCAGCACGGATCCGAGAAGCGCTTGCTCCGCAAGGATGGAAAACGGCAATTTTTTTATCGCTTCGCTGTTGTTCATCTGTTTCTACGTAGCTTTCCGGAGCACGTTGCGACGGCTCCATTTCGTATTTCTGCGGTTATTCTTTTGGTTGCGAAAAGCGTCGGTCTTTATTTTTTAACGACTTCGAATTTGATCTTTCCGGTTATCTCGGTATAGAGTTTCGCTTCCGCCGTGTACGAGCCGAAAGCACGCACGTTTTCGCCGAGCGTGATCTTTCGCCGATCGACGTCGATGCCGTACTGCGCTTTGAGCGCTTCCGCAACGTCTTTCGCGGTGACGGAACCGTACAGGCGGTCGTCGTTCCCCGACGAAGCGGTGATGCGTACGGTAACGCCGTCGAGTTTCGCAGCCGTCTCTTTTGCGGCTGCGCGCTCGGTTTCTATTTTGTGTGCCTTGGCGGCTTCTTTTCCTGCGGCTTCGGACAAAGCCTGTGCGTCGGCGACTTTTGCAAGTCCGCGAGGCAACAAAAAGTTGCGCGCGTATCCGTCGGAAACGTTGATTATCTCACCCTTTTTGCCTTGACCTTTAACGTCTTGCGTCAATATAAGTTTCATAATATTCTCCTTTTCGGGTTTGCGTTTGAATTTGTACGTTTGCGCTTGCCGCGTCACGGCGCTTTGCGTTTATTTTTCGTTTTGTTCGAGATATTCGTCTATCGCGGTCACGAGCTTGTCGCTTACCTCGCGCGCGGACTCGCTTTTTACCTGTGCGCCCGCCGCGTCGAAATGCCCGCCGCCGCCGATCTTTTCGAGTATCAATTGGACGTTTATCTTTCCGTTCGATCTTGCCGAAACGAGCACGGTGTCATCCGAACAAAGCAGAACGAACGCCGCGTCGACTTGCCGTAACGTAAGCAGCTTGTCCGCCGTTTTCGATGCCGATATGCGGTTTTCGGCGGTCGGCTCGCCGCTGCAGACGGTGATTGCGATTCGTCCTTTGTAAAGACGCACTTCGCTGCCGAGTTTCGCCTCGGTTATAAAGCCCGAGATATCCTCGAAAAAGAACGTGCGCACGTTTTCGGTGGAAGCGCCGGCTTCGCGCAGGAAGAGCGCGGCGGCGAACGTGAATCCCGACGTCGATCTCGTAAAGTTTTTGGTGTCGAGCATTATTCCCGCCAGAAGAAGATCCGCTTCGGGGCGCGAAAGCTTAACGTTTCCCGATTGATCGCCGATCGACGCAAGCTCCAGCAGTTCGGCAACGAGCTCGGAGGCGGACGACGCCGAGGGCTCGATATACGCGATCTCGGGCTCGTTTTCAAAGTCCGCGGTCTTCCTGTGGTGGTCTATGATCACGGTTTTGTAAACGTTTGCGGCAATCTCGGGCGATTCCACGATTTTCATATTATTCGCGTCCGCTATTATAAGCAGCGTGTCCGATCGAACGAGATCGATGGCGGAGACAGAGTCCGTAAATATATCTTCGAATTCGGGGGCGGTGCGGCAAAGGTCCGCGGTGCAGACCTTAAAGTTGGGGTCGTCTCGGTCGATGACGATCTTAACGCTTTCGTTGAAAGTCATCGCTATCCGCGCAAGACCGACGCAGGCACCGATTGAGTCGAAGTCGGGGCTTTTATGCCCCATTATGATAACGTTTCCCGCTTCGGAAACGAGTTGTATAAGCCGGTCGGCAATAACTCGCGAACGGACTTTGCTGCGCTTTTGGCGGATCTTGGTCTTGCCGCCGTAGTAGACCGTTCCGTTCTCGTCTCTTACGGCGACTTGGTCGCCGCCGCGCTGCAACGCCGTTTCGAGAGCGGCGGCAGCTCTCGATTCTTTTTCGGCAATGCTGTTGCCCGTGCCGCACACGCCCATCGACATCGTAAGGGATATGCTGCCGTCTTCGAGACCTATCGTGCGCAAGCGGTCGAGAACCTCGAAGTTGCCCGATATGCACTCCGAAAACTTTTCTCTCGGGAAAACGACAAGGTATTTGTCGCGTTCGTACTCTTTGACGAATCCGTCGAGTTCCGCCGCCCAGCGGCGCAGGATGTCCTCCGCCGCGTTCGCGGCTTCGCGGTACGGCAGGCGGAGCACCTGAGCCAGCTCGACGAGGTTATCAAGCACGGCGTACGCTATTACGGGTGCGTCCTTTTCGTTTTGTTTTTCGGCTTTGTAAACGGCGGTCGTGTCCGTCATAACCGTCATCCAATAGTCACGGTCGTTGGTCTCCATAAGATAGGTGCGAGCGGAGAAAACGCGCTCCCCGACCGTCAGCTTGAAATCCGAGTTCGGCGGGCAGGCGATTATTTCCGAAAATTTTACGCCGGTGACTTCCTCGAAATTTTTCCCCGCGATCTCGGACGATCTTTCCGCGTTGCACATAACGAGCGCGGCGGCGTTTGCCCAAATCAGTTTGCCGTCGGCGGACGTTATGGTAACGGGCGGGTCTATCGAGCGGATAACGTCAGCCATCAGACTGTTCAGCGAGGACGCGGTACGTTCGCCGTTTTTTACGGCTTCGTTCTTTGCGGCGATGGTGCAAAGAAAAAACTGCATAACTCCGTATACCGCCATATATACGAGACCTATAACAAACGGGGATGCGGAGGAAAAGTGCACGGTTATAACGGTGAGCGCCAATATCGCCGCCCCGAGCAGAGCGGAAAAAAGCGCGATCTCGGGTATTTTTATGCGAGGACCTCTGCGATTCGGCATCGTAGCTCCTTTCGAAGTGCCGCGAAAACGTGCGGCGCGGACATTTATTTCTGGTTTGCGGTTTTGCCGCGGATTTGACTCGATCGTTTTTGCCGAGATTTATCATTCGTTGCGAATACGGCGTCATACCGACGACAAATACCCTATTATATTAGTATATTGTAGCACATTTTTGCCCGTTTGTAAATATAAATATAATGAAATGAAATTTTCGCCAAAGGAAAAAGCGAAAAAATCGAGAGCCGAAGCGCATTTGGCGCGCCCGAGCGAAAAAAGGTCGATTTTCGGCGAATTTCGCGGCAACGTCGCGTTTTTCGAGGCGAACGCGAAAGAGTTTGCGAATTATTTCCGTAAAAAATCAAAAAAACGCTTGATTTCTATTGCAAAACCGAAATTTGTGTGATATAATGAGGGCGTAGATGTGATTGAGAGTGGGCGCAAGTCCACTCTCAATTTCATAAATGCGTTATATTGCACCAACGTTATCGTTTCGGCGTCGCGCCGATTTGTCATAGGCAAATAGCGGGCTGTACCGAAATCGACCGTGGTTTGCGGAAAGCGGTATATGTTATGAAAAAAGGATTCGGCGGCGTTGCCGCCACTGTGTTGCCGATAGTCGAGGGCGCGGTTTCAGACGCGGGCTGCAGCATATGGGATATCGAGTTCGTTAAAGAGGGCTCGGCGCACGTTTTGCGCATAACGATAGACACGGACCGCGAGGGCGGCGTCGGTATAGACGATTGCGAAAGGGTGCACAGGGCCGTCGACCCGTTGCTCGACGAAGCGGACCCCATAGAATCGCATTATTATTTGCAGATATCTTCGCCCGGAGCGGAGCGTGATATCACGATGCCGATGCATATCGAGGCTTGTCGCGGAATGCGCGTCGAGGCGAGGCTTTTTGCCGCGATAAACGGCTCGAAGACCGTAAGCGGCGAACTTTGCGGTATGGACGGCGACGACGTTGTTATAAACGCCGCGGGCGGTGAGATACGCGTGCCGTTTGCGCAGATATCCAAGATGAAAACGCTTTACGATTTCGAATTTTAACTTTTGACCCAACAGCCCGAGTCGGATCCGGGCTGCAAACGAATATCAAAGAAGACGTATCGATGTCGCGACGTACGAAACGCTCGCGACGGATAAAATACTGAAAGGATCGAATTATGAATCAGGAATTTTTCTCCGCACTTGACGAACTCGAGAGAAGCAAGGGTATCCCTCGTGCGTATATGCTTGAAAAGATCGAGGTGGCTCTCGTTGCAGCGTATAAAAAAGAATACGGCGCCGGTGCGGCGGTGCGCGTCGTGCTTGACGAAAATAAAAAGGACGTTCGCGTTTTTCAGCAAAAGACCGTGGTCGCGGAGGTCGAAAATCCCGAGTGCGAAATCTCTCTCGAGGAGGCTCGCGAGCACAGCAAGCGCGCCGTTGTCGGCAAGGTGATAGAGACCGAGGTAAAGACCAAGAATTTCCGCCGTCTTTCCGCGGGAGCCGCAAAGTCGGTAATAATTCAGGCTATCCGCGAGGCGGAGCGCAAGATCGCGCAGGATGCATACGACAGCAAAAAAGAAGAGATAATTACCGCGACGGTGTCGAAGATCGACCGCGAATCCGGCGACGTGCTGCTTGAGACCGGCACGGGTTACGCAAGGCTTCGCGCAGCCGAACAGATCCCCGGAGAGGATCTGAGGATCGGCGATAAGATAAAGATCTATATCCTCGAAGTCAACAAAGAGGCGCGCGGACCCGTCGTAACGATATCTCGCGCACATCCCGGTCTTGTTCGCCGTATGTTCGAGCTCGAGGTGCCGGAGATCGGCGACGGAACGGTTATAATCAAAGGTATCGCAAGAGAGGCGGGGTCGAGAACGAAGATCTCCGTTATGTCGAGGGACGATACCGTTGATGCGGTCGGCGCTTGCATCGGTAACCGCGGTATGAGGATAAATACCATCCTCGACGAGCTCGGCGGCGAGAAGATCGACGTTATCAAATACAGCGAATCTCCCGAGGAATATATTGCGGCGGCGCTTTCGCCCGCGGCGGTCGGCAGCGTTTATATGACCGCCGAAAGAAGCGCGGAGGTACGCGTCGCTCCCGACCAGCTTTCGCTTGCGATCGGTCGCGAGGGACAAAACGCACGCCTTGCCGCGCGCCTGACCGGCTGCAAGATCGACATCAAGGCGGAATAATGGCATACGTAAAAAAAGTGCCGCAAAGGCAATGCCTCGGTTGCGGCGAGCACTATCCGAAGTCCGAACTTATAAGGATAGTTCGATCGCCCGAGGGAGAGATCTCGTTGGATTTTAAAGGCAAAAAGTCGGGCAGAGGCGCATATATCTGCCGCAAAGCCGCGTGCTTGCGGCGCGTCCGCAAAAATCGTCGCGCAGATTCTTCGCTCGGGGTTGCAATCCCCGAAGAAGTTTGGGCGGCTATGGATGCGGAACTGGCAGCGGATACCCCGCCGGCGAAAAACAAAGATATGCAAGGTTAAGCGGAGCGAAAAAGCTCGGAGATCGACCGCGTACGGTGATTGATATGGAACGAAAAAGCGAAAAAGAAGCGGTCGCAAGCAAGAGCGACCCCGAGGCGGCTCTGCTCGGAGCGCTCGGGCTTGCCGCAAGAGCGCGCAAACTCGAATGTGGCACGGACAGAGTATGCGACGCCCTCAAAGAGGGACGCGTGTACGTCGTGGTGAGGTCGGGGTGCGCTTCGCATAATACTCAAAAAAGACTTTCCGACAGGTGTGCGTTTTACGGCGTGCCCCTTATAACGGCGCAAGCCGACGCGTATCGGCTCGGCAGCTCGGTCGGTCGGCACGGCGAGACGGCGGCGACGGCGGTAACGGACGAAAATTTGGCGAAGCTCGTTGTCGCTGCGGCGAACAAAGCCGAAAAATAAACAACATACTATTCGTATCCTAAAAGGAGATGGCAGAAAATATGGCAGTAAGCACACAGTTTAAGGTGAATCAGCTGGCAAAAAATTTGGGGATCAAGGCAAAGGATCTGTCTCAGTTGTTTGTCGACGAGGGGCTTGACGTTAAAACTCAAAAAACGCTCGATACTTTCGAGCTTGACGTTATGTGGGAAAAGCTCACTCGCGACAATCAGCTCGAGGGGATAGAAGATTATATCGACGGGGTTACCGGTATCCCATCCGTGCGCAAAAAAGCGGAGGAGGCGCCGTCTGCCGCGGCGAAAAACGTCGCAGCGGAAAAAACGGCGGACAACTCCGCAAGGGCAAAGGAGACTGCCGTGCCCGCCGCTCCCAAGGCGAACGCCGCAACGCCCGAAAATTCGGCAAAGCCCGTAAAAGAAGCGGGCAAAGTGCTCGATGCCAAAGCCCTCGAGGGGCTCTCTCCGATAGCTCGCCAAAATCTTATCAACAGGAGTGCCGGGCAACGATTTGAGCAGCGTATGAACGCCGCCAAAGCACAACCCGTGACCGAAAGAGCGGATAAGGATAAAAAGAAAGAGCAGAAAAAGGATCATCAGCGCACCGTTATCGAGGTAAAGGGGCGCACGATACCCGAGGGCGAGCGCGAGGTCGTTAAGGTCCCCGCAAAGCAGACCACGCGCGTTGTGGATACGCGCGGCACGGGTGAAAAGGTCGACCTTTCGAAATACGATGAAAAACTCGATAATTTCGTGCCCGATACGGTAAAGGAGACTCGCAACGGTAAGGCGAAGGCGAACAAAAAAGTCGGCGCGGACGCACAGCAAGGTCAAGCCCAGCAAAAAGGCGGAAAGCAAAACGGCAAGGCGCCCGATCGTCGCGCGGGTGCTCCCGCGGGCAACGTCGCAAACGGAGCGCAGGCGCGTCGCAACAACCGTAATTTCCGCGATCGCCGTCAGGGCAACGCTCAGCCCGCGCCCGTTCAGATCAAAAAGCAACCCGTACAGGCGACCGTGCCCGACGAGATAACGGTCGGCGAATTCGCTTCGCGTATTAAGGTAACGGCTGCGGAAGTTGTCAAAAAGCTAATGCTTATGGGTATGATGGTCACCGTCAACCAGACGATAGATTTCGATACGGCGTATCTCATCGGCGAAGAGCTCGGTGCGATCGTAACTCGCGAGGTCGTCGTCAGCATAGAGGATCGCCTTTTCGAAGAAGAAGAGGACAAGGCGGAGGATCTTGTGCCGCGTGCCCCCGTCGTTTGCGTTATGGGTCACGTCGACCACGGAAAGACTTCGCTTCTCGACGCGATCAGGAACACGAGAGTTACCGCAGGCGAGGCAGGCGGTATAACGCAGCATATCGGCGCATATCGCGTTAAACTCGACGGCAAGGATATCACTTTCCTTGACACGCCGGGACACGAGGCGTTTACCGCAATGCGTGCGCGCGGAGCCCAAGCGACGGATATCGCGATTCTTGTGGTAGCCGCCGACGACGGCATTATGCCCCAGACCGTTGAGGCGATAAATCACGCCAAAGCCGCGGGGGTTGAGATCATCGTTGCCATAAACAAGATGGATAAACCTACCGCAAACCCCGACAACATAAAGCAGGAACTGACAAAATACGATCTCGTTCCCGAGGAATGGGGCGGCAACGTTATGTGCGTACCCGTTTCCGCGTTGAAACATCAGGGTATCGACGACTTGCTCGAGAGCATTTTGCTCATTGCGGAGGTTAACGAATATAAAGCAAATCCCAACAGGCGCGCCAAGGGTCTCGTTATCGAGTCCAAACTCGATAAGGGACGCGGTCCCGTCGCTACCGTGCTCGTTCAAAACGGAACGCTGCACAACGGCGATATCGTTATAGCCGGTACCTCCGTCGGTCGTGTGCGCGCGATGACGGACCACCTCGGAAAGTCGGTCAAGGTCGCTTCGCCCTCTACCCCCGTTGAGATAATAGGTTTGTCGGAGCTTCCCTCCGCGGGCGACGAATTCAACGCCGTGGCGGACGAGAGAATGGCACGCGAACTCGCCGACCAACGTCGCGAAAAGGCGAAAGAAGAGACCTTTAAGGCAAATGCGCGTGCAAATCTTAACGATCTTTTCGCTCAGATCAGCGATGGCGTGAAAGAGATGAACGTAATCGTAAAAGCGGACGTTGCGGGCTCGGCAGAGGCTGTGCGTCAATCGCTCGAAAAACTCTCCAACGAAGAAGTTAAGGTACACACGATCCACTCCGCCGCGGGTGGTATAACCGAGAACGACGTTTCGCTGGCGGCGGCGTCCAACGCTATCATCGTCGGATTTAACGTGCGTCCCGACCGCTCGGCGATCGAGTCTGCGGAGAGACAGGGTGTCGATATTCGCACGTATCGCGTTATTTACGATTGTATAAACGAGATAGAATCCGCAATGAAGGGGATGCTTGCGCCCAAGTTCAGAGAAAATTTGCTCGGTCACGTTGAGGTGCGTCAGCTTATCCACGTTCCGAACGTCGGCTTCGTTGCCGGCTCCTACGTTCAGGACGGAAAGATAACCCGCTCCTCCAAGATACGCGTCGTTCGCGACGGTATCGTAATCTACGAGGACAAGATCGCGTCGCTTCGTCGCTTTAAGGACGATGTGCGCGAGGTTGCCGCGGGTTACGAGTGCGGCGTCGTGCTTGAGAAGTACGGCGATCTTAAGACCGGCGATATCCTCGAGGCGTTCGTTATGGAGGAGATCCGCGAGGATTAACGCCTTGCAGAGCGAATACAAAATAAAAAGCAGTGCCGCGGCACTGCTTTTTTGTTTGGAATTTGCCTTGAGTAGCGCTGCCGAAATGACGACGAACGCATATGGCTGCCGTCGGCGCGGACGAGTGGCGAGATACTGTGGCGTATCCCGTGCCGCCTCGTTCGCGGCTTACGTGCTTTTTTGTCGATTTACGTGCGGTGTGCTTTTCGGCGGTCACGCGTCGTTTTGCGTGATGCCGAAGCCGAGCCTCATAACGAACGACGTATCGCCGTTATCTTTTTTGCCGCGCACGGCTGTTACTCCCTCGCGCGGATACGCTTTTTCGATATATAAGCGCTCGCCCTCGCGAAGTTCGGAAATAAACCAAACGTCGAGCGAGGCAAGGTCGCCGACGGCGGCGCGTTCGCTCGCGGACAGCGCGTCGTAAACGAATTCTCCGTATCTTGTGTTGTTAACGTGCCCTACGCCGTCCGTCATACTCGGTCTGACCGTGAGCTCTTCGACGGGTAAAAAGTCGACCGTTTCGGCAAATTTGCGATCCGCCTTCAGTATCCGTTCGCCTTGCGGCAATTCGATAGCCGCTATAACGGCGCGGTCGGTGCATATTTTGCGGGTCTTTTGCGAGATCAGGGTGGAATACGTTACGCCGTGCGCAACGATCTCGCCGTTCTCTGCACGAAACTCAAGATCGCGGCGAAAAACCGGACCGCGACCGCCCGAGTTCCAAGTCGTTCCAGAAAGTTTGTCGTCGGGCGACAGCCGGCGGTACAGCTTGAGGGACGTTGACAGCAATACCCACGAAACCCCGAAATTCCGCATCATTGCTTTCTCGCCCATACCGAGAAGATCGAGATGTTCCTCTATCATATTGACGGCGATCTTTTGATATGAAGACGGAAAAAATGCGCCGTTTGCGTTGTAGTTCGATATGTTGAATTTTATATCGTGTATTATTTCTTTTTCGTTTACGTTTAAATTCGGCATTTTTACGGTGGTTCCTTTGAAAACAAGGCGTTATGCTTGCGCCGCCGCGTCGGCGCGTTCTTTGTAAAAAATATACTGTTGTGCCAGTCCCGCGTACTTGCCGAGCGAGGCGGGATCGGCGCCCTGCGGCAGGTACTTCGCGAGGGAGCGACGGATCCACACGTCTATCGGAAAAGCGTCGAATTTGCCGAAGCCGAATAGCAATGTGCAGGCGGCGACCTTAGGACCTACGCCCTTGATCTTTGTCAGTATGCGCGCTCCCTCGGTCGCGGGTGCGGTGGCGACTGCGCCGAGGTCTATCTCGCCCGACGCTATCTTTTTTGCCGCGTCCGAAATATACGGTGCGCGAAATCCCGTTTTCAGCCGACGCAGACGTTCTTCGCTCGCTTCGGCAACAGCCGTCGGGGACGGAAAAGCAAAGGCGTTGTTGCCGATAGGGGTGCCGAGCGACCGACAAAGCGCGGAGACAAGCCCTTTGATACGCGGGATGTTGTTGTTTTGTGAGATGATAAAAGAGCACAGTGCTTCCCACGGGTCTTGCTTCAGTATCCGTATGCCGCTGCCGTACTCCATAGCGGCGGCAAGAGCGGCGTTTCCCGAGTGCGAGGCGATATCGGCGCGCATCGCTTTGTAATCGCGATCGAGCGAAAAATATTCGCGCCATATATCGTTATAGTCCGCCGCGTTGGAGCCGATTATCCGTACCGTGCCGTTTTTCGTGTTTGCAACTGATATTTCGCGCCCCATTGCGATGCCTTTGTATTCGCAAACGTAAGGCTGCTCGGGCGAGCGGACGCGCTCGAAGCGGAATGCCTGACCGCATTCGAAAATTGCCGCAAGATCGAAGAACTCAAGTCCGCAGAGTTCGACGGCATCCACGCCGCAGACAGAAATCTCGCGCACGTCGATTACCGTTTTTGCGCTTTTGTTTGGTGGTGATAGGATGGCGGCGCAACTGCCGCCTGCGATATTTTCGTTCATTTTTTATCCGAGTAGGGACGTCGGCGTTTTTTACCGAGAAAAAATATCCACGCGAGTTCGACAAGCGGTACGGCGGGTGTTTAAAACGTTTTGCGTGACCGCGTAAACTTTGAGGGGTGCGTCTACGATTTTCTTACGGTGAAATATTGCCATTTGTCTTTTTTTTTGATATAATTGCTATGTATACGAATTATACGATAAAAAGTTTTTCAAGTCAAGCAAAAGTTGTGCTCGTCACCGCGAGTGTTGGGGGCGAAGCACGTATACGGAGCATATATTATGAAGCATAAAACACAGGTAGCCGTTATCGGGGCAGGGCACGCCGGGATCGAAGCGGCTTTGGCGGCGGCGAGAATGGGAGCGGAAACGGTGCTGTTTACCCTTTCTATGGATGCCGTTGCCAATATGCCGTGCAACCCGTCTATCGGCGGTACGGCTAAAGGTCATCTCGTTTACGAGATAGACGCGCTCGGCGGCGAAATGGGCAGAGCCGCCGACGAGGCAACGTTGCAATCGCGTACTTTGAACCTCGGAAAAGGCGCGGCGGTGCGTTCCAAACGCGTGCAGGCGGATCGCGAGAAATATCGCGCGGTTATGAAGCGTACGATCGAAACGACGCCGCACCTGCGTCCGCTGCAAGCGGAGATCACGGAGATAAAGACCGTTTGCGTCGACGGCAAAAAGCGCCTGTCGTCCGTCGTGACATCGCTCGGCGAGGAGTGGGAGTGCGACGCGGCGATAATAGCGTGCGGAACTTATCTCGATTCGCGCATATTCGTCGGAGACCGCTCGTACGCGGCGGGACCGGACGGAATGTTGCCCGCTCGCACCCTTTCGGAGTCGCTTGCAGCCGAGGGGGTACCGCTTCGCAGATTTAAAACGGGCACACCGCCGCGCATTTTGCGCTCGTCGGTGGATTTTTCGCGTCTTGAGGAGCAAGCGGGTGAAGAGCATATCGTGCCGTATTCGCCGAGGAGTTCGGAGGCAAGGCTCAATTCCATCGAGCAGATACCGTGCCATATCGTTTACACAAACGAGCGCACGCATAATATAATAAAAGAAAATATACACAGATCCGCGATGTATTCGGGTATGATACACGGTGTGGGTCCGCGGTATTGCCCGTCTATTGAGGACAAGATTATGCGTTTCGCCGACAAGGAGCGCCACCAGCTTTTTCTCGAGCCGCTCGGCGAAAACACGGAGGAGACGTATCTTCAGGGGTTTTCGACCTCGCTCCCGCCGGACGTGCAAGACGCTATGCTCCGCACCTTGCCCGGGTTTGAAAATGCCGTTATATCGCGTTATGCTTACGCGATAGAATACGATTGCACCGATCCGACCTCGCTCTACCCGACGCTTGAGAGCAAGGTGATAGGAGGACTGTACGGCGCAGGGCAGTTTAACGGTACGTCGGGGTACGAAGAGGCTGCGTCGCAGGGGATCGTCGCCGGTATAAACGCCGTGCTTAAGTTGCGCGGCGAGGAGCCGATGATACTGCGTCGCTTTGACGGGTATATCGGTACGCTTATCGACGATCTTGTTACGAAAGGGACGAACGAGCCGTATCGTATGATGACTTCGCGCTCGGAGTATCGCTTACTTTTGCGGCAGGACAACGCCGACGAAAGATTGACCCCGATAGGTCGCAGGGTAGGACTTGTAAAAGACGGAGAATGGGAGGCGTTTTCCGCCAAGCGCGAGATGATACGGGCGGAAAAACTTCGCCTTGAAAAAACAAAAGCCGATCCCGAGCGCCTCGGAGCTTTTCTTGCCGAGCGCGGTATGCCGTGCGCCGCAGGGCTGTCGCTTGCCGATCTTTTGCGTCGCCCCTCGGTCGATTACGGCGACATTGCCGAGCTTGACCCCGATCGCCCGAGTCTGCCCGAAGCCGTAACGCGGACGGCTTCGCTCGACATCCGCTACGAGGGGTATATAAAAAGGCAAATGGCAGACGTGAGACGGAGCGAAAGACTTGAGGAATATCGTTTCGACCCGAATTTCGATTTTTCCGCCGTTCGCGGACTGCGCATAGAAGCGGCGCAAAAACTTGCGGCGATAAGACCGGCGACCCTCGGTCAGGCGTCGCGAATAAGCGGGGTTTCGCCCGCGGACGTTTCCGTGCTGCTTATAAGGCTCGGACTTAAATAAACGACGGAACGCGGGTCACTCCGATTAAGGAAGCAATATGCAACAGATATATACTATACCGATAAACGAACATTTCGACGCTTGTCGCACCGACCGTTCGCTCGGGTGCCCCGTATGCTCGCTTTATCGTATGCTCGAAGAGAACGAGCTCGATATAATTATGGGCGCTTCTATGATGGAGCCCGATATCAGAATAAAAACGAATAAGATGGGTTTTTGCGCAACGCATAACGATATGATGTTCGAGCGCAAAAATCGACTTTCCGTTGCGCTTATGCTCGAGAGCCATTTGGACGAGTTGAGGCGCGACGTGGACGATATGCCGCTCCTTGTGCGCGGCTCGCGCGCAAGGCAAAGGATAGCGGAGCTCGAGAGCGACTGCTACGTTTGTTCGCGCGTGGAGGCTTTTTTCGAAAACGTTGCGGATAACGTCGTTTATATGTGGGGCAGAGACGCGGAGTTTAGGGAGAAATTTGCCGACCAACCCTATTTTTGCCTGCCGCATTGGCGGCTTTTGCTCGAATTGGCAAAAAAACGCCTGCCTAAAAAGCAATATAACGAATTCGCGGACGCTTCGAAAGCGGTCGTGCTGTCTTACTTCGACACTCTTCGCGACGACGTGTCTCTTTTTTGCAAAAAATTCGATTACAGATACGGCGAGGTGCCTTGGGGCAACTCAAAGGATTCGGTTGAAAGAGCGATGCGCTTTTTGCGCTCGGATATACACAGAAAAGTAAAGTGAGAAACCAATAATGCTCGATCTTTTATCTTTGCACAAAGAATTTATACTGCGCCACCTTAAAGAGGGTGACGTTTGCGCCGATTTTACTATGGGGAACGGTCGCGACACCGAATTTTTGTCGAAAACCGTCGGAGAAAACGGCAAAGTATACGCTTTCGATATTCAAGCTAAGGCGCTCGAATCGACCGCCGCGCGACTCAAAGAGGTCGGTTGCCCCCAAAATTATCGGTTGATACTCGATTCGCACCACAATGCGGCGAAATATATAAAAGAGCCGATAAAGGCGGGGATGTTTAATCTCGGTTGGCTTCCCGGTGGGGATAAAAGCATAACAACCTTGAGAGAAACGACGTTGCCTGCGATCGAAACGGCAGTTTCTTTGCTCGACGGCGACGGCGTGCTTACGCTTGCCGTTTACCCCGGGCACGCCGAGGGCGACGCAGAGGGGCGTCTGGCGGAGGAATATCTTTCCTCGCTTTCGCGATTTAAGATTTGCGCCACGAAGATAAAAATAGTCAATTCGCCGTCGTCACCGTATTTTTTCGTTATAGAAACGAAGTGACGTCCGCTCGTGCGCGGGCATTTTCGATCGTCGCGTTTTGAGCGAAGCGACGAAGAGCAAAACGAAGAAAGGGGGGCGGCGTGATGCAAAAAGCATACGGCAAAGACGTTTTCGGTCTTTGCGATAACGAAAAAAGGCGTGAGGACGTTTCTATGGTCGAACTGAGCGAAGCACGACGCCGTGCGGCTCGCCTCTCCGCGGCAAGACCGAGCGACGTCTTGCCGGGATCGGCTGCCAAAGCGTGTGCGTGTGCGCCTTGCCCCGCCGGCGAAGATCGTGCGCCGACAGTGGGGCAAAAATCACGTTCGGAACGTGCGCAGACCGACGAAAAAGCGAAAAATAGCGCGCCCGACCCGCGGCGAAAAGCCGGCAAGGTGCGGCGCGACGCGCGAAACGACGTATCTCGTGCGCCGAAACAAAAGCGCGACCGAAAATCCGCAAAAACGGACGGCGCACCTAATATGCGCCGAGGCGATGTGATGAAAAAAGCAGGTGTGCGCGGCGAGATAAATGCGGCGGACGCCGAACGCCGCGACGTTTCCGTGCAAATATCGCGCCGTACGGCGGGCAAAGTCGCGCCGCACGGCGGCAGGTCTTCGCACGAAACACGTGACGGTATAGCAAAAGACCGCCGTACGGCAAAAGACTGCGGCACGGCGGCGACGACGCGGCAAAACGCGGAGAGATCTCAAGCGGCGCGGCGTATCGCGGCGCGACGCGAGGCAGAGCGGCAACGCGTTTGCGAGGAGAGGGCTCGCCGCCGCAAAGATAACGGTCGACGCGCCGCTGCGGCGGCAAAAGAATTCGCTTTGTGCTTTGCCGTTTTTGCCTTGCTGTTTTCGTTTATTTGCGCTGTTTTTGCCGTCGGCGGAGACGCGCTGATGTCGGGCACCGCCGCTGCGCAGGCGAAAAAATACTATTACGAAACGGCTGCGCAAAGAAAAGTCGTTTCATCCGAGGATCTCTTCGTCGACGGCGTGATCTGCGTTAATTTTTCGGATATTGCATACGAAGCGGGACTTACCGAGAGCGCCGACGGGAGCGTCGTCACGTTTTCGACTGCAGACGGCGAACGCGCTCGTTTTACCGTCGGCAGCAGAGAGGCGACGGTGAACGGCAACTCGGTTATTATGGCTTGCTCCGCGACGCGTCGCTCCGACGGGCTGTATCTTTCCGCGGACTTTACCGACGATTACCTTTCGGGTGTCGACGTCGAACTGCTGCCTGCGGAGGGATCGGCAAAATATCCCACTTTGCGGATAACGGTCGGCGAGGACGTCGGCTTTCTTGTCAAAAAAAGTTTTACGATAGATTCTATCGACAACTCGGATTTGCCGCCGTCAGCCATAGTTTTGCCCGCGGATACGCCGAGATACGAGTTTACGGCAGATCTGTCGAAATATCTGCAATATCTCGACCCGACCGACCGTGCCTCTTACCTTGTGCTTGTAAACAAGTCGGAGCGTATCGACGAAGACGCCGCGGAGCCCGAAGATCTTACCGAAGTTCTGCACACGAAGCCGAGCTTTTCGACAAAATGTCGGTTGCGTCTTTACGCCGCAAAGTCTGTAGAGGCGATGTTTACGGAGCTTTATACCGTCGGATTCGAGGGCGCGAGCGTCAACGCGGGTTATCGTACGTATGATGCTCAAGCCAAGATCTTCGATAACGAGAGGTATAAGCAAAGATATTATTACCGTTTGAACTATGCCTCGACCGGTGAATATTTCAGTGCCGAAGCGTATTCGATATTGGGCAGGGAATATATAAACGCCGAGTATGTATCAAAGGACAAGACGACCCTTACGCTTGACGACGCGGAACGCGTCGCCTCCTCGTACTGCCCGCCTGCCGGAGCGAGCGACTACCACACCGGGTTGACCGTGTCGATCTATCCCGGAGGGGCAGGATCTTCGCAAAGCGACCTCTACGAGTGGCTTCTCGATAACGCTTATAAATTCGGTTTCGTTCAAAGGTACCCCGAGGGCAAAGAACAACTTACGGGTATGCCCGCGGAAACGATGACTTGGAGGTTTGTCGGGCAATACCACGCCGCCGTTATGCACGAGAACGGGCTGTGCCTTGAGGAATACGTCGAACTTTTGCGCGAGCGTGACGCGCTGTAAAAACAACCCTCCGACTGCCGCGGCAGTCGGAGGGTTGTTTTATCAGTCGAACATAAGCTTTATAAACAAGCCGCCTTGTACGGTTCTGTTGCGGAAGCCGCGCATATGCGAGGTGTCGCAGTAGTACCAGTCCGTCATAGGCACGTAGGTGCGCATAGTGTTGTACGCAGACCAAAGCGAGCCGGTCAGAAGTTCGAAATCTTCGCGTTTGCCGGTGAGCGTTGCAGCCCAAACGAGCCAGTCGGACTTCGTGTATTTTTCGCGCGAATCGAGCGGAACGCCGTAGGGCAAAAGTTCTTTTTTGTATCTTGCCATTTCGTTCTCGTAAAAACTCTCGGGGAAGATTTCGGTGCCCCAAAGTTTGTCCCAAACCGCGTTGTATTTGAGGGAGAAGGTCTCGGGCTTGTCGTATGCAAGACGGCAGCTTCCGTCGGAGTTCTTCGCGCGTTCGATAAGAGCGGCGGCATACTCGCGAGCCGTGCGCATAAGCTCTTCCGCTTTGACGGTGTTGCCGAAGCGGGTGAGTATTCTCGAATATGCGACGATACCCATAATGGCTTTAACGGCAAGGTTGACGTTGTGAGCGAGATGCCCGGCAAAGTCGTCCGTGCAGAGCTGGGTGTCGGGGTCGAGACCGAATTTTATAAGATATTTGCTCCACAGATCTATCGTTTCGAGGTGCGGTGCGACAAAATCGGTGTTGTCGTCCGCATCGCAGATCGCGGAGAAGAGGATTATCATATTTCCGCATTCCTCGACCGACATATGTTCGTCTTCGCGGATGTGGCGTACGGACCCGTCGGGGTTGCGGGAGAAGCCGTATGCCTGACCGTTAAGCAGCGGATATTGTCCGACGTCGTGCGGTGCGAAATCGTACGTCCATTCCTCGGAAGCGTTGTACTTCATTATGGGGCGGAGCATACCCTTGAGCAGCTCGGTGTTGTAAAGCAGGAACATCGGCGCGGAGGGGTAGGTAACGTCGACGGTTGCCGCGCAACCGTTGGAAAGGCACTCTTTGGATATAAAGAGGTTGTTGCCTTCGGTATCGACGACGAGCTTGTGCGCAGCCATAACTTGGCGAACAGCCAAAAGCAGCAGTTCGGCGTATTTTTCGCCGCCTTTTGCTACGGCGTCGGAGCGCAATTTGTCGGAAAATTCGCGGCATTTTGCGAGCAGGTCGTCGTATTCTTCGTTTGCTTCGACAATGGCTTGCTCTATCGTTTTGCCGTCTTTCTTCCAGTATGCTTTGAGGTTTTGACCGAAATACCGGATACTGTATATATCGTCGTAAGCGAAGAAGAAGAGCGCCGCGTCTTTTATCTCTTTTTCAACGTATACGGCGTACATATCGTCGAGCAAAACGTTGCCGGAAGCTGCCTCGCCGCTAACGCCGAGATAGAAATAACCCCAATCGATGCGAACGTCGTCGCCGCTGCGCCAAAGAGGCTCTTGTTTGCCGTTGCCCATAGCGACGGCGGTAATGCCGGGAACGTCGGGAGTGAACGAGAGCGCGCGACCCTCTCCTCTCGAGTTCAAAACGAGTTCTTCGCTGACGGTAAATCTTACTTTAACGCTGTGCTCTTTGCCGTCGAGATTTTCTGCGGAGACTTTGCAGTAAGTAACGGGGCGCGAAGCGTGATAGAGGTCGTTCGGCAAAAGCGGGGAGGTGAAGTGCACGGTCAGGCGCACTTTTTCGGTTTTGCAGGTGATAACGGTCGAGAAAGCGTCGATTTCGACGTTTTCAAGCTCCATACTGGGCGGGAACTTTTGTCTTTTTCTCTTCAAACCGAAAAAGTGGTATTCTTCTCCGTCTATAAAAGCTCTGCCGAGCATAGTGTTAGGCTTGCCGGTCCAGTGGATGGTGTTCTTCATAACCGAGTCCTCTGTCCAAACGGAAAAATAAGGATCAACGGTGATTATCGGTGTTGCGGGCGGTCTCATCTTCATATTGGGATCCCTCCTTGACATATTGTTGTGATTATATTATAATAAGTTGAAGCCGCGAATCAAAGGCTTAATGTAATTTAAAAAGTGAGGAAAACAATTTGGAAGAGCTTGTCAGACCGTTTGCTCGTTTCGACGATAAGATTCCGTTTCACATATCCCTTGCGGGGATAACCTATCCCGACGAAAATTACCGCATAGTACGCGCTTGCGCCGACGTTGCGGTGATAGAGTTCGTTGCGTCGGGGTCGGGGTACGTCGTTTTCGGGGGCGAAAGGCGACGAGTCGGCGCTGGGAACGTTTATTTTTTGCCGCAAGGGGAGCGACACGAGTATTATTCCGACCCCGACGATCCATTTTACAAGATATTTTTGAATATAGGCGGTACCCTTTGCGAATATTTGACGATGGTATACGGGCTTGCGGGCAAGAGGATATTTTTTTGCCCCGAGCTTGAAAACGTGTTTTTAAAGATACCGGACGTGATAAACTCGGGCGTAGGTGAAAGCGAGATGCAATCCGCGCTTCAGGGGATATTCGTGGAGACGGTCTCGCGTCTTTCGGACGCGGCTTCCAAAAAAAAGTATGACGCCGAGGCTCTGCGCCTCAAGAGTTATCTCGACTCGCATACAGATCGCATAGTTTCGCAAAAGGAGCTTGCACGAGAGATATTTCGTTCGCCCGACTACTGCCAAAAGCTGTTTTTGCGTGAATTCGGGATAACTCCGTATGCATATCAGCTCGAGCAAAAGATGGAGACGGCGAGGACGTTACTTGCGAATACCAACAGGTCCGTCGGAGAAATCGCCGAGGGGCTCGGGTACGGGGATATCCACTATTTTTCCAATCTTTTTTTGAAAAAATGCGGTTGTCGCCCGCTTGCGTACAGGAACAGCCGAAGATGATCGTCAGCTCCGTTCGTCAGCGCTCTCGTGTGCCTTTGGCGAACGGAAGCGGTTACGAATCAAAGCGCGTCGTCGGACAGTTCGCGAACGCTTACGAGCACGGCTGAGACGTCGTCGCGACTTCCCGCACGTCGCGCCGCAGAGACGGTTTGCCGAGCCGCCTCCTCCTCGGCGGCGCCTTTGCCGTACCCATCCTCGGAGGGGCGAAATCCGTCGAGGATGTCGAGCAGCCAAACGCTGTTTTTGCAAAGCACCCCGCCGTCCGGGTCTACGCCGTCGGAGCAAAGCAGGATAACGTCGCCGCCCGAAATCGCAAGATCGTTTTTAACGCTTTCCGATTCGCGCAATATACCTATGGGCGCGCTGCGGGATTCTATCGGATATATTTTTTCGTCGCGTTTAAGGTACGTCGGCGCGCCGCCGCTTTTATATATCGAAGCTTCGCCGGTTATAAGATCTATGCAGAGCAGGTCTATGCCGACGGAATATTCCTCGACGCAGGTTCGCAAAAGAGCCCCCGCCATCGAGAGCACGGTCTCGGGGCGGACTCCCGCACCGAGCATCCTGCGCATAAAGGTCGAGCAAAGCACGGAGGCAAGCGAGGCATTTTCGCCCGTGCCCATACCGTCGCACAGTGCGGCGTAAAAAAAGTCGTTTCTGCTTTCGACCCCGAAGTAGCAGTCGCCGCAGCGGATATCGTCTCCGCTCGGAGAACTGCGAGCTCCGCCGAAACTTACCGAGTACTTTCTGCGCGAGGAAAGACTCAGTACAGCCGTGCCGCATTCCGACGTGAAAGCCGGCGGCGCAAGGCGCGAGCCGACGGCACTCTCGAGTTTGCGCCTCAGGTCGGCAACACCTATGCGGGCGCGCGAAAGATCCGCGCCGACGACGGCGATCTTGCTTTTTCTCGCACCGCCGACGAAGAGCGAGCGGTATCGTATGCCGTGCTCGGCAAGCACGCGTCCGACTTCGTCGCATTTTTTCGCGTCGAGTTCGAATTCTGTCCGATTTTCTTCCGCTGCGCGAAGCAATACGTCCGCGACGGATCTGTATTCCGCGGCGCGCTCCGCTGCGGGCGAGTCGGTTTTGCGCGCACGCAGTTCGTCGCAAAGGCGATTGATCTCGGCGCTTATTTTGCCGAGTGCGCCGCACCGACGCCGCAGGTATGGCGGGAAACTTTGCTCCGTTATCCTGCCGCCGCCGCGGACGGATGAGGCGAGCGAATTTATAACGTTAACGGTCGATGTATATTCGAGTTCCCAACAAATTGCCCTTTCTCCGCAGGACGGACAAAACTCGTCGAAGCAGCCGTCGCATACGTTGCGCACGTCGTATTGCGACGGTATGCTTTGCAATTTTGCCGCCGACTCAAAGCTCGACGAAACGGACGAGAACGCGCTTGAAAGAGAATAAAGTCTGCCTCGGGAATCTTCTGCGGCGTCTGCGACAAATGCGTTTTGCAAAGCGGTCGGGCGTTCTTCGGCGAGCGAAAATTTTTCACGCAGCGTTAAAAACAGCATAAAGGCAGCCGCGGCGCAAACGACCGCGGGGAACAGCGCAACAAGGTCGCCGTAACCGCCTATTATCGCGCTCGCAATGCCGAACGTTACGCAAAAGCACGCGGCAGACCCGCCGCGCGATACCCCGCGAAAGAAAGACGCGAGCAAAGCTCCTACGATATAAACGGGTACGTATCCCCATCCTATGAGCGCGCCGCATACGGCGGCGACCGCGACGGTATGCGCTTTGCCGCTGTGCGCGGACGTGTAGAGGACGGCAAACGTTGCGGCAAAGCCCGCGGCGGACATACCGAGAACGACGTCGCTCCTTACGGAAAGGACTATAATAAAACAAACGAAGATCTGCGTAAACGACGACAGCGATTTGCCGAGTGTGCCTTTGCCGCCGGGTAACGAGGCGGCGTCGACGCCGAAAAGAGGAACGAGGGCGACCGTGGCAAGGGCTGCGACCGCCGTGGCGTAAACGGCGCCGAGCAGATCGTACAGATAAAATCCGCCGAAAGCGAGGCGGCATATGCCGACGGCAAAAGCCGCTACCGACGCGCTTGCCGCACGAAGAGCGACCCTTCGCGAAACGGTAAGGCGCGCGTATTTTCGCTTTTTTGTCCGCCGTACGCTACCCTCGACGCGATAACGCGCAAAACGATTGCGGTCGCGTATGCGCAAAACAGAAGGGCGCCGCTTTTGCCTGCGGTGGCGCAAGCGGCAAGCAGCCCCGCACAGATGAAGATCAAGTATCTTGACGAAGCGCACAGGAGCGCCGCGGAAAAAGGAAGACACGCGTACCCGACGGATGCGCGAGCAAGCAGAAAAGCCATTCCGCCGAACAGCATACACTTGACGACGGTGGCGGAACCGGGAGTTATACCCTCCGAGGCGCACATTCTTTTTGCCGTTTGCGCGAGTGCGAAGTGCAGCGAACGCGCTATCCTCTTTGCACGCTCGGAGATTGAGTTGATTCCGTTTTTTCGGATATCGGAGGCATTTTGGCGCGTTTCGCGCTCCGGCGAAGTTTTTCTCGTTTCATCCATTGCTTTTACCGTTCCTTTGCCGACCGGGCGGTCGGCGTTTTTTTCATAATATCACAATAAAAACGAGAATAACGTCGCAATGGGGCGAGAGATAAAAAAGGGCGTCCGCCTCAAATGCAAATTATAAGCATTTGAGGCGGACGCTTCGGCGTTTTCGGCTCGAAGGCAAGAGCGGCGCGTGCCGTACGGCGCGGCGCGCGGTTGCGCTATGGCACTTATCGCGCATTGCGGCGTTTTTTGAGACAGCTGCTTGCCTTATTCGGTTCTTAGTGCGATTACGGGGTCTTTTCTTGCAGCGTTTTTCGAGGGTATGATGCCGGATATCAGCGTAAGGACGACGCTTATGAGTACAAGGGCGAGCGCTATGGGCAGCGGCAACGACGCACTGAGGCTCGATATCCCCGTGAGACGGTGCAAAATCGCGTTTATCGGCAGGCACAAAAGGTACGTTACGCCTATACCGAGTACGCCGGAGATAAATCCGATTATGACCGTTTCGGCGTTAAACATCTGCGAAACGTTTCGCTTGGACGCGCCGACGGCACGGAGTATACCGATCTCTTTCGTTCTTTCCTGCACGGAAATCAGCGTTATAACGCCTATCATTATCGACGAAACTATAAGCGAAACGGAGACGAAACCGACGAGAACGTAGGTGATGGCGTCGATTATGGACGTGACGGCGGACATCATAAGTCCCACGTAGTCTACGTACGTGAGCTTCGATATCTCGTCGACGCCGCTGTTGTACGTTTTGATGGCGTTTTCGATAACGGCTTTGCTTTCGAAAGAGGAAGCGTAGATGTATATCTCGCTGGGGTCGTCGAGCTCGACGTATCCGAGCTTTTTGAGGTTGGCTTCGTACGTCGAATCCGAAAATTCGACTACCTCGTTGTCAAACCAGACAGCCAAGGTGTCGTCGTCGGCAGCGGCGAGTGCGGCGTCGAAGAGGGCGGCAAGCTCCGCGTCGCTTTTGTCGGCAAGGGACGCTTCGATTTGCTCGGCGTAATTGCTCTCGATCTTTTCTTCTATCACCGGGGTTATAAGCGAGCGAAGTTGCTCGAGATCCATATTTTTGACGTAACTTTCCATAGCCGAAGCCGAGTCGCCGAGTTGGAGCAATATAAAGTTTTGCAGCGATTCCGCATCGGGAAAACTCGAAAGCATTTCCTCAACGGCGGCATCGAGGCGGTCGCTCGGCATAATACTTGCCGCCTTTATATAAGCTTGCGCTTTCGTTTTTGCGTCGGCGGAGGAAAAAAGGCTCCTTATTTGCGCGGCTTTTTGCGCGTTGTCAAGGCTTCCGCCCGCCGAACTGAAGGGCAGCCCCGTGAAGACGTCCACGTTCGGGGAGGCTTTTTGCGCGTTTATGGCGTCGGCGTTTGCCTGCTCGCGTATCACGTGTTCCGTGAGCAAAGAGGTATAACCTATGGATCCCGTCATCATAGTCGACGTTGCGTCGGGGTTGGGGCGTATTATGCCGCATACCTTAAGCTCGATTCCGTGGTCGTAGAGTATGCGCAAGTTCGTTTGAGATTCGCGCAGGTCGCGATAACCGCTGTCCGTTTTTTCGTAGCAGGAGGAGTTGAGTATGACTTTAAAGGTCATATCCGTTATTTCCTCGTAGCTCCATTTGCTTTGCGTGTATTTCAGTTCGGTGCCGTAATACGCCGCCTCCATTACGTCGCGGATCTCTTTGTCGGATTTCAGACCGAGCGCGTAGAGCGACATATCGTCGAGCTCGTTGTTTTCGTCGAGTATGAGCACTATCTCGTTGTAGGCTGTGGGCCACGAGCCGTAAACGAGGTCGTATTGCTTTTTAAGCAGGGGATTTACTACGTCGCCGTCCTCGCCCGCGAGCATCTCCTGCCAAACAACCATTTGGGAATTACCCGTAAGCGACGAAAGCACGGACATAGTGCCCGAACTCGAGCCTTCGCCCATACCGGTCAGCCCCGACATATCGATGCCAAGGTATTGCAGCATAAGTTGGCTCATCAGTTCCTCGGCGTCGGAACGGATTATCTTGCCGTCGGCGTTTTTGGTATATACCAAAAGGTCGAGGTCGTACGCGTATCTTATGCCGTTTATCGCCTCGCGTATTTCGGCGTTTTCGGCGGAGTCTTTAAGGAGGCTTTCGAGATACGGCTTGAACGAGCGCAGGTCGTTTTCCGTAGTGTCGATGTCGTTAAGCGCGTTTACGAGATCGTATATCATCGATTTTTGATATACCGCGTCGTTTTCGTGTTCGCCCTGTCCCTTTGCGTTGCTCAAAAAAACGTTCATCATAGATCCGAGATTTATCATCTTGGATTCAAGCGTTATCGGATACGAGGAGAGGGTGTCCTCCTGCAATTCGTTTATGTATTGCGTCATTCCGTTCGAGACCGCGAATATAAGGGCGATACCGATAATGCCGATGCTGCCCGCAAACGAAGTCAGCGCGGTGCGCGCCTTTTTTGAAATGAGATTTTTGAGCGACAGACCGAAAGAGGTCGAAAGCGACATCGACGGCATTTTTTGTCGGTCTCGCTTGTTTTTCTTTGTTTTTTGCGTTTCGGCGTGCGCTTTTTTTGCCTGTGCGACCTCGTTTTCGTATTCTTCGTCGCAGAGCGGGTGCGTGTCTCCAGTTACCTCTCCGTCGAGCATTGTGACGATACGGGTCGAGTATTGCTCGGCGAGATCGGGGTTGTGCGTTACCATAACGACGAGGCGGTCGTTTGCAATCTCTTTGAGTATCTCCATTACCGAGCGGCTCGTTTCGGTGTCGAGCGCGCCCGTGGGCTCGTCGGCGAGGATTATGTCGGGGTCGTTGACGATTGCGCGCGCTATTGCGACGCGCTGCATCTGACCGCCTGACATTTGGCTCGGTTTTTTCGCGAGTTGGTTGCCGAGACCGACCTGTTCGAGCGCCTTAATCGCACGGCGGCGGCGCTCCGCTTTGGCAACGCCGGAGAGCGTCAGCGCGAGCTCGACGTTGCGCAGCACGGTTTGGTGGGGGATCAGATTATAGCTTTGAAAAACGAAACCTATCGAATGGTTGCGATATGCGTCCCAGTCTCTGTCGGAAAATTCTTTCGTGGAGCGACCGTTGATCCGCAGGTCGCCGTCCGAATATCGGTCGAGTCCGCCGACGATATTCAGCATCGTGGTCTTGCCGCAGCCCGACGGACCGAGCACGGATACGAATTCGTTGCGTCTGAACGCAATGCTGACTCCGCGCAGTGCGGCAACGGTCTCGCCGCCCGTATCGTAATTCTTTTTTATGCCTTTCAGCTCGAGCATATTTTTTCCCTTTCTGCTTCTCTTACCGTTCTTTGCCTTGTGCTGCGTTTGCGGTACCGAACTTTTTCGATTCGTTTGCGCCGTATTTGCGCGGCGAAAACGAACGGCAATCGTGTATCCATTATATAATGAATAATTTTACCACATAAAAAGTGACGA
>CAZOFD010000011.1:0-47734 GCA_964579135.1 uncultured Ruminococcus sp. | reverse complement strand
CAAAAAATGCCGGTTGGAATATTGACACGCCGCTGAAGTTGTGGTAAACTTTGATAAGACAAGAGGCTTTTTGAGCGCGAAGAATGTGGAAAATGACCATTTGCGCGGATTATTTTTCTTTTGTCGGGAAGAGTTGAAAATATGAAAAGGATATTATCGCTTGTTTTGTGCGTCGCTCTTTTAACTCTCGGTTTTACGGCATGCGGCGACAGCTATGAGGACGACGAGACGGTGACCGTTGCGGATATGCTCGGAGAAACCGTTGAAGTCAAGAAAAATCCGACGAAGGTCGCTTGCGTGTCGAGAACAACGTACGATTTGCTGATCGCCTTCGGGCTCGGCGATTGTATCGACGGCGCATACAAAACTATTTACGATAACGAATGGGTCTCGGTTATGTATCCCGCTTCCGACGACGAATACAGATATGATTATGAAGAAAGTTACGAAACCTATCTGTCCCGCGGCGTCGAGTTGGTGTTTGCCCCGGAGAAGTACGTTGCCGACGGGCTCAAAGATCACGGAGTTACCGCGCTGAACGTTTCTCTTTACGGCAACCCGACGTATGACGAATACGTATTCTTTTTTGCCGATCTCGTTACGCAGATCTGGGACAGTCCCGCTGTCGCGGCAAAGGTTGCCGCGTGGAAAAGCAAGGTGGGAGATACGATAGGCGAAATTCAAGGCGCGATCAACGCCGGCGATACCCAAACCCGTTCGCTGTATTACGTTCGCGGCGATAAAAACAAAGGAATCGGTTATACGGATACCGCGTCGTCTTTCACCGAATATGCATACAGACAACTCGGATTTGATTTTATAAGCCGGGATTTTGAGACGGGCAAACCGTCCGCGGAGGCGATTTGCGCAAAGAACCCCGACGTTATCGTTATCGGCGGCATATACCAAAATACGTTAAAGGATTCTCTTTACGCTTCCGAAGTGTATGCCAATTTGGAGGCGGTAAAAAGCGACGAGGTTTATACTATCCCCGTCGGTTTTACGACGTTCGAGCAGATCTCCGCTATGACTCCCGTCTTCTTTTGCGATATGGCAAACAAGCTTTATCCCGATCTTTTCGATTACGACGTTGCGGAAATGGTAAGGACGTCGGTAAAAGAATATTTCGGGACAGATCTGACCGACGCGCAGGTCGAATATATCCTTTCGGGCAAAGGTCCCGACGGCGGTAATTTGGCGTGATGAAAAAAGATAAGACCGCAGTCGTTCTGTTGGTTTGCCTGCCGATATTTTTGGCGGCGTTTGCCGCGGGGCTTTCTCTCGGGCGATTTCACATCGGGTTCAAAGTACTGATAAAGGCGCTGTTTACTCTGGAGAGCGCTTATAACACGGAGCGGGCTGTCATTCTCAATTTGCGATTGCCCCGCACCGTTATTGCCGCGCTCACGGGCGCGGCCCTAAGCGTTTCGGGGCTTCTTTATCAGGAAACGTTCGAAAATAAGCTCGTTTCTCCAGATCTGCTCGGCGTCAGCAACGGCGCAAGCGTCGGTGCCGCGCTTGCCATCGTTCTCGGCTTTTCGTCGGCAACGATCAGCGCTTTCGCCTTTGTTTTCGGTATTTGCGCGGTCGCCGTTACTATGCTGATATACAAGGCGTTCCGCAATGCATCCCCCGGGATGCTCGTTATGTCGGGGATCATAGTGAGCGGTCTTTCGTCGTCGCTTTTGTCGCTTGTCAAATATTTTTCGTCGGACGAGGCGGTGCTCTCGTCCGTTACCTATTGGCTTATGGGCTCGTTCGAGAATTCCACGGCGAAGAGCGTGGGATTTATGTTGCCCATAGTGGTCGTTTGTTGCGCTATCTTATTGATTATCGGCTGGCGCGTCAACTTGATAGCGCTTGGCGGCGAGGAGGCTGTCGGCAAGGGCGTCGACTATAAATTTTATCGAGCGCTTATTATACTTGTATCCACTTTGCTTACCGCCGTTACGGTCGCGTTTTGCGGCGTTATCTCGTGGGTGGGGCTTGTGATTCCGCACATCGCCCGCTTGCTTGTCGGGAGAGAGACGAGTAAATCCATCCCCGTTTGTATGGCTGTCGGAAGTATATTTATGATCGTAACCGATATTTTGTCAAGGACGTTTACCGCCGCGGAGATTCCGTTGTCCGCCGTGACCGGACTTTTCGGCACGATAGTTTTTGTCGCGATTTTGATAGGCAGAGGTAAGAGGGTGCAAACGGATGATTGAGGCTCGCAATTTAAGCTTTCGCTACGGAGCGGGCGGCAAACCCGTTGCGGACGATATTTCGTTTGAAATAAAAAATGGCACGGTTACCGTTCTTTTGGGACCGAACGGATGCGGAAAAACGACGCTTATTAAAATGATCGCCGGGCTCCTCTCGCCGAGTGCGGGGGAGATATTTATCGACGGCAAAAACAGCCGAGACTATTCTATCGCGGAGCGCTCGAAAAAGATTGCGTACGTGGCGCAGAAAACGTCGAACGTCGGCGATTATTCCGTGCGGGATTATCTCTCGTTCGGGCTTGTAAATACGACGAGATTTTATCGAAAACCGAGCGGAGAATATCTTGCGCGCATCGATGAGTGTGCTGACCGCCTGAGGATTCGCTGCCTGCTCGACAAAGATATAGCCGAAATCAGCGGCGGCGAACGGCAACTCGTTGCCATTTGTTCGGCTCTCGTGCAAAATACCGAGATAATTCTGATGGACGAGCCGACTTCCGCACTCGATCTTTCGAATCGGGCGTTGATATTGGGGAGTATTAAGGATATTTGTGCCATCGACGGGATAACGGTCGTGCTCTCATCCCACGATCCCAATCACGCGCTGTTTCTCGGCAGCAACGTTATTGTGATAAAAGACGGCAAGATTATTTGCACGGGTGCCTCGGAGGAAATCGTCAAGCCGCAAACGCTTAAGTGTATTTACGGCGACGATATCTGTTTGTCAAAGGAGCTCCCGTATGACGAGATATCGTTTGCGAAAGTATGAACGCGCCCTCGTATCCGCAGTACAAAAGCGGCTGCAGCGCGACGCGAGACGGATATTCGGCAGACGAATAAAAAGACTTTCGTCAATTCGCGAAGCGAATCGGCGAAAGTCTTTTTTTGTTCGGTGATATCTCGGCGTATTGTGCCCGCCGTCGCAAAACGCACACGACTGAAGAGGCTGCGAAGCGTCTTGCGCACTCGAGCGCTTCGCGAATACCGTTTGCTCCGCCGACGGCTTGCGTCGCGAAAATCTTATGCAGATCTTAGTTTGGCGTGGTATAATAGAAAAACGGATTTTAATAAATTCGAGCAAAAACGTTCATATTTGTGTGATATCATAACGAAAAAGAATTTCGGAGGACAAGATGAGGCTGTTATATGCCGAGGACGAACGGTCACTTTCCGAAGCGGTGACGGACATATTGACTTATCACAAATATATCGTAGACGCGGTCTATAACGGCGACGACGCGCTTGACTACGCCGCGGCGGGAGATTACGACGGTATTATTTTGGATATTATGATGCCGGGGCGAGACGGGATAGAGGTGCTTTCCGCTTTGAGAAAAAGCGGCTGCAAGACCCCGGTTTTGCTGCTTACCGCGAAAAGTCGTGTGGACGACCGTATACGGGGGCTTGACGCGGGGGCGGACGATTATTTGCCCAAGCCTTTCGATATGGGTGAATTGCTGGCTCGAATTCGCGCGATGCTGCGCAGAAGAGAGGAGTACCGTCCCGATATCTTGCAGTTCGGCGACCTGTCGCTGAACGTTCGCTCCGCTGCGCTGTTTTGCAAAGGGGTCGAATTTGTTCTTCCGAAGCAGGAGTACCGCCTGATGGAACAACTGATGATAAATCACGGTGTTTTTCTGTCCACCGAGGAACTGCTTATCAAGGCGTGGGGGTACGATACGGAGACCGATATGAACAGCGTTTGGCTATACGTTTCGTATCTTCGCAAGCGTCTTTCAGCTATGAACTCGGATGTGGAAATCGTGTCGAAACGAAACGTGGGATACCGTTTGGAGATGCCGTTATGAAAAAAACGTTGCGAAAGAAGTTTGTTTTCTTTGCTATGTCCGCCGTTACGATCCTACTTGTCGTGCTTATAGGCGCGATCAATACCCTCAGTTATTTTATACTTGACAGGCAGTCGGACGATATACTCCTCACGATAGCCGACGGAGACGAGCGGTTTTTGCAAAAAGACTCGCCTGCCAAGGGCGTGTTTCGCCCGCCGATGGATATGGACACCGTAAAATCCGCAAGATTTTTTATGGTTAGGGTCGACGCGGAGGGGAACGTGGCGAACGTGAACGTCGACCGCATCTCCTCGGTTACGGCAGCCGAGGCGGCGCAGTATGCCGCCTCTGTTACGTCGGACCGCGGTAAAATTTCCGATTACAAATACACGACAAAGCAACTCGGCTCGGACAGCTTGATCTTTTTTATGGATATATCGGGGCAAACGCAGACGTTTGTTATGGTGCTCAGCCTTTCCTGCGCCATTGCGGTAGTTTGTTGGTTTGCCGTTTTGATATTCGTCGCACTGTTTTCAAAGCGTATGGTGCGCCCGATATTGGCGGGGATGGAAAAGCAAAAGAGATTTATCACCAACGCGGGGCACGAGCTGAAAACGCCGCTTGCCATTATCGGGTCCAATAACGACGCCTCCGCGCTGATCAACGGAGAAACGAAATACAGCCAAAATATTCGCCGACAGACCCAAAGGTTAAACGTTTTGATGTCCAACCTGCTGACTCTTTCAAAGCTCGACGAGGCGACCGAGTTGCCTGTGGAAAACGTAAACGTCAGCGAGCGCGTCTCGGAGCTGCTCCTGGGGTATGAGGATGCGATGGCGCAAAAAAACGTCGTATTTTCCGCAGCGATAGAGCCGGGTGTGGTTATGCGTGTCCACTGCGACACGTTTATGCAGATGATCTCGGTGCTGATGGACAATGCGGTAAAGTACACGCCCGAGAACGGCAGCGTGCGGTTTTTGCTTGCTTCGGACGGCAGACAGATCAAAATCACGGAAGAAAACACCTGCGAGGTGCCTGCCGACCCCGACGCGGAACGACTGTTCGAGCGCTTTTACCGCGGCGACAGCTCGAGAACGCAAAACGGTGACACTTCGGGGTACGGCATCGGACTTTCCGCAGCCCGCGCCATTGCGGAGAACTTCGGCGGAACGCTGAGGGCAAATTACACCGATCGCGGCACGCTCCGATTTATCGCCCGTTTTCGCGCCGATACGTAATATTGTCACAAACCTTTCCGACGGTTATCACCGACGGAGAGGTTTTTTTCACGTTTTCTAATGTCCGTCATAGGTTTTGCGGCTATAATAAGGGGCGAAAAGGAGGCGTGCGATTTGCAATTCAGACACGAAATCAAGCACGAGATCGGCTATTCGGATATGCTGATCTTACGGCAAAGACTGCGTGCGGTTATGGCGCCCGATCCGTATGCCGTCGACGGTAAATACGAGATCCGCAGTTTGTACTTTGACAATGCGGACGATAAGGCGCTGCGCGAAAAAATCGACGGAACGAACGTCCGCGAAAAGTATCGAATACGTCTTTACAACCGCGATACGTCCGTAATTCACCTTGAGAGAAAGTTCAAGTGCGGCGGTTTGGGGCATAAGGATCAAACCTCTTTGACCGAAGAACAGGCGCGGGCGATTGCGGCGGGAAGAACGGAGTGGATGGAGGAAAGCGACGACGACCTTATCCGCGCTTTCCGTTCACGCGTTCGCAACGAGGGGCTTGCCCCGAAGGTGATAGTTGACTATACGAGAGAGCCGTTCGTGTTTGCCCCGGGCAACGTTCGGGTAACGCTCGACTACGATATCCGCACCGCACTGCGCCGTACGGATTTTTTAGCCCCCGATTGCACGACGATCCCCGTGCCGGGGGAACCCCGTATCCTCGAGGTAAAGTGGGACGATTTTTTGCCGGATGTAATACGGGACGCGGTGCAACTCGGAGACAGGCACGATACCGCGTATTCGAAATACGCCGCCTGCCGCGCGTACGATTAAAGCTTTAAATTAAGGAGAAACGAACTATGTCTTTCGGTGATATTTTTAAATCGGAATTTTTGGAAAACGTAACGGCGGTCGGCATTTTTGATATGATCCTGACCATCGTATTGTCTTTCGGTATCGGTCTGTTTATTTTTCTCGTATACAAAAAAACTTATCGCGGAGTTATGTATTCCGCGGGGTTTGGCACGACGCTCATCGCGCTTACGATGATAACCGCCACCGTGATACTTGCGGTAACGAGCAACGTGGTTTTGTCCCTCGGTATGGTCGGCGCGCTGTCCATCGTGCGTTTTCGTACCGCTATCAAAGATCCGCTTGACATCGCGTTTCTCTTTTGGTCGATCGCGGCGGGTATAATTTTGGCGGCGGGAATGATTCCGCTGGCTGTTTTCGGGAGCGTTTGCATCGGCATTATCCTGCTCGTTTTCGTAAACAAAAAATCCAACACGCACCCGTATATTGTCGTGCTTAGCTGCACCGACCGCGACTCGGAAGTGCGTGCAAGGGATTTTATTATGAAAAACGTGATAAAATCCACCGTCAAGAGCAAATCCGCGGTGAAAGGCGCGATCGAATTGAACGTCGAAGTGCGCCTGAGGGACGATGATACCGATTTTATCAACGTTCTTTCCGAAATGCCCGGGGTAAAAAGCGCGGTGATAGTCTCTTACAACGGGGACTATATGGGGTAATCCGATGTCGGGGAGCAAATATTTCGATCGTATCGCAGTGGTCGTTACGGCGCTAACTCTTGTGCTGACAGTGCTGTTTATGAACGGCTCTGCCCTCGGGATCAAGGCTCGGTCAAAGGCGGCGGGATACGAGGAGCGACTTTTCGATAAAAGCAAAGTTCACACCCTTGACATTGTGATGAACGATTGGGACGATATGATCGACAACGCCGCAAGCGAAGAATATTACGTTGCCAACGTGGTGATCGACGGGGAAGCGTATAAAAAAGTGGGTATCCGCACCAAAGGGAACACCTCGCTTTCCACGGTCGCAACGCTCGGAAGCGAGAGGTACAGCTTCAAAATCGAGTTTGATCATTATGACAAAACCAAGAGTTATCACGGCCTTGACAAACTCAGCCTGAACAATCTGATTCAAGATTCCACTATGATGAAGGATTATCTGACGTACACGATGATGAGCGAGTTCGGAGTGACGTCGTCTCTGTGCAGTTACGTATACGTCACGGTCAACGGCGAGGATTGGGGGCTGTATTTGGCGGTGGAGGGCGTGGAAGACGCATTTTTGGAACGCAATTACGGCGCAGATTACGGAGAATTGTACAAACCCGACAGCCAAAACTCGGGCGGCGCTCGCGAAAACGGCGGCGATTTTGATAAGAGCGATCTTGATTTCGGCAATAAAAACGGCGCGAGTGTCGAAGGCAACGGATTTTCGGGCGGTTTTGCTCCGCCGGGCGCCGGCGGTGGCGGAATGCCCGACGTGCCGTCGTTCGGCGGCGTGGGCGCCGACGGTGTTATGGGCTCAAGCGACGTAAAGCTGCAATACGTTGGCGACGATATCGACAGTTACGCAAATATTTGGAATAATGCCAAAACCGATATCACCGAAACGGACCAAAAACGATTGATCGGGGCGCTTAAAGAGTTGTCGGCTAACGAGGACGTCGCACAGGCTGTGGACGTGGAGCAGGTCATTCGCTATTTTGTCGTTCACAACTACGTTTGCAACGGTGACAGTTACACGGGGACGATGGTGCACAATTATTATCTGTATGAGAAAGACGGCAAACTTGCAATGCTGCCTTGGGACTATAATCTTGCATACGGAACGTTTCGCAGCGGCGACGCCGACGCCGTTGTAAACACGCCGATCGATTCGCCGGTCGATAACGGCTCGGGCGAGGATCGACCTATGTGGAACTGGATCGTTTCCGACGAGGAATACACGCAGCTGTATCACGGATATTTCGCAGAGTTTTTAAAGAACGTCGACGTTGTCGGCATAATTGATAATGCCTACGGTTTGATCAAAGATTTCGTGGCAAAAGATCCGACGGCGTTTTACAGCTTCGAAGAGTTCGAATTGGGCGTGCAGACCATTCGCCGGTTTTGTCAATTGCGTAGCGAGAGCATATCTTTGCAACTCGAAAACGGAGAAACGACTGCGGATATGAGTTACGTTGATGCGTCGGGTATTACGTTGTCGGATATGGGGTCTATGGGTGGCAGCGCAATGCCGAGCAGCCCCGGAAACAAAGGTGACGTTAACGATTTCGCGCAAAACCGTTCGAAAGAGGGGGCGGCGGATGCGGAAGAGAGCGGCGAAAACGGTACGCAGGGCGGCGATGTGCCGGCAGCCGCCCCTTCGACCCCGCAGGGGGGATTCGATCCGTCCGATGTGCCGAGCGGAGGCGGGAATTCCCCCGGCGCATCTTTCGGCAACGGAAGCGGCAATATGCCGTTTGGAGATTCGTGGGAGAACGATGCGAACGGAAACAATCGCCCGTCGGGCGGAGAGATGCAAAAGCCCGGCGGAGACTCTTCTTTTGCCGCGGACGGCGGCAATAACGGTATTGACTCCGACGTGATCGCTTACGTCCTCATCGCCGTGTCCTGCGCCATCCTCGGTATTGGATTGATTGTAGTAAAAAAGTATAAGTGTTGAACGCTCGAAACCCGCCTGCGGTACTGTGGCAAGTATCGCAGGCGGGTTGTATTATTATGTGATAATAGAAGTGATATCTGTAACAGACACGCAAGTTATCTTTGCACTAATAATATTATCGATTTTCTCTAATTTTTCGATATAAATCACAAAAATCCTGACTATTTCTAATGAAATATGTTATAATTAACTCGATATACAAGTTAATATTTTTCACACGGTAGTGATAAATTGAAAATTATAGGGAGGGATGATTATGGCTTCGGTTACTAAGCGCATCGACCAAGTAAAGCAACCGCGAAAATGATATAGCTTAAGGCGTACAAACAAAATAAATATTTGAGAAAATCAGAAGACGAATGATTAACAATCCCATCTCCAATGGATAAAGTCAAGCGAATTTCCAAACTATAAGTTCTGTTTGCAGACGTGATGATTCCGACTAAGATAGCGGCAATTTAAAGGAGCGTTTTTATTGTGTATAGTATACTTGACAAGGAAAAGGTATTAAAACAATATTTTGGGCATTCAGCGTTTAGGTCGGGGCAAGAGATAGTAGTAGATGCTATTTGCAGGGGAAAGGATGCGCTTTGCGTTATGCCAACTGGTGCGGGAAAATCGATTTGTTATCAAGTTCCGGCATTGCTTTTCAACGGTATTACTTTGGTTGTTTCTCCACTTATCTCATTGATGAAAGATCAAGTGAATTCATTAACTCAAAACGGTATACGAGCTGCATATCTTAATAGCTCATTGTCATTTGCCCAGTATACCAAAGTTATTTCGAACATCAAGAACGGAATATATAAAATCATATATGTTGCTCCGGAAAGGCTTGCTGTTCCGGGCTTTAGGGATGTATGCAGAAATATCAAAGTGGATTTCATTGCTGTTGATGAAGCTCATTGCATATCTCATTGGGGGCAAGATTTTCGTCCCGGTTACTTGAAGATTGCCGAATTCGTAGAGGCTCTTGATTATAGACCCGTAATAGCGGCTTTTACTGCAACAGCTACTGCTGAGGTTAAAGACGATATAGAGTATTCTCTTAAGCTCAAATCCCCATTTAGGATGACCACCGGTTTTGATCGACCTAACTTAAAGTTTGAAGTTTTTAGACCCAAGAAGAAATATGAATACTTGATTGAAATACTGAACGATCATATTAACGATTCCGGAATTATCTACTGTGCTACAAGAAAAATTGTTGAAGAACTTGGAGAAAAATTAAACGACATTGGATTCTCGGTGACAACATATCATGCCGGCTTGTCGGATGATATACGCAAACAAAATCAAGAGGATTTTGTTTATGATCGTAAAAACATTATGGTTGCAACAAATGCTTTCGGAATGGGAATAGATAAGTCTAATGTTGCATATGTTATCCATTACAATATGCCAAAAGATATAGAAAGTTATTATCAGGAAGCGGTACGTGCAGGAAGAGACGGAATGAGTGCAGAATGCATCTTACTATATAATGCCGCAGACGTTCATATGAACCGGTTCTTGATAGAACATTCTGAACCTAATCCCGATCTTACGATTGATCAACAAGATTTGTTAAGAGACAGAGATTACGACAGGCTAAAAAAAATTACTTTTTATTCGACCACAAATACGTGCCTTCGTAAGTTTATATTAGAGTATTTTGGTGAAAAATCTCAGAACTACTGTGGTAACTGTTCTAACTGTCTTACACAATTTGAAGAAGTAGATATTACTATAGAAGCTCAAAAAATACTTTCTTGCATCAAACGTACCGGCGAGCGCTATGGAAAGAAAATGATATGTGATATACTTAGATAAAGTAAAAATGAAAAAATTCTTCGCTGGGGACTGAATACTCAAACAACATACGGAATAATGAAAGAGTATAAAGAGTCTCGGGTTCGAGATATTATTGAATTTTTAGAATATGAAGGATATATAGAGTCTATCGGTAACGAATATCCGAAATTTAGCCATTACTGACAAAGCCAATGCGATCCTTTTTAATAACGAGACGATTGTGATGAAAACGGCGGAAGCCTAAAGGATCAGCCGAGAAAAAATCTCAAAAGGAAAGCACGACAGAAAATATAGATCGTAGTTTGTTGGCAGAACTGAAAGCATTAAGGCGCGAACTGGCGAATGAGAACAATGTTCCGGCATACATTATTTTTTCGGATGCAACACTTATGGATATGTGTAAAAAGCTTCCTACAACTATGGAAGAATTGCTTGATGTATTCGGAGTGGGAAGAGTAAAGCTTAAGCTGTACTGAGATAGATTTTTGACAATATTAAAATCATATTGATCATAGCAAAAAGGGACTCCGGCGAAATTGTAATTATGCGCATTTTGTTAATAAAATAATAATGAATGCGATATTGAATATTATCGCTCATATCCGAGTGCTTTAAATATAAAGTTCCCCCGTGATGGATATACGCTACCGTATATCCATCACGGGGGAGCTTTGTTTAATTATTTTTCTTCATCTTCGTCGGTGCGTTTTTTGCGCTTTATGACGACGAATACGAGCACTACGCAGCAGACCACGATGACCGTGCCGTAGATTGCGCCGCGCAAAGTGTCGCCCGTTGCGGGCGGTTTGGGGTCGCTCGGGTCAACGGGAAGTTCCTCGACCTTGAATTGCCAATCAAGATATCCGACGGCATCCTGATATTCGTTGGAGAGATCGCCGTCAACGCTCAGCGTGACGTTGAGATCGAGCGTGCCGCCCGAATAAACGGTACCGAGATAGACCCAATCGGTGAGTTGCGCCGTTTCGGAAGCGGGAGCGTCGAACATTTTTTTCATCTTATCTCCGTCTGCGTACTCAACGGTCAGGCTGAGCTTGGAGAGAAAGTCCTCGGACCCCGCCTCGGCACCGAGCGAGCGCATATAGAGCTTGATCTTAACGTTTTTATCCGCCGAGTTGTCAATCGTTACCTTTTGAGTAACGTTATCGCCGGGCAAGAGCCCTTTGAGATCGGTAAAAAGGTCGGTCGGAGAGTAAGTGCTGCCCGGGGAAAGGATGAACTCGTGCGCATTGCCGTCGTAGGTGACCTTGCCGGCTGCAAACGCCGTGCACGGTGCGGAGAGGGTTAAGACGGCTCCGATCAGGAGACACAACAGCTTTTTAATACGTTTATTCATTATTCCGTCACCTCCCCGGTTTTAGGTTGCAATTTGCCGCTATCGTCAACGGTAGCGCCCCACGCTTCATACACTGCGGAAGTCGGAGTAGATTGAACCGAGGAGCAAACGATCTCGACCGACAGGCGATATCCTTCGGGTGCGGAGGCTCCCGCGGCGAGGCGACACTCGCTTATCAGCACCTCGGTTTTGCTTCCGGCGGCGACGGGCAGGGAATAATACCAAAATCCGTCGTCGCCGAGGATCCAACCGCTGTTCGCTTTGTAACTCAAGCTGTAATCGACGCCTGCTTGCGGCTTTTTCGCACTGACGACGGTCATATCGTCCGCCGTGCTCGTCTTTGCCCACGTAACGACGATTGCGGCGCGTACGTACGCCTCGGTATCGCCGACGTTTTTGACGCCGACGTTGCTCTTTACCTCACCGTCGAACGTTTCGTACACCTCGGAGGCTACTTTGCTCGAGGTGAATTCGTTTTCTTTCGCCTGCGTTTGCGTCATAACGTATGCAAGCGTACTGCCGGCACCCATAAGCGCCGCAAGCGTAAGAGAAAGTACTGCGACAATCAATCTGTGTTTTTTTGCAATTGTTCTCATTTGCTTTTTTCCTCTCTTGTCGGCAGTTACTTAAGCGCGTCGAACGGATTTATCCGATAATTGTCTCCGTCGAGCCATTTGGTCTGCGAGCGAACGTTTTTAAAGGTTACGGTAGGCGGAGCCTCTACGGTAACGGCGACGGTTTGACGCGCCGTTTCTGGCGAATATCTCCAAGACCACTCGGAGACCTCGGTGACCTCGTAGTTTCCTGTGGGCAAGTCCGTTATCGTCGTTTTGCCGTTGCCGTGTACGGTAAACGTTAAAACGACGGACGAGTTTGCGGCATCCGTGCCGCGCACGGTAAAGATAAACGTTTGATTTTCGTCGACGGAGTCGGCGCCTTGCTTTGCTATCGTGAGTTGCGAATAAGATGCGACAAATTTTGCGTAATAAGTCGTGCTTACGTAGATCTCGCCGTTCTTTTGCGGCGTGACGTGCGAGGTCGTTGCGTTTACGCCGTCTTTAACGGGCGTTTTGCACTCTTCGTCGAGATACCAACCGTCAAAGACGTAGCCGGGGTTTGCCGTCGGAGTAGAGCCGCTCGGTGTGCCCGTTTTGGCGTTTATGTTCTCCGAGCCGAGGCTGACGTAGCCGCCGCCGACCGGAACGTATTTAAACATGACCGTTTGTTCCGTGTAATAGAACACGATAACGTCGTCCTTGCCGCGTATGGTGCGGATCTTGGTCTTGTCACCGACGCGGGTGTAGCCCGTGATATCGAGAGCCGTTTCGGTGACCGTTGACCCGTAGCGATATTGACGCGACGAGGTCTTCGTTGCCGCGAGCTCGCGCTCCGTGCCGTACTCGAGATATTTTACGGTGTAATCAAAGGTGTTTCTGTCGTAGTAGAGATTGAGCTTGAGACCGGTTGCCTCAAGCGTGCCGCGTGCCGCTTCGCTCGCGGTCTCGACCCTTGTGCCGCCGTTTACGGCGTAGCCTACGTAATTGAAGCCGGTGATGGCAATGGGATCTTCGGTTACCGTCGCGCCGATCGTATCGGGACCTTGGATGGTGCGGTATTCGCTGTATCCGTCGCCCTCGACGTTCTGCACCCAGTGGGTGACGAGGTAGTATGCGTGGATTTCATCCTTTTCGTACCAGAAAGTGATAACGTTTTCTTCGCTGTTGACAGAGAGCACGAGGCGCTTCTGATATGCGTCGGGGGCGTAGCCCGAGATCACTTTAAATACTTCGGTAACGACGCTGCTCTTGTTGTCGGGGTGGCGTTCTTCGTCGGCGAGCACCTTTTCGCTGCCCTTTTCAAGGTAGCGAACGACGTAAGGCGCGGCGTCAAGCACTTCGTATACGAAGGTGAATTCGTTTGTGCCGTTAAGGGACATAACGAGCGTGTGGCTGTTCGTGCTCGGGTAGTAACCCGTGCGGTAAGCCTCGTAAAGCTCTGCGCCGCCTTTTGCCGTAAACGTTTTGCTCGTTCCGGCAAGCGTGCTGCCCACTGTGTCGGGGGCTATCTTCGTGCCGTCTTTCGTTTGGTAGTGGATGGTGTAGACGACTGCGACTTTCGAGTTCCATTCGGCGAAGATATCGAGGTCGCGATTGACTGGCATATTGTTAAAGTCGAATGCTTTCTTTTCGTTGCCGTCCATATAGAACCAACCGCCGAAGGTGTAGTTACCGTTCGTCAGCGCCTCGGGCGATTTTGCAACGTTGCCGTGGAGCACTCGCTCGGTCTCAACCGGCGTTTTTTCGCCCTGCAGGTCGTCGTACGTTTTGTAAATATTTACGGTGTGCGTTTTGGGCGCCCACTTGGCATACAGCGCCGTGTCGCTGTTGGGCATCACGGCTTTGGTAAAGTCGACTTCGGTCCCCTCGAAACATTCGGGGGTTGCGTACCAGCCTGCGAAGTAATATGCGTTAGGCTCGTAAGTTTCGGGGTACTCGGGTGCAAAGGTCGATATCGCGTTGCCGCTGCCGTCTTTGATAGAGGAGAACGGCGTTTGATACATAACGTCGCTTACCGTTTTTACCGTTTTGCCGACGCTGTGGAACGTGATAACGTGGCGGTTGCGGGTGTAGTAGAGGAAGACGTCAGAGCCGGAGGTTACTACGCCGCCGTCAACGGGATTCATACCGAGGATCTCTTTTTGATTCCAAGTTCCGTTCGAGTTTACCTCCTGATAGTAGAGCTCGCTCTTGTCGTAATAAACGCCTTTATAAAGTTTGCGGTCGTTGCCGTCGGCGGGGCTCGTTTGGTCGAAGCTCTCAAACATATAGTAGAGATATTTTTTGGTCCCGCCGGTAAGGATCTTGGCGTATTTCAGATTATCCGTTTTGTCGCAGAGGTCCGACGTCATATTGATACGCTTGGAAACGGTGTTGGAAGAGATGCCGTCGATATCCCAGCCGAGGAGAGTGACGTTCGGGAATTTGTCGGCGGTGGGCCATTCGTCGCCGATGGTCTGCTCGTACTTCGCGCCGATAACGTATATTACGTTGCTCGTGCTTGCGCTGTTGCACGATGTGGTATGCTTGTGCTCGAGCTTGGTGCATTTGGCGTAACATTCGGCGGTGTGGATATGCTCGGCGGTGTTGCAGGAGTAAGTATAGCAAGCGTCGGTGTGGGTGTGCAGCGCGTCTTTATAGCACTCCTCGCCGTGCACGTGTATACCGTCGCAAGTAGTGGGGGCGATATTACCGCTCGTCGGGATATCGCCCGAATAGGAGTACCAAGAACCGTCAACATATATATAGTAACGAGAAGAATCGAGCGGAGACTGGTAGACATATCCTTGCTCCGGATTACTCGGCGCAAAAAATACGTAACCTGCTTTAGTGCCTACGCCGGAGTAGCACGCCTTCGTATGATTTGCGTGCTCCGTTTTGTTGCAGATAAGGCACTCGTCGGTGTGCTGCGTATGCTCTGCCTTGGGGCAGACGAGCGTTTTTTCGCAACTTTCGTCGTGAGTGTGTGCGGTGATCGTACAGATAAGCTTGCCGCTGCAATCCGTGCTGTGGGTGTGCTCCTTAAGCACACAAGTGCCGCTTATGCCGGTGAAATAGAGATAATAAACGTTTCTCGTGTAATATACGTTAACGACCGTAGAGCCGTCGCCCTCGACGATAACGTTTTTGTCCGTTTTGGCGGAGTTGTAGGTAAAATAGTCTCTTTCGTTAAGGCTTTCGCCGTCGACGACGGTGGTGGTAACGGAGACGGGGACGTCGTCCGAACCGCTGACCGACGAGCCGCTTATGACGGTACCGTCCGCGGTGCCGTCTGCCTTTGCGCCGACAACGCGCGAGCCCCAGTAGGAGTAGCCGTTGTCATTTGCGTTCTCTTTCCAGTACACGATGGAGTAGGTCGTGCTCGAAGTCGTCCAAAGCGCGAGGTATTTGAGGTTCATATCGGGCAGAACGACGTGACCGCCGGAGAGAGAATATTGACCCTTTTCCTCTTCGGTCGCCTGCGAATACACCGTTTGCCCCGCTTCGTTGCGTCTGCCGCACTCGATAAGCTGCCAACCGGTGAAGAGATAACCCGAGCGCTGGGGGGCGTTGACGGACACGGTCGCGCCGTATCTGGTATATACGGGATCCGTGCCGTAGCCGCCGCCGAGCTCGAAAGTGATGAGATAATAGTTTCTGTCGTAGTAGATGGAGATCTCGGTAGAGCCGTCCGCCGCGACGACGACGTCTTTGTCGTAATATATTGCGGTAAAGCCGTCGATCTCGATGGTATGACCGTCGCCGACGGGCTGACCCGTGAGAGCCGATTCCTCGGTCGTGCGGAAAAGCTCGTATTGGTCGTCGAGTACGTTTTGCTTGTAGTGGTTGACCTTGAACTTAACGGCGGTGGGTTTGTAGGTTACCGTGTAAACGTAGTCTTTGTCGATGGATTTGATATCGATTTTGTATTGCGAAGTGGACTCGCCGTCACTGCCGAAGTAGGGCAGATATCCGACCACGGTGGGGAAGTGAACGGTGTACTCGAAATCCTCGCCCGCGGCGATATTCGCGCTGTACGGGTCAAAGGCGGAGGAGCCGTCCTCGTAAACGTAGTTCACGGTTATGGAGTAGCGCGCAACGTCCGAGGGATTTGTCGCCGCTTTTGCCGTGCGGCGCACTGGAGCTGTTGCGGATGCCGCGGCGTTCGTTGCCGCCTTTTCGGTAACGGTGGCGGTCAGCGTTACTTTGACTGCGCCGGATACGCTTTGCGAGGTGCCGACCGTTTTTTTGCAGCGCACGTAGGCAGTGCCGTTTTTGTCGGCAACGGAGGAGACGAGCGCGGCGCCGACTACCAAAGAGCATTTCTTTTGCCCAGAGATATTGACCCATTCGTCGGTCTCGTCGTCGATAAGGATCTGCCAGGCGTAATTTGCGTCGTCGTCTTCTTCGACGCTCAGCACTATCCTTTCGTTATACGGAACGGTAACGCTATCCGTGGGCTTACCGTCGTAGAAAACGTCGAAATCTCCTGTGTCCGCGTCCGCCGCAAAACCGACAAGTGCTATCGGGAATTGCGGAAGCAGCATAGCGAAACAAAGGAAAAACGCCAATGCTTTCAGTTTGATCTTTTTCATACGTTACCCTCCATATAGGTGCGATCCGCTCGGCGCGAGCGCCGAAACGGGAGTGAAAAGTCTATCTTTTGCGCTTGTATCAAGTGTCGTTTTCGTTTTGTCGTCGGCGACGGACGTATCTTTGTCTTTTGATAAAACTCTGTCTGTCGCTGCGTCTTTGTCGAAGACGAGTGCGGCAGGCAATTGACCTGATCCCCGTGCGGGGATCAGGTCGCGGGGATCATTCTCCGTCGAATGCGGCGAACGCTTCCTCCCAAGAGGTAAAGTTTTTGTTTTGGATGGCTTCTGCCTTAACGGTTATCTCGCTGAGGCTTGCGGCGGATTCGTTCGTGATACCGGTCGGAACGATCACCTTTTCGAATATAGCCGTCGTGCTTTCGCCCGCGGCGAGCACTCCGTCGTATTTGAGGATGAATTTCGCGTCGAAACGACCGATGGTAAAGGTGTCGCCTGCCTCGACCTTAACGACGGACCACCCCTCGCCGAGCGTGCCGACGAGAAGCTCGAGCGACGCCTTGTAGTCCTCGCTCGGGAAAGTTGCCGTAAAATCGGGGTAGAGAGCCGCGCAGACGTTCATCCAGTCGCTGACGTTAACGCTTGCGCGGATATACGCGCCGTTTTTGCCGACGTTGTGCACGGTCGGGTCTTTGTCGATAACGGCTCCGGGATAAACGGCTTCGACGCCGTAGGTAATGCCGCCCTCAACGCGATCGCCGGTCGTTTTTTTGCCGTCGGCGCCGACGGGCGCCTCGTCAAGCGTGATCTTAACGCTGCCCATCGTGATAACGTTTTTTGCGGTTTTGGTATCCGTAAAATACGCGAGAGAGGCACCGGTTATCGATATGACCGCTATGATAGCAGCCAAAGCAATTGTTAAAATCTTTTTTTTGTTCATTTTTTCAGATATGTTTCCGCTTTTGTCGTTGCCGGCGAACCGGCGCGAGTGCGAACCCGAGCGGAGAAAGGTTGTGTTGGTTTAAAAGTTTAACGGTTGCGGATTACTCGGAGACCCACTGCGCGAACGCGTTCGCGATTGTGAAAGAGGAAGCGGCGAAAGCAGCGCTTGCGCTCTCAAAGCCGTCTGCCTGGATAGCCTCTGCGACAACGGGGATCTTGATGCCGGCGGAGAAGTCGAAATCGACGTCCTGACCGTTCTTGGTGTAAATTACTTCGCCGTCGTCGTTGACGTAGTTGTCAACAGCGGAATCGATGTAGAAGCCTACGAAAGAAGCGAGTTCGGTGGTTTCGCCCTTAGCGAGCGCTTTGGTGTAGGTGAAGGAGTAAACGTTGTAAAGGATACCGTCGATGGTTACGGTCGTCTTTTCGTCCTTGTATACGCAATCGGTGTCCCAGCCTGCGTTTACGGGCTGAGTTGCCGCCTCGGTGTCGTAGTTACCGTCTGCGGTGAACTTGTTGCCGAAGTTCCAGTGCAGAATGTTGTTATTGGGCGTCAGGCTGTCCTCGAGGACTGCGGGAACGGCTACGAGCACGCGAACGTACGCGTCGTTTTTGCCGGTGTTCTTAACTCTGACGATCTTGTCTACGTAGTTCTTCGCGGTGGTAAGTCCGTATTTGTCTTTCGCGTCCGACTGAGCGCTGCCGACGATGGGGAGCAGAGTCTTTGCCGTTTCGGGGTCGAAGTCGACAAGGTTGCCCTCGCCGTCTCTTTGCTGCTCGACGAGAGAGATGCGAACGTTGCCCATAGTAAAGGTGTTGAGAGCGGAATCGGTATCGGTCAGATAAGCATAGGATGCTCCCGCAACGGCGGTGACCACAAGGATAGCCGCGAGGCAAAGGGTTAGTATCTTTTTCTTAGACATAATTATACGTTCCTTTCACAAAACTTTTATTTGAATTGTTTTCGGGGTCGGGGATACTTGCTGCCGCAAGGTCGGTGCCGTTATGCGGCGTAGGGTGTGCTTGAAAGCAGAGCCCATGCGGCGGCAGCGGTGCCGATATTGGCTTTTTGAACGGCGTATGCCGTAAAGGTGAGGGTGGGCAGATTCGAGCCGAGTGCGGTCATCATCTCTTTGGTAACGCTCGTTTTAACGGTGACTGTATCGCCTTTCAGAACGTGGAAAGATACGCCGTCTTGCTCACTGGGGTCTGCTATGGTATAGTAAACGTTTTGCGTGCCATCAAGACGGGTCCAACCGTCGGCAATCTCGTATGAGATATAATCCGTGAGATTTTGAGATTCATCGATCTTTACGAAGACCCAGCAGCTTTCGGAGCCTTTTTCGACCTTGACGACGGGGTCTTTTGCGATCGTATTGCCGGGAACCATCTTGAAGTTCGTTTCGGTCTCCGTGAGGGTCAGTTTGATGTCGCCTATCGTAAAGGTGTTGACGACTGGATCGGTCGTTGCGGTAATGTAGGCGAGCGTGCCGCCGACGGTGAAGCAAAGTACGAGTGCGAGCGCCGCGATGCATACTATCGTCTGCTTTTTGTTGAATTTCATCGGTTTCGCCTCCTTTCTTAAAATATTTGATTTGGAATTCGGGAAAGATATTTTCAAGCGGACGCGCGGCGGCAAAGCCGAGTTGCGTCGGCTTTTGCCGCATCGCCCGTTTCAAACTCGGGGCGGTAAGCGCGCGGGGCTATTGGTTGAGGTACTCCCAAGCCTGCGCCGCGGTTTCGATACCGGCGCTTTGGATAGCGTACGCGGTGATCTTGATGGACTTTTGGTCGTAAGAGGAAACGTCAGCGGTGGCGGCTATGGTGAAAGAACTGAATATGGGGAGGTCTATCGCGGTGCTGCCGGTGTTTGCGTCAACCTGCTTGTAGAAGATCGCGCCGTCCGCCTCGTTGTCAAGCCAAATCCATCCGTTGGAGAATATTTGATAATCGATTATGTCGTCGCCGCTTGCCTCGATGCCGGAGATCTCGTTCTTCATCTTAAAGAAGACGTACGAAGCCTCGCTGCCTGCGGCAAAATGTATTACCGGGTCCTTGGTGTAGGTGCTGCCGGGGATGAGCTTATACGTGTTGCTCTTAACGCGCGCCTCGCCTGTCTGCACGTTGCCGTACTGGTCGACGTTGGATTCGTCAAGCGTGATGGCGACTTTGCCGATCGTAAAGGTGTTGATAACGGAATCTTTGGATTGCAGGTATGCGATCGTCGAAAATACCGCTGCGGTAACAAGCAACAATGCGCTGACGGTAACAGCCAACGCTTTGAATACTTTGGATTTCATAAAAACCTCCTTAAATTATATTTAAGCATTTATTTCGGGAGCCTTGCGGCATACCGTCGTTAAGCGGTCTCGCCCGAGTCGCCCTTGTCGGCGCTTTGTGTGCCTTTGGGGTCGCAGGTCGGGGATACCGAGGTTGCTGCGCCGCTGTCGTCGGTCGCTTGGGCTGTGGGCGTGTCGTTGCCGTCGACCGCAGCCGGGGTTTCACCGTCGTCAGGATCGTTGTTCGTGCTGCGATTTTCGCCCTTTTGATTTTTGTCTTTTCTTTTTTTGTCGCTTTTTTTATCGCTTCCGCCGAGCAAGTCGGGCAAAAACATCAGAACTATCAGCACGGCGCAACCCGCGATCGTAAAATACGAATAGGGCGGCGTGCGAAACAGCCCGCGAACGGCGGATACCGCATATCCGAGGTAAGGTACGGCGAAAAGCGGCTTGCCGAGCACGTTTTTGCAATGCACGGGCGTAGCGTCGGGGACGTCGTTGGCGTCACCCTGCGTGCGAAAGCGGATAACGTCGGGGTCGTCTTCGTCGGGGATTATCTCTATTATGCGGTGCGTAGCGATCTTGTCTTCGTCGAGCAAAAAGGTGATGCTGTCGCCGACCTCGAGCTCTTCTACGTCGACGTTGCGAACGTAGAGGAGCGAGCCCGTCGGGTAAACGGGCTCCATCGAGCCCGACAAAACCACGTAAGGCTTTACGCCGAAAAGGTATCCGCCGACAACGGCGACGGCGAGCAAAACAGCCAACACGACGATCACCGTCGTAACGGCGTTCCATATTTTTTTGATCTTGTTTCGAGATCTCTTTTTATCGTTCATTTTAGCAGTGAAAACGTTATGTATAACGTTGTGCGGTAAGAGAATACGTGCGTCGGGCGCGAATATGCATACGTCATATAAAACCCGTTAAAACTTGTAGTTAATAATAGCATTTTTCGGCTTAAATTTCAATATAATATGATAAAATTTTTTCAAAAAATTAACCGAACGATAAAAATAAATTGCAGCCGCGCCGAAATTGACGAAAATGCTCGTTCCGTTGGAGTTATCGCCGCCGAATTCGTCGTTTTTCGGCGGGTATCCTAAGGACGGAGTGGGGCGGGACTAAGAGGGCGCAGAGAGTGCGGAAAGAGTGCAAAGACAGTGTAAAGGGGCGCGAAGAGAGCGCGAATATAACGCAAAGGGGGGCGAACGGAACGTAAAGTGGAACAAAGAGGGTGCGAACAGAACGCAAAGGGGAACAAAGAGGGGGCAAGCAGAACATAAAGGGGAACAAGGAGAGCGTAATGCCGCCCGCGGGGCGACGGTTGCGCAACGCGAGCCGACGAGGCACACTTTTTTCGCGTTTACACGTCGCGGCTGCGAGGCGGATTTTCGCGTGTCTTGCGAGTCTTGGGTGCGGAGAGGTGAGCCGGCGACTTTTGATATCGGCGAGGCGTTTGTGTGCCTTGGTATGGGAACGGTGCGCTTTGGCGCGTTTTGCGTCTCGGCGACGAGACGGTGCTGCGCTTATATATTTCTTCGGTACCGAGGACATATGATTTTGCACGTTTGCGCACCGCGGGAAAACGAGACGGATTTTTATATCTCGGCGTCGCGTAGGTGCGATTTTGCGCGGTCGCAAGATCTGTTCGCGCTTGCGGCGGACGGTCTGCGCCGCCATTCGGTGCGTAAGAACATAATTTTGAAAAATGCAAAAATATTTATATAAAAGTGTTGACAAATTATATAAGCAGTGGTACAATATTGTCGATGAGATAAAGGGCGCAACGGCGCAAGGCGTACGTTGCGATGGGATTCGCGCCGTCGCCCTTTACCGAAGAGCGAGGAGACGATAAAAATGGGAAAAAGCGTTTATTCCGTTGTGCTTGCCGACGAGGTGGTCAGGGAGATAGACCGCTTGGCTTATAAAAACGGGACCAACCGCTCCAATATGATAAACAGGATATTGGCTGATTACGCTTCGCTTACGACCGCGGAAAAACGTATAAGCGATATTTTCGACGAACTTGCCGCAAGGCTTTATTCGGGCGAGAATTTCAGGGAGCTTGCGCCGCCGACGCAATCCGTTATGTCGTTGCGCTCGGCACTCGAGTACAAATACAATCCGACCATACGGTATTCGGTCGAGCTTTACGGCGCGGCGGACCGTGCGGAGGGGGCGCTTCGCGTGTCGATGCGAACGACGAACGCGGCGTTGCTTGCCGATCTGCTCGATTTTTGGACGCTGTGGGTAGCCACGGAGCGCGCTGCGGGATACGAGGGTACGGCGGAGTACGTCGGCGGCGTTTTTAAAAGGCAGATGGTATTGCGTCGCAGTCCGTTCGCCCGAGGAGCGAGCGACGGCGAGAGCACGGGCGAAGCGATAGCGTCGTACATCTCTTTCCTCGACGGAGCGATCAAAACTTATTTTGCCGGGGATCGCACCGCGCAGACTATGCGGCACGCGTACGGCGATTATCTGCGCTCAAACGGGAAGATAATATAAATAAATATGAAGAAAAGTGTTTCGGCGGGACGCGCCGCTCGAGGCGGCGTGCCGAGCCCGGAACGCTTTTAAGGAGATGATTTTTATGAAAACGGAAAGGCTTACTCAAAAAACGGCTGAGGCACTGCGTGCGTCGCAGGCGCTTGCGGTGGAATACGGCAACGCTTCCGTTGAAGAGGAGCACCTTTTGTTGGTGCTGATTTCGAATCCCGACGGGTTGTGCCGCGAGATCGTAAAAAGCATCGGCTCTTCGCCCGACGCGCTCGCGGCGGCGGCGCGGCAAGCCGTTGAAAAATTTCCGCGGCTCGGCGGAAGCGGATACGACCCCGCAAGGATCGGTATTTCGGAAAAACTCGGCAGGGCGCTCGACGCGGCTGAAAAGGAAGCGGAAAAGATGCACGACGAGTACATCTCGGTCGAGCACCTGCTTCTCGGGCTTATCGAGCAGGCGAGCGACGGGGTGGCGCGCATACTGAAAGATAACGGGGTCACCCGTGCGGCAGTCCTCGAGGCACTGAAAAAGATACGGGGCACAAGGCGCGTAAGCAGCGATACGCCCGAGGCGACGTACGACGCTCTTAAAAAGTACGGCACTGATCTCGTTGCGCGGGCAAGGGAGCGCAAACTCGACCCCGTTATCGGCAGAGACGAAGAGATAAGGAACGTTATTCGCATACTTTCGCGCAAAACGAAAAACAACCCTTGTCTTATCGGCGAGCCCGGCGTCGGCAAAACGGCGATAGCGGAGGGGCTGGCGCAGCGCATCGTGAGCGGCGACGTGCCGGACGCGCTTAAGGACAGAACGATTTTTTCGCTCGATCTCGGCGCACTGATAGCCGGCGCGAAGTTTCGCGGCGAGTTTGAGGAAAGGCTTAAAGCGGTGCTCGGCGAGGTCGGCGCGTCGGACGGCAAGATAATACTGTTTATAGACGAGCTGCACACCATAGTGGGAGCCGGCAAGACCGACGGCGCGCTTGACGCGGGCAATATACTGAAGCCGCTTTTGGCGCGCGGCGAACTCCACTGTATCGGAGCCACGACGCTGAACGAATACCGCCAATATATCGAGAAGGATGCCGCGCTCGAGCGCAGATTCCAACCCGTGCTCGTGGAGGAGCCCTCGGTGGAGGACACCGTCGCAATACTGAGAGGGCTCAAGGAAAGGTACGAGGTCTTTCACGGCGTAAAGATAACGGACAAAGCGCTGCTTGCGGCGGCAAATCTTTCGGCTCGGTATATAAGCGACAGATTTTTGCCCGACAAGGCGATAGATCTTGTGGACGAGGCGTGCGCGCTGATAAAGACCGAAACCGATTCCATGCCCACGGAGATGGACGAGATATCGCACAAGATAATGCAACTCGAGATAGAGGAGCAGGCGCTGTCTCACGAAACCGACAAAATCACCTTGGCGCATCTTGAGGAGATAAAAACGGAGCTTGCCTCTTTGCGCGACGGGTTTAACGAGATGCGCGCAAAGTGGGAGAACGAAAAGGCGGGGCTCAAGCGTGTGCGCTCCATAAGGTCTCGCATAGAGGACGTGAATCGCGAGATCGAAAAAGCGCAAAACGACTACGACCTCAACCGCGCCGCCGAGCTCAAATACGGCAAGTTGCCGCAATTGCAAAAGGAGCTTGCCGATTGCGAAGCGGCGGCGGACGAGAGAAAAAACACGCTTTTGCGCGACAAGGTCACCGACGACGAGATAGCCAAGATCGTTTCGCGCTGGACGGGAATACCCGTTGCGAAACTTGTCGAGGGAGAGCGTAACAAACTGTTGGGGCTCGAGGGGACGCTGCACGGCAGGGTAGTCGGGCAGGACGAGGCGGTGTGTAAAGTGTGCGACGCGATATTGCGCTCGCGCGCCGGAGTAAAGGACCCGAGGCGCCCCGTCGGATCGTTCCTCTTCCTCGGCCCTACGGGCGTCGGCAAAACGGAGCTTGCCAAGGCGTTGACGGAGGCTTTGTTCGACGATGAGAAAAATCTTGTGCGTATAGATATGAGCGAGTATATGGAGAAATATTCCGTATCCCGCCTTATCGGGGCGCCTCCGGGATACGTCGGATACGACGAGGGCGGACAGCTTACGGAGGCTGTGCGTCGCAAACCGTACTCCGTAGTGCTTTTCGACGAGATCGAAAAAGCGCACCCCGACGTGTTTAACGTGCTTTTGCAGGTGCTTGACGACGGTCGGGTTACCGACAGCCACGGGAAAACGGTGGATTTCAAAAATACCGTTATTATCCTTACGTCGAATCTCGGCTCGGACTTTATACTCGACGGAATGAGTCGCGACGGCGAGATAAGCGAGGAGGCTCGCGCAAAGGTGAACGAACTTTTGCGCCGCAGCTTCCGCCCCGAGTTTTTGAATCGTTTGGACGAGATCGTGTTCTATCGCCCGCTGACGAAAGACAATATCGCGCATATAGTCGCGCTTAAGGTCGCACAGATAGAGAAAAGGCTCGAAGAGCGTCGGATATTCGTCAAACTTACGGATGCGGCGGTCGAAAAGATCATAGAGAGTTCGTACGATCCGGCGTACGGCGCTCGCCCGATAAACAGATATATTCAGTCGCATATCGAAACGCCGATAGCGCGGCGTATGATAGAGAGTGACGTTGCGCCCGAGTCGACCGTTATCGTTGACGTTCGCGACGGCGAGTTTTGCGCCAGCGTTTCGTAAGTCGGCGCACGACGAAAAAGTCCCCCGAGCCGCATTTGGCGACTCGGGGGTAACGTATCAAAGCTTCGAATATCCGTGGCAGTTTATCAGAGCGTCGAGCTTGACGCCCGCGCGGCAAAGCGGACATTCGTGCGACGGGCAAACGAAATATTCGTCAAGGTCTGTCGGGTCGAAGACGGAGTTGACGGGATAGCCGTCGCATTCGTCGACGCTTGCGAATATCGCGGCGATACCCGCGACGTTGCCTCCGTAATAGCGCACGGCTTCCGCGGCTGCGCGCACGGTGGCGCCCGTCGCGACGGATACCGCGAGCGGTAGAACGTGCTTGCCGCGTATCATAGGCAGGATATTGTCCCGAAACACGAATTTCGAGTCTTGCGAGATCTCGGGCGTGACGACGTAGATCTTTTGGTTGGAATTGACGCTTATAAAATCGCTTTTTGTTATCTCGTCCGCAAGGCAGGCGCCTATAACCTCGGTGCCGTCGAGGCAAAGCACGGCATCGACGATTCGCGAGGAATAATTTCCGTCGCGGCACAGAGCGTATGCCACGGCTTTGGCTTCGGCAAGGCAGTTCTTTTGCGATACGACGTCGACGTAGTGATTCGTGTGCGAATGGTTGGTGGCAAAGTGCCCCTTTGCCACGCGAAGAAACAGGTTGCTTGCTGACGTTTTTATCTTTTTGATATCGGGCGTCGGCACGGCTTTTTCCTCCTTTGCGCAGAGCGTGTTTTTTTGCCGAGACGGGTGCCGCCGCGATTTTTGCGAATTATGCGGCTCCCGCTTCAGTATAGCGCAATTTGAACGAAATATCAAGACGGACGACGAAAAATATTGACAAAGTCTCTCGGCGATGCTATAATTTTTCGAGTGTGGCGCTCGCATTACGACGCGTTTGCTCCTGAAAGGTTGTATTATGGAAAGTTTGGCATATTATAACGGCGTTTTCGGATCGCCCGATGAAATAAAAGTCCCTTTTAACGACAGGTCTCACTTTTTCGGAGACGGTGTTTACGACGTTACCTATTCGAAAAATCATAAGCCCTTTGCTATCGAAGAGCATTTGGACAGATTCTTTCGCAGTGCGGCGAAAGTCGGGATAAAGGTCCCGTGCGACAGAGAGCGTCTTACCGAGTTGCTCCTCGATATGATGAGTCGCGTCGACGACGGCGAGCAGTTCGTTTATTGGCAGGTAACGCGCGGCACTCAAAAGCGCGATCACACCTATCCCGACGATCTTGTGGGCAATCTTTGGATATTCCTGCAATCGTCGCACCTTAAGGACTTGTCGGTGAGGGTCAAAGCCCGTACTGCACCGGACACGCGCTTTTATCATTGCGATATAAAAACGATCAATCTGCTGCCCAGCGTTATGTACGCGCAGGACGCAAAGGAAGCGGGCGTTTACGAAACGATACTTTACCGCGAGGGCGGCAGAGTTACCGAATGCGGACATTCGAACGTTCATATAATCAACGCGCAAGGCGTGCTGCAGACAGCACCGACGGATAACCTCATATTGCCGGGTATTGCGCGTGCGCATCTTATCGGGGCGGCGACGGCGCTCGGTTACCCCGTGTCTGAAACGCCTTTTACTCTCGACGAGATGTTCGCGGCTCGCGAGGTCATCGTTACTTCCTCGGGGTCGCTCTGCCTTGCCTGCTCCGAGGTGGACGGCAAGCCGGTCGGCGGCGGAGCGCCCGAGATGCTCTCGCGCCTTGGGGAATATCTGCTTGACGAATTTAACGAAGCAACGAAATAAAACGCTCCCCGCCGCGACCGCGAAAATAAAAATCCCCCCGAATTTACTGAACAAGACCGTTAAAAACGGACGCTGAAAAGAAAAGCCTCCTATGGTAGAACGAAAGAATTACCATAGGAGGCTTTTTTGTGCTGTCCGTACAATTTGGGGCAGTTCGCGACCGCGGCGAAGATTTTTTATCGAGATGCCGTGCGGTGCGCCGGCGTGGCGTGAGACTGTACGCAAAGCGGCAATTCGGGCGGTTCGGGACTCGCTTTTTTGTCGCAATGCACAAAAGCCGTCTTGACACGACGGTGTAAAAGTGATAAAATGCAAATATAAAAAAGATCGTTGCCCCCGGTCGTGAGGCACGGCGCAAACGCGCCGTGCCTCATTGCCGACCTCGGCGCTTCGATCTCGCACCGAAGAAAGGATGAGCGGCTGCTGCGTCGTCGGTTTCGATACCCCGAAATTAAAAGCGTCGGCTTGCCGCGATCTGTGGGGAGACGTAATGAACGAAAAAAAGAAGAAAAAAAGTTCGGCGCCGCCGCGCTCCGCGCTTGTTGCGTGGGGGGCGGTCGGAGTTTCCGCGGCATTTGCCGCGCTGATCTTCGCTATGGGCAAGACTTTGGCTTTGCACCCTTTGCTCGTGCTTGCCTGTATTTGGTTTTTGCCCGCGCTGTGCAATGCCGCGGTGATGGCGCTTCGCCGCCTCGCCGGGCTGTGCGCGAAAAAGCTCGCGCCGTCGGATCCGAGCGGCACTGCGGCGCTTGCCGAGGAGCGTGACGCTGCCGCGGAGAAAACGGGCGAGGCTGCTGCGTGCGAAAAAGGCAAACGGTCGGGGCTTGCCGCGCTCTGCCGACGTGCGGCGGGCAAGGCGGGGGCGTTTTTCGTCAAACGTTCGACGGGTATCACGGTGCTTGTCGTGCTTGCCGCTTGCATCCTTTTCGCATATCCTTGCGTAGCGGCGGCGAAGTATCCGCTCAGCCTCAGCCGTGCCGGCTATTCGGTGCCGATAGTACTCGGCGTCGGATTTATATTGTGCGTTATCCTCGACAAATGTTGCGCAGCCGTGCTTGAGGACGGAGCGACGCCGCCCGAGGACGCGGCTGTCCTAAGGGGAATGCGCGGCGCGTTTACGATCTACGAGATCGCATCGATCGCATCGATCGCGGCGTTTTGCGTTTATCTGCTTGCGGCGTATTCGCTCTTTAACGTTCTTCATATCGTTTTCGCTTTTCTTTTCGTGTATGAGGAAGTGTTTATAATCGTATCTCTCACCGTGCGGGTAATACGTCGCGAGTTTGCGGAAAGCCCGGAGCTTTCGATCCCTCGTGTGTTTGCGAGAAAGGATCTCGGCATCGTCGGGTATCTGGAAAAGAACACGGGGATGACCGTGCGGTCGCTGTGGAGCATCAAGCTTATACGAACCGTCGTTCCTTACGCGGTGATAGCCGTTGCGCTTGTACTGTGGGGTGCTACGGGCATCGTCAGAATAGAGGCGCACCAAAGCGGCGCACTGTACCGAATGGGCGTTTTGAGCGAAGAGGTACTGACGCCGGGGCTGCACCTGACTTTGCCGTGGCCTTTCGATGCGGTCGAGGTTTACGACACCGAGCCGATCGAAAAGCTGACTATCGGGTACGTCTCGGAGGAAACGGGCGACAACATATGGACCGACGGGCACGGAACCGAGGAGTATAAGCTTTTGCTCGGCGGGGGTAACGAACTCGTTTCTATCAACCTGCGACTCGAATATAAGATAAGCGACCTGTACAGCTATCTCACGGGCAGTTCTTCGCCCGAAAAAATGCTTGAAGCCGCCGCTTACGAAACGGTGACCTCGAAAACGATAGGCACGGATCTTGCAACGCTTATGGCTGCGGACAGAACTGCGTTTGCCGAGTCGTTCAAGAGCGAACTCGCGGAGCGCACGGCGGGGTACAACACCGGGCTCGAGGTTGTCAACGTCGTCCTCGAGAGCATACACCCGCCCGTTGACGTCGCCGATATTTACCAAGAACTGATAAGTGCGGAGATCGACGCCGAAAAACTTCTTATCGAGGCGCAGCGCGTTGCCAACGTAACTTTGGCAACGGCGGAGTCCACGTACGATACGCTTTACAGCAGCGCGATCTCCGACAAATATTTGTCCGTTGCGGCGGCAAAGTCGGCGGTGTCCGAATTTATGGCGGGCGTTGCCGCCGACGAGGCTTACGGAGAAAGCTATCGTTACTACAAATATATGCAAGCCGTTTGCAAGGCTTATTCGAACTCGAATCTTGTTATCGTCGGCAGCGGCATAGACGAAAAGAACATTTACATAACGAATTACGAAGACGTATTTAACGGAGGTATCGGTGAATATGACTGATAAAAACAAAAACGGAAAAAAGGTTCGCGTCGAAGCGGAAACCGAGGCGAACGCGCCCGCTGCCGAAAGCGTTGACGTCGGCGCAACGAAAGCGGCGAAGAAAAAAAGATCGGTCGGCGGCGTGATTGCGAAATATCTTACTTTTGCCGCCGTGGTGCTCGTGCTTTTTTGGTTTGGATTTACCGTTCAGGTCAGAGAGGGCAACTGTGCCGTTATCCTTCGTTTCGGCGCGGTCAGGGAAGAAGTGACGGAGGCTGGATTGTATCTCAAACTTCCGTGGCCCTTTGAAGAGGTCATAACGTACGATTCGCGCGTGCAGCCGCTTTATTCCAACAAACTCGAAACGACGACCAAAGATAAGCGAAACGTTATTTTGCAGTCTTACGTCGTTTGGCAGATATCCGACCCCGTGCTGTACCATAACAGCGTCGGCGCGAAAGGATCGATCGAATCTTACATAAACGACCAAGTATTCAGCGCGACGAACAGCGTTTTGGGCTCGTATGAACTTACCGCCCTCGTGTCGCTCGAAAAAGAGGCGATCAAGATAGACAAGATACAAGAGGATATCTTCACCAGAGTAAGCGCGAATTGCCTTTTGAACTACGGTGTCGAGGTGTCCGACGTCAGCATTTTGCGTATTTCGTTGCCCGATACCAACCTGAACAGCGTTTTCGACCAAATGCGCGCCGACAGAAAAAAGGATATAGATACGATAATAGCCAACGCGCAAAAAGAGGCGAACAAGATCACGAGCGAGGCTGACTCCGAAGCTGCCGAGATCGAGAGCAAGGGCGAGACCGACGCCGCCGAGATCAAGTCGCAAACGGAGACCGAGGTCGCGCGGATATACGCCGAGGCGCAGGCGGCGAACGTGGAGCTGTACAAGTTCCTTAAAAATCTCGACACTCTCGTTGCTTCCGTTAACTATTCCACGGTGCTCCTCGTTAAGGCGGACGAATATCCCTTCAGCATACTGAGGGATTATTCCGATTATATGAGCGACGAGGGCGACGAGACGATAATCAAAGACCTCAGCTATATTTTGACAAAACTCGACGAGGCGGACAGAAAGGCTTTGACCGACGCCATAGGCGACCTTATCGAGGCTGCCGCAAAGGACAATTCGCTCATTATGCCCTGACGGCGCGAACGAGATGAAATACGTTTTTTGCGGAGGTTTGTGCGAAAAATGAAAAAAAAGCAAACGCTGTTTTCCGATATTCTCGGAACGGTGACCAAATATTTTTTGATATTCGCGGCGATCGTGCTCGTCGTCGTGCTTTGCTCGAGCATTAGGATAATAAAAACCGGCAACACAGCCATAGTGCTTCGCTTCGGCAAGGTCGTCGGCGACACCGCCGAGGAGCAGGTGCACGGGCCCGGCTTGCTTATCGTTATGCCGTATTTTATAGACGAGGTCGTAACGGTACCGTCGGGCAACGTTATAGAGCAAGAGGTCAAAACGCATTATACCGGCGAGGGTGAGATATCCGGCGCCAACGGCGGGTACGTTATAACCGGCGACCAAAACATTGCAGTTGTTTCGGCGTCCGTCAAATACGTGGTATCCGACCCCGTAACGTACGCTTTGAACGTTAACGGGATCGCGGATATAATCGACTGCGTTGTCAGCTCCGGTATGGTAAACGAAAGCGCGCGGATGGCGGTCGACAGCATATTGACCGACGGCAAGGACGAATATGCCGGCGCGATACTTGCCTACGCCGAGGAGAAACTCGAGCGGCTCGGGGTCGGCGTCAGCATAACGTCGCTCGAATTGACGCAGGTCGCAATGCCGAACGAGGTAAAAGAGCTGTACGATAAGGTCACGTCCGCCTCCATCGAGGCGCAGACCATCATCCAAACGGCTTATCAGTATCGCGAAATGCTTATACCCAACGCGCAGGCTACTGCCGACAGCCTGATATCCGAGGCTTACAGCTCGTACGCATACGACGTTGCCGCCGCAACGACGGACGTTGCCGAGTTTTGGGGGTGTCTCGACGAGTTTAAGACCAATCCCGAGCTTGTTTACGCACGTATGTATTCGGACAAGGTTACACAGATGATAGGCAGGATAGGCAGGATACGCGTCGTGCATAACGGCGAGAGCAAGATAATTCTTACATCATCCTGAGAGGCGAACTTATGGAAAATATAAATAATATGGGTCAAAGGAGCCTCGAGGAGCTCTCGCGCGAGAATCTGACGGAAAAGGGCAAGCGCCGACTCGGCGGCGAGATAATACGCGGAGCAGTGACTTTGGCGTGCCTTTTCGCGGGGCTTATATATACGTATCTGCTCGGCAACTCATACCCCACGGTGCCGCAGCTTCTGTATTTCGCGGGAGTGTTGATCGAGGGCGTTCCCGTTATATACACGGGTCTTAAGGGCGTGTTTTCGAAGAACTTTACCAACGCGATGGAGATACTCGTCGCTATCGCGATCGTTGCCTGCGTTTTTAACAGAGATCTCATAGTCGCTCTGCTTATTCCGCTTATACTGAACGTTGCTCATTTGCTTGAGGAGCGCAGTATAATGGGCGGTCGCGACGTTATCGAGGGGCTTAAAAATATGCAGCAGAGCACCGCTTGGCTGTTGCGAGACGGAAAAGAAGAGCGCGTCGACGCGAAGTCGCTCAAAAGGGGCAATCTTATCGTCGTTAAGCCCGGTGACGGCATCCCGGTCGACGGCGCGGTCGTCGAGGGCACCTCGGATATCGATCAAAAGTCGCTGACCGGCGAGCCGCAACCCGTTTCCGTGGGCGTCGGCGACGGCGTTTACGCGGGCACGGTGAATCTCAGCGGCAGAATAGTCGTCTGCGTTGAAAAAGAGTTCGTCGACACGTCGTTTTCGAAGATACTTAAATTGCTTGAGAAATCCGAGGGGATATCGGCGCCGGAGTCGAGGATGATGGACCGATTTTTCGGCTATTACATTCCTTTCGTGCTTTTGGTGGCTGCTCTCGTTGCGCTGATAACGAAGGATATATCCAAAGCCATCGCGGTGCTCGTTGTGTCGTGTCCGTGCGGGCAGATGCTTGTCAGCTCCGCCCCTATGATAGCCGCGCTTTCCGTTGCGACCAAACGCGGTGTCCTTATAAAAAACTCGAAATTTATCGAGGAACTCTCCGAGATAGACACCGTCGTTTTCGATAAAACGGGCACAGTGACCGAGGGCGAGCTTTCCTTCGGCAAAGCGCTGCCCGCCGGCGGAGTGAGCGAGGAGGAGCTTATCCGCGTCGGGGCGCTGCTTGCGTCTGCGTCGAATCACCCGGTATCTCGGGCTTTGACCGAGTACGCGGCGGAGCATTTCGCGCCCCTCGAGCGCAAGATGCATATGAGCGAGGTCCCCGGCGGCGGCGTTGAGGCGAAAGACGACGGCGGAGCGACGTACAGATTCGGCAGGCGCGAATGGATAGAGGCTTGCGGTTGCCGTGTGCCGAGCGATATGGCGGAGAACGAATGCGGCAGCGTAAGTTTCGTCGAAGCCGACGGCGTCTTGCTCGGAGGCATCGTGTTTACCGATACCGTAAGGCGCGAGGCGAAGCCCGCGGTCGAGGCGCTCGTCGAGCTCGGAGTCGAGCGGACGGTTATGCTTACGGGCGACCGCGCCGCGTCTGCGCACGCTACGTGCGAGGCGGTCGGTATCGACGAGGTGCACGCGGAACTTATGCCCGCGGATAAGCTCGCGCATTTGCGCGGTCTCGGCGGCGAGGAGCACGGGGTTCTCGCCGTGGGCGACGGTATAAACGACGCGCTTGCGCTTCGCGAGGCGGACGTCGGTATAGCGATGGGGGCTATGGGCTCGGATCTTGCCATCGAATCGGCGGATATCGCGCTGATGAACAACAATTTGATGAACGTGCCTTTCGTTATAGAACTGTCGCAAAAAACGAGGCGGATCATATATCAAAATCTCGTTTTGTCGATCCTTATCAGCGTGACGATGATAGCCTTGTCCGCTCTCGGCGTGATAAGCGCCATTGCCGGATCGGTACTGCACAATTTCGGCGCGTTTGCGGTGCTTATAAACAGCTCGCGCATACTTAAAGGAAAAAGCGAATATTGAGTTCGGATACCGCACGCGGTGTAATGCGTGCGGTATCTTTTTTACGTATCGCGTCGCCATCCCTCAAACCTGCACAAAAAATCGCGCGGGCAAAACGCTTTTTTAAAAGATTGACAAAAAAATCACATTTTTCGCGCTATATTGCGAAAAGTCTTTGACAATCGACGGAATGTATGATATAATATATTGGTTTTAATATGCGGTAGTGTGGTCTTTGCTCACTTATCGCTGTTTGCTTCAAACATATTTCTTTTATGATCAAGGAGACGAGAAATGAACAAGATCGCCATTATCGGAACCGGAAGCGTCGGTTCCACAATCGCTTACACCCTTACCGTTAAGGGAATCGCCGGAGATATCGTTATGATAGATATCAACGACGAAAAGGCAATGGGTGAGGCGCTCGACATCAGACAGGGTACCCCCTTTTGCTCGCCCTGCTCGGTATATGCCGGCAGTTATTCCGACGCAGCGGGTGCGGACGTCGTTATAATAACTTCGGGGCTTGCGCGCAAACCCGGTCAGACAAGGCTCGATCTTGCCAAGACCAACGTCGGAGTTATGAAGGATATTATCCCGAAGATCACGAGATACGCTCCCGACGCAACTTACGTTATCGTCAGCAACCCCGTTGATATCCTTACTTATACGTTCTGCAAGGTATCCGGGCTCCCCGAGCAAAGGATCATCGGCTCGGGCACAATCCTCGATACGTCGCGTCTGCGCGCTCGTCTTTCCGAATATTACGCCATAAACCAGCAAAACGTTCACGCTTACGTGCTCGGCGAGCACGGCGACAGCTGCTTTGTTCCGTGGTCCATCTGCAACATCTCCAACGTTCCCGTTATGGATTACTGCAAAAACGCCAAGCGCAGCGACGTCGTATATCCCGAGCTTAACACGAGCGAGGTCGAGGAGTACGTAAGAACGTCCGGTGCACGCGTTATCGCACGCAAGGGCGCGACTTTCTATGCCGTCGCCATCTCCGTTTGTCATATCGTTAAGTGCCTGCTCAGCGGCGCGGATACCACGATGACGGTCTCTACGATGCTTCACGGCGAATACGGTATCGACGACGTTTGCCTCTCGCTTCTCAACGTTGTGGGCGAGGCGGGCGCGCACAGCAAGATTATGCTTCCGCTTACGGATATAGAGATCGAGAAGCTTCACCACAGTGCGGATTGCCTTAAGAACATTATCCGCCAAATCGATTTTTGACCTCGGAGGGGTTTTATGGAATACCGTATAGAACACGATTCTATGGGCGAAGTAAAGGTGCCCGCAGATAAACTTTGGGGAGCGCAGACCGAGCGCAGCCACGAAAATTTCGAGATCGGCGTCGGGCTTGAGACGATGCCTCGCGAGATCACGCGCGCTTTCGGCATACTGAAAAAAGCCGCGGCTATGGCAAACGCCGAGTTGCGTCCGGAAAAGATGACCGAGGCAAAGCTCGCAGCGATAACCGCAGCTTGCGACGAGGTCATATCCGGCTCTCTCAACGAGCATTTTCCGCTTGTCGTATGGCAGACCGGCTCGGGTACGCAATCGAATATGAACGTTAACGAAGTCGTTGCGAATCGCGGCAACGCCATCGCCGGCGAAAAGATTCTGCACCCCAACGACGATATTAATATGAGCCAGTCCTCCAACGATACGTTCCCCACGGCAATGCACATTGCCGCCGTTACTTTGATAGAGGACAAACTTATCCCCGCCGTCGAGACTCTTGTTGCGACTCTCGTTCGCCTCGAGGCGGAAAACGACGACGTCGTAAAGAGCGGCAGAACGCACCTGCAGGACGCGACGCCGATCAAATTCAGCCAGGAGATAAGCGGCTGGCGCAGCTCGCTCGAGCGCGATATCGAACTTTTGAAACTTGCCGTCGCTCCTCTTTGCGAGCTTGCTCTCGGCGGAACGGCTGTAGGCACTGGGCTTAACGCTCCCGCCGGATTTTCCGAGCTCGTTGCCGCAAAGGTATCGGGGCTTACCGGCAAGAATTTCGTTACCGCTCCCAACAAATTCCACGCGCTGACTTCGAAGGACGAACTTGTTTTCGCGCACGGCGCTATGAAGGCTTTGGCTGCGGATATGATGAAGATCGCGAACGACGTTCGTTGGCTCGCGAGCGGACCGAGAGACGGTCTCGGCGAGATATTCATACCCGAGAACGAGCCCGGTTCGTCGATTATGCCCGGCAAGGTCAACCCCACGCAATGCGAGGCTGTTACGATGGTTGCCGTTCAGGTAATGGGTAACGACGTTGCCGTAGGCATCGCCGCTTCGCAGGGCAACTTCGAGCTTAACGTGTTTATGCCCGTTTGTATGTACAATTTCATTCAGTCCGGGCGTCTTTTGGCGGAGGCTATACTTTCTTTCAACAAGAACTGCGCCGTCGGCATCAAAGCGAATAGGGAAAAGATGCACCACAATCTGCACAACTCCCTGATGCTCGTTACCGCCCTTAACCCGTACATAGGTTACGAAAATGCGGCAAAGACCGCAAAAAAAGCATTTAAAGACAATATATCCCTTAAGGAAGCCTGCGTCGAGCTCGGATTTTTGACTGCCGAGAAGTTCGACGAGGTGTTCCACCCGGAAAAAATGGTTTGATCGTACCGCCCGCGGCGCACAGCCGCGGCAGAACGGATGCATTTGTCGGTAATTTCGGATGAAAGGATACTTTCCTTGCGGAAAGTCGAGGTTATAAATATGGTTGTCAGTTATTTCCCGGGCTGCACTCTCAAAAACAAAGCTCGCGATCTCGACCTTTACGCGCGCAAAAGCGCGGAAGTGCTCGGAGTGACTTTGGAGGAGATAGAGGAGTGGCAGTGCTGCGGAGGAGTTTTTACAACGGTCAAAAACGAGGCGGGAAACAAGCTCTCGTCCGTTCGCGCACTGAAATATGCCAAAGACAAAGGGCAGGCGCTCGTCAGCGTTTGCTCCGCTTGCCACAACGTACTTAAGCAAACGAATCACGAAATGCAAAGCGACGAGGCGTTCGCTGCCAAGGTAAATAGGTATATGGGTGCCGACGGCGGGTACGACGGATCCGCCGAGGTCATTCACTATCTCGAGCTTTTGCGCGACGTTATCGGTTTTGACAAAGTCGCTCAAAAGGTCGTAAATCCTCTTGCCGGACAGCGGATAGCGGCGTATTACGGTTGCCTTTTGCTTCGCCCGAGTTCCGTTATGCGTATGGACGATCCCGAAAATCCCTCGATTATGGAGGATCTGATACGCGCAATGGGCGGCGAGCCGGTGGTTTATGCAAACAGAAACGAATGTTGCGGCGGCTACGTTGCGCTCGAGTCACCCGAGCTTGCGAAAAAGAGGAGCCTTGCCGTCAGCGAGAATGCGACGGCGTGCGGAGCCGACGTGATAGTTACCGCGTGCCCGCTTTGCAAGTATAATCTTGTAAAGAACGGAAGCGAAATTCCCGTCGTTTATTTCACGGAGCTTCTTGCCGAGGCTTTGGGCATCAAGGAGGAATGCGATGCAGGATCAAGATAAGAGCAGGACTTTGCGCGACGAGATAGTTCGCGCCAGCGGAGCAAACCCGCTCAAATGTATGCGTTGCGGCAAATGCTCCGCAACCTGTCCCGCCTACGACGAGATGGAGTACCATCCGCATCAGTTCGTTTATATGGTGGAAACCGGAGATATCGAGCCTTTGCTTTCCTCAAAGTCGCTCTATCGTTGCCTTACCTGCTTTGCCTGCGTGGATCGTTGCCCGCGCGGAGTGGAACCCGCAAAACTCGTGGAGGCGGTGCGTTTGGCTGCCATAAGACCGCAGGGCAAAAATCATCTTACCGAAAACGAACTGCCGGGTTTGCTTGACGACGATATGCCTCAGCAGGCTATCGTAAGCGCTTTCAGAAAATACAAACGCTGAATAAAAAAGCCCGAAATCAAATAAACAAGATCGAAAGGAAACTTTCGCGTTTGCGAAAGTCAAGGTCATAAATATGCAAAGAATCGGCGTATTTGTATGTTGGTGCGGAAGCAATATCGCGGCGACCGTTGACGTTGCCGCCGTTTCCGAGGCGCTGAAAAAAGAGCCCGGAGTCGTGTTTTCGACCAATTATCAATATATGTGTTCGCAGGCCGGTCAGCAGATCATAGTCAACGCGGTAAAAGAGCATAATCTTACGGGCGTTGTCGTTTGCTCCTGCTCGCCCCGTATGCACGAGGCGACTTTCCGCAAAACGGTAGCGTCCGCGGGGCTTAACCCCTATATGCTCGAGGTTGCCAACATTCGCGAGCAGTGCTCTTGGGTGCACAATGATATGCTTACGGGTACCCAAAAAGCCATTATTTTGGGTAAAGCGGCAGTTGCGAAAGTCAACCTCAACGCTCCCCTCGTCCCCGGCGAAACGCCTGTGACCAAGCGCGCACTCGTTATTGGCGGCGGTATCGCCGGCATTCAGACCGCGCTCGACATTGCCGAGGCGGGATTCCCCGTCGATATCGTCGAGAAAAAGCCCACGATCGGCGGAAAAATGGCGCAGATAGACAAGACGTTCCCCACGCTTGACTGTGCCGCTTGTATACTTACGCCCAAAATGGTCGACGTTGCGCAAAACGACAAGATCCGCATATTCTCGTACAGCGAGGTCGAGTCCGTCAAGGGCTTCGTCGGCAATTTCGACGTAAAGATCAAACGCAAAGCCCGCTACGTCCGCGAGGATATCTGCACGGGTTGCGGCGCGTGCGTTGAAAAGTGCCCGCAGAAAAAGGTGCCCAACGAGTTCAATCTCGGTATGGATAACAGGCACGCGATATACATTCCGTTTGCGCAGGCAGTGCCGAAAGTCGCTACAATCGACCCCGAGACTTGCAATATGCTGAAAAACGGCAAATGCGGTCTTTGCGCGCGCGTTTGCGCCGCCGGAGCGATAGACTACAAGCAAACGGATACCATAGTCGAAGAGAAGTACGGTGCTATCGTTGCGGCGACCGGATTTAACCCGATATCTATGGAGAAATTCGACGAATTCGCGTACAGCCGGTCGAAGGACGTTATAACGTCGCTTGAGTTCGAACGACTTACCAACGCTGCGGGACCCACCGGCGGCAAATTGCTTCGCCCGTCCGACGGCGAGCATCCGCATACGATAGTGTTCGTTCAGTGCGTAGGGTCGCGCTGCGCTTCCTGCTCCGAAAAGGGTAAGGAATACTGCTCTAAGATCTGTTGTATGTACACCGCAAAACACGCGATGCTCACAAGAGACAAATATCCCGATACCGACGTTTACGTATTTTATATCGACGTGCGTACACCCGGAAAGAATTTCGACGAGTTCTATCGCCGCGCGGTAGAGGAGTACGGAGTTCATTATATAAAGGGAATGGTCGGTAAAGTCGTGCCCGAGGGCGGCAAGCTCAAGGTTCAGGCGTCCGATCTTTTGGCGGGTAAGCAGCTGCATATAGACGCGGACCTTGTCGTTCTCGCGGCTGCGATCGAGCCCGATAAATCGGCGCGTTCGCTCGCAACGATGCTGACCGCAAGTATGGATACAAACGATTTCTTTACCGAGGCACACCCGAAGCTTCGTCCCGTGGAGAGTCCTACGGCGGGCGTATTCCTTTCCGGCTGCTGCCAAGGCCCGAAAGACATACCCGAGACCGTATCTCAGGCGAGTGCGGCTGCGGCAAAGGTCATCTCTTTGCTCGTTAAGGACAAGTTGACAGGAAACCCCTGTGTCGCACACTCGAACGAGATGATGTGCAACGGGTGCTCTTCGTGCGAGCGCGTTTGCCCGTACGGCGCCATAACGTACGTCGATAAGGAATTCCGTATGCCGGACAGAACGACGAAAGTTCGTCGCGTTGCGCTTGTCAACCCAGCGGTTTGCCAAGGTTGCGGTGCGTGCACGGTAGCCTGCCCCTCGGGAGCTATGGACCTTAAGGGCTTCTCAACATCACAAATAATCGCGGAGGTTGATGCGATATGCAAGTAACTGAATACAGACCTCTGATCGTGGCTTTTTGCTGCAACTGGTGCTCGTATGCCGGCGCGGATCTGGCGGGAAACAACCGCCTAAATTACCCTGCCGACGTTAAGATAATTCGCGTGCCATGTTCGTGCCGCGTCAATCCTATGTTTATACTTCGCGCGTTCCAGCGCGGAGCGGACGGGGTCATCCTTTGCGGATGCCACCCCGGAGACTGCCACTACACTTCGGGAAATTATTACACGCGCCGCCGTATGGCAATGCTTTTCTCTATGCTCGATTATCTCGGTATCGAGCGCGAGCGCACTCGCGTAGAGTGGGTATCCGCCGCAGAGGGAGTTAAATTTGCGAACACGATGAACGATTTTGCAAAGACGGTTGCGGCTCTCGGTGAAAACCGCAGATTGGAGGATCTCAGATGCAAAAAATAAGTCGCGAAGTTCTGGTAGAAAGAGCGAAAGCGCTCCTCGCCGACGGTACGGTATCGCAGGTCCTCGGATGGAAAGCCGGTGAGTTTTCGTACGACGTTACTCCCGCCGTATTTACGTCTCGGGAGGCTTTGGAGAATGATTTCGTTTGGAACGATTTCTGCGGAGCCAATTTTTCGAAGTACCTTGTTTCCAAGACCGCAAAGTCCGGCTTCGAGGGCAAGATTCTCGTTTTCCTCAAGCCCTGCGATACGTACAGCTTTAACCAGCTTTTGACCGAGCATCGCTTTGACAGAGAAAAGGTCTACGCGATCGGCGTTCCCTGCGAGGGAATGGCTGACGTGTATAACGTCAAAAAGGCTGTCGGCGACGGTATAGTCTCCGTCGATTGCACGGAGGCGGGTCTTGTCGTTCATACGATCTGCGGCGACGAGCCTGTGACCGTATCTCGTGAGGACGCAATGGCGGAGCGCTGCAAAGTTTGCAAGAGCCGCAAGCACGTTGCTTACGACGAGCTCCTCGGCGAAGAGGGTGACGTTATCGATTCGGCAAGATTCGACGAGGTCGAAAAGCTCGAGAAGATGACTGCGGAAGAAAGATACGCGTTTTGGCAAAACGAACTTTCGCGTTGCATAAGGTGCAATGCCTGCCGCGACGTTTGCCCCGCTTGCACCTGCGAGCATTGCGTGTTCGACAACCCCGCATCCGCACTCGAAAACAAAGCACCCGCAAACGAATTCGAAGAGAAGATGTTCCATATAATCAGGGCGTTCCACGTTGCGGGAAGATGTACCGACTGCGGCGAATGTTCGCGCGTTTGCCCGCAACATATTCCGTTGCACCTTTTAAACCGCAAGTTTATCAAGGATATAAACGCGAATTACGGCGAATATCAAGCCGGCGCAGAGGTAGGCTCGCGTGCTCCGCTCGTTAATTACGATACCGGCGACGTGGAGCCGAGTGACGTTTTCGGGGGTGAGCGATAATGCGTAAGATAGCACTTGCAAAGCTCGACGAGCTTTTTGAAAGGATAGCTGCCGGCTGTGCGCTTTATATGCCGGTCGACGCCGAAAGCGGCGCGGTTTATACCGAGTGGCAGCCCGGCGTTCGTTATTCGGACGCGCTTAATACCGTTCGCAGCCCCAAGGATTTCTTTTTCCCGCAGACCGAGGATCTTGTCGAGTTCAAGATCGACGGAAAAAATCTGGAGATAAAGGATACCAGAAGCGAAAAAGACGATTTCGTCATCTTCGGCGTGCGCGCGTGCGACGTTAAGAGCATAGAGGTGCTCGATCGTGTTTTCCTTAAGGAGCCGTGCGACAGCTATTATGCCAACCGTCGCGAGCACGCAACGATCGTTTCCGTGGCTTGCACGCGCCCTGCCGAGACTTGCTTTTGCGGCACTTTCGGCATAGATGCCGCGTCGCCCGAGGGTGACGTTACCGCGTGGAAAATCGAGGCTGCGCTCTACCTTAACGCAAACACCGAAAAGGGTGCGCGCCTTATGGCGTCCGTCGAGGATATAACGGAAGAATGCGACGCCGCGGCGGTCGAGGCACAAAAAGCCAAAACAGTCGAGACGATGAAGCGTTTGCCTCTCGCGGGTCTTACGACCGACACTTTCGGCGGAGATAAGACGGCAAAATTCTTCGACGCGCCGGAGTGGGCATCGCTTTCCGAAGCGTGCCTCGGGTGCGGAACTTGTACGTTCGTTTGCCCCACGTGCCAATGCTACGATATCAAGGAGTTCAAAGCGGGAGATCGAGTTATTCGCTACCGTTGCTGGGATTCCTGTATGTATTCGAGCTTTACAAAGATGAGCGCAGGGCAACCGAGGCTTACTCAACTCGAGCGTTTCCGCCAGAGATTTATGCATAAGCTAGTGTATTATCCCGCAAACAACGACGGTCTTTTCAGTTGCGTCGGCTGCGGAAGATGTTTGGCAAAGTGTCCGATCTCTATGAACATTGCCAAGGTTATGAAGACCCTCGAAAATAAAGCGAACGGTTGACGCTTCGTAAAGCGAGTCGCGCGATAAAAGCGCGACGTGCGCCGCCGAAACGACGGCTCCCGTGAGAAAGGAATGGATATGAATAACAGACAAGAACCGTTGATTCCGTCAATCGGAGTTATTACGGACATAAGGATAGACACCCCCGACGTCAAAACGTTTCGCGTTTTGACTCCGGACGGCAAAAAGCCGTTTATTCACAAGCCAGGGCAATGCGCTATGCTTTCGATCCCCGGCGTCGGTGAGGCAATGTTCTCGATAACCTCGTCCCCCACAAACGAGGAATATATGGAGTTTTCCATCAAAAAGTGCGGATGTGTGACCGAATGGCTCCATTCCGCCGAGGTCGGTCAGCAGATCACCATACGCGGTCCCTACGGCAACGCGTTCCCCGTTGATACGGAGTTCGTCGGCAAAGATCTGCTGTTTATCGCCGGAGGTATCGGTCTCGCTCCGCTCAGATCCGTCATCAATTACTGTCGCCACTATTCCGACAGATACGGAAAGATAGACGTTGTTTACGGCTCGCGCTCTATGAACGATCTTGTCGATTATCGAGAGATCATCGACGAGTGGTGCGCGGATTCGAACGTAAACGTGCATCTTACGATCGACCGCGAGCAGGAGGGGTGGGACGGTCACGTCGGTTTCGTTCCGAACTACGTAAAGGAGCTCGGCTTCAGCACCGATAAGACGGCTATCCTTTGCGGTCCCCCCATTATGATAAAATTTACCCTTGCCGGGCTTATGGAACTCGGATTTGATAAATCTCAGGTCTACACGACTCTCGAGATGCGTATGAAATGCGGTATAGGCAAATGCGGCAGGTGCAACGTCGGCTCCAAGTATATCTGCAAAGACGGTCCCGTCTTCCGTTTCGATGAACTTGACGAATTGCCCGACGAATATTGATGCCGCTTTAAAATTCTTTGAATTCGGAGATGGATATTGATATGGAAAATATGGTAGACGTTTATCTGTTCGGAAAAAAATACAGTGTTCCGGATAACCTGACCATTATGCGCGCTATGGAGTATGCGGGTTACAGTCTCGTGCGCGGTTGCGGTTGCCGCAACGGCTTTTGCGGCGCGTGCGCCACTCTTTACCGCATAAAAGGCGACAGAGAACTTAAGGCTTGTCTTGCTTGCCAAACCAAGGTTGAAAACGATATGTACGTTGCTACGTTGCCGTTTTTCCCGCTCGTAAAAGCGGTTTACGACGTGGAAAAGATCCCCGTGACCGAGCAGGTTATGATGCAACTTTACCCCGAGATCTATTCTTGCATAGGTTGCAACGCCTGCACAAAGGCTTGCACACAGGGGCTGAACGTTATGCAGTATATAGCTTACGCGCAGCGCGGCGATTTTAAAAAGTGCGCGGAGGAGTCTTTCGACTGTGTAATGTGCGGCGTGTGCTCGTCCCGTTGCCCCGCCGGTATCTCGCACCCGCAGGTCGCAATGCTTGCAAGACGTATAAACGGCAAGTATCTTGCCCCCAAAACTGCTCATCTCGAGGACAGAGTTCGAGAGATAAAGGACGGAACTTTCACCGAACTCATCGAAGCGTTGATGAATAAGCCCATCGACGAGATGAAAGAACTTTACAACAATCGCGAGATAGAGAAATAAGGAGGGCTTTCCCGATGTATGCTGAAAATTTTCAAAAGTCACTGAAGGCTGTCGAAGCGGCGCGCGAGGCTAACATTGCCCTCGAACCCGCGAGAATGACGGCGGAGCAAAAGGAAAGTTTGCTTGCGCAGTACCACCCCGACTATAAAAAGGGCGAGTTTACCGAGCTGCGAATCGGCGCGAACAAGGGCGAGCAGGTTCCCTGCGAACTTGCCGAGATACTTCAGGCTCACAGCAGAATAGACCCGGCGAAGATCGATTTGTCGAACCCCGATTACGACGTTGACGTTCTCATAATCGGCGGCGGCGGAGCGGGTGCTTCGGCGGCTATCGAAGCCGACGAGGCGGGCGCCGACGTTATGATAGTAACGAAACTCCGCATAGGCGACGCAAACACGATGATGGCGGAGGGCGGTATTCAAGCTGCGGATAAGCCGAATGATTCCCCTGCGATCCATTTTGTGGACGCCTTCGGCGGCGGTCATTTTGCCGCTAAAAAAGAATTGCTCGCAAAGCTCGTTTGCGACGCGCCCGAGGCGATAGAGTGGCTTAACAACCTCGGAGTCGAATTCGATAAAATGCCCGACGGCACGATGGTTACAACCCACGGCGGCGGAACTTCCCGCAAGAGAATGCACGCCGCAAAGGACTATTCCGGTGCGGAGATTATGCGTACGCTTCGCGACGAAGTCCTCAACCGCGGTATCCCGGTAGTCGATTTTACCTCTGCGATAGAGCTTATTCTCGACGATAAGGGCAACGCAGCCGGCGCGATACTTATGAATATGGAAACGCACGAGATACTCGTCGCACGTGCAAAGACCGTTATAATCGCGACGGGCGGCGCGGGAAGAATGCATTACCAAGGTTTCCCGACCTCCAATCATTACGGCGCGACTGCCGACGGACTTGTGCTCGGTTACCGTGCGGGGGCGAAACTTTTGTATGCGGATACTCTTCAATATCACCCGACCGGCGCGGCTTTCCCCGAGCAGATATTCGGCGCACTCGTTACCGAAAAAGTGCGTTCTCTCGGCGCAAAACTCGTAAACGTGAACGGCGAGGTCTTTATGCATCCGCTTGAGACGCGCGACGTCGCCGCGGCATCTATCATTCGCGAGTGTTCCGACCGCGGCTGCGGAGTGGACACGGGCAGCGGCAAGGGCGTTTGGCTCGATACGCCTATGATAGAAAAGATCGGCGGAGAGGGAACGATCGAAAAGAGAATTCCCGCTATGATGCGTATGTTTGAAAAATACGGTATAGATATCCGCAAGGAGCCGATACTCGTTTATCCTACGTTGCATTATCAAAACGGCGGACTTGACATCACTCCCGACGGTATGACGACCAACGTGCAAAATCTTTACGTTGCGGGAGAGGCTGTCGGCGGTATTCACGGCAGAAACCGTTTGATGGGCAACTCTCTTCTCGACATTATCGTATTCGGCAGAAGCGCCGGTCAAAACGCGGCGGCGAAAGCAAAGGAAGTTACCGTCGGCAAGCTTACTCTCGACCACGTTTCGGCTTTTGAAAAAGCTATTGCAGACGCGGGTATCGAGACCGACGCCGTTTCGCCAAAGCTTTTGCCCGATTACGCAAGGCGTGCGTAAGAGCGCTCCCGTCGGGGCGTCAATGCTTGACTTAACTATAATATTTTAAGGAGATACAGCTTTTATGACTATCGAAATGCTTACAGACCTCTTTGAGGCTTTAACGATCCTTTGCTTCGGTCTTTCTTGGCCGATCTCCATTCGCAAATCCCTCGTGGCACGCACGGCAAAAGGAAAGTCTTTGTTTTTTGAGGTCTTTCTGCTTATCGGATATGCTTTCGGAATCGCGCGCAAGACGATCCAAGTGTTCGCTATGGGGAGCAGCGGCTTCCTTTTCTACCTCAGCTTCTTCTTCTACGTGCTGAATTTCGTCGAGATCGCAATCGATGCGGGGCTCTACTTCCGCAACACCAAGCTTGACAAAAAGCGCGAAGCGGGCGAGAACGTTTGAAAAAATATACGGTCGGTGCAAAGCGCCGACCGTATATTTTTCTCTTTTCGCGACATTATATATCCGAGGTGATAAATTTTGGATATATTATCGGCATTTTTAACGTCGATTCTTTCGGTCGCCGTGCTTTATTTGATAGCCAAACTTCTCGGTTACAGGCAAATATCGCAAATGAGCGTTTTCGATTATATCAACGGCATAACGATAGGTTCGATAGCCGCGGAATTGGCAACGGCGAAGGGATGGGGGAATATCGTGTGTTTGCTTGTCGCGCTTGCGGTCTACGGTGCAGCGACAATGCTCTCGGCATATCTTACTTGCAAGATACCGCGCTTACGCAGTGCAGTGGCGGGCAAGCCGTTGCTGCTTTATAAAAACGGTGAGTTTTACGCCGAGAATTTTCGTTTGGCGCGAATAGATCTGCACGAATTTTTAATGCTTTGCAGGAACAACGGGCTATTTTGTCTTTCCGACGCGGAAAACGTTCTTTTTGAGGCGAACGGGCAACTCAGTATTCTGTACAAGAGCGACTGTCGTCCCGCAGAGCCGCGAGACCTCGGCTTATCGCCGAGCGAGGAGATGCAGGAGGCGGACGTTATCCTTGACGGACGAGTGAACTCCGCTGCGCTCGACTATCTCGGAAAAAACGGCGAATGGCTTGCCTTAGAGCTTGAAAAGCAAGGCAGAACGGGGATAGACGGCATCTATCTTGCGACGGCGTCGCGCGGCGGTAACCTCACGGTGTATCCGCGCGTTCGCGGCAAAGGGGAAGAGCGGCAAATGTAGGCGCACGGTATTCACGGGCGAAAAGGTCGAATCGTGCGAAAAAATGTTTACAAAATATTATTGAAATAGATCCGATTGTATGATATCCTATACGTATAAAACAGATCGGAGATAAAAATGCCAAACAGAAAGAAAGCACGAGAAAAAAATGCGGTATTGTTCGTTATATATTTTTGCGCCGTGGCTTTTATCGCCGCCGCAGTGCTTTTGGCAGTGCAAATGGTAAAATGGGGCGGCGACGGTACCGATGATACGTCGTTTGACCCGACTGTAGCTCCGTCCGAACTTTTGGCAACCACTGCACCGAAGACAACTGCTCCCGAGGCGGAAACCACCACAGCGGGAAAACCGTCGGACACCTTGCCGAACGTTACCGTTTCGCCCGAAACGTCCGAGGCCACGACCGTTCCGAACGAAACTACCGTGCCGTCCGAAACTACTCCCGAGGAAACGACGGACCACGTACGCGTCGACCCGGATATATGGTATTTGAAACTCGTAAATCCGTGGAATTATCTTACAGAGGAATACGTGGACACAATTCCGCTTATGGATCTCCCGTCGTCGATATTAACTTGGAAAGGGCAAAAGATAGACTCGCGGATATACAGCCAACTCGAAAAGATGCTTTCCGATTGTCGCGATATGATAGATGCGGATACGAGCGGCAAATACGGCACGACCGCGGCTGAAAAGGCAAAGAACTACCCCAAGGTTACGTCGGCTTTCAGAACGCAGGAGTTCCAAGAGGGGCTTTTCGAAAAGCGCGTAGCAACCGAAAAAAAGAACAACCCGAACCTCAGCGATGAGGAAGCGCGCGATTTGGCGGCGATATCGGTCGCAATCCCCGGCACGAGCGAGCACCAACTCGGTTTGGCTGTGGATATTGTTACGGACAAATATCCGTCGCTTGTTAACGATATGTATTATGCAAGCGCACAGCAGCGCAACCCCACTCAACAGTGGCTTATGGCAAACTGCCACAAGTACGGCTTTATTTTGCGCTATGAGGAGAATACGTACGATATAACGGGTATCAAATACGAGCCGTGGCACTATCGCTACGTAGGGGTTGACGCCGCAACGGAGATCGTTGAGCTCGGCATAACGTTCGAGGAGTGGCTTGCGCTGCAGGTCGACGGATAATGGTGTTGTTTCAAACGTCGACGTTACGGCAACCGCCTTTTTCGCTCGTGCGTAGATAAAAGCCGAACGGAGACGTATACCGAATCAAATAAAAAGAAAAAACGGAGCTCTCGCGAAAAACTGCGGGAGCTCCGAAAATTTTTAAAAAAATGTTGAAATAGCACTTGATTTTTTTATAAAACGTGCTATAATATTAAAGTACCGCTTAGGTTACGGAGAGATGGCTGAGCTGGTCTAAGGCGCACGACTGGAAATCGTGTTTGGGCTAATACCCCAAC